>NZ_FOXV01000002.1 GCF_900115815.1 Roseivivax halotolerans | reverse complement strand
TGTCACCAGAAAGGGCAAAGGTGGCCGACTTTTACGCCGCCCGCAGCAGGCTCATCCCGCCGCTCCCGTGGCCGACTTTTCCACCGCCGTTCTCACTCCATGGGCTTCGGCACGCTCGATGCCGAGGATCCGGTCAAGACCGTGGGCTCTTACTGGCCCTATGCCTCGACCGTCTTCGATTACGTCCACCGGGCGATGCCCTTCGGCAACGCGCAATCGCTGAGCGATGACGATGTTTACGCGATCACTGCCTATATCCTCTATCTCAACGAGGTCGTGGAAGACGATTTCGTCCTGTCGCGGGACAGTTTCGGTGAGATCGAGATGCCAAATGCGGGCAACTTCTACATGGACGATCGCGCCGACACGGAGCTTGATCGTTTCTCGGGCGAGGTCTGCATGGAGAATTGCAAGGACAGCGTGGAGATCGTCATGCGCGCCCGCGTCCTCGACGTGACGCCGGACAGCGATGGCGGCGGCATCGATCTTGAAGGCGGCGGTGGCGCGTCGATGCAGGAAAGCGCCGTCGAACCCGAGGCTCCGGCCGAGGAAGAAGCTGCGGCGGAACCTGCTGCCGAAGAACCCGCATCGGCCGCCGAGGAGGTCGCCGCCGTCGATCCGGCGCTGGTCGAGGAAGGCGCGAAGGTCTTCCGCAAATGTCAGGCCTGCCACCAGGTCGGCCCGGACGCGCAAAACCGTGTCGGTCCTGAGCTGAACGGCCTGATCGGCCGGACGGTCGCGGGCGTCGATGGTTTTTCCTACTCCGGCGCGATGCAATCGGCTGGTGAGGACGGCGTCATCTGGACCGAGGAGCATCTGGCCGAGTTTCTCGCCAACCCGCGCGAGACCTACCAGGGCACCAAGATGTCGTTTGCCGGCCTGCGGAGCGAGGACGAGATCGCGGCGGTCACCGCCTACATCCAGTCCGAGAGCCCGGAATGAGGGGCGGTGTCTTCACGGCACTCTGCTCCGGCGCGGTAACCAGCGCGCAGATTGTGCTGGCCGATCAAAGCCTCGTGCATCCGGAGATCGCCGAGATCATGGCGATCGAGGCCGATGCGGATTACGGGGCCTACCTCGCCTCCGAATGCACCGCCTGCCATTCGCCGAACCCTCAGGGCGCGATCCCTCAGATCCACATGCTGCCCGAAAGCTATATCGTCGGCGCGCTCGTGGATTACCGGATCGGCGAGCGGCAGCATCAAGTGATGGAGACGATTGCGAAGCGGCTCGGCGAAGAGGAGATCGCCGCGCTCGCCAAGTATTTCAGCGAGGTCGAATAAGGGCCCGCACAACACCGGGAGGAGACAACATGAAACTCAACAGACGGACCGTTCTGAGCGGTCTCGCCGCCGGAAGCGCCGTTCTGGCCGCTCCGATGGTCATGGCACAGGGCGCGCCGCGTGTCGTCGTCGTCGGTGGCGGTGCGGGCGGGGCGACCGCCGCGCGCTACATTGCCAAGGATTCAGGGGGTGCTGTGAACGTCACCCTGATCGAGCCGACGCGGCAATACTACACCTGTTTCTTCTCGAACCTCTATCTTGGCGGTGTCCGGGACATGGATGGCCTCGGCCACGGCTACGGCACGCTTGCCGCCGACTACGGCATCAATGTCGTGCATGACTGGGCCGTGGGCGTAGACCGAGACGCCAAGACCGTGGCGCTGGCAAGCGGAGCCACCGTGCCCTACGACCGGCTGATCCTGTCGCCGGGCATCGACTTCAAGGATGGCGCGGTTCCGGGCTGGGACGTCTCGGCGCAGAGCGCCATGCCCCATGCCTACAAGGGCGGCTCGCAAACAGAGCTTCTGAAGGCTCAGATCCTTGCGATGCCGGAAGGCGGCCGCTTTGCAATGGTCGCGCCGCCCAATCCCTATCGCTGCCCGCCCGGACCTTATGAGCGGGTCTCGATGGTGGCGCATACCCTGAAAGAGATAAATCCGACGGCGAAGATCCTGATCGTCGATCCCAAGGCCAATTTCTCCAAGCAGGCGCTTTTCGAGGAGGGCTGGCAGAAGCATTACGGCGGCATGATCGAGCGGATCGGTCCTGATTTCGGCGGCGAGAACGTATCGGTGAACCCCTCCGAGATGACACTCGATATCGACGGCGTCGTGGAGCAGGTCGATGTCTGCAACGTCATTCCGGCTCAGAAGGCGGGCGAGATCGCGCACGCGGCCGGCATCACCGAGGGCGACTGGGCCCCGGTCAACGCGGCCGACATGTCGTCCAAGATGGACGAGGCGATCCATGTTCTCGGGGACGCCGCCGCGCAGGGCGACATGCCGAAATCCGGCTTCTCGGCCAACAGCCAGGCCAAGGTCTGTGCCAATGCCGTGCTTGGCGCTTTGACCGACAGCCGCGTCTTCCCGGCGAAGTTCTCCAACACCTGCTGGTCGCTCATCGCGCCCGAGGACGGTGTGAAGGTCGGTGCCTCCTACGAGGCGACCGAGGAGAAGATCGCCAGCACCGGCGGTTTCATCTCGGAGACCGGCGAGGACGAGGCCACGCGCGCGCAGACCTACCAAGAGAGCGTCGGTTGGTATGCGGCCATCACCAGCGACATGTTCGGCTGAGGCCGACGCGCCGGGCGGCCCGTTCGCCCGGCGCAGACCTGAATTCCAAGGGGGGAGCGACATGTTCAGATCATCTATCATCGCCGCCGCATTCATGGCCGCGCCAGCCTTCGCGCAGGAGGCGATCACGTATGATTTCGAGGGCAGTTTCGGCGATGCCAGTTTCGCGGTGGAGAATGCCATCGTGAACAAAGGGCTGGTGATCGACTATACCAGCCATGTTGGCGAGATGCTGAACCGCACGGGCGAGGATGTCGGCTCGGAGGAGATGCTTTTCACCGAGGCGGACATCTTCATCTTCTGCTCGGCCGTAATCAGCCGACAGGTCATGGAAGCCGACCCGATGAACATCGTGCACTGCCCTTACGGCATTGCCGTCACCGACCGCGACGGGGTCGTGCAGATCATGCATCGCGACTACCCGGACGGCCCGATGCAGGCCGTCGAGGACCTTCTTTCCGAGATCGTGGCCGAGGCCGGCGGCACATGACGTTTCACCCCGACCGCTTCTTCTCGGACGCGCTGACCCGTCTTCGCGAGGAGGGAAACTACCGCCGCTTCGCCGATCTCGAACGCCGCTGCGGACAGTTCCCTCGGGCCCTCGAGCGCTGCGAGGGCACGAGCCGTGACGTGACCGTCTGGTGCTCCAACGACTATCTCGGCATGGGGCAGCACCCGGATGTGCTCTATGCCATGCATCGTGCCGTGGACGAGGTCGGGGCCGGGGCGGGCGGGACGCGCAATATCTCTGGAACCACGCGCGCCCATGTCGAACTAGAGGCGGAACTCGCGGGGCTTCACGACAAGGAGGCGGCGCTCCTGTTCACGAGCGGGTATGTCTCGAATTGGGCGACCCTTGGAACGCTCGGCGCGCGCATTCCGGGCCTGGTGATCCTGTCGGATGCGCTCAACCATGCCTCCATGATAGAGGGCATTCGCCATTCCGGTGCGCGGAAGGTGATCTGGCGACACAACGATCTCGCCGATCTCGAAGCGCATCTCGCGGCGCTGCCGGCGGAGACGCCCAAGCTTATCGCCTTCGAGAGCGTCTATTCTATGGATGGGGATATCGCCCCGATCGCGGAGATCTGCGATCTTGCGGATCGCTACGGTGCCATGACCTATCTCGACGAGGTTCATGCGGTCGGATTGTACGGCCCGCGCGGCGGCGGGGTCGCCGAAGAGCGGGGCCTCATGGATCGCCTGACCGTGATCGAAGGAACGCTCGGCAAGGCGTTCGGCGTTATGGGGGGCTATATCGCCGCCTCCGCGGCGCTGGTCGACTTCATCCGGTCTTTCGCGAGCGGCTTCATCTTCACCACGGCTCTGCCACCCGCCGTCGCATCGGGGGCGCTCGCCAGTGTCCGGCATCTCAAGATGTCCCAGTCGGAGCGTGCGGCGCAAAAGGCGCGTGTTTCACAGGTGCGTGCAGGGCTCGACCGGCTGGGCATCCCCCATCTCGACAACCCCAGTCACATCATCCCGGTCATGGTCGGCGATCCCGTCAAATGCCGCTATCTGTCTGATGTTCTGATGTCTCGCCACGGGATCTACATCCAGCCGATCAATTATCCCACCGTGCCCAAAGGGACCGAGCGTCTTAGGATCACGCCCTCGCCGGTGCATTCGGGCACGGATGTCGCCAAGCTGCTGGCTGCGCTCGGAGAGCTCTGGAGCCAGTGTCAGCTCGCGCGGGTGCCGCAGGCGGCCGAATAACTTTCAGAGGGCGCGGAAGCTGTAGCCGGCCGCCGCGGCTTCGATGCGGCCGATGCCGCCATCGGGCAGATGGAAGCCGACCATCGTCTCGCCGCTCGCGGCCAGGTCCTCCAGCAGCGAGATGCGGGTCGCGATCCCCTGATCGGGGTCTTGATCGGCGGGGCTCGGCCATCCCGGGCGCGCGAGTGCCAGATGCGCGTTCCCGATCGCGTCACCGACGATGAGAACACTCTCTCCGCCACTTACGATCCGCGCGCCCATGTGACCCGGCGTGTGGCCGGGAAGGGAGACCATCGACAGACCCGGCAGGATCTCGTCGCCCGCGCCCGCGAGTGTCAGGCCGTCGCCCAGAACCTCGAGCCTGCGCGCCGCACCGGCGGCAAAGCTCTGCCGCGCGGCGCCGATCGTGTCGAGCGTGGCCGGGTCGGACCAATAGGCATGCTCTTCCGCGCCCATGTAATGCTGCGCGTTCAGAAAAAGCGGCTCGTCGAAATCGTCGAGTGCCCCCCACAGGTGGTCGGGATGGCCATGCGTGAAGATGACATGCGTGATGTCGTCCGGCGCGAGGCCGAGGGCTTCGAGGTTGCCGACGATCTCGCCCGCCGACGGCATGAAGCCGCTGCCAGAGCCTGCATCGAAGAGGACACGGGCATCGCCGTCCTCCCAAAGCGCAAGGTTGCAAGGCGCTTCGAGATTGTCAGGGGCGTATCCCGCAGCTTTGACGATGGGCACCGCCTCGTCTTCGGGCAGATCGCCGATCACGAAGCTTTCGGGCAGGATGAGGTTGCCATCCGAAACAGTGCGAAGGCGCGCGTCCCCCAGAGACATTTCGGAGACGGCGCGGGTTGGCAGGAGCGCGGTGGAGGCGAGCGAGGCAAAGGCAAGCCCCGAGCCCAGGAAGGTTCTGCGACGTATAATCATTTATGCAGATTATAAGATGTTTCGAATTCCGCAAGGGTTCATATCGCGGCAAGCGCGTCAGCCTTTCACTGCGCCCGCGATCAATGCGGAGACGATCATACGTTGCAGAAGCACGAAGATCGTGACCGCCGGCAACACCGCCACGAGGCAAGCGGCGGCGAGCAGCTGGGTGGTCGAGGCGCTCACCGAGCCTGCGAAGTTGAAGATCGCCACCGAGATCGGCCAGTCGGCGTCCCGCTCCAGAAGCACGAAGGGGATCAGGAATTGCGACCAGTTCATCACCATCGCGAGGATGAAGGCGGAGGCGATCCCGGGGCGCGCAAGCGGCAGCGTGATCCGCATCAGGATATCGACCCGCGACGCGCCGTCGATCTCTGCCGCTTCCTCAAGCTCGCGCGGGATCGCATCGAAAGCGACCTTCAGAAGCCACACCGCGAGCGGCATACCCAGCGCGCCGTAAATCGCGATCACCGAGATATCCCGGTTCAGAAGGTCGAGCGCATTCATCCATCGATAAAGCGGCACGAGGATCACCAGGGGCGAGATCATCTGCACCGCCAGCAGCGACACCATCACCGCGCCGCGTCCGCGAAAATCGATGCGGGAGCACGCATAGGCCGCCGGGATTGCCAGCGCGACCGCCAGCCCGCCGCCCGCGGCGGACAGTTTCAGCCCGTTCCAGAGGTAGATGAGAAACGCCGGATCGGAGAGGATCGTGGCGAAATTCGCGAGAGTCGGCTCGGACGGAATGAAGCGCGCCGCGCCGAGATAGACCTCGGCGGGCGTGCGTAGCGCGAGGCTGATGAGCCAGGCGAAAGGCACGGCGAAGAACACGCCGAGAGCGATCAGAGCCACATAGGTCAGGATATCTGCGGTTCGGGCGGCGCTCATGTCTCGCTCGCTCCTCGATTGAGCCAGCCGATCAGCAGGGTAAACGCCATGCCGAGCGCGAAGAGCAAAAGCGCGAGAACGCAGCCCGCAGCGAGGTCGAGGTTGTAGAAGACGGTGTTGAACGTGAAGAGCGCCAAGACTTCCGTTGCCCGCCCCGGCCCGCCGCCAGTCAGTGCGAGGATCGAGTCGAAGGTGTTGAGCGTCTGGACGGATACCAGCACCGTGTTCACCGCGATGGCCCGGCGCAGAAGCGGCAGCGTGATCGCGCGAAACGTCCGCCAGGGCCCCGCGCCATCGAGTGCGGCGACCTCGTAGAGTGTCGGATCGATGCCGCGCCGCGCGGCATAAAGCACGATCATCGAAAAGGCGGTGCCCTGCCACAGGTTGGCGATCACGGCGGAGACGAGCGCCATCTGCGGATCGGAGAGCCAAGCGACCGGGCCGAGCCCGAGACCGCCCAGAATGGAGTTCAGCGTGCCGTATGGGGCCTCGTCGAAGAGGATCTGCCAGATAAGCCCGTTGGCGATGCCGGGGACCACCCATGCTGCCAAAACCAACGTCCGGAAGGCCGCCATGCCGGGCAGTTCGCGCCGCTCGCCCCGCGCGATGAGGAGCGCGATGGCAAGACCGAGGATCTGAAGCGCAACGACATTCACGACGACGAAGAGGAGCGTCGTGGCGACGACGCCGGGAAGCGCCGGATTGCTCAGGACAGCGCGAAAGGCTGCAGTCGATACCTCGGTCGCGGGATCGACGAGGCTCGCGTCACTGAACGCAAGGCGTGCCACATCGAAGACCGGCACGGCGTAGAAGGCCGCAAGGACAAGCACCGCCGGCACGAGCCAGGGCGCGGGATGCACCTGGCCCGGTGCGCGCTCCGACGTTGCCGTCACTGCCGCTCGTAAGCCGCCTGAACCGCGGACGCCGCGGCCTCGAGCGCCTCTTCGGGGGAGGCGGAGCCGGACAGGACATCGCCGATCAGGATCTGGATCTGGTTGGAAATCTCCGGGTAGATCTCCGCGCCGGGCCGGGCCACGCCGTTCTGCAGCGCCTCGGCGAATAGCTCGAATTCGGGGCCGTCATACGCGTCGTAGCGCTCGTAGATGGCTTCCGATGTCGGCAAGAGACCCTGGTAGGCATTGCCGGGACCGGCATAGATCTCCTTCACGATCTCGCCGCAGAGCTCCGCCTTTTCGGGATCGTCGGACAACGCGGCAATGCTCCAGCCGCCTGTGCCCGTGGCGCGCTGGTCAGCCGTGGGGCCAGGTAGTTCCGAGACCGCCCAATCGGCGAAATCCTCTTCCGGCAGCGTGTTTCGCAACTGACCGTATTGCCAGTTGCCGCCGACGAACATTGCCGCCGTGCCTGCCGCCGCGGCGGCGTTGAACGCATCGTAATCTGTGATCGAGGTCACCCGCTGGGGCGCCGCACCGGCCTCCACGAGACGCTGATAATAGGCCACGGCATCAAGGAACTTCTGGCGGTTCTCACCTTCGGCGAAGACGGGTGCGCCGTTCTCGTCCACAAGCGTGCCGCCTTGCGCCCAGTAATTGGCGAGCCAGTCGAAAGCGGTGCCTTCCCAGCGCCCGCCATTGAAAAGAATGCCTTCCTTGCCCTCTTCGACGGCGGCCTCCGCGGCCACCTGAACCTCGTCCCAAGTCTGCGGCGCGTCGGGCACCACCGAAGTGTCGCGGTAGAGGACGCGCAGATCGGTGAACCACCACCAGGCCAGAACGTTGCCGCCCTCATCGGTGATGGCATCGCGCACATACGGAAAAAGGTCGGCAACCTCCTCCTCGGAGAAAACCGCGTTCATCGGTTGCAGGACACCGGCATTCTTGAAGACGGCCAGCTGCGAGCTGTCGATCATCGCGCAATCGGGACCGCGCCCCGCGCGCACCTGCTGCAGAAGCCGCGCCTGTTCCTGGCCGATATTTCCGGTCTGGAGCTGCGTTTCGATTTTCCAGTCGGGGCGCGCCTCGATGAACTCGCTGAAAAGCTCTTCGAAGGCCGCCTTCGTGTCCTGATCCGTTGAATAAAGATCGTAGGCCGTCAGCCGGAACGTCAGCGTGTTCGGAGCATCCGGCAGGCCGACGCGGTTCCGGGTCACGAGATCCTGCGCGCCCAGAACGGTCGGGCTTGCAGCGATTGCGATGGCGAGGAGGTTGAGCTTCATCTGTGTCTCCGGTGTCCACGGCCCGATCTCCGGGCGGCGGGCATTGTCTTGGCGGGCAGGATCGCGCGGTAACGCAGAGAACTGGTGCGGTGCGCTTGCGTGTAAAGACCGCGCGGTGCAGCTTCGTTCCCAAGCGGCGTCCGGTGCCGGGCGCAACGCCGCCGCGCAAAAGGTCGAGAGCGGGTCTTTTCTCTTCGCCCGCGCGATACAGATCGGACGGAGACAGGACAGGGAGAACGAGATCATGTTCAAGGATATGGATAACTTCGATCAGGGCGTCTTCGGCGCGATCTGCGTCTTCGGTGGTGCGCTGGTCTTGGCGGCAGCCTGGTTTGCGCTCGTCGTGCCCGATCCGCAGATGGCGGATGAGGGAAGCCGGAACGCGGCGGTCGAGACGGCCTCTGCCGAGACGGATGAGGTGGCGCAAGAACCCGACACCGAGCAGGAGGCTGCGCCCGAGGAGACCGAGACAGCTGCTTCGGATGAAGCGGATGCGCCTGCCGAGGAGACCGAGACAGCTGCTGCGGACGAAGCGGGTGCGCCTGCTGAAGAGACCGAGACGGCTGCTGCGGATGAGGCGGACGCGCCTGCCGAGGGGACCGAGACAGCTGCTGCGGACGAAGCGGAAACGCCTGCCGAGGAGACCGAGACAGCTGCTTCGGATGAGGCGGACGCGCCTGCCGAGGAGACCGAGACAGCTGCTGCGGACGAAGCGGACGCGCCTGCCCAAGAAACCGAGACGGCCGCCGCAGAGGAGCCGTCCGCGTCCGAGGATACCGATGCGGCTGCCGCGGATGAAGGCGAGGCTGCCACTGAGGACACCGAAACCGCCGATGCCTCGTCCAGCGACGACGCGGCGTCCGAGGTTGAGGCGGAGGACAGCACCGAAGCAAGCTCGGAGGGCGGTGCGTCCGATGGTGCGTGGCCCGAGGCGCAGATGGCTTTTCTCGATGGTGATGCCGAAGCCGGCAGCCAGACCTGGAACCAGTGCCGCGCCTGCCATGTCGCCGACCAGGAACAGAACCGTGTCGGCCCGCACCTCGTGAACTCGATCGGCCGCGATATCGCGTCCATTGAGGGCTACAATTACAGCTCCGCCTTGCAGGATCTGCAGGGCGAGCAATGGACGCCCGAAGCGATGGACGCTTGGCTCACCAATCCGCGCGACTACGCGCCCGGCACGAAGATGAGCTATCCGGGCCTCCGCGACGAGGCGGATCGCCGCGACCTTCTCGCCTATCTTTGGTCGCTTCAGAACTGAGCCGACCGAGTGTGGGGCGCGCTGCCACGGCGCGCTCCACACCCGTTACTTTTCGGGGAGCGGGATGAACTCCGCATCGTCGCCCGGCGGAAGATGGAAGCGCCCATTCTGCCAGTCGCCCGCGCGCCAGGCCTCTTTGGCCTCCTCGATCCGCTCTTTCGAAGACGCAACGAAGTTCCACCAGATATAGCGTGATCCTTCGAGCGTCTCGCCTCCCAGAAGCATGATCCGCGCGCCTTGCGGCCCCGCGCGCAGCGACACGCGGTCGCCGGGCCGGAAAACCATCATGCGTCCTGCCTCAAAGGTTTCCCCCGCGACGGTCACCGCGCCTTCCACCACGTAGACACCGCGGTCCTCGTGATCCTCTGGCAGCGGGATCGCCGCGCCGGGCTCAAGCCGTGCATCCACATAGAACATCTCGGACGCGGTGTTCACCGGCGCGCGTTCGCCCCAGGCCGAGCCGAGGATCAGCCGCACACGTTTGCCTTCGCCGTCGAGCACAGGCAGCGCATCCGCCGGGGCATGTTCGAATTCCGGCGCGCGATCCTCGTGATCCTTCGGCAGCGCCACCCAGGTCTGGATACCGAAAAAGGGCATGGTCTCTGTCTGGGTGGCATCGTCGGTGCGCTCGGAATGGGTGATCCCGTGGCCTGCGACCATCCAGTTGACCGCGCCCGGCTCGATCCAGGCATCGGTGCCGAGGCTGTCGCGGTGGTGCATCCGGCCCCTGTAGAGATAGGAGATGGTTGCCAGACCGATATGCGGGTGCGGTCTTACGTCGAGCCCGCGCGTTGGAAGGAACTCCGCCGGTCCCATCTGGTCGAAGAAGATGAACGGGCCCACCATCTGCCGGCGGGGTGCCGGTAGGGCGCGGCGCACCTCGAACCCGCCGAGATCGCGAGCGCGCGGGATGATAACGGTCTCGATCGCATCGACTTCGTCGCCGGTCGGGCAATGGGGATCGAGGGCAGGGTTCCAGCTCATGACGGTTTCTCCTGAACAAGCGATGCCCAAGACTTGACGATCAAGATCGCCAAGCCAACTCCGCAAATCGCGACGTGATATGTGCGAAAACGCGGGGTTCCGAATCCTGAAGTGCGAATTTGCGTTATGTCTTGGACGGTGAGAGCAGCCGACCGAGAAGCGGATGCGGAAAAGTCCGTTTGGCCGTCACCGCGAAGAAGCTCTCAACGATGTCGAGCTCGAAGGGCGCGCGCACCAGAAGTCCTTGCGCCAATTCGTCGGCGAGGACGACCGGAGGCGTAATCGCGAGACCGATATCGTCCCGCGCCAAGAGCCGGACCATCGCCATGTCGTCAACGATCGCGGCGATGCGCGGGGTGATGCCAAGCCGATCCACGAGACTGTCGAACCCGGTCCGGATGGAGCTTTCCGTGGGCAGGATCACCGGCTCTTCGGACAGAAGCGTCGCGAGGTCGGGGTGCCGCAGGCGGCGCTCCGTTCCGTGGATCGCCACGGGCTGCTCGGAGAGGCGATGCGCCACGAGCCCGGGCAGGCGATCCCGCGGGGGCAATTCGGTCAGAAGAACCACGTCGAGCGCCACATCCTCGAGCGCGGTCAGCAACGTCTGGCTGTTGCCCGACGTGAGCACGAGTTCGGTCGCTGCCGCGCCGAGGACCGGCCGCAGGAATTGCAGCTGGAAGTTCCGCGACAGCGTCGACAGCGCCCCCACGCGCAGCGGCGGTGCCACATCGCCGGTCTGTGCGAGCATGGCGATCAGGTCGTCACCCATGTCGAAGATGCGCTCGGCGTGATCGAGCGCGATGCGTCCGGCTTCGGTCAGCACGAGCTTGCGCCCCGTTCGCTCGAAGAGCTTATGCCCAAGCCGCTCTTCCAGAAGCCGGATCTGCGAGGAGAGCGCCGATTGCGAGACGTTCAGGCGCGCCGCCGCGTGGGTCAGCGTGCCTTCCTGGGCGACCTCCTGGAAATAGCGCAGATGATGATAGTTGAGACGCATTTGTTCTAATTAATAGAACGAAACATTCCAAACAATATAATTTATCTCAAACAAGCCGCCCTCTAGATGTCCCTTCGATTGAACGAAGGAGAGATATCATGAGCCTTCCCCTACTCATCGCGCCGGCTCTCTTGGCTGCCGCAGCATTGCTGATGGCACAGCGGCCACCTGCCAGGGGCGCGCGGCTCTTGCGCGTCCCTGAGATTGCCGCGCTTGGCGCCTTGGTCGTCGCGCTCGCGGCAGGCGCCTTCTTGTGGCTGTCTGGTCCGGTCACCAGCCCGCTTATCGGTTTTGCCGAGATCGGGTTCTCCGTGCGTCTCGACATCGTCAGCGTGGCAATGGCACTCACTGTCGCTTTCGTCGGCTGGATCGTGCTGCGCTTTTCGCGTGTGGCGATGGACGGCGAAACCCGTCAGCCTGCGTTCATGGGCTGGATGTCGGCCACCATCGCCTGCGTTCTCCTGCTCGTCACGGCGGGGAACGTCGTGCAACTTGCGCTTGGCTGGGTTGCGACCGGTGCCGCGCTTCACAGGCTTCTGCTGTTCTATCCCGGGCGGTCGGGTGCGCAGCGCGCCGCGCGCAAGAAGGCTCTGAGCGGCATCGTCGCGAGCGGGTCGCTCCTCCTGGCGGTCGGCCTTCTCGTTGCGGGGTTCGGCACGTCAGATATCGCGGCGATCAATGCGGCCGCGCAAGCCGGGCAAGGCACCGGGACACTCTGGCTTGCAGCGCTTCTTCTGGCGGTCGCGGCGATCTTCAAATCCGCGCTCGTGCCGACGCACGCCTGGCTGACCGAGGTCATGGAGGCGCCGACGCCGGTCTCCGCTCTCCTGCATGCGGGCGTTGTGAACGCGGGCGGCTTCCTTCTCATTCGCTTTGCCGACGTTCTGGTCGCGGTGCCCGGCGTGCTAGCGGTGCTTGCGCTCATCGGCGGGTTCAGCGCTCTCATCGGTGCGGCGGTCGCCCTGACGCAACCGGCGGTGAAGACCGCGCTCGCTTGGTCCACATCGGCCCAGATGGGCTTCATGGTCCTGCAATGCGGGCTCGCCCTGTTCCCGCTGGCGCTTCTGCATATCGTCGCGCACTCACTTTACAAGGCGCATGCCTTCCTTGCCTCGGGCGATGCGGTGCGCGAGGTCGCGGCGATCCGGCGGCCCGGCCCGGTTGCGGTGCCGAAGCTCGGCGCGGTCGCGCGGGCCTTCGGCCTCGCACTGGCGCTTTACATGGTGGTCGGCCTCGCCTTCGGGATCGGATCGAAGCCGCCGCAGACCGTGGCGCTGGGCGCGATCCTCATCTTCGGCGTGGTCTACCTGATCGCCCAAGGTCTGGCCGATCTCGCGCCGCGCGCATTGGCCTGGCGAACGGTGGCGATGTCGGTCGCCGCGACCGTGGCGTATTTCGCGCTGCAGCAGGGCGCGACGCTGGCCTCTTCAGGAACGTTGCCGCCACCGCCCGCACCGGACGGGCTGATCTGGGCGACCATCATCCTTGCGCTCGTCAGTTTCGCCATCGCCGCCGTCGCGCAGACCACCTTCCCGCTCTGGGCCGGACATCCGGCAGCCGCGGGGATGCGCGTCCATCTGATGAACGGCCTTTATATCAACGCGGTCCTTGAACGGCTCAGCGGCCGCTGGACCCCCGGAAAGGAGGAGATCCAATGAACATGCACATGACATGGCCCGGCGAAGCGCTCGAGTTCTTCGCGGCTGCCGAGGATGCAATCCGCCAGGTGCCGCCTGCTTTTCCTCTGGAGGCGACGGTCGCGGTCAACCCGTGGCTTGGACAGGCCAGGGAGGACCGCGCCGTTGCCGCGGCACGCCTCGCACGGGTCGGCGGTGGGGCGATGTTCCTGCCTCGGAAATCCGTCTCCGAGATGATTGATAGCGGTGAGATCACGCCGGAGGATCTGGCCGATGCCGCGGCCCGGCACGGCATCACGTCAGATGCGCTGCGCCGCGCGGCGCGGGTCAATGCGCCCTCGGTACAGCCTCTGCCGACGGTGGCCGATCTGGCGCGCGCGGCCAGCGGCATCGATTGGCCTGGGCTGATCGAAGAGCGGTTCGGCTCCTGGGCCGCGGCGCATTTCGATCAGGGTCAGGCGTTCTGGCCCGCGGCCAAAGGCGATGCTTGGCGGTCCTGGCGGGCCTATGGCAGCCGCGACCTCACGCCCGGTCTTGCGGGGCTTCATGGCTTCAATGCGCGCGTTGCCGAGGCGCCGACGGATGTGCGCGCGGCCTTCTGCGCGGCGTGCGACGCGCTCGGGCTGACGCGGGAGGCGGCTCAGCTCTACTTTCATCGGCTTCTCGTGACATTGTCGGGCTGGGCGCAATATGCGCGGCATCTCGGCTGGATCGCGGAGCGGGATGGCGGCCGCGACCGCACGCTCTTCGAACTGCTCACGATCCGGCTGATCTGGGATGAGGCCCTTCTCGAACAAGGCGGAGCGCTCACTTGCGACGCATGGCACGCAGCTTTGCATGAATATACAATGCCGATCGAGCCCGATCAGGAGATGCGGCTGAGCGCGGCGTTGCAGGAGGCCGCCGATCTGAGTGCAGAGCGGAAGCTCGCCGACATGCTTGACGGCCCGTCCGCCGCAGTGACCGGTGCACGTCCTGCGATCCAGGCGGCATTCTGCATCGACGTGCGCTCCGAAGTTCTGCGCCGTGCATTGGAGGCGGCAGATCCCGACCTGCGGACCATCGGCTTTGCCGGTTTCTTCGGCTTGCCCATCCGGCATCATGGCCATGCCTCCGACATCGTCGAGATGCGCGCCCCGATCCTGCTGGCCCCGGCGGTCGATACGCAGGCTGAGGGCGACGATACCGAAAGCAGGATCTACCTGCGCGCGATCCGCGCCTGGGGGCGTTTCAAGCGCGCCGCCGTCTCGGCCTTCGCCTTCGTCGAGGCCGCAGGGCCGCTTTATGTCGGCAAGCTCGTTCGCGACGGTCTCGGCCTTCCGAAACCGGCCTCGTCAAGCCACGCGCCGACGCTTCATCTGCCCCTCGAGGAGCGTGTCGCGGCTGCCGCGCGTATTCTCAAGGCGATGTCGCTGACCTCTGGCTTCGCGCGACTTGTGCTGATTTGCGGTCACGGATCGGAGGTCGCCAACGCGCCTCACCGCAGCGCATTGCAATGCGGGGCCTGTGGCGGACATGCAGGTGACGTGAACGCGCGCCTTCTGGCTGCACTTCTGAACGATCAGGCGGTGCGCGGCAGGCTCGCGGGCGAGGGCATCGAGATCCCGGCGGACACCCATTTCGTCGCCGGGCTGCACGACACCGTTTCCGACGAGGTTGCGCTCTTCACCGACGGTGTGCACAACAGCCATGCAGGCGATATCGCGCGCCTCAAGCTGGCGCTCAAGCAGGCCGGTGCGATGGCTCGAACGGAACGGGCTCAGAGCCTTCCGCACGGGGTCGCCGATGCGCTCGCCGCTCGCGGGCAGGACTGGTCCGAGATCCGGCCCGAATGGGGGCTTGCCGGATGCCGGGGCTTCATCGCCGCGCCGCGCTCCCGCACGGCCGGGCGCGATCTTGGCGGCCGTGTCTTCCTGCACGATTACGATTGGCGGCAGGACGAGGATGCCGCAACGCTCGAGCTGATCCTCAGCGCGCCCGTCGTCGTGGCAAGCTGGATCGCGCTGCAATACCACGGCTCGACGGTCGCGCCGGAGACCTTCGGAGCAGGGAACAAGCTGCTGCACAATGTCGTGGGCGGCATCGGTGTGCTCGAGGGAAATGGCGGAGCCTTGCGCGCCGGTCTGCCTTGGCAATCGGTGCATGACGGTGAAGCGCCGCGCCATGCCGCCAGCCGCCTCGTTGTCGCCATCGACGCGCCCGAGGCGATGATCTCGGAGGTGCTGGAGCGCCAGCCGCAAGTGCGGGCCCTGTTCGACAATGGCTGGCTGACCTTGGTCCGTCTGGACGAGGCCGGCGCGGTTGCGGCGCGCTATACGAAGAACGGATGGACGGGCTACGCGGCGGAGAGGGCGGAGGCCCGGTCCGCGGCCTGATGCGACACCGCGCCGCCGGTGCCCCGGCGGCGCGGACTGGCTTTATTCGTCCATACGCATCGCTTCGGTCTCGATGATGAGCGTCACCTCGTCGCCGACAAGCCCGTTGTCGACGCCGTAGGTCATGCCCCAATCGCTCCGGTTGAGGCTGCCCCGGACGGTCAGCCCGAGAACGAAGCGGCCATGGCCGAACGGATATTCCTCGGCCTTGTTCAGCGTGACATCGAGTACAAGGGGGTTCGTCTGTCCCAGAAGCGTCAGCTCGCCCGCGACCTCGCCTTCGGTATCGCTTGACGGGGTGCCGCTATCGGCGGTGAACACCATTTCGGGATGATCGTTCACGGCCAGGAAATCGCCCGAGCGCACATGTTCGTCCCGTGCGTCGTTCATGGTCTCGAGGCTGCCGGTCTGAACCGTAACCTCGACGTCGCTGAGTTCCTGGGTCTCCATGTCGTATGTGAAGGTTCCCGCGACCTCGCCGAACAGGCCAAGGGTCGCTGCATAACCGACGTGATCGATTAGAAAGGCCACGGTCGTATGCGCCGGGTCGAGCTCGTAGCGGGCAGGCTCGGCCTGGGCGAGGGTCGGGGCAGCAATGAGAAGTGTGGAAACGAGCGCTCGGCGCATCATGTTTTCTCCTGTTGGTCCGTCTGCATGGAACGGTAGCACCGAAGCGAAGAAAGTCCCGCGCACCTTCTCGGGAGCGAGCGTTCATGTCATAGCTTGCCCGTCACCGAGCCGGAGCTTCCATGTCAGCCGCATCATCCGTCACACGAAAGCATCTCTTCCATCTGCCCGAAGGCGTGATCTATCTCGATGGGAACTCGTTAGGCCCGCTGCCCAATGCCGCGCTCGTCCGGATGCAGGAGGCGATGCGCCACGAATGGGGAGACATGCTCATCGGCGGGTGGAACAAGGCCGGCTGGATGGCGCAGCCCGCGCGGATCGGCGACCGGATCGGCAAGCTCATCGGTGCGCCCGAAGGCTCCGTCGTTCTGGGCGATACATTGTCGGTGAAGGTCTATCAGGCGCTGGCCGCCGCGCTGGCGATGCGCCCCGACCGCAAGGTCGTTCTGTCCGACAGTGGCAATTTCCCGACCGATCTCTACATGGCGGAAGGGCTGATCGCGACGCTGGGGCAAGGGCACCGGCTCGAGGTCGTCGACCCCGAGGACATCGCGGCCCGGATCGGCCCGGACGTCGCGGCGCTGATGCTGACCGAGGTAGATTACCGCACCGGGCGGCGTCACGACATGGCCGCGTTGACGCGCGCGGCACAGGATGCAGGCGCGGTGGCGATCTGGGATCTGGCGCATTCCGCCGGTGCGCTTCCGATCGACCTGACAGCCGCCGGTGCCGAGTTCGCGGTCGGTTGCACCTACAAGTATCTCAATGGCGGGCCCGGTGCCCCGGCTTTCATCTACGTGCGACCCGATCTCGCCGATACGGTGATGCCGGCCCTGCAGGGCTGGCTCGGCCATGACGCGCCGTTCGCCTTCGAGCCCGCTTACCGGCCCGCGCAAGGGATCGAGCGCATGCGCGTCGGCACGCCGCCGGTTCTGCAGATGGCCGCGCTCGATGCCGCGCTCGACCTCTGGGACGGGGTCGCGATGGAGGATGTGCGCGCAGCCTCCATCGAATTGTCCGAGCGGTTCATCGCCGGTGTCGAAGCGGCGTGCCCGGACCTCGCTCTGGCGAGCCCCCGCGATCCCGCGATGCGCGGCAGCCAGGTCTCGTTCCGGTTCGAACACGGCTACGAGGCAATGCAAGCACTGATTGCACACGGCGTCATCGGCGATTTCCGGGCGCCGGACATCATGCGCTTCGGGCTGACGCCGCTCTTTCTCGACACGGCGGATATCGACGCGGCGGTTTCCGTGCTGACACGTGTCATCGGGGAAGACATGTGGCGCGACCCCGCTTATGCGAAGCGCTCCAAGGTCACCTGACAGCCGGATCGCGCAGCTCGGTCGAATCGATTCGAGAATTTACAAATACCGATTCGCGCTGCCGCGGTCTCTGCGGCGGCCATGCGCCGATATGTCGTTGTAAATCTGTCACTGATGCTCAACTTTTTAGCCGCAGCGCAGCATTTCTGACGCGCTACTTCGCCGCAAATTCGCCTTCGCGCAATAATGCGTTTGCAAAAAGATAGTTAACTTTCAATTATATAGCCAGTGGCGGAATAAAGGTGATTCTGAAAAGTCAAGCGTGACTTAGCGGAGGTTCATGTAGACGTGATCTCTGCCAATCCTTATACCGGGGGTGTTTTTGAGACGCTGCCACCAAGCCTGCCAAGGCGCACGCATTTCGCGCCGCCAAGAATATTTCAGGGGGATCTGAGATGTCCGACCGCCAATTTGCCCGTGAGAGCCAGGCACTCTTGCGTCAGCGCGTCAAAGACGGGATGGCCGCCCTGAAGGACGGCGATCTGGATACGTCTCAAGAGATCTTTACAGATCTTTTGGAAGCACAACCAGACCTTGCAATCGCGCATCTCGGGCTTGGGCGGGTCTTTGCCAAGCTGAACGATCCGCACCGCGCGCTGGAGCACTTCCAGGAAGCGCAAGCGCTGAAGCCCGATCTCGTCCCCGCCCAGATCCTGAGTGCCGGAATGCTCGGCAAGATGGGCGAGAGCGAGGAAGCCATGACGGAGCTGGAGACCGCGATCGCGCTCGATCCGTCGGCAAGCGCCGCGTATCTGCGCCTGGCGCGCATGTTGAAAGAGGCGGGCAAGTCTTCCGAGGCACTCGAGGCGCTGCGCGAAGGCGTTTTGCACAATCCACAGGATGTGCGGCTGCGGATGTCTCTCGCGAGCGCCCTCGCGCAATCGGGTGCGACGGACGAGGCCGTGCGTGAATTGACCCGCGTCTCGGACATCAAGCCAGATCTCTGGATGCCGCATTACCAGCTTGGCCGCATCCTCATGCGTCAGGGCGAGATGGATGCGGCGCGAGAGGCGCTCGACAAGGCGGCAAGCCTCGCGCCGGACCGTGCGCCGGTGCATCAGGCGCTGGGCCAAGTGCAGGCCGCGCTCGACGAGCCAGCGCAAGCCGTCCGCAGCTTTGAACGCGCCATCGCGATCAAGCCGAACAATCTGCGCGCCACGCTCCGTGCGGCGCAAGCGCGGTCGCAGACGGGCCGCCACGGCGATGCCCTCGACATGCTGATGAAACTCGGCCCCAAGGCGCGCCGATCGGGTTTCGTGCAGAAGGCGATGGGCGATATCTACCTCGCGATGGGGCGTCCCGGTGATGCCTCGGAATGCTATCGCGCCGCGATCCTGAACTCGCCCAAGCTGCAGGAAACACATCCCGAGCTGACAACGCTCGCAGAGGCCGAGGTGCCCGCGGATGCGGCGTCGCATGCGGCCGCGCTCAAGGCGGCCATCGCAGAGAAACTCCCCGCTCCGGGCGAGGATGGCGGTGCCCGCCGCGGCGCGATCCGCGCACGTCTCGCCGCCCGCCGTGAAGCCGCCGCCGGCTGAGAGGACACCGACACGACATGCCGCGCAATCTGGTCCTCATTACCTACGATTCCTGCCGCTATGACTCGGTCATGGCCGCCGATGCGCCGAACCTGCGCAAGCTTGGCGATATCCAGAAGCGCTACTCCTACGCCTCGTGGACGGCGCCGTCGCATTACACCTTCATGATGGGCCTCGTGCCGCATCTGTCGCCAGCCCATGTCTACGCCTCCGAGGTCTACAAGGAGGATTTCGCGAAGTGGTCCGATCGCCTCGAGATCCCAGACCTCGCCTTCGAGACGTTCCTGCCGCAGCTCTCGCTGCCGGGCATGTTGCGCCAGTATGGCTATCGCACCGTGGGCCGGGTCTCGATGCCGGTCCTGAACCCGCAGACGGTCATCTCGAACGCGTTCGACGATTACAAGCTGATGTCCAACCACAATGATTTCGCGGGCATGATCGAGGACGTGAGCTTCTCCCGCGATCATCCCAGCTTCCACTTCTTCAATCTCGGCGAGACGCATTACCCCTACATGCTCAAGGACGAGGCACTGCCCCATATTTCGGGACTGCACGGCGTCGCCAAGACGCTGGCCCAGGGCGGCGATGCTGGCGGTCGTGGCGCATCCGCGATGAGCGTTGACGAATTCTTCTCGGACGACGTGATGCGCGGGCTGCATCAGCAACAGATCCGCTGTGTCGAATATCTCGACGGGCTGCTCGGTGCGCTCTTTGACAAGGCACCGTCGAACACGTGGTTCATGATCATGGGCGATCATGGCGAAGCCTTTGGGGAACAGGGATATTTCGGCCATGGGCCGGTGATGCACGAGAAGGTCTTCGAGGTGCCGTATGTCGAAGGCCCGCGGCCGAGGAAGGCAAGTCTGATCTGACGGAATACTGCGCCACGACACAAAGCGCGCAGAACACGGGTGTGGAAGTGGGAAGGGGACTGTCATGGCTGATACCGAAGACGACAAGCGTCTCGAAGCATTGAAGCGTCTCAGGGCGCGGCGTGGTGGCGGCGGCGCGGGCGCTGGTGCGGGAGGAGCGACCGGTGAGCGCGGCGCGCGGCTGCGCCAGATCCTGGCTGAGCGGCGCGGCGGTGGCGCACAGGCTGGGGGTGGCGGTCCACTCGGTGTGGGCGCCGGCCTAGGGCTTGGCGGTGGCGGCGCGGGTGCCGGAGCCGGCGGTGGCGCGTTGCGAGAACGTCTGCGCGCGCGCGCCCAGAATGGCGGGGCGGGACCGCGTGGCGGCGGCTTGGCCGCGGGCGCGGCAGGCGGCGCTGGCGCCGGAGCGGCCGGCGGTCTTCGCGGACGCCCGCTGCTGCGGCGCATGATGGCCAATCGTGCGGGCGACGGCGCTGCGGCCGAGGCCGGAACGCCGCTCGCGCAGGGGCGCGATCCCGAAAAGCTGCGCGACAAGCTGCAAGAGCGGATCGAGAAGCTTCAGGCCTGCCTCGAGAAGCTCGAAGCGGATGAAAAGACCGCAGAGACCACGAAGACAACAGAGGCCGAGGCCATCGCCGACGCCGCGCCCAGCATCACGAAGAAGACCTGACGCTCAAGGACGGGCGCTGCGTACGCCCCTGACGGAGACGCGACATGGACCAAGATTTCGGTATCCTTGTTCTGACCCCCGCGGGTACGGGCGACCCCTCGCTCGCCATCGCGGCGCAGCGGGCAGGGCGGATCGGCGTCTTCAACGCGGAGCTGCCGCTGCCGGAGGGCGCGCTCGAAGCGGGGCTTTCGCGTCTGTCGCAGACGGCTCCGGCGGGCTGGGCCGTGGAGGTGGCCGATGCGGCGCTCGCCTCCGAACTTGTCGGTACCTACCGTGAGGCGGGTCTCGGCACGGTCATTCTTCCGGCTTCGGTCGCCTTCGCGTCCAAGCCCCAAGTCGAGGCCATGCGCGTGGCGGGCATTCATGTGATGCTCGAGGCAACGACGTGGGACGACCGCCTTTCCGGTCCGTTTGCGGCGGATGGCGTGATCCTCAAAGGCCACGAAGCGGGCGGTCGCGTCGGCGAGGCGACGAGCTTCATCCTTCTTCAGAAAGCCCGCGCTGCCGGGCTGTCGCAGGTTTTCGTGCGCGGTGGCATCGGTCTGCATTCGGCAGGCGCGGTGCGCGCGGGCGGTGCCGCGGGCGTGGTTCTCGACGATCAATGCTTGATGCTGCGCGAGAGCGCGCTCGCGGACCGTGTCGCGCCGATCCTTGCGCGGATGACCGGTGGCGAGACGGTGTTGATCGAAGGTCAGTGCGGCCTGCGCTGGTGCGGTATCGAAGCACCGGGCAGGAACGCCGCCGCAAGCCTTCGCGCGCATATCGCGGGAGCCGTCGCCGAGGCGCAGAACGCACTCGCGGACGGGGCGTTCGGCTGGAATATCACGGGTGGCGATCTTGCGCCGATGGGGCAGGCGGCGGCCTTCGCCCCTGATCTTGCGCGGCGCTATGGCAGCGTCGGACGTCTCTGCGCGGCGCTTGAAAAGCTTTCCGCCGAAGCGGTCGCCCGCGCGGCGGATACCGACATTCTCGGTGCTGGCACGCCGCTCGCAGCGGACCACCGCACCGAGTTTCCGATCGTCCAGGGGCCGATGACACGCGTCTCCGACGTTGCGCCTTTCGCGCAGTCGGTGGCCGAAGGTGGCGCGCTGCCGATGGTGGCACTGGCACTGATGCGCCCGGCCCAGGCCGACAAGCTTCTGGCGGATGTGGCCGAGCGGCTTCAGGGCAAGAGCTGGGGTGTGGGCCTTCTGGGCTTTGCGCCCTCGCAGCTCGTGAAGGACCAGGTGGAGGTCGCGCTCAAGCATGGACCTTCCTTCGCGCTCATTGCGGGCGGGCGCCCCGATCAGGCGGTCGCGCTCGAGGCCGATGGCATCCCCTCATACCTGCATGTTCCCTCGCCGCGCCTGTTGTCGATGTTCCTTGACCAAGGTGCGCGCCGCTTCGTCTTCGAAGGGCGCGAATGCGGCGGCCATGTGGGGCCGATGTCCTCGCTGGTTCTCTGGGACAACATGGTCCGCACGATTCTCGAAGAGGTGGACGACGCCAAGACCGCCTCCGAGATCTCTGTTCTTTTCGCGGGCGGCATCCACGATGCGGCCTCCGCGGCCATCGTCGGGGCCTTCGCCGCGCCGCTCGCCGCGAAGGGCATCAAGGTCGGCGTGCTGGTCGGCACCGCGTATCTCTTTACCGAAGAAGCGGTGCGGGACGGGGCCATCGCGGACACGTTCCAGAACACGCTTCTTACCTGCACCGAAACCGTGACGCTGGAGACCGGCGCAGGCCATGCGAGCCGCGCTGCGCTCACCCCCTTCGCACAGGAATTTGCCGCCAAGCGCCGCGCGCTCGAAGCGCAGGGCGTGGGTGCGGAGGATATGCGCGAAGAGCTGGAGAGCCTCACGCTCGGCCGCCTGCGCATCGCCTCCAAGGCGACCGAGCGGCAAGGGGACGATCTTCTTACCGTGCCGGTCGAGCGGCAGCTTCAGGAAGGCATGTACATGATCGGCCAGGTCGCGCAGCTGCGCGACGCGCTGACCGACATCCGCGGCTTGCACACAGGCATCTGCGAAGACGGCGGCGCGCTTCTGCGCGAGATCGCGGCTCAGGCGGAGAAGCCAGAGGTCACTCCCGCAGACGTGCGGGCGCCCGAGCCGGCCGATATCGCCATTGTCGGAATGTCTGCGCTTCTGCCCGGTGCGCGGAACTTGCGCGAATACTGGGAAAACCTGCTCGACGGGCGTTCCGCGATCTCGGAGATCCCGTCGCATCGCTGGGATTGGCGGATCTACTTCGACCCGGACCAGAACGCGCCCGACAAGATCTATTCCAAATGGGGCGGCTTCCTCGAGGACATGCCCTTCGATCCGATGCGCTACGGCATTCCGCCGCGCGCGGTGAAGGCGCTCGATCCGTTGCAGTTGATGACGCTCGAGGTGGCGCGGCGCTGCCTCGACGATGCGGGGCTGACGGGCGAGGCGGGGATCAAAGGTCCGCGGCTCAAGACGTCCGTTATCCTCGGAGCGTCAGGCGGCGCAGGCGATGTCGGCGCGCAATATGCCGTCAGGTCGGAGATGCCGCGCTTCCTCGGCAAGATCGACGGGGACGCCGCGTCCTATCTGCCTGAATGGACGGAAGACAGTTTCGCCGGAATCCTTCTGAACGTGGCGGCCGGTCGCACCGCGAACCGGCTCGATTTCGGCGGGGTGAATTACACGATCGACGCGGCTTGCGCCTCCTCGCTCGCGGCGGTCTACCAGGGCGTGCTCGAGCTTGAGACGGGGCGGTCGGACATGGTGCTGGCGGGCGGGATCGACACGGTCCAGGGCCCGTTCGGCTATCTGTGCTTCTCCAAGACACGCGCACTCAGCCCGCGCGGGCGTTGCGCGTCCTTCGAAGCTGACGCGGACGGGATCGTTATCTCCGAAGGCCTTGCGATGATCGCGATGAAGCGGCTTGCTGATGCAGAGCGTGACGGCGACCGCATCTATTCGGTCATCAAGGGCGTCGGCGGCTCGTCGGACGGGAAGGCCAAGTCGATGACCGCGCCGCATCCCGACGGGCAGATCCGCGCCCTGCGCCGGGCCTACGAAATGGCGGGCTATGGTCCCGAAACGGTGGGTCTGTTCGAGGCGCATGGCACCGGCACCGTCGTCGGCGACACCGCCGAGATGGAGACCGTGACGAGGCTGCTGACCGAGGCCGGGGCCGCACCGCGTTCCGCCGCGATCGGATCGGTGAAAACGCAGATCGGTCACACCAAGGCGGCGGCGGGGATCTCGGGGCTCATCAAGGCCTCGCTCTCGCTTCATCATTCGGTGCTGCCGCCGCATGGCCGCCAGGGTGCGCCCAATGCGAAGCTGACCGACGAGAGTCTTCCGCTCTATCTCGTGGACCGTCCGCGCCCTTGGCTCGATAACGGGGAGCCGCGTCGCGCGGGTGTTTCCGCCTTCGGCTTCGGTGGCACCAATTTCCACGTGACGCTTGAGGAGCATGACGCCAAGCGCGCGATCCCGGCGCTCATGCCGCCCGCGCGGTCGCGCTGGCCGCATGAGCTGTTGGTCTGGCGCGGCGCGTCCGCAAAGGCCGTGGCCTCGCAGATCCGCACCCAGCTTGACCGGCTTGGACAAGGCTGGACGCCGGAGCTTGCCGATCTTGCGCTGAGCCTCTGGGAGGCCGCCCCGAAGAAAGGGCTGACCACGACGCTCGTGATCTCGGACGTGGCGGATCTGTCCGCACGGCTTGTCGCGCTTCTCAAGGCGCTTGAAGATGGCGGCCCGCTACCCGCCGGCGCAAGCTGGAGCGACAGCCCGCGCCTTGGGAGCGGGGGTAAGCTCGCGCTCATCTTCCCGGGGCAGGGCAGCCAATATCCCGACATGTTCGCCGATCTCGCGATGATGCTGCCCGAGATGGCCGCGAGCCTCGCCGCCGCCGATGCCGCACTGGGCGAGCCGTTGAGCCGCGCGATCCTGCCCGAGGCCGCCTACGACGCAGAGGCGCGCCAAGAGGCAGCCAAAACGCTCACCCGGACCGACATGGCGCAGCCCGCCCTCGGCGCGGTCGAGGCCGGTCTGTGGGACGTCTTCCGCAACCTCGGCCTCGCGCCCGATATGGCCGCGGGCCACAGCTACGGTGAATTTGTCGCGCTTCACGCTGCCGGCGCAATCGCGCGGGACGATCTTTTCCGCGTCTCCCGCGCCCGCGGCCGCTTCATGGTCGAGGCAGGGGACGGGGCAGACCTTGGCACGATGGCGGCGGTCCGTGCCCCGCGCGAGCGGATCGAGGCGTTGATCGCCGGAATGGACGACATCTGTGTCGCCAATCACAACGCACCGGAACAGAGCATCCTTTCGGGCACCCGCGCCGCCATCGAAGCGGCGGGCGCGAAAGCAGAGACCGAGGGACTCTCCTTCCGGGTCCTGCCGGTCGGCGCGGCGTTTCATTCGCCGATCGTCGCCCCGGCGGAAAAGCGTCTCGCCGGGTTCCTCAACAAGATGCCGGTCGCGGCACCGGCTTTCCCGGTCTACGCCAACACGACGGCCGAGCCTTACGAGGCCGACGCAAAGGCCGTGCGCCGCACGCTCGCGCGCCAGCTTGCCCGCCCGGTGGAATTCATGAGCGAAGTGCAGGCGATGCACCGCGACGGTGCGCGCGTCTTCCTGAGCCTCGGGCCCAAGGGCAGTCATGCGGGCATGGTCCGACAGTGCCTTCAGGGCGAAGACGTGCTCGCGATTTCGGTCGATGATGAAGAGGGCGGTCTTGCAGGCTTCCTCGGCGCGCTCGGGCAGCTTCTGTCGCAAGGCGCGACGCTCGATCTCGCGCGGCTCTTCTCGGGACGCGGGGCGCAGAGCATTGCGCTCAAGGGCCCGGTCGAACGCATCGAAGAGCCAGGCCGCAATATCTGGATGCTGAACGGATCGGGCGCTCGCCCCGCAGGCAGCCCGCCGCTGCCCGTTCTCACGCTCGAGGACATCGAGGCGCGCGGGGCGAAACCCGCGACCGACCCGTCGCGTCCTGCACACCTACCCGCCACGGCCACCATCACGGAGGTCGTATCCCCTGGACCGCGAAAGGAGACCCGCATGGACCAGAGCCCACAGGACCTGTCTCGGAGCGAGGCGGTCTATCCAGAAACCTACTATGACACCCCGAGCGAGACGATCATGGCCGGCTTCCAGGCCACGATGGCGTGCTTCCTCGAAACCCAGGAGCGCGTGATGCTGGCGAGCCTTGGCGCACAGGCTCCGGCGGCACGCAGCGCGCGTCCGGTGCAGCGTTTCGCGCCGACATCGCGCCCGGCGATGCAGCGTCCGGCGATTGCCGCGCACGCTGCTGCACCGGCGCCGGTCGCGCCTGCGCCCGCTCCGGCCGCGCAGCCCGAACCTCAGGCCGCCGCGGCAGCGCCCAAAGCGGATGCGCCCGCCCCGGCGCCGCAGCCTGCCGCCGCTCCCGCCGCGTCGTCCGCCGGGCTCGACAAGGCCGGCATGACCGCCCTCCTGCTCGAGATCGTGGAGGACCGGACGGGCTATCCCTCCGACATGCTGGGCCTCGATCAGGGCATCGAAGCCGACCTCGGCATCGACTCGATCAAACGGCTCGAGATCGTCGGCGCGCTGGTCAAGGCACTGCCGGAGGGGCAGGCGAAAGCTGCCGCGCCGATCGGCGAGACGCTGAACGCGCAAAAGACCCTCGGCGCGATCGTCGAGACGCTGGCGACGCATCTTGAAAAAGAAGGGGCGCCGGTCCCTTTTGATCCTGCCGGGGCGGAGAATGCGGACCATGTCGACATGGCCCGACCGCCCCGGTTCGTTTTCGAGGCGGAGGCCCAGCCGGGCCCCGTCACAGGGCCTCTGCGGAAAGGCACCTATCTTCTGACCGAAGACAGCCGTGGCGTGGCGAAGCGTCTTGCAGAGCGCATCGCCGCGGCTGGCGGCACGCCCGAGATCGTGCCAGCGGAAGTGCCCGCGCAAACCGGCACGCCGCTCGCAGGTCTCGTGCATCTTGCAGCGCTCGACGCGATTCCCGTTCCGCTCGATGCCGGGCTCGAGGCGTGGCGTGCGGCCCTGGCCGCGTCGGAGAAGAGCGCCTATGCGCTCGCCCGCGATCATGCGGACAGCCTCAAGACCGGCCGCGTTCTTTTCGCCTCCGCGCTTAGCGGCATGTTCGGGCGCGACGGCACGGCCGGCCTGACGCTTGCGGGTGGGTCTACGGGCCTTGCGAAATCACTGCGCGAGGAATGGCCCGAGGCCCGGACCCGCGCGGTCGATCTCGATCCCGGGCTCGATGCCGACAAGATGGCGGACATCCTCTTCGCCGAGCTCTCCGCGCATGAGGGCCGGATCGAGGTCGGCTATCCGGGCGGCACGCGCACCATCTTCCGCAGCGTGGCGCGCGAAGTCACGGAGCTTGCACCGCGCGATCTGCCTCAAGGCGCGCTGATCCTCGCGACCGGCGGTGCGCGCGGCATCACCGCAGAAATTCTCCGTCCTTTCGCCCGCGCCGGTGCGCGGCTCGTGCTGGTGGGCCGCTCCGATCTGCCGGGCGATGAGCCTGCCGACCTTGCGGCGATCCGCGATGCCGGTGCTCTGCGCAAGCATCTCGCCGCCGAGGCGAAGGCGCAGGGCGAGGCGGTCACGCCCGTCCTCATCGAACGTCGCCTCGGCGCGATCCAGCGGGATCGCGAGATCCGCGCGAACCTGGCCGATCTTGCCGCGCTCGGCGCAGCCGAGGTCAGCTATCGCGCCTGCGACATGGCCGATCCTGACGCCGTACGCGCCTTGCTGAGCGATATCGGCCCGGTTCACGGCGTCATTCACGGCGCGGGCGTGATCGAGGACAAGCTGATCCAGGACAAAACGCCCGAGAGCTGGGACCGCGTGGTCGAGACCAAGGTCATGGGCGCGCTGGCGCTTGCAGCGGGGCTCGATGCCGCGCCACCGGCTTTCTTCGCGCTCTTTGCGTCGGTCGCGGGGCGCTACGGCAATTCGGGCCAGACCGATTATGCCACCGCGAATGAAGTGTTGAACCGCATCGCCTGCGCGCTCGATCATCGCTGGGCGAACAGCCGTGCCGTCGCGATCAACTGGGGGCCGTGGGACGCGACGAAGTTCGGCGCGGGCATGGTTTCGGACGCGGTGCGCGCGAAATTCGAGGCTCAGGGCGTGACGCTCGTGCCGGCCTCCGGCGGCGCGGAGGCCTTCTTCGACGAGATCCTGCGCGCGCCGGATGGCGTCGCCGAAGTCACGCTCGGGGCGGGCCCCTGGGAGAAACACGAAAGCGACCGCGCGGGCGGCGAGCCGGTGGCTGCGGCGCCGGTCGCCCCTTCCGCCTTCCCGCTTCTGCCGGACCCGACGCCAGTGCCCGCGCCCAAGGGCGGCACCGCCATCGCGCGGCATTTGAGCGTCGCATCCGATCCCTGGCTCGATGCACATCGGATTGGCGGCACGGCGGTCCTGCCTCTGGCTTGCGCCGCCGAGATCTGCGCCGAAGCCGCCGCCGCGATCTGGCCCGATTGGCGCGTTGCGGGCCTTTCGGATCTGCGCGCGCTGAACGGGCTCCGGCTCGACGACGACGGCAGGCGCGATCTTCTGGTCGTGGGCAATTCGGCGGAACATGGCGATCCGACAGGTTTTTCCGCCCGCGTCGATCTGAAAGCGGCCGAGCCGCCCCATCGCGGTCATTACCGCGCCTCGGCGCTTCTGCGTCCCAAGACCGACGCGGCAATGCTCGACGGGATCGAGGATTTGGCGCTCGAGGTGTTGATGACGCGGCCTGCTGCCTCGCCGGTCTCTGCCCGCGCGGCCTATCGCGACATGCTGTTCCACGGCTCGGAATACCAGCGCGTGAAAGACCTCACCGGCCTCGATGAAAGTGGCGTCTCCGCCCGCATCGCGCCAAGCCCGGCCGATGCCTTCGGTGCGGGCCCGGGTTGGACGGTCGATCCGGGCCTCCTCGATGCCGTGGCGCAGCTTGCCTGGGTCTGGTCTGTCGTGACGCGCGACGCGCCTGCGCTGCCGAATGCCATCGGCCGGCTCGTGCCGCTCAGCGGCGGAGAGCCCGCGCGCATGGTTCTCAAGATGCGGACTGATGTCGCCGCGCCGCAGGTCCTGTTCGACGCTGTCGTTGTCGATGCGGACGACCGGCCGGTATTCGTCTGCGAAGCCTTTGAGTGCACATCCGATGCGGGGCTTGCACGCTTCGCGGGCTTCAAGGGCGAGATCCTGTCCGACGTGACCGGTGCGCCGCGCGCCGAGGCAGCGGAATGAGCCGGGCAGGGACAGGGCAGGGCGATATCGCCATTGTCGGTATGGCCGGCATGTTTCCGGGCGCGGGCGATATCCATCGCTTCTGGGCCAATATCTGCGCCAAGCTGGATTTCGTCGGAGAACCGCCCCCCGAATGGGAAGCCGAGCGCTATCTGAGCGCCGAAGGCCCGACCCACATTCCAACTGCGCGCGGCGGCTATCTTGGTGAGAATTTCGCTGCCGATCCCGTCGATCTCGGCGTGATGCCGTCCTCGGTCGACGGCAGCGAGCCGGACCAGTTCGTCGCCCTCCGGGTGGCGCAGGCCGCTCTCGCCGATGCGCGGCAGGCCGAGATCAATTCCGAGCGCACCGGCGTCATCATCGGCCATTCGACCTACCTGCATCGCGGCAACGCGGCGGTGGTGCAGCACGGCGTCGTCCTTGACCAGACGCGGGAGATCCTCGCGCAGCTCATGCCTTGGGCCGATCCCGCGACGCTCGACCGCGTGCGGGAGGAAATGGCCAAGCGCCTGCCGCCCTTCAACGCCGATATCGCGCCGGGCCTCGTGCCGAACGTGATGTCGGGCCGGATCGCCAACCGGCTCAACCTCAACGGGCCGAACTACATTCTCGACGCCGCTTGCTCCTCGTCGATCCTCGCGGTCAATTCCGCGATGCTCGAGCTGCGCGCGGGCCGGTCTGACATGATGCTCGCGGGCGGGGTGAACGCCTCGATCCCGGCCGAGGTCTACATGGTGTTCAACCAGCTCGGCGCGCTTTCGGGCAAGGGACATGTGCGCCCGTTCTCCGAAGGCGGCGACGGCACGCTTCTCGGCGAGGGGCTGGGACTTCTGGCGCTCAAGCGGCGCGAAGATGCGGAAGCGGCGGGTGACAGGATCTACGCGATCCTCAAGGGCGCGGGCCAGTCGAGCGACGGCAAGGGCTCGGGCCTTCTGGCGCCGCGGCTTGAAGGCGAGCGCCTCGCGATCGAGCGGGCAATCGCGGATGCGGGCACAGCCGAGACGCCGCCGGGCCTCATCGAGGCGCACGGCACGGGCATTCCGCTTGGTGATCGCACCGAGATCGGCGCGCTGAGCCATGTTTTCGGAGGGCGCTCTGCCTCGGGCTTGCCGACGACGGCGATCGGGTCGGTGAAATCTATGATCGGGCATTGCATCCCGGCGGCCGGTGCCGCGGGGCTCATCAAGTCTGCGCTCGCGCTCTATCACAAGACGCTGCCGCCGACGCTCTGCGACAAGGTGCGGGGCGGGATCGGGATCGAGGAGACGCCGATCTACGTCAACACCGAGACGCGGCCCTGGATCAGCGCGCCCGATGTCCCGCGCCGGGCAGCGGTAAACGCGTTCGGCTTCGGAGGTGTCAATTCGCACGCGGTTCTGGAAGAGGCGCGGACGGAGGCTGACGATCCGGCGCGCCGCCACGGCGCAACGCCCGCCAACTGGGCGGAAGAGCTTGTGGTGCTCGCCGCTGCCTCCGCGCCAGAGCTTGCCACCGGCGCGCGCCATCTCGGCCAGCGGATCGCGGTGCGGGATGATGCCTCGCTTGCGGAGATCGCGCGTTTCGCTGCCGAGACGGTGGGGTCCGGTGACAACCGCCTCGCCATCGTGGCCGAGAGCCGGACCGACCTCGAGGAAAAGCTCGTCAAAGCGGCCGAGCGGCTGGAGGCTGGCAAGACGAGTTTCCGCATCAAGTCGGGCATCATCGCGTCCGACACGCCGGTCGGGGGCAAGATGGTCTTCGTCTTTCCCGGCGAAGGCGCGCAATACCAGGGCATGCTCGGCGAGGTGCTCACCGCCTTCCCCGAGGCGCGCGCATGGTTCGATTTCTGGGATGGGCTGTTTCCATCGCGCGAGACACCGCCGTCTGCGTCCGTTTTCCCGCCGCCGACGACCCTTTCGCCCGAGCTCTCGCAGCTCCTCGCGGACAAGCTTTTCGGTCTCGAATTTGGCTCGGAGTCGATGTTCATCGCCGCGCAGGCGCTTATGGCCGTGATGGGACGGGTGGGCCTTACGCCCGATCTGGTCCTCGGCCATTCTTCGGGAGAGAACTCGGCGCTCGCGGCTGCAGGCGTCTTCGGAAAGACGGAGACGGCCGAGGATCGCGCCGCTTTCGCGACGCGCATTCGTGCGCTGAACGGGCTTTACCAAGAGATCGAGGCATCGGGCGGCGTCGGCTCGGGCGCGCTTCTGACGGTGGGCGGCGTGCCTCGCGCGCGGATCCTCGAGATCGTCGAGGCGGACCGCGACGTGCATCTCGCGCTCGACAATTGCGAACACCAGGCGGTGCTGTTCGGCAGCCGCGCCCGGATGGAAGCCATTGCCGAAGAGCTGCGCCCCGAAGGCGGCATGACCGCGTTCCTGCCCTTCGACCGACCCTACCACACGCCGCTGTTTCAGGATGTCGCCGACAAGGTCGAGACTGTCTACCGCGCGATGGATTTCGCGTCGCCAACCCTGCCGGTTTATTCCTGCGCGAGCGCCGCGCCGATGCCGGAAGAGCCCGATGCGCTGCGTGCGCTCGCGGCACATCAATGGGCGGCGCGGGTGCGGTTCACCGAAACGGTCGAGCGGCTTTACGAGGATGGCGTGCGTCTTTTCGTCGAGATCGGGCCGTCCTCCAACCTCACCGGCTTTGTCGAGGACACGCTCAAGGGGCGCGATACGACGGCGATCGCGCTCGACTCGCGGCGGCGCGGCGGACTCGGACATCTCTTGCAGGCGTTGGGGCGGATCTTCTGCGCGGGACGCGAGATCGATATTGCCGGGCTCTTTGCCGGGCGCGATCTGGCGCGCGAGGATCTCGAGGCGGATCCGCCGAAGCGCCGCCCGCAGCGGATCGACAACACGCTCGCAATTGTCCGTTTGCCCGAAGATGTCGCCGCCGAGCTTGCAACCGCGCTGGCTAGGGATGCCGGCACGGTCGCGCCAATGTCCGAGCAACGCGCAGATACGGTCCAGCGGGGCCATCCTGCTCCGGCCCCGCATTCAGAACCCCCGTCCGAAACCACCGCAGAGCGCGCCGATCCCGCAATGGCCGCCGGTCTCATGCAGGGGCATTTCGGCCTGATGCAGCGCTTCCTCGAAACGGCGGGTAGCGTTGCGGAGGCCGCGATGGGTGGGCGCGCAACCGGGTCCGAGACCGAGCCCGGCGACTGGCAGCCACCGCTGCTGCACCGCGTCGATATGAGCGACACGCATCTGCGCGCCGAGAGCGATTTCGACCCGCTCGGCGACCCGTTTATCGCTCATCATACCTTCTATGCCGACCACGTTTCGGACAGCGATCCTGACTTGCAGGCGCTGCCGGTCCTACCGCTCGCCGTGAGCCTCGAGATGGTGCTGGAAGCCGCCGCCTGCCTGACGGGAACGGTTGCAACACGGCTTGAAAATGTCCGCGCCCGCGACTGGGTGGCCTTCGACGATGGCCCGGCAACGCTGACCACCGAAGCTGAGCTGCGCGGCTCCCGTGTCCATGTGCGGCTACTTCGCGAAAGCGCGCTTCTGTTCGAGGCCGAGGCGGCGATGGATGCGGACGACCTGCCGCCCCCGTTGCCTGGGCTCGCCGCGCCGCAGTCGCCGGTTTGGTCCGACGAGGCGCTTTATACGACCGGCATGTTCCACGGGCCGCTCTTTCAAGGTGTCGCAACGCTCGATGCATGGGACGCGGGCGGGCTCGATGCCGTCCTGAAGGACATGCCGTTGCAGGACTTCTTCGCCAATGGCGAGGCTCCCGAAGGGCTGCTCATCAATCCCGCGCTGCTCGACCAGGTGGGCCACGTGACGGCCTTCTGGATCGCGCAAGGATGGGGCACGGATTTCAGCTCCTTTCCCTCCGGCATCGCGCGGATCGACCTGCCCGATGCGCGGGGTGAGGCGGTCGCGGGCGCGCGCATGTCCGGGCGGCTCGGCTTTCGCGACGCGGACGATGCGCCGACCCATGAGCCGCAAGCCGCGCGCTTCCTCGAAGGCGACTTCGACTGTATCGCCGCCGACGGCACGCGGCTTCTATCCGTCAGGGGCTGGCGCGACCGGTTCTTCGATGTGCCCCACAGCTTCTACGAGGCGCGCTACCGTCCGCGCGATGCGTGGTACGGTCAGGATGCGACCGCGCTCTTCCCCTCTGCGCCGAAGGGTGTGCGCGTCTGGTCCGTCCCGGCATTCCCGCGCGGGTTTCTTGACGATGCGGGCGGGATCTGGACGCGGGTTCTGGCGGCGACGATCCTTTCTGATGCCGAACGCGCCCATTTCGCGACGCTCACCGGAAAGCGGCGGCGCGACTGGCTGATGGGACGGATCGCGCTCAAGGAAGCGGCGCGCGCCTGGATCGTCGCGGCGCATGGCGCATTGCTTCTGCCCGCCGATATCGAGATCGCCTCGGATGCCGAGGGGCGACCCTACATCCTGCCCGAAAGACCCAACTGGCTTGGTGTGCCGGGCGAGATGCCGGAGGTCACGCTATCCCATGCGGGCGGCGCGGCGCTGGCGGCAGTGGGGCCGACGGGCGCGCGTATCGGCGTCGACATGGAAACGGCAGAGGGCGTCGCCGCCGATCTTTTGGCCGAGGGCGCGTTCTCGAGCGACGAGCTTGGCTGTCTCGGTGTGATCGATCCCGCCGGGCCCGAAGCAGCCGCGCGGCTTCTGTCGGGATGGTGCGCCAAGGAAGCGGTTGCCAAGATGCTCGGTGAAGGATTGACCGGCCGACCGCGCTCCTTCGTCCTCTCGCGGATAACCGAGGCGCGCGACGCGGCGGAAGTCGTCACGCCGTCAGGAGAGCCAGTCTCTATCCGTCTCGCCGCCAAGGACCGCATGATCATGGCACTTGCCATAGGCTCAGTTGAGCTCGCCAGTACCCATGACGGCAACGTCGATAGACAGCCATGCGCGGCGTTGCTAACCCTTCGAAGATCGCAGCCTGGAGCAAAGATGCCACGTCCGGTCCTGACTTTCCTGAGCCTCCTCCTTGTCGCGACGAGCCTTGCCGTGCCCGCGCTCGCGCAATCGGATAGGCCGATCCGCGACGCGCTGCGAGAGCGGTTCAAGGACCGGATAGAGGAGCGCCGCGCCGAGCGCCGGCCGGCCGCGCCGCAGGCCAGCGGATTGCAGCAGATCGCCCTCACTCACCAGGGCGTGCAACGAACCTATTACGTCGATCCCGCCACGATGCGGCAAGGCGCGCCGGTCGTCCTCGTGTTCCACGGCGGCGCGGGCGAGGGGGCGGGCATCGCCTCGACAACCCGGTTCGCGGCATATGCCAAGCAGAATGGTTTCGGCGTGGTTTTTCCCAATTCCGCCGACAAGCAATGGAATGATGGCCGCCCGACCACGGCCTCGAATATCGACGATGTCGGCTTCGTCCGCGCCGTCGCCTCGGATGTGCGCGCGCGTTACGGTGTCGATACCGGGCGGCTCTTCGCGGCCGGCATTTCCAATGGGGGCATGTTCACGCAGCGGCTCGCCTGCGAGGCGTCAGATCTCTTTCGCGCCTACGGCGTCGTCGTCGCGAATATGCCGACCTCTCTGATCGACAGATGCCGTCCGACCGCGCGCAAGCCAATGATTTTCTTCAATGGCACCGATGACCGGCTCATGCCCTTCGGCGGCGGCGAGGTCGCGGCGATCAAGATCCTCGGGGTCGGGGCCGGCGGGTCCGTGGTTTCCCGGGCGCAGACGGAATCCTTCTGGACGCAGGTCAATGGCTGTGGCGGCGGCCGCACGGAGGCTCTTGCCGACCGGGTGCAGGACGGCACGCGCGTCGTGCGGGAAAGCTTCGATTGTGCGGGTTCTGTCGACCTCGAATTCTACGTCGTCGAAGGCGGCGGACATAACTGGCCGGGCTCCACGCCGACGGGCTCGCGGCTTGCCGGGAATGTCAGCCAGGAAGTCGACGCGACCCAGCGGATCGTGGCCTTCTTCCAGCGCTACGGATTGTGATGGGGATGAGCCGGCCGAAACCCATTCTTGTCGTCGGCGCGCCCGGCGCGTCCATAGGCACCATCGCCGCGGCGCTGGGCCGCAACCCCGAAGCCTTCGACCTTCCGTTCCTCAATATCGAGACGGAAGACACGCTTTACGATGCGGTCTTCGAGATGACGGGCTTCCGCGCGGCTCAGTTGCACGGTCTGTTGCGCGCGCTCGGCCTTCTGCTTGGGGGCGAGCAGAGCATGCTCTCCGTCGAGATGGCCCGCCGCTGGCTCATGGAGCGGCTCTTCTGGCCGACCTCGATGGCCGCTGACTTCTTCCGGGACCGGCTCGCGCCGCGCCGCGCGGTGATCCCGCTGGGCGCTGGACTTTTCGACACGCAGTCGCGCGCCCGGATCGCCGCCTTCTACCCGGATGCGGAGATCGTGACAGTGCGCAAGCATCCCGCCAGCTATCGCGAACTCATCATGTCGCGCGGTGACGGGGCGGTGGCGACCCTGCTCGGGGCAAGCGGCGGCGCGATCGAAGGTCAGAAGAAGAGCCCCGATCCGGTCAAGCTCTGGTCGATGGCCGAAGAGGCAACCGCGGCATTGGCCGAACTTCTGCCGGATGCGCCGCGCCACGCGGTGCGGATCGAGGATGTCGCCGCGGCGCCCGAGACCGAGATGGGCAGGCTTGCCCGCGCTTTGGGACTGACGACCGACGCGGCGGCCTGCGCGGCTATGGCGAGGCCCGAAGCCTCGCCCTTTGCGGGTCCGGGCCCATACGGGGCGCATGCGCCGAGCGACATACAGCCCTTCGCCGAGATCGTGGAGACGCAACCCGCGCCACCGGTCGCCTTGCCGAAAGCGGCGCGGGCCGTGGGCTACAGTTAAGCCAGTTTCAGGACAGAGAAGCCTGTTGAGGCAGCGGCGAGTTCCGTGCGCGCGCCGCCCGCCATACGGTCGATGAGGCGCATGAGGGGCGTGTGCCGCTCGGTCCCGATCCAGAGGCCCGCCTCGGTCGATATCATCGCGCGGATCCCGGTCTCCGTGACCTCGCCCGCGCCTTCGTCGAGAACGGGTTCCCAGCTTTCGCCATCCAGGCTGCGCCAGAGTTGGAAGCCGCCTTGCAAGGGCACACCCTCGCCCGCATGGATCGCCGCGTAGGGGGCCCAGTTCTGCGTGCCAGCGTAAAGCGCGCCGTCATGTTCAACGAGAGCCGAGATCGCCGCGTTGAACGGATCGTCGAACCCCGGCCCTTGCGCTGAGAGCGGCACCTTGAGGCCGTCGGGCGAGATGCGCGTCGTGCCAACCACGACGTCCCAGGTTCCATCCGCCGCGATCCGCAAAAGCTCCGGCGCGGCTTCGGCCACGTCGATAGTGCGCGCCGCGCCCAGTCCCGGAATGCCGGTGCCGATATAAAGATGGTCTCCGAAGGCGCAGAGCGAGGCTGCCATCATGTTCTGCGCGAACCGGAATGCGCCGGCCTCGAGCACTTGCGTCCAGTTATGCGGCAGGCTCTCGCCGCCTTCCGTGCGCCAGAGCGCGAAGCCTTTCCGCGCGCAGGCCGTCGCAGCATAGAGATGCCCGTGCGTTGCGCAGAGCGCGACGATCTCGCCGGGCAGGTCGGTGCCGAAACCGGGGCGCGAGGCTTGCTGCCAACTCTCGGGATCGGCTGGATCGTCTGATGCGTAAAGACGCGCCGTACGCGGCGCAGCCGCCTCGTCGATCTCGGCGGTGATCTCTCCCCGAGGCGCGGCGTAGAGACGGCCTTGAAAAGACTGAAGCGCGCCCGTCGCGATGTCGCCTTCAGCAAAGGGCGGCGCGGAAATGTCCTCGAAAGCGCCTCCTGGCCCGGATCGCAAGAGCCCCGGACCAAACAGCGACGCCGTCCCTGCATAAAGCCGCGTTAGGCCGTCGCCTTTGCCCTCGAACGGGGCAAAGCACGTGATGCCGAAAGCTTCGGCCAATGTCTCTGGAGCGCCGGTGGCGTCTGCCAGCGGGCGGCGCGCGGCAAGGCGCGCCTCTGCTGCCGCGTCGAGCCGGCGTGGCGCTGCGGTATAGCAGGGCGTCCAAGAGGCGCCGTCCGGCAAGTGTCGGAAGATCCGCGCGGCGTCTTCGGCCGTGCTCGCGCGTGGAGCAGATGCGCCGAGATAAACCGCGCCATCGAACAGGGCGAAGGCTTGCGCGACGGCGCTCGACGGATGACCAAGTCCGTTCTTGGCCAGGACCTCCGGAGCCTTGAGATGATCTTTCGCCATATCGCTCATCCGTAGCCGAATTGCCGCGCGAGCTTCATCGTCGCAGGCGCGAAATGAGACCCGTCGCTGCGCCAGGTGATCGGCGTGTCGAGCGGCGGTGCCTTGACCTTCTTGATCCGCTCACGGTCGAGCGCGGGATTCTTGAGGTAGTTCGGATCGTTGCCGAACTTCGCCGAGGGCGGGCCGAGGCAGGCGAAGGGCGAGGTCTCCGGGTGCATCATCGCCTCGATGGCCTCGGGGCTGCTATCGATGCCGAGCCAGTCGCAGATCTGCGCGAGGTAGCCTTCGGGATCGCTCAGCAGCAGTTCCGCCTTCACGCGCAGGCATTGGCCCGGTTCGAGTTCGGCGGTGAAGGCTTCGATATTCTCGTGACAGGCTCGCCACTGGTTCTCGGGATCTCGCGCGGGCCGGCCGGGTGCCGCCTCGCCGCCGCCGACCGCGCCACCAGCGAACATTGTCTCGCGGAGGGACATGAGCGAGGTGCCGGTGGTTACCGGATGCCGTGTAAGGTGCAGGTAACTCGCGCGCGGAAAGATGCGGTGACGGCGGCGCATGTGCTCCACGTTCATCACCGTCATCGGGCTTTTCTCCAGAAGGATGCGGTCGCCGACCTGCTCCTGGATGTGCTGGAAGACACGGTCGACGGTCCAATGGGCGCGCTTCATCATCCAGGCGCGGGCGCGCACCACGGCGTCTTCGGTCTGCTCGCCCTCGTGCAGTTCGGCCAGAAGCCTGAGGATTCCGGCGATCAAGGGTGCGATCGGACCTTTCAGCGTGGCCATCACGCCGCCCAGAGTTTCGGTATGGGCCAGGTTCAGCTCCGGCAGACCGTAGATCTGCGGATGCTGACCGATCATCCCGCCGATCAGCGAGGTGTAGGACCGCGGCGGCGCGATTATGAACAGGGGTTCGGGCATCGACCTCGTCGCTTCGGATGGCGCAGGGTTCTCCACCAAGACTAAGACCCAGCCTGCCCGAAGATGCAACGGCGGGATTGCTCGAAGCTCAGGCCTTGTCGCGTTCCTGCACGGATGAGACGCGATCCATCGCCTCGAGCTCATCCTCGAGCAAGCCGAGAACGGAGCGCAGGATCTCTATCCGGTAGGTGATGTCGCGGCGCCGCGCCTCGAGCTGCTCGGGATCGTCCGAAACCTCGACCGACATCTGCGCGAAATCCAGGAAGGTCGGCGTCGTCACGAATTCCTGCACGTGACGCAGCCGTTCCTGCTTTTCCTTCTGTGCGCGCAGCACATCGGAAAATTCGGCGGTCACGTCGCGATCGGCGTCCTTTGACGGCTTGTCCGACATCGGGTCTTCCATTCCTGAGGCACGTTCGGGCTATAGTGCGACACCTTACTGTGCAAGCGGTGGTTTGCCTTGCGAGGGCAGTAGGCCTCTGCTACCCGATTAATTGTGCAATTGCAGTATTTCATGTTTTGAATTTCCAGCCCGGAGCGATCCCCCGTGTCTCAGCGCGTCCTGATGATCGGCCTTGACGGGGCCACCTTCACCCTTCTCAAGCCATTGTCCGAGCAGGGTGTTCTACCCTTCCTCACGAGCCTGATCCGGAACGGGACCGTGGCGCACCTGATGTCGACGCGGAACCCGCTTACGCCGCCGGCCTGGACGTCCATGACCACGGGCGTCAGCCCTGAAACGCACGGGATCTACGACTTCCTTCGCCCGGCCTTCCTCGAGGACGGCAACGTCTTCCTCAAGATCAATGACGGCAGGGACAACCGCGCCGAGTCTGTCTTCTCGATGGCCAATCGCGGCGGCAAGCGGGCAACCGCGCTCAATTTCTTCGGCTATTATCCCGCGCCGCAGATCGACGGCTATATCGCGTCGGGTTTCGTGCCCTGGAAGCACCTTCGCGGCGGCATCCATCCGCCAGCCTTCTTCGAAGAGCTGAAGGCGTCGGACGATTTCGACTATCGCGACCTCGGCATGGATATCGGCGAGGAGAAGAAGGTCGTGCAGGGCCTCGCCCCCGACGAGCATGAAGAATGGATCGAGCTGCAGAACGTCCGCGACAAGGCCTGGACGGACGTCATGTGCCGCCTGCTCAAGGAAGATCCGACCGAGCTTGCCGCGATCGTGCTCGACGGGCCGGATAAAGTGCAGCACCTCTTCTACCGCTACATGGACCCGAACGTCTATTCGGGCGAGCCCGGCGAAGAGACCGACAAGATCACGCGGCTCGTCACAGATTTCTACGCGCGGATGGACGAGAATATCCGCCGCATGGTCGAGGCGGCGGGCGAGGACGTGAACGTGATCATTACCTCGGATCACGGGTTCGGGCCGACGGACGAGATCGTCTATATCAACCAGTGGCTCGCGGATAAGGGCTACCTGCACTGGCGCGATGGCGGCTATGGCGAGGGCGAGGCGAAGCTCGCCGCCGACAAGCTCAAGGATCATCAGGCGATGATCGACTGGAAGCGCACGCGCGCCTTCTGTCCCACACCGTCCTCGAATGCGATCTTCATCAAGCCCGATCCCGGCGATGGCACCGGCGTGACCGAGGATCAGTACATGGATGTCGCGCTGAAGCTGCGCGAGGAGCTTTTGGCCTGGACCGACAAGGACGGCAAGCCCGTGCTCGCCGGGCTCGACATGAACAAGATGCGTGGCCGCCCCTTCGTGGAGCCGTGCCCGGACATCACGCTCAAGCTGCGCGATGGTGGGTTCGTGTCGATCATCTCTTCGGACGAGGCGGTTAAGCCGCGCGATCTCGCGGATGGCACGCACCGGCCCGAGGGCATCTTCATCGGTCACGGCCCCGCATTCCGGCAGGACGAGCAGGTCGATGCGCTGAACCTTCTCGACATCACGCCGCTGATGCTGACCCTGCTCGGCCTGCCCGTGCCCAAGAACCTCGAAGGCCGGGTGCCGGTCGAGGCGCTGGTGCCGGGCATCACGGCGACCAAGGCAGGAACGACCAAAAGCGCCGCCGCCACGAGCGACGCAGATCGTCCCGAACCCACGAAGGAAGAGCGCGAGGCGCTCCTGAGACAGATGAAAAAGCTCGGCTACATGGACTGACGCGGGGGATGCCATGCCGGAACTGGTCCGCCCCGATGTCACGCTGAACTACCAGCTTGTCGGCCCGCCTCTCGAGGACGGGCAGACGCCAGTGGTGCTTATCCACGGCCTCGGCGCGAACCTTGCCTTCTGGTATCTCGGTGCGGTGCGGCATCTCGGCCGCGAGATGCCGATGCTGCTGCCCGATCTGCGCGGCCACGGCGGCAGCTCCATGCCGGAGACGGGCTACGGGCTCGAGGCGCTCGCGCGGGATGTGCTGGCGCTGATGGACGAGACCGGGCTGAGCCGGGTGCATCTTGTGGGGCACAGTCACGGCGCGCGGGTGGCGCTTGTCGTCGCGATGATGGCGCCCGATCGCGTGGCGAGCCTGACGGTCGCGGACACTCAGGTCGGGACGCTCCAGCCACCTATGCGGCTTTGCGACTGGGCGCATTGGCCGGTCTGGCGCAAACAGCTCGAAGAACAGGGGGTCGAGACCTTCCCGCCCGACGATTCGGAGATCGACTTTCGCCTGTTGTCGGATCTTGGTGCGCGCGGACAGGCGGCATTGGCGACCGGCGGCGTCTCGGCGCGCGTGGAGGGCCGGGCGGCGGGCCGGCCTCGCAAACGCGCCGGGATCAACCTGCGCTCGCGGCAGATGGGCGCGCGGGGTGCGGAAAAGTGGCGGGGCTTGCTCGAGAGGACCAGCGCGCGGCAAGAGATGGATGACGAGGCGCCGCTCGCGCCCGAAAAGCTCGCTGCCCTCGAGATGCCGCTCCTGCTGGTCTACGGCGCACAAAGCCATTGCCTGCCGACCTCGGAGGCGCTGATGGAGCTTGTGCCCGGCGCGCGCCGCATCGTCGTGCCCGGTGCGGGGCATTTCTTCCCCATCGTCAAACCGCGCCTCTTCGCGCTGGCCTTGCGTGCCTTCATCGCCGGGGTCGAGCGTCCCGGCGCGGCTGCAGAGCGGCGAACCCGTGCGCGGGCGCATCAGCGACCCATCCTGCGCGCGGCCCTGCGGCGGAGGCGTTCGCAATGACCGATAGGCAGATCGCCCTCGTCACCGGCGCGACAAGCGGGATCGGCTGGGCCGTGGCGCTGGAGCTTGCGCGGCGCGGCTGGCAGGTTGTCGGTGTGGGGCGCGCGCAGGACCGCCTTGCGGCGCTGGCCCAAGCGCTCGATGGCGCCGGGCCAGGGCTCGGCCATGTCACGCAGGCAGCTGACGTATCGAAAGCCGGCGACATGGACGGCATTGCGGCGCTCATGCGCGAGATCGGTCAAGTCGATCTGCTGGTTGCCTCCGCCGTCTACGGGCGTGAAAGCGCGGACAGCCTGCCGCCTCGCACGCATGATCTGAGCCTTGCCGAATGGCAGAAATCCATCGACGTCAACCTGCACGGAGTTGTTCTTGCCGATCATGCCGTGCTGCCGCTGATGCGCGAGGCGGGCTTCGGTGACATCGTGCATATCGGGTCTTCCATCACACCGCACGGGATGAAGGGCCAGGCGCTCGCCCCGGCCTATTGCGCGACGAAATTCGCGCTTGCCGCGCTCGGCCGCGAGATGGCGCGCGAACTCGAGGATGAGGGCATCGTCGTCCGCACGATCTTTCCGGGCACGGTCGAGACGCCCCTCATCGAGGGCACGGCCCTCGCCGGACCGTTCGGCGGCACGATGTCGCCCGAGAGTTTCGCCGTCGCGCTCGTCGGGCTCATCGAGCTCGGTCTCGAGATGGCCCTGCCCGACCCGCACCTTCTGCCGATGCCGCGCGCCCGCGCAGCCCAGACCTGATGACCGAGGAGATCCCGCAATGAGTGACAGCCTCAGCGGCAAGACAGCCATCGTGACCGGAGCCGCGGGCGGCATCGGCCGCGCCACGGCGCTGAAATTCGCGGAGGAGGGCGCGCGCGTCGTTCTGGTGGACCTCAGCGCAGAGGCGCTCGCGCCCGTCGCCGAAGAGATCGGCGCGGCGGCCACGGTCTGCGCCGCCGACATCACCTCGGAAGACGACATGGCGCGGATGGCCGACACCGCGATGGCCCTTGATGGACGGATCGACATCCTCGTCGCCTCCGCTGGCATCCTGCGCGTCGGGGGAACGCTGAAGCCCGTCGCCGACACGACCTTCGAGGAATGGCGGAAGGTCATCGACGTGAACCTCACCGGCACTTTCCTGTCGAACCGCGCGGTTCTGAAGCCGATGCTGGCGCAGAAGGAAGGCGATATCGTCAACATCTCCTCCGTCACCGGCAAGCAGGGACGCGCTTTCGACGGGCCTTATGCGAGTTCTAAATTCGGGATTCTCGGGCTTTCCGAAAGCCTCGCCGAAGAGGTGCAGCGCGACGGCGTTCGGGTGCAGACGGTGCTGCCCGATGCGGTCGATACCAATATCTGGGACCAGTCAGGCACCGCCGCGCTCAAGCCGCGCGCGATGCTCACCCCCGGACAGGTTGCCGAGTTCGTGCACTACCTCGTGACGCTGCCGCGCGATGCGTTCCTCTATAACTCGGTCATTGCTCCCGTTCCCTTGCGCAAGCGACGCGGAAAGACGAAGGCCGAATGACCGCACAAAGCGCCGCGCCTCGCCCCGATCCGTTCCCGACAAAGGGACTGCACGAGCGCGATTTCACGCGGGTCGGCGTCGGCGGGCTCGGCGACGGGCACAACAATTACGCGCATTCGATGGCGTGGTTCAAAGGCAAGCTCTACCTCGGCACGACGCGGTCCAACATGTGCATGCTGCGCCTGCAATCCTCCTACGCGACGATGCCGCTGCAGGTCTGGCCGGTGGAATGCCCGGACACGATGGACGGGCTTTATCAGCTCGACCGGCGCTCTCAGATCTGGGCCTTCGATCCCGCCGATGGACGCTGGGAGATGGTCTTCCGTGCGCCGCTCGTCGAAGGTGCGGACGGCAAGCCCGTCCCGCGTGAGATCGGCTACCGCTCGATGCTGGTCTATCAGGGGCCGGGTGATGACGAACCCGCGCTCTATATCGCCGCCTGGGCGCCAGGCCGTGCGCCGGGCGGGCTGATCCTGCGCTCGCGCGATGGCAAGAGCTTCGAGCCGGTCACCAAGTACGGGATCATCGACCCGCCCTTCTCTGTGACGCGCAGCCTGATCGAGTTTCGCGGACGTATGCATTTCGCGCCTACCGCCCGGCGCGGCACCGATGGCGGGCAGCAGAACTCCACCGGCCTGCCGCAGATCTTTGCCTCCGACGCGCCCGAGGCGGGGGATTGGCAACCGGTCAACGATCCCGGGTTCGGTGGCGCAGGCAATCTGGGCATCTTCAGTCTCGCGGTGGCGAACGACACGCTTTACGCAGGCACGCTCAACCTCGAAGGACTGCAGATCTGGGCCACCGATGGATCGCCCGCCGATCCCGCACAGGGTCCGTTTCCCTACAAATGGCGGCAAGTGGTGGACAAGGGCGCCGGACGCGGACCGCTCAACCAGGCGGTCGCCTGCATGACCGCGTTCAACGGCGCGCTCTACGTCGGCACTGGCATCCAAGGCGGCGGCAATGACCGGGTGAACGGCGTCGGTCCGGCGGCGGCGGAGGTGCTGCGTGTCAATGCCGACGATACCTGCGACGTGATCGTCGGCGATCGTGACGATGACGGGCGCGCGCCGCTCTCGGGGCTGAAGGCGGGGTTCGGGCATTTCTTCAACGGCTACATGTGGGCGATGGGTGTGCATGACGGCTGGCTCTATTGCGGCAGCTACGACTGGTCGGTCACCCTGCGCTGGGCGCGCTACGATCAGGCGCCGCGCATGGTGCAGAGCCTGATGGACCGGCTTGACCCCGAAACGATCATCGCTGCCGAGGGCGGAGCGGACCTCTGGCGCACCGCCGATGGCGAGAACTGGATGCCGGTCACGCGGACGGGGTTCGGCAATGCCTATAACTGGGGCATCCGCAACCTCGTCTCGACGCCGGCCGGGCTGTTCACCGGGACTGCGAACGTCTTCGGCCCGCGCGTTGCGGTACCGGGGGACGGAGAGTGGCGCTACGAGGACAACCCTGAAGGCGGGCTCGAGGTCTGGCTGGGCCGGAATGGCGCGGCTCGGGTTTAGGCACAGACGCGCCCGGCCCGAGCTCGAGACGCTGTCGGTCGCCACGCCGCACGGCTCTAGAAAGGTCGTGCTTCCGGCACATCCGGTGCGGGCAGAGCCGCGCCGTGCCCTGATTCTCGGCTTTCACGGCGGACACGGATCGGCTGTCAGCTTCGCGGGTCGCTCGGGACTCGCCTTGGCTATGCATTCCGAGGGCCACGACATCGCCTTTCCGCAAGCCGTGCCCCATTGGGCGGATGGGCGGCAGCGGCTCGAGGCGGGCTGGCCCGCGGATCGGGACTTTGTCGAGACGCTGATCGCTCGTCAGCGCGCGGCGCTCGGACCCGGCCCCATGCCGATGGCGATGATCGGGGTCTCCAACGGCGGCATGTTCGCGATGCGCCTCGCGCTGGAACTGCCCGAGCCGCCGGCGCTGAGCGTGGCCGTCGTGGCGGCGCTGCCCGAAGCGCTGGCCCTGCGCGCCGAATCGGGGCCCCCGGCGGCCATGCTTCTTGTGCAGGCGACCAAGGATCCGGTGATTCCCTGGGCAGGCGGCGAAGTGCCGCAGATGGCCGGTTTCTCCGTTGGCGGGCGGCTTCTCGGTGCCGAGGACACGCTGGCGTTCTGGAAGCGGCGCAATCGCGTTGCCGGAGCGCCGCGCGAAAAGCGGGTCCGCTTCGGAGGGACGCGGGCTCAGCTCAGCTTCTGGCCGGCACCGCCCGGCGGGGCGGACCTTTGGCGGATCGTGCTCGATGGCGCCGGACATCGCCAGCTCGACGCCAACCCATTGAAACTCAACCGAGGATCTCTCGAGGCGTTCATCGGGCGCACCGTGGCCTCCTACGTGTCAAGCGCGGACAGCATGGGCGGACAGGCGGCAGAAAAGCGCGACGGCCCGCCCGAATAGCGCCCACCTACAAGTCCCGGTCCAGCGCAAAGCCGCTGTTGCATCGCTACCGCGTCCGGCAAGGGGCGCTTTCCGCCCCGCTTGTTCGGTTTCTGCAATGCGGCTAACCCAACGTCATCGCAAGATGTGCCACGCCAATCGCCGGGACCGCCACGACGGTCCGACATTGGCCGTTTCCAACGCTGCCAGAAACGCAGGAGCGCCTAGATGACCGATACGTCGACACAAGCCCTTCAGTCCGTTGTGACTTCCGTCCTCGAGGAGACCGTTCAGGACTGGGATCTCGAAATCGAGGGAGGCATCGGGGCCGAGACCACACTGATCGAAGACCTCGAATTCGAAAGCATCGACGTCGTGCAATTCTGCGTGGCGATCGAGCAAAAGCTTGGCCGCAAGGGGCTGCCATTCGAAAAGCTGTTCATCCAGGACGGGGCCTATGTCGACGATGTGTCCGTGACGGATGTGGTCGGCTTTCTGCAGGAAGAGCTTCAGGCTGCCTGAAACCGCGCCGGATTTCGTGCGCGGCACCAAACCGGCGTCATTGCGACTTCGAAATAATTGACTTTACGTCAAGATCGGTAAGACTGCCTTACGGTTCCCTAGGGGTGGTGGTGCCGTGAGCTTTTCATTTGAGCCGCTCGAGAGCGGCGTTTCGGTTTTCGTATTCAAGGGTGCAGAGGCGCCTGGCCATGTTCTCGACAGCGGCTTGGTGGCCGGGACGTTCGCGATCTCGCCCAAGATGATCGTCTCAAGGATGCAAGACCATGTGGTCGAGACATCCGATGGCGATCTGCACATGCTCATAAATCTCGGTCTCGGTGGCGGGCTCGTCCTGTTCACATCCACCGATAACGGTGCGAGCTGGCATCAGAACATGACCTTCAACGCGTCAGGCTTCGCCTCGACCGCCGATATCCGGATCGCCAGCGACGAGGATGAGGCGATCATGGTCTATACGACGCGCAATGGCGCGATCGCCTATGCCAAGCTCGATTACGACACCGTGCAAGATGTCTGGACCGTGGCGTATACCACGACGGTCGTCGACGACGTGATGTCTCCGAACGCGGCGCATCCGACGATCACTTTAGCGGCGTCCGGACGGCTCTGGATCGCCTACAGCGAAGAGACCGACGACGGTGTCGTCCTGTCCGTCGCCTGGTCCGACAATGCCGGGCGCGATTGGACCGAGACCGTGGTGACGACCCTCGACGCCGAGGCGGGGTCTGCCCGCATCCTTGCGACCGAGGATGGAGTCGGGTTGATCTATGCCACCGCAGAGACCGTGACCTGGGCGACTTACTCCATCGGAGAGGGCGTCTGGAACTTCACCGAGATCGACCGCGATGGTGCGATCGGGCGGTATGCGAGCCACTTCTCGACAGCGCAGGACGGAGACACCCTTTACATCGTGATGGTCGGCACCAACCAGGAGCTGAGCTTCATGGTGTATGACGGTGTGTCCGATAGCTGGACACGACCGGCCGACATTCCGGGAGTGCCTCACGGTGTGACGACAGCGCAGATCAGCGTCGAGACAGATGGCGGTCTCTACGTCACGTATGATGACCCGCACACGGATACGCTCATCGTGATGGAGAGCCTCGATGGCGGGCAGAGCTGGTCCGATTTCGCCGAGCTCGCCACGCCTGACTGGATTGCGACCGGGCCGGTGCGGATGGAAGCGCCCGAGCATTTCGACGACGAACTCATCGTCTTCCAACAGGTGCGCTTTCCCGGAAACGACCAATTGTCTTTCTTGTGGTCCTGGACGCTCGACACGACGGACGGCAGCAGCAGCGTATCCGCGTCTTTCGAGGCCCCGGATTGGCTCGTGTGATGCGGGCGGAGCGGTGTCACACCGCAGCAGATTTCATCCTTCAAGGAGACCTCACATGACCCCTTTCGTGAAATTTATGCTCGGCGCGACGGCCGCGGTCGGCCTGCTGGCTGCTTGCGGCAACGGACGGCTTGCCCAGGCCGTCGACAACGCGAATAGCAACAACGCGACCTCTGTCAGCGCCTCGGCGGGCGGCACCGACACGATCTCTGTCGCAGGGCGGCCGATCGACATCGTGCGTGCCCCGGGGTCTGGGCCCAAGCCGACATTCCTCGTGCTGCATGGCGGTCTCAGCAGCGCCGACAGGTTCCGCGCGAAGGTGCCGATCGGTGACGAGCTTGCCGCGCGCGGATTCAACGCGGCTTACCTGCAAGGCACGCAGCAGTTCCGGCGGAGCGATCGCGCGACCTGGAATGCAGGCTCCTGCTGCGGCAGCGCGGCCGAGCAGAATATCGACGATGTGGGTTACATCTCCCAGGCGATCAACTCGCTGGTCAGCCAGGGCATCGCGCAACGCGGACGGATCTACCTCATCGGCCATTCCAACGGGGCGATGATGGCTTACCGCTACGCCTGCTCGCGGCCCGGCGATGTGCAGGGCGTTGTGGCAATGTCCGGTCCCTTGCTCTTGGGAAGCTGCGCCAATGCGGCCGGCGTCCGGGTCGCCCATATTCATGGACGCCGCGACAGCCTGGTGCCCGTCGCCGGCGGCGGACGCGGCGAAAACCTCTCGGGAGAGGATTTCCCCTCTGTGCAGGATACCATCTCCAAGATGGAGCGCGCAGGCGCTTTCGTTCAGGTGATCATTCTCGAAGGCGCCGAGCACGAAGTGGGCACGGTGAATGCCGCGCTTCAAAACGAGCGGGGCCAATCCATCGGCGCCTTCGCCGCATCCTTCGCACAATAAGCAAGCGGGCCGGGGCGTTTCGGTCCCGGCCCGACATCCTCAGGGGATCCAGGACCAGAACTCGATCTGGAAGAAGCGCTTCACGCTGCGCAGATACGCCTGCCAGACGCGCATCTCTTCACCCTCGATCTTGGCATAGCCCGACGTTCCTGATCTCAGCCGCGCATCGGGGTTGTCGAACACGGCATCGACGCGCACTGTCCGGCCGAAGCCTTCTTCCTCTGCGGCCGGCGAGATCGAGGCGACAACTCCTTCGATCGGCGCATCGGGGGCGCCGCGCAGCTTCATCCGCACCGGATCGCCCGGCTCCACGAGCGCGATGTCGAATTCCGGCACAGCGATTGTCGCGTTGACGGTGCCGGTATTCTCGACCTCGAGGAACGTCTCGCCGACACGCAGGTAACTGCCGATCTTCAGGCCGAGATCCGGGGTCACTACGCGTCCGTCCATCGGCGCCTCGATGCGGGTTCGGGCCAGCTCCGCCTCGCGGAAGTCGAGCTCGAGCGTCAGCCGTTCGACATCCGCGCGGGCGATGGCGAGTTCCTCTGCGGTGGCTCCGCTGCGCACGAGATCGAGGTTCGCCTCGGCCTCGGCGACTTCACTCTGATCGGCCTGGAAGCGCGACAAGACGCGGCTGTGCTCGCTTTCGCTGATCGCCTCTCGCGCGAGGAGCTCCTCGGCGCGGGTCAGCTCGTCTTGCGAGAACTGGACGGCGGCAGCCGCGCTTTCGAGCCGCGTTTCGGCCAGCCGGATCTCTTCGGGTTTCGCGCCGGCTTCGAGCCGGGCCAGTGTCGCTTGCGCGGCATCGAGCTGCGCCCGCGTCAGGCCAATCTCGCGCACCTGTTCCCAATCCGACAATTGCGCCACGACATCGCCGCGCGCCACGCCCTGACCTTCGGTGACCATCACCTCGAGCACTTCGCCATCCGTGCGCGCAACTGCCTGCGCGCGCGCATTGGGAAGAATCTCCACCTGGCCGCCCGCCTCGTAGGTGTAGGGCAGGAAGGCGACGGCAAGAAGGCCGACGCCGATCAGCGCCCAGACGACGCGAGCGGTTCCCGAGGACGTGCCTGCCCCGGTATCTGCGCGCGCGCTCATCGGGTGGGGCCGCGCCGCTGCCTCTGCCGTCCCGCCAAGGCCCGGCGCGAAGGCCCGTGCGGCGGCCATGCGCCGGCCGAGCGTCGCCTTCATCGAAAGGAGCCAAAGGACAAAGGCCAGAACGAGGAAGAAAAAGATCGACACGCCCGTGCCGCCGAGCTCGGCCTCGAGCGCCACCGCCGCATAGGCTGCCATGCCGAGCACGATCGCAGCGGTCGTCAGCACCGCGCCGACGCCGAAGAAGACGAGCGGCCAGAGATCGGCCCGCGTCAGCGTCTGCGGCATCGGACCGCCCAGGAAGACGTGGCGGAGCGCGCCGAGTGTCTTCGGCAAAAGCTGCGGCTCGTTGATGTAGACGGACATCCAGCGCTGACCCTCTGCGGGGACGAAGGGCAGCGCGGTCACGAGGAACATGATAAGCCCGAACTGAGCCGAAATCAGGCTGAGCTCGGACGCCCATGTGCCGCTTTCGCGCGTCACCGCCCAGAAGACCATGCCGAGTGAGAAGACCGACAGCCGCGCCAGAAGGGGCGCGCCGTAGGACCAAAGCTGTCCGCGCCGGTCGAGTCCACGCACGCTTCCGGTATCCACGAAGAAACGCGGCACGACGCCGAAGACGAGCATAAGGCCGAGCCCCTTGACCTGTCCGCCATGCGCCCGGATCGCGACACCCTGCGCGAGGCGCGAGACCAGGTTCACGGAGAGCGCGCCAGTGATCAGAAGCCCGATCTTGGAGAATTGGGTGAGGAGGACGTTCAGATCGGCGATCAGGATCGGCCAATTCTGCGCCGCCGTCATACCCGCCACGAGCACAAGCGGCACGATGGCCCAGAACAGGAACTTGAGCGGGTAGCCCGCGACGTAGAGAAGCTTCAGAAGAAAGCCTGGATTGAAAAGCGTCAGCCGCGCCGGACCTTGCACCTCTTGCTGAGGTTGGAAGCCGCCGCCTTGGCCTTGGCGCGCCTGCAGAATGGCGCGCAGTCGTTCGCCGTTGCCGCCGCCGCGCCCGCCACCTCCGCCGAACCCACCGGCAAACCCGCCACCTGCGCCCAGTCCGCCGCCGCCCATTCCGCCAAATCCGCCCGGTGCGCCTGTGCCGCCCATCGGGCCGAACATGCCGTCGTCGAAATCGTCCGGGCCGAACATTGCGGCGAGAGCATCGTCTTCGCTCTTGCGCGCTTTCGCAGGGCGCGGCGTATCTGCCCGGAGATCGGAGGTGACCGCGTCGAAGCGATCTGCCTCGGGCTGAGGCATTGACTTGGCCGGTTCCGCGCGCAGGGACGTCTTGCTCGCGGTCGCGGTTCGCGCCTTGGGCTCGACCTTGGCGGTCCGGGCCGCCGCATCCGGCGCCTTCGTGATCCGCGCAGGCTTTTTCCGGGCCGGTGCCGTCGGGGCCTTGGGTCCGGCGTCTTCGTCCGTCGCGGATGCCGGGCTGGCGTCACGCGGATCCGTCTCTACGGGCTTCGCCGCATCCTTTGCCTTGGCTGTTCGCGGTGCAGCATTGATGTGCGGTGCGCTGGCACGGCTGCGTTCGGGCGATCGGGCGGCGGCGGGCTTCCGTGCGGGCTTGCGCGGAGCTTGGGGCGCGGGTGCCTCGGTGCCTAGGAAGCCACGGATATGCAAACGGCGGAAGAAATCGAGCACCTGTTCGGGGGGTAGCTTCGTCTCGGCATCCTGCCCTTCATGCAGCTCGCGCAAGTGGCGCTCTCCGTTCGCAGCCTCGAGGAGGTGCTTTTCCTCGGGTGAAAGGGAAAAGGTCTTGCCGGTCGCAGGGTCTGTCAGCTCGAATTTCGGGGCGGATTTCCCCGCGCCCCTTTTGCCGCTGGTCTCGGACACGGAGAGCCCGTCCCGCAGGCGCGGCCGTTCATAGGCTGCTCCGGACTTCACCGCTTCGAAGACATTGCGGTCTTTCGACATGATTCGCGCTCCGGTGCTTTGGCGGTCGGGCAGGGCCGGTCTGATCCGCGGGTCGCACCCAAGGGGCGGGGCTTTGAGGCCCCAACGTTACGTTATCGGCGATTTTACGCCACCCATCCCCGCCGCTCAAGCGGCGCGGAATGCCGCAGGGTAAAGGCGTGGCCTGAGCGCCGCCTCTCGCGCTGGAAAGCGCCGGCTGTTAGGGTATCGAGTGAACAGAGGGGGCATCTTCATGGATGGACAGGCAAGCGGTCACGCCGCGCTCATCGCCGAGTTGTCGGACTGGCTCGGCGAGCGGATCTCGACCGGCGCATCCGTGCGCGATTTGCACGCGCGCGACGAGGCCTATGCCGCGCCGCACCTGCCCGACGCCGTGGTTTTTCCCGAAAGCACCGAGGAAGTCAGCCGGATCATGGCCGCCTGCCATGCCCATCGCTGCCCGGTGGTACCGTTCGGCATCGGCTCTTCGCTGGAAGGGCATGTCGTGCCGCTTCAGGGCGGAATCTCGATCGATACGAGCCGGATGAACAGGATCCTCGAGGTCCATGAGCAGGATCTCGACGCGGTCGTTCAGCCGGGCGTCACCCGCAAGGCGCTGAACGAGGAGTTGCGCGCGACGGGTCTCATGTTCACCGTGGACCCGGGCGCGAATGCCACCCTCGGCGGCATGGCCGCGACGCGGGCCTCCGGCACCAACGCGGTCCGCTACGGGACGATGCGCGAGAATGTGCTCGCGCTCGAGGTGGTCCTTGCGGATGGCCGGGTGATCGAGACCGGCACGCGGGCGCGCAAATCTTCCGCCGGATATGATCTGACCCATCTCTTCGTGGGCTCCGAGGGTACGCTGGGCGTCATCACCAAGCTCACCTTGCGGCTCTTTGGCCAGCCCGAGCGGATCTCGGCCGCGACATGCGACTTTCCCGATATCGGCGCGGCGGTCGAGACGGTGATCCTTGCCATCCAGTCGGGTCTGCCCCTCGCGCGGGTGGAGCTCCTGGACGAGGTGCAGATGCGGGGAATGAACCTCTACAACCCCGATCTGGGCCTGCCCGAACGGCCGCATCTTTTCCTCGAGTTCCACGGCACCGAAGCGGGCGTCGAGGAACAGGTGCAAAGCTTCCGCGACATCGCAGAGGAGTTCGGCGCGGCCAATTACGCCTGGGCCACGAAAACCGAAGACCGGACGAAACTCTGGGAAGCGCGCCACAACGCCTATTACGCCGCACAATCGCTGCGGCCCGGCGCGCGGGGTGTGGTCACCGACAGCTGCGTTCCGATCTCCGCGCTGGCCGAGGCCATCCGGCGCACCAAGGAGATGATCGCCGAGGCCGGACTTGTCGCACCGCTCGTGGGCCATGTGGGCGACGGGAATTTCCACCTCTCGATCCTCGTCGATCCAGAGGACGCGGATGAGGTCGCGAGGGCCAAGGCGCTGGCTTCGAAGGTGAGCCATGTCGCGCTCGATCTGGGCGGCACCGTCACTGGCGAGCACGGTATCGGCTCGGGCAAGATGGCCTATATGCGCGACGAGCACGGCGACGCGGTGGACGTGATGGCCGACATCAAGCGCGCGCTCGATCCGCTGAACCTGATGAACCCCGGCAAGGTCGTCGAGATCGACTAGCGCGGGGTAACGATGATCCGGGTTTCCTGTGCGTAGGTCTCGCCGGGCTGCAGGATGACCTGATCGGCCCAGGCACGCCTCGGGGCATCGACCCAGGCCTGCGGCTCCAGGGCGAGCCCGTCACCGGCACGGTAGTGCCGTCCGCCGATACCGCCCGGCAGGTCGAGATGGCCGCCGTCATAGATTTGCAGCCCCGCCTCGGTCGAGGCGATCGCGAGGCGGTATTTCGGCTCATCCAGCACCGCGATCTCCCGGCATGGCGCGCGGTGCCGGGACAGGCAGAGGTTGTGGTCGATGGGCGAGGCGATGGGCGACGGTGTCCGATAGTCGAACCTCGTGCCCGCGACCGTTTCAGGGTCGCCATCGGGTATGCCGTTCGTGACGGGCTGATAGGTATCCGCCGGGACCATGAGCCGCGCGTCGGGGCTGCGCGCGTAATAGATGTGGCTCGCAAGGTTGCAGAAGGTCGCCCTGTCGGTGCTCGCGGTGAGCGACATGCTCAGCGTCTCGCCCGAGCAGGCATAGAGCGCTTCGATCCGCAGCTCTCCGGGAAATCCCATATGCCCGTCGGCCAAGGTCAGCGTGAAGCGCGCCTCGGTCTCGCTTGCCGCCTCCAGCGTCCAGAGCTGCGCCCAGGTGCCGTCCGGTCCGCCATGCAGGATGGTGGGGCCTTCGTTCGGAACAAGGCGGTGCCGCGCGCCATCGAGCTCGACCTCGGCGTCCTCGATCCGGTTCGCGACACGGCCGACGATCGCCCCCATGAACTCGGCGTCGGTCAGGTAGGCGGCGGGATCGTCATAGCCGAGGACGAGCGGCGTCTCGATCTCGTCATGCGTCAGTGCCGCGACCGATGCGCCGCGATTGACGAGGCGGGCGCGGAGCGGGCCGTCGCCGATCTCCACGATTTGCAGCTGCTCGTTCATGCGAGCCACCGCGCGTAATCGGAGACCAGCAGGTGGCGCGGCGCGGCGTCCTCCTCAATGTCGGAGAACCGCCCCAGCGGCTCGCGATAGATATTGTCGGTCTCGTCATCGTTCACGGTCGAAACCTCGCCGATCAGGACATCGCCGCCGTCTCCCCAGAAGGCATGCCAGTCGCCGGGGCGGAGGGTGACGCTTTCTCCGGGCGCAAGGCGCAGGATCTCGCCGGGGCCGTATTCCACAGCGACGCCGTCGCACATGACCGTGCCGCCGCGATCCTCGGCACAGCCGCCCGCATCGTCTGAACCGAAAAGCTCGACGCAGAGCGTGGCGCCGCCGCGATTGATGATGTCTTCGGCCTTGAGGAAATGCGTATGCATGGGCGACAGCTGATCCTTCTTCGAAATCAGGAGCTTCTCCGCGTAACACATGCCACGCCCGGCCTCGAGGTCCGAGAGCTTTCCGTTCCGGAGCGTGAACAGGAAAAGGCCAAGCTCGTCGAACCGGCCCGCGCCGAAATCGGTGATGTCCCAGCCGCAGCGGGCGTCGATGACATGCCGCGCATTGCTTGCGCGCGTGCGAAATTCCTCGGGTGTCCAATAGGCGAAGGGCGGCAGGACGAAGCCGAAGCGGCGCATCGTCGCGTCCGCCTCCTCCATGATGTCGTTCACGCGGCTGCGCTTCATTCCAGGGCCTCCTCCTTGCCTTTTGCCGGGCTTTCCCGGTTTTGAGCTTTGCAATCCTGCCCTGCAAGTGCTTACAACCCTGACGACAGCGCCGAAAAGGACACGCGCCTCATGCTCCGCAGAACCTTTGCCGCCCTCACGGTCTCCGCAATCTCGACCATAGCCGCGCCGCTCGTTGCGCAGGACGGCGAGGCGATCCGCATCGGCGAGATCAACCATTTCAAGCGCATGGCTGCCTTCGCCGAGCCATATCGCAAGGGCTACGAGATGGCTGTCGAAGAGGTCAACGCGGCCGGTGGCATCGACGGTCGTCCGATCGAGGTGATCTTCCGCGACGATCAGGGCGAGCCGGGCGAGGCGATCCGCATCGCCGAAGAGCTGATGACCCGCGAGGGCACGGTGATGATCACCGGCTCGATCCTGTCGAATGTGGGCCTCGCCATCTCCTCGCTCGCGGATCGCCAGGGCTGGGTCTACCTCGCCTCCGAGCCCTTGGCCGATGCTCTGGTCTGGTCGGAGGGCAATCCCTGGACCTTCCGCCTGCGCGCCTCGACCTACATGCAGGCCGCGATGCTGGCCGAAGAGGCGGCCAAGACCGATGCCATCCGCTATGCGACGATCGCGCCCAACTACGCCTATGGCAACGACGCTGTCGCGGCCTTCAAGGAGGTGCTGACGGAGCTGAAACCCGAGGTAGAGTTCGTCGTCGAGCAATGGCCGCAGCTCTTCCAGATCGACGCGGGCGCCGAAGTGCAGGCCCTGGAACGCGCCAAGCCCGACGCGATCTACAACGTGACCTTCGGCCCCGACCTTGCCAAGTTCGTGCGCGAGGGCGGCGACCGGGGTCTCTTCGACGGGCGCGAGGTGTTCGGCCTTCTGTCAGGCGAGCCCGAATATCTCGAGCCGCTCGGGCCCGAGGCGCCCGAAGGCTGGGTCGTGACGGGCTATCCCTGGTACGCTTTCGATGACAGGCCGAACGCCGAATTCGTCAGCGCCTACGAGACGCGTTGGGACGAGACGCCGAAGAACGGCTCGCTTGTGGGCTACATGACGGGCCTTTCGGTCGCCGCGGCGCTCCGCGAGGCCGACAGCCTCGAGCCGGACGCGATCCGCGCGGCATTCGAGGGGCTGTCGGTGACGGGCCCCGTGGGCGAGGTGATCTACCGCGAGATCGACAACCAGGCGACGATGGGCGCGTTCGTCGGCACGACCGCGGTGGAGGACGGACAGGGCGTCATGGTCGACTGGTCGTATCGCGACGGCGCCGATTACCTGCCGGACGACGAGACCGTGTCAGAGCGCCGCCCGTCCGAGTGATCTCGCAGGGCTGACAAAGGACCGCCGATGGGCCCGATCCTCGCGCAGATCCTGACCGGGCTGGCCAATGCCGGGGCGCTTTTCATGGTCGCTTCGGGCCTGTCGCTGATCTTCGGCGTCACCCGGATCGTGAACTTCGCGCATGGCTCCTTCTACATGCTCGGGGCCTATATCGGCTGGACGCTGATGCAGGTGCTGCCGGGATCCTTCGGCTTCTGGAGCGCGATCCTGCTCGCCGGGATCGCCGTCGGCGCGATCGGAGCCTTCGTCGAGATCGTGATCCTGCGCCGGGTCTATGCCGCGCCAGAGCTTTTTCAGCTGGTCGCGACCTTCGGGGTCATCCTGATCGTGCAGGATCTCGCGCTGATGATCTGGGGGCCGCAGGATCTTCTGGGTCCGCGCGCGCCGGGATTGCGCGGGGTGGTCCGTATTTTGGGTGAGCCGGTGCCGAAATACGATCTCGCTCTCATCGCGATCACGCCTCTGGTTGCCCTGGCGCTCTGGGCGCTGATCACCCGCACGCGGTTCGGCATCCTCGTGCGTGCGGCAACGCAGGATCGGGAAATGGTTGGCGCGCTCGGCGTCAACCAGCGCTGGCTCTTCACGGGGACTTTCGCGCTTGGCTGCGCGCTTGCGGGGCTTGGCGGCGCGCTGCAATTACCCAAGGGCGGGGCGGACCTGCTCATGGATTTCACCATCCTCACCTCGGTCTTCGTTGTCGTTGTGGTGGGCGGCATGGGCTCGCTTCCTGGCGCATATCTCGCCTCGGTGCTGATCTCGGTGGTGGGGGTTTTCGGAGTGACCTTCCTGCCGCAATCGACCCTGGCGCTGACCTTCGTCGTCATGGTCGCGGTGCTGATGTGGCGGCCTTTCGGCCTATTGGGGCGGGAAGAAGTCGCAGGCGAGATGGGTCAGGTCGGCCCGCCTGAAGATCCAATCCGGCCCGCAGGCTGGCCGGTCCGTGTCGGGGTCGCGCTGGCGCTCGTTGTGCTTGCCGCGCTGCCGCTCTACGGGTCGGGCTTCGCGGTGATCCTCGCCACGGATATCCTGATCTTCTGCCTTTTCGCGGCCTCGCTGCATTTTCTTCTGGGGCAAGCCGGTCTGGTGAGCTTCGGGCATGCGGCCTTCTATGGCGGCGGGGCCTACGCTGCGGCGCTGCTGGTGCGCCATGCCGGCGCGCCGATGGAATTAGCGCTCCTCCTAGCACCTCTGAGCGCCGGACTTCTCGCGCTCGGGATCGGGTTCGTCGCGCTCCGGGCTTCGGGCGTATATTTCGCTATGCTGACGCTCGCCTTCGCGCAGCTTCTCTGGTCGCTCGTCTGGCAGGGCGGCGCGTTCACCGGCGGCTCTGACGGGCTTGTGGGCATCTGGCCCGCGCGCTGGGCCGATCCCAATGCGATCTTCTATCTTCTGACCTTCGCGCTCTGCGTGGGAGGCATCCTGATGTTGCGCCATGCGGCTCATGCGCCCTTCGGATACGCGCTGCGCGCCGCGCGGGACAATGCTCCGCGCGCGGCGGCCTCGGGGCTCGACGTGCGGCGCCTGCAATGGGCGGCGTTCACCTTCGCGGGGGCGATGGCAGGGCTCGCGGGCGGGCTCTTCGTTTTCGCCAAGGGCTCGGTCTTTCCAAACGAGCTCGAGATCGCGCGGAGTTTCGATGCGCTGATCGTGGTCTTTCTCGGCGGGGTGAAGACGCTCTCGGGCGGCTGGGTCGGTGGCGCGGTCTTCGAGGCGGGCGTCGATTGGCTGACGCGGTTCGAATACTGGCGGCTGACGCTGGGCCTCGTGGTGCTCTTCATCGTGACCATCGCGCCGCAAGGCATCGTCGGCACGGCAAGGGCCTTTTGGGCGCGGGTGCAGCGATGAGCGCGCTTCTGGATGTCCGGGATCTTTCCCGCCATTACGGCGCGCTGCGCGCCGTCGACGGCGTGAGCTTCGAGCTTGCGGCAGGGGATGTCCGTGCGCTGATCGGACCGAACGGCGCAGGCAAGTCGACCCTCTTCAAGATGCTGATGGGCGAGACGCGGCCCAATTCGGGCGAGGTCTATTTCGGCGGCGCGCGGATTACCGGCCTGCGCCCTGCGCGGATCGTGCGGCGCGGGATCGGACGGACCTTCCAGATCACCGGGACCTGGGCCTCGATGAGCGTCGCGGAGAACGTCCAGACCGCCTGCCTTGCCCATGACGGCCGAACCCTGTCGATCCTGCCCTACGCGCGGCATCTGCACCGGGAGCGCGCCGAGGCGCTCCTTGACACCGTTGGTCTTGCCGACCAGGCGGACCGGCCCGCGGCGGTGTTGGCCTATGGCGATCTCAAGCGGCTCGAGCTTGCCATCGCCCTCGCCGGGGAGCCGCGGCTCCTGCTCATGGACGAGCCGACGGCGGGCATGGCCGCGACGGAACGCACCGACTTGATGGAGACGGTCACCCGCATCGCTCGCGAGACTGGCATGACGATCCTCTTCACCGAGCACGACATGGATGTCGTCTTCGCCCATGCCGAACGGGTGATGGTGCTCGACCGGGGTGCGCTTATCGCGGAAGGCACGCCCGAAGAGGTCCGCGCCGATGCGCGGGTGCGCGAGGTCTATCTCGGCGTCGGCCTCGACCCGGAGGCTCTGGCCGATGCTTGAGCTGGAGGGACTCGAGGTCTTCTACGGCAAGGCGCAGATCCTGCAGGGTCTGTCGCTATCTGTCGGACCGGGAGAGGTTGTCGCGCTTCTGGGCCGCAACGGCGCTGGCAAGACCACGACGCTCAAGGCCACGATGCAGATGCTGCCTGTCGCGGGTGGGCAAGTGCGCTTTCGCGGAGAGGACATCACGGGAAGCGATCCCTACCGGGTGGCGCGGGCAGGCCTCGGCTACGTGCCCGAGGACCGTCGCATCTTCACGCAGCTTACCGTGCGCGAGAACCTCGAGACCGGGCGGCAGGCCGCGCGAGAAGGCGTGCCGCGATGGGACGAGGCAGCCTTGTTCGAGCTTTTCCCGAACCTTGCCGAACGCGCCGAGGCGCGGGGCAAGGCGCTTTCGGGCGGTGAGCAACAGATGTTGTCGATCGCGCGGACGCTCATGGGCAACCCGGCCTGCCTTCTGCTCGACGAGCCATCCGAAGGCATCGCGCCGGTGATCGTGACCGAAATGGCCCGTGCGATCCTGCGCCTCAAACGCGAAGGGCTGAGCGTGCTTCTGTCCGAACAGGCCTTGCCCTTTGCCCGCGCCGTGGCGGACCGGGTGGCGGTGATCGACCACGGCCGGGTCGTCTTCGAGGGTGATTTTTCCGCGCTCGATGCAGCGCCGGAGATCGCGAAACGGCATCTGGCGGTCTGAGCGTCGAGCGGGATCTATACGGTATTTTTGCCAAGCCAAAGCAGGGGCGGCGCGGCTAGTCGTTGCGATAGACCGCGCAGACGCAGCCCGATGACCTGAGGCGGTCGCATAGCTGACCCGCCGCGCGCCCGTTCTCGGCACCGAGCCGGGCCATGTAGAAGCCCTGCCGCCCCGAGACGCGGTTCTTGACGAAGACGAGGTCGAGGTCGGCGGCGTTTGCAACGCTCTGGCAGGCGCGTGTCTTGCGGGTGAATGCCTCGCGCGCGGCGCTTTTGGAGCGGCCGAAGGCGACCTGTACGCCCCAGGGGGCGATGACGGGCTCTGGATCGGGATAGACGCTGAGGCGGCTTTCGAGCGCGAGTTCAAGACAAGCGTCTTCGAACGGCATATCGCCCTGCAGACGGAAATCGGGCTCTTCGGGTGGATCGTCGCGCCAGGTCTCGGCGGTCAGGCCGGTGATGATCTGAACGTAGTCGACGGTCTCGCGGGCAAGGCCGCCGGTCTTTGCGATCAGCCCCTCGGCGCGCGCCTCGCCGCCGTTATAGGCAACGGCCGCGAGGCCTTCATTGCCGAAACGGGTCGTCAGCTCGGCGAGGTATTGGGCGGAATATTCGATGGCGAGCGCCGGGTTCAGGCTGTCGGTCAGGCCACGCAGAGCCGCCGTGCTGTCGATGAATTGCGCGATGCCGCGCGCATCGGCGGGTGAGAGCGCGTTGGGATCAAAGCGGCTTTCCTGCCAGAGAAGCCGGGCGAAGAAATGCGGGTTCAGCCCGTTCGCGCCGGCAAAATGTCCGATCGCCTGGCAGATGTCGTGCGCGCGATGCGCGGGCCGGATGCACTGCACATTCGCCGTTTTGCCCGAGGAGCATAGCGTGCCCGGCGCGCGCAGCTCGAAGGCGACGGCGGCTGGCGCGGGCAAGAGGCACAGAAGGAGCAAGGCGAGACGCAGCATGAGGTGAAGTCTAAGGCCGCTGCATGCGGCGGGGTCAACGGGCCTTTTCCTCACGAAGGCGAGGGGATAGGTGAAAGGGGATCCTTTCCCAGGCCAGGCAGGCACGGCATGTCCTTTTTCGGCAAGCTCAAATCCAAGCTCTTCAAATCCTCGTCGAAGCTCGAGGAGGGGCTCGATGCCATCGTCGAGGAGGGTGGCAGCGCCGAGCCCGAGACACCGGAGCCCGAGCGCCCCGCGACACCCGAGCCCGAGGCACCGGACGTCACGCCGCCCCAAGACCCCGAGCCTGCGCCGCGCCCGGCTCCCGAGACCCCGCCCGAGCCGCCCCGCGAAGCGCCACAGCCGGAAGATCCGCAGCCCGAGCCGGGGGAGACGCCCGCGCCGGACGTGCCCATGCCCGAGGATCCCGCGCCCGAGCCGCCAACCGAGCGCCCGGCGTTGACGCCGATCGAGATCCCCGAGGCGCCTGCGGAGACTGCGCCCGAGACACCGCAGGAGGCACCAGCGGGCGGCGGTGTCTTCTCGCGTCTCTTCGGCAAGCGCGGGCAGGCGACCGAGATGCGGCGCGCGCTTGACGATGATATGCTTGAACAGCTCGAGGAGCTGCTCATCACCGCCGATATGGGCGTCGAGACGGCGTTGCGCGTGACGGCGAACATGGCCGAGGGGCGGATGGGGCGCAGGCTCTCCACGCGGGAGATCAAGGAGCTGCTCGCCACCGAGATCGCGCGGATCATGGAGCCCGTCGCCAAGCCGCTGCCGCTTTATCCGTCTAAGCCGCAGGTCGTGCTGGTCGTCGGCGTGAACGGGTCGGGCAAGACCACGACGATCGGCAAGCTTGCTTCGCAGTTCCGTGCCGCCGGGAAGTCCGTGGTGATCGCGGCGGGCGATACGTTCCGCGCCGCCGCCGTGGAGCAGCTCCAGGTCTGGGGCGAGCGCGCGGGCGTGCCGGTCCTGACCGCGCCCGAAGGCTCGGATCCGGCCAGCCTGGCCTTCGATGCGCTCGGCAAGGCGCAGTCGGACGGCGCGGACCTTCTGATGATCGACACGGCGGGGCGGCTTCAGAACCGCGCCGACCTCATGGCCGAGCTCGAGAAGATCGTGCGCGTCATCCGCAAGAAAGATCCCGACGCGCCGCATAATACGCTGCTCGTGCTCGATGCGACCACGGGGCAGAACGCGCTCAACCAAGTCGAGACCTTTCAGAAGCTCGCCGACGTTTCGGGCCTCGTGATGACCAAGCTGGACGGGACTGCGAAAGGCGGGGTGCTGGTGGCGCTGGCCGACCGGTTCGGCCTGCCGATCCACGCGATCGGTGTCGGCGAGCAGATCGACGATCTCGCGCCCTTCGATCCCGAGGAATTCGCCGCCGCGCTGACCGGGCTCGAACGGTGAGATCGGCGGACGCGCGGCTCAGTCGTCGTTCGCGCGTTCGGCAGGGGCGAGCGCTGCCATGATCCAGAGGACAGCAAGGCCGAGGCCGGTGGCCAGGAGCGCCAGCGGCACGTTGCCCGTGCCGCAGGAGAGCCCCACCGCGCCGGCCATCCACATGCCCGCGCCCGTGGTCAGGCCCTGCACCTTCGCGCCGTGGGTGATGATCGAGCCCGCGGCCAGAAACGCCACGCCCTGTGTGACCGCCTCGATGACACGGATGGGATCTGTGCGGAGTGAATCCTGGTCGTTCTCGGGAAGATCCATCAGGTCGAACGCGATCAGCGTGAAGAGACAAGCCGCGATGGCGATGAGAATGTGCGTGCGTAAGCCCGCAGGCTTGTCGCGGCGCTCCCTTTCCCAGCCGAGTACGGCGCCGAGCGTCGCCGCGCAGACCAGCCGCAGCGCCGCGACCGGTAATGGCGTGGTGCTGAATGTGGTGAGGAACTCCTGCCGGAGTAGCTCAAGCCAAGGCATGTGCGCCGCTCCTGTTTGTAACACTTACGTGACGAACGCCCCTTTTGGTGTGATGTTTCCGGGTGCCGCTAAAAAATTTGCGGAGAATGCACCTTATTTGTCGGAGCCCGCATGTCCGACCTGATCGTATCGCTCGAAGGGACCGAGGCGGGGCATCGGCTCGCGCTTGCGCTGGCGCTGCTGGCGGCCTTTCTGCACGCGGTCTTCGGCGCGCTTCAGAAGGGGCGGCACGATCCGTGGCTGTCGCGCGGGGCGATAGATGCCTCCTACGGGCTGATGGCGATGCCGATCGCGCTGTTTCTCGTGCCGTTCCCCGAGCCGCATATGTGGCCGATCTTCGCCGGCGCGTTCGTCATTCACACCGGCTACAAGATCATGCAGGCGCTGGCCTATACCAAGGGGGCCTACACGGTCGTATACCCCGTGGTGCGCGGCACGGGGCCTCTTTTCACCGTGATCGGAGCGGGGATCCTCTTTGGCGAGGTCTTCACCGGCGTGCAATGGCTGGGCGTCGGCGTGCTGCTCGCGGGGATCTTCGGATTAGCTGTCTACAATTTCATTTTTCTCGAGACGCAGCGGGAGTCGCTCGGGATCGCGCTTATCCTCGCGGTCATAACCGGGCTTCTGGTCGCGCTTTACACGACCTACGACGCCTATGGGATCCGCGCGACGGCGAACCCCTTTACCTTCCTTGCGTGGTTCTTCTTCATCGACGGGCTGGCGATGCCGCCCTATGCGGTCTGGCGGTGGAGCCGCATGGCGGATAGACCGACACTCGGCCCACTGGCGCTGCGCGGCATCGTGGGCGGCATCGTCGCCTTCTTCTCGTTCGGGTCGGTGATGCTGGCAACGCGGCTCGACAAGGTCGGCGAGGCCGCAGTTCTGCGCGAGACCTCGACCGTCTTCGCAGCGGTGATCGGCTGGCTCGTGCTCAAGGAAACGGTGGGGCCACGGCGTATCGCGCTGATGACGCTGATCGCGACCGGCGCGGTCATCGTTGAGATGGGCGGCTGAATACCCCATATCACCACGAGCAAAACGAAGGAGAGACCATGAGCGAGAAACGCGAGATCAATCCGCTGGTGAAAAGCGGGCTGGAACTGGGTCCGGTGATCCTGTTTTTCGTGGCGTATCTCTGGCTCAAGGATCGCGTCTTCACCATCGGCGGGACGGAATATGACGGCTTCATCGTCGTGACAGCCGGCTTCATTCCGGTGATCCTCGCCTCGACCGCGGCGCTGTGGGCTCTCACCGGGCATCTCAGCCGTATGCAGATCGTGACCGCGGTGCTGATCGTGGTCTTCGGCGGTCTGTCGGTCTGGCTGAACGACGACCGCTTCTTCAAGATGAAGCCAACGCTGATCTACCTGCTCTTCGGCGCGGTCCTCGGCGTCGGGCTCCTGCGCGGGCAAAGCTATCTCCGCCTCGTGATGGAAGGTCTGATGCCGCTCAAGGATGAGGGCTGGATGAAGCTCACCCAGCGGCTCTGCGCCTTTTTCTTTGCACTGGCGGTGCTCAACGAGATTGTCTGGCGGACGATGACGACCGAAACCTGGGTCTATTTCAAGACCTTCGGTCTGACGGCAGCGCTCTTTGCCTTCTTCATCGCCCAAGGCGCGCTTTTCCGCGACTACGCGCTGGAAGAAGACGGGCAGGGTTAACGCGCGATCTTCGTCGTCAGGTGAATGAGGCTTTCGGAACTTCTGACGCCCTTCGCCTCCCCGATCCTGTCCAGGAGCGCGTCGAGCGCCTCTGTTGTCTCCGCCGTGACTTCCACAAGAAGGTCCGTGCGCCCCGAGGTCGTGGTCGCGCGGACGATACCGGGCAAAGCTTTCAGCCGGGCGACGACCGCAGCCTCGCTGCGAGGCTCGACTGAGACCAGAACGGAGGCGGAGAGCACGGGCTTCAGCCCCGGTCCCTTGCGGATCGTGTACCCGCCAATGGTGCCTGAGCTTTCCAGCCGTTCGAGCCGGGCTTGAACCGTGGTCCGCGCGAGTCCCGTCGCGCGCGCCAGCTTGGCGACCGGCGCGCGGGCGTTCTCGGCGAGTAGTGCGATCAGGTGACGGTCGGTATCGTCGATTTGCATGATTTGTCCTGCGATCTGCCGGAATTTTCGTTCAGACTGACTCAAGTGGCGCGTGAAAGCGACGAAAACCTGCCGCACACTTTCTCAAAACAAGAGCAGTGAGGGCAGGCATGGTTCGGCAGGACAGATTTTTCACGACCGAGGCGACGCATCTCGCGCACGCGATGCCGGAAGCGCCGGTTCTCTATTTCCGCCCCGAGGCGCTGGCTGCGCGCGCAGAGACCTTCCTGCGCGGGTTTCCGGGACAAGTGACATACGCGGTCAAGGCGAACCCCGCGCGGCATGTTCTGGAAGCGCTGCGCGCGTCCGGCATATCCGCTTTCGATGTTGCCTCTCCCGAGGAGATCGACTGGGTGCGCCGCGTACTGCCCGGCGCGGTCTTGCACTACAACAACCCGGTTCGCGCGCGCGGCGAGATCGCGCTCGCGCGGGAGGCGGGCGTTACCTCATGGTCCGTCGACAGGATGAGCGAGCTCGACAAGCTCGGCGATGTGGCGGGCCACGAGATCAGCGTACGGCTCAAGCTGCCTGTCCTTGGCGCGGCCTACGATTTCGGCGCGAAATTCGGGGCGGAGCCCGCCGCCGCCACCGCGCTACTGGCCGCAGCGGCTGCGCGCGGCGCGCGGCCTGCGATCTGTTTCCATCCCGGCACGCAATGCACCGAACCGGCGGCGTGGGTGGCGTATATCCACGCGGCGGCACGCGTCGCGGACGACGCCGGGGTGACGCTGGAGCGGCTCAATGTCGGCGGCGGCTTTCCCGCGGCGCGCGGCGGCGCGTCCCCGAATTTCCGAGCAATCTTCCAGGCCATCGAGCGAGCCGCGCAGGACGCCTTCGAAACGCCGCCCGCGCTGTTGTGCGAGCCGGGCCGCGCGCTTGTGGCAGACGCGTTCTCGCTGGCGCTGCAGGTCAAGGCGCTGAGCGGCGAGGCGATCTTTCTCAATGACGGGGTCTACGGCCATCTTGCCGAATGGCGCGACATGGCCGCCGGGGCGGGTGTCGTGACGCTTGGCCCTGATGGGCCTCGCAACGCTCAGCCAGAGCCGCGCATCGTTTTTGGCCCGACCTGCGACAGTATCGACCGGCTGCCGGAGGTGCTGGCGTTGCCTGCCGACATCGCGGAGGGCGATTACTTGATCTTCCCGGGTCTCGGAGCCTACGGCAGCGCCATCGCCACCGGTTTCAATGGTTACGGCCGGGCGGAGACCGTCACTCTCTCGGGCACTGGACACCGCGTCACGGAGATTTAAGGTCCGGCCAAACCCTCAGCCGGAGACACCTTTCATGGAAAAGTTCGGAAAAAGCCAACCCGTCCCCCGCCGCGAGGACGTGAGGTTTCTCAAGGGCGAAGGGCGCTATACCGACGATGCGGCCCCGGATGGCGCGCTCTACGGTGTCTTCCTGCGCGCGCCGGTCGCGCATGGCCGGATCACCGGGATGGACGTGGAGGAGGCACGCGCCGCGCCGGGCGTGCATCTGGTGCTGACCGCTGACGAGTTGCGGGCCGAAGGCGTGACCGACGGGCTCTTTACCGTGATGGTCAAGAACCGCGACGGCAGCTCCGGCATCGCCCCGCGCCGCCCCATCCTCGCCGAGGACAAGGTGCGCTTCGTCGGGGAGCCGATGGCGCTGGTCGTGGCCGAAACACTCGATCAGGCCAAGGATGCGGCAGAGCTCATCATGCCCGATATCGAGGATCTCCCGGTACATCTCGAGATCGGGCCGGGCGGCGAGGCGCTGCACGACGAAGCCCCGGACAACCGCTCCGTCACCTTCGGGATCGGCGACGAGGACAAGGTGTCCGAGGCGCTGGAGACGGCAGAGCACACGGTCACGATGACAGTGTCCGACAACAAGGTCATCGCCAATTCGCTCGAGGGCCGCGTATGTATCGCCGATTGGGACGGCGAGCGTCTGCATGTCGACCTTTCGAGCCAGGGCGTCTGGACACACAAGTCGCAATTCGCGAAGCTTCTCAACCTCGATCCCGAAGCCGTCCATGTCACCACGCGGGATGTCGGCGGCGGCTTCGGCATGAAAACGATGATCTATCCCGAATATTTCGCGGTCGCCCAAGCCGCGCGGATGCTGGGGCGGCCCGTCCGCTGGGCAGCCGAGCGCGGCGAGGGGATGCTGTCGGACAATATGGGCCGCGATCTCGTCTCGACCGCGACGCTTGGTTTCGACGCCGAGTACCGGATCACCGGATACCGCATCGATACGCGCTTCAACCTCGGGGCTTATGCCAGCCAGTTCGGCCCGCTCATGCAGACGCAGCTCTTCAGCCGGGTGATGACAGGCGTCTACGACATCAAGGCGGCCTATCTCGAATCCGAGGCGTTCTTCACCAATACCTGCCAGGTCGACGCCTATCGCGGGGCCGGGCGGCCCGAAGCGATCTACCTTCTGGAGCGGATGATGGACCGTGCGGCGCGCGAGCTGGGTCTGACCCCGTGGGAGCTGCGCCGTCGCAATTTCATCGCGCCGGACAGGTTTCCCTACGATACCGTCGGCGGCGAGACCTACGATGTCGGCGAATTCGCCCGCGTTCTGACCCATGCCGAACGCGCGAGCGACGCGAAAGGCTTTGCCGCGCGCAAGGCCGAGACCGAGGCGCGCGGCAAGCTGCGCGGGCAGGGGCTTTGCTACTATATCGAGGCCATTCTTGGCGCGCCCGACGAGGGCGTGGAAGTCGTGTTCGAAGACGGCGGCGCGACCATCTATGTCGGCACCCAATCAAACGGGCAGGGGCACGAGACGGTCTATGCCCAGTTTCTCAGCGATCAGACCGGCATCCCCGTGGAGGCGATCCGCGTCGTTCAGGGCGATTCGGACAAGATCGCGCAAGGCGGAGGCACTGGCGGATCGCGTTCGGTCACGGTGCAGGCCAATGTCACGCTGAAGGCCGTGGACGATATCGTGACCGCGTTCTCGGGCTTCCTGGCCGATGAGTTCGGCGTCGGGCGGGGCGACGTATCCTTCGACGATGAGCGGTTCCGGATCGAAGGATCGAACGAGACGCCGACCATGCTCGAGGTGGCGGAGATGGCGCGCGAGAAAGGGCAGGATGCGCTTTTGTCATTCAAGGCGCATGAAAAGCTCGCCGCTCGGTCCTTCCCCAATGGCTGTCATGTCGTCGAGGTGGAGGTTGACCCCGAGACCGGCGAAGTGAGCCTCGATCGCTACGCCATCGTCGACGATTTCGGCAATCTCATCAATCCCTTGCTGGTCGAGGGGCAGGTTCACGGCGGGATCGCTCAAGGCGCGGGCCAGGCGCTGCTAGAACGGGTCGTCTATGATGAGACCGGTCAGCTTCTGACCGCCTCCCTGATGGATTACGCGATGCCGCGCGCCGACAATCTTCCGTTCTTCCGCTTCGAGACCGAACCTGTGCCCTCCACCTCGAACCCGATGGGGATGAAAGGCTGCGGGGAAGCCGGCACCGTCGGCGCGCTCGCCGCTATCTCGAACGCCGTGCAGGACGCGCTTTGGCAGCGGGGCGTGCGGCAAGCCGACATGCCTTTCACGCCGCACCGGGTCTGGGAGATGCTACGCGCCGCCGAATCTCCGCTGGCCGCGGAATAGCTTTATTCCCAAGTGCAACCGAAAATGTTCACGCTTTTGCGATTGGCCTTTAAACTGTGTCTTTCGCGCCCATTTATTTATCAGGATCGCGGGCTCGGAACGCTCGCGAGACCTTCACTGTCCCTCGTTCCGTGACTGGCGCTCGGGTTCTTGCCCGGGCGCCTTTTTCGTGCTGTCTGGTCGCATGACAGCCTATTCCGACGCCCATATCCGAGACATTCTGAAACGTACTCGCGTGATCGCCATGATCGGGGTGTCGCCCAACCCGGTGCGGCCGAGCCACTATGTCGGCAGGTATCTGTCGCTCAAGGGGTTCGAGGTGTATCCGGTCAATCCCGGACATGCGGGCAGCGTTGTCTTCGGGCGCGAGGTGGTGGGGTCGATGGCCGATATCGACGCTGAGGTCGACATGGTCGATATCTTCCGCCGCTCCGAGGCCGTGCCGCCCATCGTCGACGAGGCGCTGGAGCTTTTCCCGACGCTCAAGACTGTCTGGATGCAGATCGGTGTCGAACACGCCGAGGCGGCGGCGACAGCCGAGGCGCGCGGCGTCGACGTGATCCAGAATCGCTGCCCGAAGATCGAATATCAGCGCCTGTTCGGTGAGCTGCGTATGGGCGGCTTCGCGACGGGCGTCATCTCGTCCAAGCTCTGAGCCATGCGCGTCGCGGTCATCGGGGCAGGGATCGTCGGGGTATCGTCTGCGATCTGGCTGAGACGGCTGGGCGCGGACGTGACGCTGATCGAAAGGGGTGATCCGGGCGCGGCCGCGTCCTGGGGCAATGCCGGCGTGCTTGCCGCCTCGGCGGTTCGGCCTTCGCTCGATGCGGCCGCCATCCGTCGCGCGCCGGGGATGCTGCTTGATCGCGATGCGCCGCTTTTCCTGCGTTGGGCTTACCTTCCGAAGGTCTTGCCCTGGCTCTTGCGCGCGGCGCGTCATGCCGGACAAGCGGAGGTCGCGCGGATCGGCGCGGCGCTGGAAACCTTGGTGACCGATGCGGTCGAATCGCATGAGGCACTAGCCAAAGGCACGCGCGCCGAGGCGTTCCTCCGGCGATCCGATTACGTCTATGCCTACCAGGATATGCGGGCCTACACGGCGGATGCGGCGGCGCTTGCGATCAAGGCGCGGGCGGGGTTTCCGCATGAGCGGATCGAGGGACGCGCGGTGCAGGAGTATGATCCGGCCCTTGGTCCCGGCATCGGTTGCCTCGCCGTCATGAAGGATCACGGTTTCATCGCCGATCCCGGCGCGTATGTCTCGGCATTGGCACAGACCTTCGAAGCCGAAGGTGGCATGCTCTGGCGGGCGAAGGCGCAGCATCTTGTCCTCGAGGACGGTAAGGTGCACGGCGTGATCGCGGATGGAGAAACGCGCGCCTACGAGCGTGTGGTGGTGGCCGCAGGTCTCGGATCGCGCGCGCTTCTCGCCGAAGCGGGCCTCGATCTGCCGCTCGAGACGGAGCGCGGGTATCATCTGCAGCTCAGTGATACGGCAGGCGGCCCCCGCCAACCCACGATGGTCGCCAGCGGGCAATTCGTGGCAACACCGATGACGGACGGCACGCGGCTTGCCGGAATTCTTGAATTCGGCGGCACCGAGGCCGGACCCTCCCGCGCGCCCTTCGGACTGCTCCGGAGGCAGGCGGCAAAGGCGTTCCCGAACCTCGCGCTCGGGACAGCCCGCGAATGGATGGGGCACCGCCCGGCCTTGCCGGATTCCCTGCCGCTTCTTGGGGAGATCGGGCAGAGCGGCCTCTGGGGCGCTGTCGGGCATCACCATGTCGGACTGACCGCCGGTCCGAAGACGGGACGGCTTCTGGCCGAGGCGCTGATGGGGCGGCGTCCGAACGTCGATCTCGCGCCTTATGCCGCGCGCCGGTTCGGGCACGGATGACGGTCTTCTAATACGTTGGGGAAAATGGTGGGCGACCCTGGAATCGAACCAGGCGTGGGTCTCCCCGGCGGATTTACAGTCCGCTGCCGCACCTTGCAGCGCGTCGCCCTGCGCGGGCTCGCAGCCCTCGCGTGGAGCGTCGGATACAGAAGGCCCTATGGCCCGTCAACCGGAAAATCCCTTGCATGACGGGGCGCTCTCGGACATGCCGGAGACCCGTGAACAAAGGTGCATGACATGGCGAAAAAGCCTCGTTGGGTGGTCGAGAAAGAGCAGGCGAAGAAAGCCGGCGCGGCGGAAACCGTCTGGCTCTTTGGTCTGCACGCCGTGCGCGATGCGCTGGAGAATCCCGCCCGTGTGAAGCTTCGGCTGATCCTGACGCCCAATGCCAGCGAAAAGCTGAAGGACGCGGTGGCGGCCTCGGGTGTCGAGGCGGAGATCCACGATCCGAGGAAGTTCTCTGCGCCGCTCGATCCCGGCTCCGTGCATCAGGGCGCGGCGCTCGAGGTAAAACCGCTCGATTGGGGCCCGCTTGCCGACGTCGCTGCCGGAGATGGAGAGCGGCCGCCGCGCGTCGTTCTTCTGGACCGCGTGACCGATCCGCATAACGTCGGTGCGATCCTGCGCTCGGCCGAGGTGTTCGGCGCGCGTGCCGTGATCGGCACGAAACATCATTCCGCGCCGGAGACCGGGGCGCTCGCCAAGACCGCGTCAGGCGCACTCGAGCGTCAGCCCTATCTGCGCGAGGTCAACCTGTCGCGCACGATCGAGACGCTGAAGGATATGGGCTACACGGTGCTCGGTCTTGATGGGGAGGCGGACGGGTCTCTCGAGGCGGCTATCGCCGAGGCGGGCAGCCGGGCCGTGGCGCTGGTTCTGGGGGCGGAAGGTCCGGGACTCCGGCCCAAGACCAAGGAAAGTTGCGATTCACTGGTGCGGATCGACTTCGCGGGCGGTTTCGGCTCGCTCAACGTGTCGAATGCCGCAGCGGTGGCGCTTTACGCGGCGCGGGCGCGGTAGCTGCTAAGCCTCCGCCGCTGGATATCGCGCGGCAAGACCCGCTATCGCCGCGCGATCCGCATCCGAGAGCGGCCCGTCGCCCCAGGGCCGCAGCCGTAGCCGCACCGCGTTGAGCAGCGCCTCTTCCTGACCTTCCGCCCAGGCAAAGCCCGCGCGGCGCGCATCGGCCTCGAATTCTCCCGGTCTGCCCGTTTCCGGCCAGACCGCGAGCCCCGACAGCGCCAGGCGTCTCCAATCGAAGCGCGGACCCGGGTCGATCTTGCGCCCGACGGCCATGTCGGAATGCCCGATCACACGCTCGGGCGCGATGTCCCAGCGCTGCATGATGTCCGGCAGGAGCGCTTCGAGAGCCGCCATCTGCGGCTCGGGAAAGGGCGAGGCACCGTCATTGGCAAGCTCGATCCCGACCGAGCGCGAATTCATGTCGGTGATCGCGCCCCATTGCCCGGCGCCCGCGTGCCAGGCCCGCATCTCCTCGTCGACGAGTTGCCAAGTCCGGCCATCCTCGGCGATGAGGTAATGGGCCGACACCTCGGCCTCGGGCGTGCAGAGGCGCGTCAGCGCTGCCTCGGGCGTCTGCATGGCGGTGTAGTGGATGATGACGTGGTCGGGCCGCGCGCCGTCACGGCGCGGCCCGCAATTGGGCGAGGGGCGTCGTTCGATCCTCAGCTTCCGCGCACCGAGCGGAAGACCGACGGATCCCAGCTGCAGGCAAAGCCGTCGCCATCGGCATCGAGCCCTTCGCGGTCGCGCTCGGGCCCGCCCGCGGCGAGAAACGCCTCCTGCGCCAGATCGCTCGATGCGTAGCTGCGGCAGTTCCGAGCTTCCTTCTCCTTTGACGAGAAGGGGCCACGCCGATAGAGCGGCTGGCCGACCTGGTTGTTGGTCTGGAGCGCGTAGGCCACGATGTTCGGCCCCTCATTGCCGGTGCGCTGCGGCACTGCGCCCGGCTGGATCACCTGGTACTGAGCCCGGTTCTGCTGGATGAGCGCCGCGTCCTGCTCGATCGACCGTTCGCCGGACACCGAGTCGAAATTCTGCTCGTCGGAAATGCCGGCGGCATTTGTCACCGATTGCGGCGGCGGGTTGGAGGGCGAGGCGTCGACCGGCCCCGAATTACCGTCGAGCGCGCGTGCGGCCATCTCGGCAACATCGTCGCCGCCACCGGTGCCGGATGCGCCATCCAAGGGCTGCGAGGAGACATCGGCGGGCGGCTGCACGGCGGTCGTGCCGGTGCCCTGAAGCTCCGCGTCGACCGCGGCGCGACGGTTGTCATCGTAGCTGTCGAAACCGACGCCCGCGCCACTGTCGGGGACCGACGGCGCACATGCGGTCAGCGCAAGAAGCGCGACAGGAGTCAGGATGTGAAAGCGCATCATGCGCACCTCCGATACGTCAGTTGAGCCGAACGGGCGTTACCACCAACGTTCGGGCTTGGCCACATAGCCTGCCGCCTGCTCGAGCGCATAGGCGGTATTCAGCAGATCGCCCTCTTCCCAGGGCCGACCGATGAGCTGCAGCCCGAGCGGCAGACCGCTTTTGTCGAGGCCGGTCGGAACAGATATACCCGGAAGCCCCGCGAGGTTCACGGTCACGGTGAACACATCATTGAGATACATCTGAACCGGATCGGCGTTCTGCATCTCGCCGAGCCCGAAGGCGGCCGAGGGCGTCGCAGGCGTCAGGATAGCGTCGACGCCCTGCGCGAACGCTTCCTCGAAGTCCCGCTTGATGAGGGTGCGGACCTTGCGGGCGCGGTTGTAATAGGCGTCGTAGAAGCCAGCGGAAAGCACGTAGGTGCCGACCATCACGCGGCGCTGCACCTCGGGACCGAAGCCTTCGGCGCGGGTCTTCTCGTACATGTCGACGATGCCGTCGCCCTGGCCGAGCTCGGCGCGGCGGCCATAGCGCACGCCGTCATAGCGCGCGAGGTTAGAGGACGCCTCGGCGGGGGCGATCACGTAATATGTGGGCAGCGCGTATTTCGTGTGCGGCAGCGAGATATCGACGATCTTCGCGCCCGCATCCTCGAGCATCTTGCGCCCCTCGGCCCAGAGATCCTCGATTTCCTGCGGCATGCCCTCCATGCGGTATTCGCGCGGAATGCCGATGGTCTTGCCCTTGATATCGCCCGTCAGCATCGCCTCGAAATCCGGCACGGCGAGGTCGGCCGATGTCGAATCCATCGGGTCGTGCCCGGCCATCGCCTGCAGCATGATCGCCGCGTCGCGCACGTCCTTGGTCATGGGGCCAGCCTGGTCGAGCGAGGAGGCGAAGGCGATGATGCCCCAGCGAGAGACACGGCCATAGGTGGGCTTGAGGCCGGTAATGCCGGTGAAGGCCGCGGGCTGGCGGATCGAGCCGCCGGTATCCGTGCCCGTCGCCGCAAGGCAGAGATCGGCCGAGACCGCCGCTGCCGAACCGCCCGAGGAGCCGCCGGGCGTCAGCGCGCGGTCGTCGACCTTCCAGGGGTTCACCGCATTGCCGTAGACGCTGGTCTCGTTCGACGAGCCCATCGCGAACTCGTCCATGTTGAGCTTGCCCAGCATGACCGCGCCCGCCTCGAAAAGCTGACGCGTCACGGTGGATTCGTATTCGGGGCGGAAGCCTTCGAGAATCCGGCTCGCCGCCTGGCTGTCGACGCCTTGCGTGCAGAAGAGATCCTTGATGCCAAGCGGGATGCCCGTCATCGCCGTCGCATCACCCGCCTTGATCCGCGCATCCGCCGCGCGGGCCATCTCAAGCGCCTTATCGGGCGTCTTGTGCGCGAAGGCGCCGAGCGCATCCGCGCCCTCAATCTCCGCAAGGCAGGCCTCGGTAAGCTCTACGCTTGTGACTTCGCCCTTGGCCAGCGCATCGCGGGCCTCGGCGATCTTCATGGCACTGAGTTCGCTCATTCCACCACCTTCGGAACGGCAAAGAAGCCCTCGCGCGCATCGGGCGCGTTCGACAGGACGCGTTTCGCATCGCCGCCTGCCGTCACGACATCCTCGCGCCGCTTGAGGCGCTGGGGCGTGACCGAGACCATGGGTTCGACGCCGTCCACGTCGACTTCCGAGAGCTGCTCGATGAAGCCGAGAATGGTGTTGAACTCTTGTGCGAGCTCGGGAAGGCGCGCTTCCTCGACCCGGATCCGGGCGAGCTTGGCGACATGGGCCGCGGTCTTTTCGTCAATCGACATGGGGGCGGGGCCTCTCTGGTCTGACGTCTTTCGTTCGCGTCGCGTTTATCGCCCGTCCGCGCGGCCCGCAAGCCGGGCCTCGGCGATGCGCGCGAGATAGACCCGGATCATGTGGCCGAGCATGAGCGCGTTCAGGATATGCCAGAGGAAATGCGTGCCGAAAGGCAGCGTGCCGCAGAGTGGCGCGTCGAGCGCGCGGAACGTGATCGAAAGCGCCAGAAGCGCCGCGCCGATGGCAAGGCCCCGCGCGGTGGCGGGTGCGCTGCGGGCGAGGATCAAAGCGTAGAGCGCGATGATGCAGGGGATCGGGGCATAGGCGCCCGATCCGCCGAGCCAGGCAAAGACCGGGCTTGAGCCGACCGCCGCGATGGCGGCGAATTCGAGCGCGGTGATGCCGAGCGCCGCCCAGGTGCCGAACCCCAGATAGTCGCGGTTCGCCGCGAAGATGTAGAGGGCGACATAGACAGCGATGGGCAGAACGTCCGCAAGGCCCGCCCAGGGTTCGGCGAACGTGTGGAAGAGCCCCGATCCGATCCCGATCAGCCCGAGGATCAGGACGAGCGCGCGGGCGACAGGCACGCCTCGGCTCGGTCGCCAGAGAAGCGCCGCGACGATCAGGAAGGCGAGATTCGTGAGCGCGTTGATCGGCTCTGCCCAGAGCCCCGGTTCCAGCCGTTCGCAATAGCCGTCGATGTAGGTTCGCCAGTCCATCCCGTTCCCCCGAAGCGTCGCGTGCCAGATATAACCTCGTCAGTGGCGCCGGACAGGCTAGCCTATGCCGAAGAAGACAGCATCGAAGGAGAGACCTCATGAAAATCACATGGCTCGGACATGGCTCGTTCCGCCTCGAAATCGGCGGCAAGGTGATCCTGCTCGACCCCTGGCTCGACGGGAACCCGTCCTTTCCCGAGGATCGCAAGGCCGAGGCGACCGATGGCGCGACGCATATCCTGCTGACGCACGGGCATTTCGACCATGCCTCGGAGGTCGTGGACATGGCCAAGTCGCTCTCCGTGCAGATCGTCGGCCAGTTCGACCTGATGAATTTCTGGGGCGAGACCGAAGGACTCGACACGCTCGGCTTCAACAAGGGCGGTACGGTCGACCTCGACGGCGTGAAGATCACGATGGTCCACGCCACCCATTCCTCGACGATGCCGGGCGAGAACATCCTGCAATCGGCCGGGTCCGAATGCGGCTACATGATCGAGGGCGACGGCCATGTGATCTATGTCTCGGGCGATACGGATGTCATGGCCGACATGAAGATCTTCAACGACCTGCACAAACCCGATATCGGCATCCTCTGCGCGGGCGGGCACTTCACGATGGACATGAAGCGGGCGTCATACGCGGCCAAGACCTTCTTCGACTTCAAGACCGTGATCCCCTGTCATTACAAGACCTTCCCCGCGCTCGAGCAATCGGTGGACGTCATGAAGGCGGAACTGTCGGGCGTCGACGTGATCGAGGCCGAGGTGCTCTCGCCCATCGAAATGTGAGCCTCAGGGCAACAGCTCGAACCGGGTGACGTCCACCATTCCCCTGTCGGTGATCTTGAGCGCCGGGATCACCGGCAGGGCAAGGAAGGCGAGCTGCAGGAACGGCTCGTTCAGCGTCACGCCGAGGCTCTTCGCGGCATGGCGCAAGGTTTCGAGATCGCGCCGCACCTCCTCGAACGTGCCGAGCGACATGAGGCCTGCGACGGGCAGCGCGAGTTCCGCGAGGATCTCGCCGCCCGCCGTCACGACGAATCCCCCCTCGATCTCCGAAAGTCGCGAGGCGGCCAGCGCCATGTCCTCGTAATCGATCCCGACGCAGGCGATGTTGTGGTGATCGTGGCAGACGGTCGAGGCGATGGCCCCGCGCGTGAGGCCGAAGCCGCGCACGAAGCCCGTGGAAATATTGCCGTTGCGCCCATGCCGTTCCACCACCGCGATCCGGACGAGATCACGGGCCGGGTCGGGGCGCTTGTCGCCGTCCACAGGCTCGATTTCTTCGGTGAGGTGATCGGTGAGGATCTGTCCTTCGCGGATGCCGATCACGGGCGTTTCGGCGCGATTGCCGGGCGAGCGGAAGGAGGCCGGCGTCAGCGGCGGCGCGTGGACCGATTTGCGGCCGACCGGATCGATACTGCCCCGCGCCGCGAAGGCCGCGTCGTCCACGATCCGCCCGCCCGCGATGACCATCTCCGCTCGGCATTCGGCCAGGTCGGGAAGGGCGACGATATCGGCACGGTAGCCCGGCGCGATCAGCCCGCGATCCTTGAGCCCGAAGGCTTCCGCCGCCGATAGCGAGGCCGCCCGATAGGCCGCAAGCGGCGGCACACCGAGCCCGATCAGCGTGCGGATCATGTGATCGAGATGCCCTTCCTCCCCGATATCGAGCGGATTCCGATCGTCGGTGCAGAGGCACATATACGGCGCGGTGCGCTCGGTCAGGAGCGGCGCGAGCGCGTGCAGATCCTTCGAGACGGAGCCCTCGCGGATGAGAACCCGCATCCCCTTCCGCAGTTTCTCGCGCGCTTCGTTCTCCGAGGTCGCCTCATGCTCCGTCCTGATGCCCGCGGCGATATAGGCGTTGAGATCGCGCCCCGAGAGAAGCGGGCAGTGCCCGTCCATATGCCCACCCTCGAAGAGCGCGAGCTTGGCCATCATCGCGGGGTCGCGATGGATGACGCCGGGATAGTTCATCACTTCGGCGAGCCCGATCCCCGAAGGATGGCCGCGTAGCGGCGCGAGATCCTCGGCGGTGAGCGTTGCGCCGGACGTCTCCATATCCGTCGAGGGCACGCAGGACGACAGCTGCACGCGCAGGTCCATCAGAAGATGCTCAGAGGCCGACTGGAAGTAGCGGATGCCGTCCGCGCCGATCACGTTTGCGATCTCGTGCGGGTCGCAGATCGCCGTCGTCACGCCCAGCGGCGTCACGCAGCGGTCGAACTCGAACGGCGTGACGAGCGAGGATTCGACATGCAGATGCGTGTCGATGAAGCCGGGCACCAAAGTCAGGCCGGTGACGTCGATCACGCGCGCGGCCTCGTAGCTCTCGCAGGTGCCTACGATGCGGTCGCCGAGAACGGCGACATCGCCCTCCAGCAGATCGCCGGTCACCAGGTCGAGCACCCGCCCGCCTCGAAGAACGAGATCGGCAGGGCGCTCGCCCCGCGCGGCGGCGATCCGGGTCTCGGTGTGGCTCATGGCTGGCATCCTTTCGTGAGGGCCGTCTGCGGCCGGGTGCCTTGCGAGGATAGGCGGGCCTGCCGCGCGGCCCAAGTCGCAACGCGCTGGCACGGCCTTCGTCTGTCAACTTTGCCTATTCGGCAGCCCGCCTGGCGCCGTCCTCGATCGCCTGCCGCAAGCGGCGCTCGATCACCTTCTGCTTGGACGGCGTGTAGAATTTCAGCCCGAACATGTCCTTGACGTAGAAGCTGTCCACGACCTGCTCGCCATAGGTCGCGATCACGGCGCTGGCGATGTAGATGTTCGATTCCGACAATGTGCGCGCGAGGTCATAAAGAAGACCGGGGCGGTCGCGGGTGTCGACCTCGATGATCGTGTAGATCTCCGAGCCGTCATTGTCGAAGGTGATCGAGGTCGCGACCTTGAAGGCGCGCTCGCGTTTCTTGATCTTGTCCTTCGACTTGATCGCTTCGCGGGCCACGACCTCGCCTTTGAGCGTCTTGTCGATCATCGAGCGCAGACGCGGCAGGCGCGCGGCCTCGTAGGGATGCCCCTCGGAATCCTGCACCCAGAACACCGCCGTCGCGAACCCGTCCTTGGAAGTATAGGTCCGCGCATCCACCACGTTCGCGCCGACCAGTGCCAGGGCACCCGCGAGCCGGGCGAAGATGCCGGGATGGTCAACCAGCGCGAAACACACGCGGGTCGCGTCTCGATCCTCGTCGGGATGGATGTCGATCCGGATCTCGTCGGTGCCGATATCCTTCAGAAGCTCGGCGAAGACCACGTGTGCGGTGACGTGCAGGCCCTGCCAATAGGTCTCGTAGTGGCGGCTCGTTTCCGCGCGCAGGTCTTTCTTGTCCCAGTGATCCAGCCGCTCGCGCAGGAGCTTCTTGGCCTCGACGCTGCGATTCTCGCGGGTGATCGCCTCCATCCCGTCCTCGAGGACGCGGTGCGTCTGCCGGTAGAGCGCGCGCAGGAGCGCGGCCTTCCAGTTGTTCCAGACATTGGGCCCGACGCCGCGGATGTCACAGACGGTGAGCACGCAAAGCAGATCGAGCCGCTCTTTCGTCTGAACCGCCTTGGCGAAGTCGCGCACCGTGCGCGGATCGGCGATGTCGCGCTTCTGCGCCATGTCGGACATCAGAAGGTGATGGCGGATCAGCCATTCGACGGTGGCGCATTCGGCCTTGTTGAGCCCGAGCCGGGGCGCGACGACGCGGGCGATCTTCGCGCCGAGCACCGAATGATCCTCGTCGCGGCCCTTGCCGATATCGTGCAGAAGCAGAGCGACGTAGAGGACCCGGCGGTTCACGCCTTCGCGCAGGATGGTGGAGGCGACAGGCAGCTCCTCGACAAGGTTTTCCTGCTCGATCTCCGAGAGGTGCCAGATGCACTGGATGGTATGCTCGTCGACCGTGTAGCTGTGATACATGTTGAATTGCATCATCGCGACGATGGGTTCGAATTCGGGAATGAACGCCGAAAGGACGCCGAGCTCGTTCATCCGCCTCAGCGCGCGGTCGGGGTTGCCGTGCTTCAGCATCAGGTCGAGGAAGATCCGTTGCGCCTCCTTCGAACGACGCATGTCCTCGTCGATAAGGTGCAGGTTGGCCTGGATGAGACGCATCGCGTCGGGGTGGATCAACAGGCCGGTGCGGAGCGCCTCCTCGTAAATCCTGAGGATGTTGATCTTGTCCGAAAGGAAGGTCGCGTCATCGGCGATGGCGAGCCGTCCGTTCGTGACCTGGTATCCGCTGCGGACCTTGGGCGCGCGGGTGAAGAGGCGCACGAGGAGCGGCGCCTCCTTCTTCTGATCCGCCTCGAGCGAGGTCAGGACGATGCGCGTGAGGTCGCCCACCGCCACCGCGTGCCGGAAATAGGTCTGCATGAAGATCTCGACGCCGCGCCGGCCGCCGCGATCGGAAAAGCCCATGCGCTCGGCGACCTCGACCTGCATGTCGAAGGTCAGGTTTTCCATCCCGCGGCCCGCAAGAAGATGCAGGTGGCAGCGCACGGCCCAGAGGAACGCCTGGGCCTCGCGGAAAGTGCGGTACTCCTCGGGGCGGAAGACGCCCTTGGCCACAAGCTCTTCGGGATTGTCGGTATGGTGGACGTATTTGAGGATCCAGTAGAGCGATTGCAGATCCCTTAGACCGCCCTTGCCCTCTTTCACGTTCGGCTCGACGACGTAGCGCTGGCCGCCTTGCTTTTCGTGCCGGCTCTCGCGCTCCTCGAGCTTGGCTTGCACGAAGTCCGCCTCGGTGCCTTCGAAGAGATCGCTCCGAAGCCGCTCTTCCAGCTCGCGGGCGAGGGCCCGGTGGCCCGTCAGGTAGCGGCATTCGAGCATCGCGGTGCGGATCGTGTAATCCTCGGCGCCGAGGCGCAGGCAATCCTTAACCGTGCGCGAGGCGTGACCGACCTTGAGCTTCAGATCCCACAGCACGTAGAGCATCGATTCGATGACGCTCTCGGCCCAGCCGGTGATCTTGTAGGGCGTCAGGAACAGCAGATCGACATCCGAGAAGGGGGCCATCTCGCCCCGCCCGTATCCGCCCACGGCCATGACGGCGATGCGCTGGCCCTCGGTCGGGTTGGGCATCCGGTGCAGCTTCTCTGTCGCGACTTCGAACGTCAGCGCGATGAGGCAGTCGGTGATATAGGTATAGGCGCGCGTGACCTGGGGAGACTTGAACGGGGACGTCCGGAATGCCTCGGCGATCCGGTCGCGCCCGGCATCCCGCGCCGCGCTCAAATGGCGGACGACGATCTCGCGCACGGCGCGCTCGCCGGTCGCATCGCCAAGGTCTTCCCACAACCGCTCGCGAACGCGCCCCCGGTCGAAGATCTCGTCCGAAGGCGCGATGAGGTCGGGCGTGGTGGTCGTGTCCGGGCTGGTTTCCTCAGAAACCGGCACCGCCGAAGGAGCGGGGGGCGGGGTCAATGATCGTCACCTGCTGGTTCTGCACCGTGGCAATGGCGAGACCGCGTTCATTGGTCCCGTTGGCCAGGAAGCGGAATACACCCGTCGCGCCCTGGAAGCCAGCGCCCTGCGTCAGCGCAGCCCGGTCGATGCCGCTGCCGCGGCTGACGAGCGAGCCGATCGCATTGATCCCGTCGAAGGCGAGCGGGGCGAGCGGGTGCGGAGAGCCACCATAGGCCGCGGCATACCGACCCTCGAAGGCCGAGAGCGCGGAGCGGTTGGGCAGGGTGAACCATGCCCCCTCGATCCCCGGAAGCTGGAAGCCGTCGGGACGCGAATCCCAGCGCGTCAGTCCCATGTACTGCGTAGAGGCGGGCGAGATGCCCTGCTCGGGCGCCAGCTGCAGTACGACCGAGAGGCCGCCCTCCCAGCTATCGGTCAGCATCAGCGTGTCGGCCTCCCCGGCATCGACCAGCGGCGAGATGCGCCCGATCGCGGAGGTCAGGCTCTCGGTGTTGAGCTGGTAGCCTTCCGAGGCGACGACGCGGGCGCCATTGGCGGAGGCCGCGGATTGCACCGCGTTGCGGCCGATCTGCCCGGCGATGTTGTCCTGGAACAGCACGGCGATGTCGGTCTGGCCCTGGCGCGCGCCGTAGCTGACAAGCCGGCTCGCGGTGTTCTGGAATGTCTGGCCGAGGATGAACAGGTTGCCGCCCGCGATGGTCGGGTTGTTGGAGAAACTGAGAACGTTGACGCCCTCGTCGGCGACCGCGATCGCTGCGGCATTCGCCGCTTCGCCGTAGAGCGGGCCGAGAATCACCACCGCGCCCTCGTCGACGGCCTGCTGTGCAACGGCGGAGGCGGTTGCAGGCTGACCGGCCGTGTCGTAGACGCGCAGATCAACCGACACGCCGTCGAGGCTCTGGATGGCAAGGCGAGCCGCGTTTTCCAGATCGCGCGGGATCGACCCGGCATTGGCATCCGAACGAGGCAGCAAAAGGGCCACGGGCACAGGCTCGGATGCGTCGATCCGTCCGCCGCCAGCGCCAGGCGTCAGGGAGCCGATGGAGGTGGCGTCGCAGGCGGCAAGCGCTGTCAGGCCCGCGACCAGCGCGGTTTTGCGAAGCGCCTTGCGAGCGGCGGTAAACAGGGCAAACATTGTATCGGGCTCCCTCGATCCTTATCGGTGGTTCGGTCGGCGCGCCGGTCGGGCCTGCGCCGCTTTGTCGCGAGCTTAGAACAGCGGGTTAACGGGTCCAACCATGAAACAGCATGAGAGCAGCCTTCCGCCGGGTCTGACCCTTGTCGCAACGCCGATAGGCAATGCCCGCGACATCACGCTGCGCGCCCTGGACGTGCTGTCGAGCGCGGACGTGCTCGCGGCGGAGGACACGCGCTCGCTACGCAAGCTTCTGGAAATTCACGGTATCTCGCTTGGCGGACGTCCGGTGCTCGCGTATCACGAGCATAACGGCGCGAAGATGCGTCCGCAGATCCTTGCGGCGATGGCGGAAGGCAAATCGGTGGCCTATGCCTCAGAAGCGGGCACGCCCATGATTTCGGATCCCGGCTTCGACCTGGCGCGGGCCGCGACGGAGGCCGGGCATCCCGTCACGAGCGCGCCCGGCGCAGCGGCCGTCGTGACGGCGCTGACGCTGGCGGGGCTGCCGACGGACCGGTTCCTCTTCGCGGGATTCCTGCCGAACCAGCAATCCGCACGGCGGCGCACGCTCGAAGAGCTCGCCGGGGTTCCGGCGACTTTGGTCTTCTACGAATCGCCCCGGCGTCTGGCGGCGATGCTGCGTGATGCCGAAGCGGCGCTCGGGGCGGAGCGGCAGGGGGCGGTCGCGCGGGAGCTGACGAAGAAATTCGAGGAGGTGCGGCGCGGGTCGTTGGGCGAGCTTGCTGAATTTTACGAAAATTCAGCTGCGCGTGGCGAGGTCGTGGTGCTGATCGACCGCGGGCGTTTGGAAAATGTTAGCGGATCGGACGTAACAAGGGCGCTCGAGGAGGCGTTGCAGACGATGTCGGTGCGCGATGCGGCCGATTATGTCGCACAGATGCTCGGTGTGAAGAAGCGGCCCGTCTACCAGGAGGCCATGATGCTTGCGAAGGAACTGAGGGAATGAGCTTTGCATCACCCGCAACCGGCGCGCTCGCTTATCAGGCGGGCCTGTCGGCCGAGGCGCAGGTCGCGGCGGATTATGCCGCTCGCGGCTATCGGCCTCTTGCGACGCGCTGGCGCGGGAGATGCGGCGAAATAGATCTGGTTCTTGCCGATGGTCCTGGGCTCGTTTTCGTCGAGGTCAAGAAAAGCCGCTCCTTCGACCGCGCCGCAGAGGCACTCTCGCCACGTCAGGCCGCACGGATCTGCCGCGCGGGCGAAGAATTCGCAGGAAGCCAGCCGAACGGTCTTCTGACCGAGATGCGCGTCGATGTCGCGCTGGTGAACGGGTTCGGCGAGATTCGTATTCTGGAAAACGCGTTGATGGCCTGAGGCGGGTCGCAAGGTCTGGCCGAAGACAGACGCGTCCCACGACCGCTAAGCGGCGACGGCGGCCTAGCCTACATGGATCGGAGGTTCGCCGCTCCGAGGCATGAAATCCAGCCTCGCCATTGCCCCCGCCCCGGCTTTGACGCATCTCTTGGCGCAACAGACCGACCGCGCCCGGGAGTGCCAACATGAAAGTCGCCATCCAGATGGACCCGATCGGGCCCATCGACATCAACGCCGATTCCACGTTTCGCATCGCGGAGGAGGCGCAGGCGCGCGGCCATTCGCTGTTCTACTACCTGCCCGATGCGCTGGCTTACGAGGAAGGTCGGATTACCGCGCGCGGCAGACCCCTCTCCGTGCGGCGCGACGTCGGCAATCATGCCGACCTTGGTGAGATGACCCATGTGGATCTCGCTGATTTCGACGTGGTCTGGCTGCGCCAGGATCCGCCATTCGATATGCACTACATCACCACGACGCATCTTCTGGATCGGCTGTCGAAGACGACGCTCGTGGTGAACGATCCCTTCTGGGTGCGGAACTTTCCCGAGAAGCTGCTGGTCCTCGACTTCCCCGAACTCACGCCGCCGACGACGATCGCGCGGGATCTCGCCACGCTCAAGGCGTTCCGGGAACGACATGGCGACATCATTCTGAAACCGCTCTACGGCAATGGTGGGGCGGGGATCTTCAAGCTCGGTGCCGAGGACCGGAACCTGTCGTCGCTGCACGAGATGTTTACCGGCTTCTCGCGCGAGCCGCTGATCGCGCAGAAATTCCTGCCCGCGGTCTCCAAGGGCGACAAGCGCATCATCCTGGTCGACGGCGAGGCCGTGGGCGCGATCAACCGCGTGCCGGCCGAAGGCGAGGTGCGCTCCAACATGCATGTGGGCGGCCGGCCCGAAAAGGTCGCGCTGACCGAGCGCGACCGCGAGATATGCGCGACGATCGGCCCGCGCCTGCGCGAGAAGGGCCAGATCTTCGTAGGCATCGACGTGATCGGCGACTACCTGACAGAGATCAACGTGACTTCGCCGACCGGGCTGCAGGAGCTCGAACGCTTCGACAACGTCAACATCGCCGCCCGCATCTGGGAGGCGATCGAAGCCCGCCGCGCATGAGCTGGCAGTCGCGGATCATCTCGGGGCCGCTTCGGTACCTCTTGAAGCCGTTCCTGAAGCATGTCTTCGATCCGCGCCATGCCGCCCAGGTCGACCTTTTGCCTTACGTGCTGCGGCACCCGCCCTATTTGCGTTACTGGCACCGCCCCGGCGGGCTGACCTGGATCAATACCGGACCGTGCCTGCCGAATGCGGCGATCCTCTATTTTCACGGCGGCGCCTATATCTCGGGCAGCGTCGAGGGCTATCTCGGCCCGCTCGGTCTTTTGTCGCAGATGACCGGCGTCGAGGTCTGCGCCGTCAGCTACCGCCTCGCGCCGGAGCATCGGTTTCCCGCTGCCTTCGAGGATGCGCGCGCAGCGTGGGACCGGCTTGCCGATCTCGGTTACAGACCGCAGGACATTGTGCTCGGGGGCGATTCGGCGGGAGGCGGTCTCGCGATGGCGCTGCTTGCGGCGCTGTGCGAGGAGGGCACGCCGCCTGCCGCCGCCTTTGCCTTTTCACCCTGGACCGATCTTGCGCTGACAGGCGAAAGCCTCGAGCTGAATGCCGAGGTCGATCCCGTTTTGCCGGTGACGCGGATGGCCGAGGTCGTCGAGCTTTATCTGGGGGACCACGATCCCCGCGATCCGCACGCCTCGCCGCTTTATGCCACGTATCCCGGCTGCCCGCCGGTCTTCCTGCAATATGGCGAGCACGAGATCCTGCGGGACGACAGCCACCGGTTGGCGGAGCGGCTGCGAGACTTCGGCGGCGTGGTGAGCGAGGATGTTGTCCCTGAGATGCCGCATGTCTGGCAGCTCTTCGATGGCTACTTGCCCGAAGCGCGGGAAAGCCTTGTCCGCACGGCAGAGTTCGTTCAGGCCTCCTTCGCCGACAGAAGCCGGTAGCTCAGCGCCTCGGCAAGGTGCGGGCGGCGGATGTCCGCGCTGCCCTCGAGGTCCGCGATGGTGCGCGCAACGCGCAAGGTCCGGTGGTAGCCGCGGGCGGAGAGGCTCAACCGCTCGGCGGCGCAGATGATGAGGCCGCGGCATTCGCTGTCGAGCGGCGCGATCTCATCGAGTTGGCGTCCCTCCGCATCGGCATTGGTGCGGCACGCACTCTTCTCGCCGAAACGGGCCGCTTGCACCGCGCGCGCCGCGGCGACGCGGTCGGCCACGACCAAGGAGCTGTCGCCCCCAGATGGCGCATCGAGATCGGTAAACGCAACCGGCGGCACCTCGATCCGCAGGTCGAACCGGTCCATCAGCGGCCCCGATATCCGCCCCAGATAGTCTTCCCCGCAATTGGGCGCGCGCGCAGGCGCGTTCGGCGTCGGGCAGGTAGCCGCAGCGGCAGGGATTGGCGGCTGCGATCAACAGGAACCGGCACGGATAGGTCACATGGGCATTGGCCCGCGCGACCATGACCTCGCCCGTTTCGATCGGTTGGCGCAAGGTTTCGAGCACGGTGCGCGGAAATTCCGGGAATTCGTCCATGAACAAGACCCCATTATGCGCGAGGCTGATCTCGCCCGGCTGGGCGCGCCGACCGCCGCCGACGATCGCGGGCATCGAGGCGGTATGATGCGGTGCGCGGAACGGCCGCTCGCGCGATATGCCGCCTTCATCAAGAAGCCCTGCCAGCGAATGGATCATCGAGGTTTCGAGCGCCTCCATCGGCGAGAGCGGCGGCAAGAGTCCCGGCAGCCGGGCCGCCAACATCGACTTGCCCGATCCCGGAGTGCCGATCAGCATCAAATGGTGACGGCCCGCCGCGGCGATTTCGAGCGCGCGTTTCGCCTTTTCCTGCCCCTTCACCTCGTTGAGATCGCGCGCGCCGCGTGCGGCGGTGACCTCTCCGGGTCTTGCAGGTGCAAGGGGCGATTGACCGGTGAAATGCTGCACGAGCTGCAACAAGGACTCCGCGCCGATCACCTGGCACGCATCGACCCAGGCGGCCTCCGCGCCGCAGCCGTCCGGACAGACAAGCCCGCGCGCCTCCTCGGCGGCAGCCAGCGCAGCGGGGAGCGCACCTGCAACCGGCACCAGTGCCCCGTTCAGCGACAATTCCCCGAGCGCCACGTGTCCGGCGACCGCGTCCCTAGGCACGATATCGAGCGCTGCGAGAAGGCTCATCGCGATCGGCAGGTCGAAATGCGATCCTTCCTTCGGCAGATCCGCGGGTGACAGATTGATCGTGATCCGCTTGGAGGGGAGCGCGATCGACAGGGACGAGAGCGCCGTGCGGACCCTGTCTCGCGCCTCTGACACCGCCTTGTCGGGCAGGCCCACGATGGCGAAGGCGGGCATCCCGGGCGACACGGCGCATTGCACCTCGACCATGCGGGCCGAGACGCCCTCGAAGGCGACGGTATAGGCGACGGCGACCATGCCTGAGGCTCCGCATCTGACGATAGCGAAAGCCTTCGGCCAACAAGGTTAGCGAAGCATTAAGAAGGTATACCGTTGTGCGCCTAAGCGATCATTGCCCGATTTCCAGTATCGCGCGAAATTTTTTTGAAACCGATTCCGATCCAGAGGCGTTCAGCCCCCGTAAGCAGGTCTAGACGTCCCTCAAAAATGACCTGTAGTTTTTCACTGGGGAGTGAAGATGGCTCTAGACGCATTCAACGATCAGACCTTGTCACGGCGGGCAATGAAGGCCGAGCTGCTGGATGCCGAAACCGAATTGAAGCTTGCCTATGCGTGGCGCGATGAACGGGACGAAGCGGCGCTTCACCGTCTTATCACGGCCTACATGCGTCTCGCCATTTCCATGGCAGCCAAATTCAAGCGGTACGGCGCGCCGATGAACGATCTCATCCAGGAAGCCGGGCTTGGCCTCATGAAGGCCGCCGACAAGTTCGATCCGGACCGCGGTGTTCGCTTTTCGACCTACGCGGTCTGGTGGATCAAGGCCTCGATCCAGGATTACGTGATGCGGAACTGGTCGATGGTCCGCACCGGGTCGACCTCCTCGCAGAAATCACTCTTCTTCAACATGCGCCGTGTGCAAGCACGGATCGAGCGCGAAGCGGCCGCCAATGGTGCGAGCCTCGACCGCCATCAGCTGCGCCAGATGATCTCGACCGAGATCGGCGTGCCGCTGCACGATGTCGAAATGATGGAAGGGCGTCTTTCGGGATCCGACTACTCGCTCAACGCCACCCAGTCCGTCGAGGATGAGGGCCGCGAATGGATCGATGCGCTGGAAGACGAGAGCACGCAGGCATCGGAGCTTGTCGAAAATACCCACGACACCGAGCAACTGCGTGAATGGCTCGTCATCGCCATGCAGCAGCTCAACGACCGGGAGCGCTTTATCGTGCGCGAGCGCAAGCTCAAGGAAGAGACCCGCACGCTCGAAAGCCTCGGCAACGAGCTTGGACTTTCGAAAGAGCGCGTCCGCCAGCTTGAAGCCGCCGCCTTCCAGAAGATGCGCAAGACGCTGGAAACCCAGTCTCGCGAGGTCAGAGCATTCCTCGCCTGACGTCACTGGCGGTTGCCGCGATCTCTCTCGCCCCTGTCGCACTTGCCGACGGGGGCGATTTCGCGTCAGCTGACGTGGTGTTTCTTGGCGAACAGCACGACAATCCGGCACATCACGCGCGTCAGGCGGAGCTCGTGGCGGAGATTGCGCCGACAGCGCTCGTCTTCGAGATGCTCACGCCGGACCAGGCGAGCCGCATCACGCCCGAGCTCGTTGCCGACGAGGCCGCGCTTGGCGAGGCGCTGGATTGGGCCGAAAGCGGCTGGCCGGATTTCACGATGTATTATCCGATCTTCGCCGCCGCGCCCGAGGCCGCGTTTTTTGGCGCTGCTGTTCCGCGCGAGGATGCGCGGCGGGCATCGGAAATCGGCATGGTGGAGGCGTTCGGTCAGGGCGCTGACCGGTTCGGTCTTCCCGAGCCGCTGCCCGCCGACGAGCAGGAGGCCCGGCAGGCGCTGCAAGCCGAAGCGCATTGCGACGCGCTGCCCGAAGAGATGCTGCCGGTGATGGTCGATATTCAGCGGCTTCGCGATGCGAAGATCGCGGAAGCGGCGCTCGATGCGCTCGAGGCAGAGGGCGGCCCGGTCGTCGTCATCACCGGGAACGGTCATGCCCGGCCCGATTGGGGGGCGCCCGCGCTCATCGCTCGTGCCGCACCCGATGTGCGGATGGCAACGCTTGGACAGGCCGAGGAGGGCGCACCGCCCTTGCCCGAAGGCTTCGACCGGATCGAAACCGCGCCTGCGGTCGACCGGGGCGATCCCTGCGCCGCCTTCCACTGAGCGGCGCTTGTGCCGGGGCGCAGGCGTCTTTAGACCTGAAAAAGAACGGCTTGTCGGGGCGGATATGCTTCAGGGAAAACGAATTCTTCTGGTCATTGGCGGGGGCATCGCGGCCTACAAGAGCCTCGATCTAATCCGCCGCCTGCGCGAGCGCGGTGCGGCCGTGACGCCGGTTCTGACGCGCGCCGGTGCGGAATTCGTCACGCCTCTATCGGTCGCGGCGCTGGCCGGGGCGGATGTTCATCAGGACCTGTTCGATCTCACGCAAGAGGCGGAGATGGGTCATATCCAGCTCAGCCGGGTCGCGGATCTCGTGGTCGTGGCTCCCGCGACGGCTGATCTGATGGCGAAAATGGCTCAGGGGCGCGCAGACGATCTGGCCTCGACGCTTCTTCTGGCGACCGACACGCCCGTGCTGATCGCGCCGGCGATGAACGTGCGGATGTGGGATCACCCCGCAACGCAGCGCAACCTCGCGACACTCGTCTCGGACGGCGTGCACGTGACCGGCCCCAACGAGGGCGGCATGGCTTGCGGCGAATACGGGCCGGGACGGATGGCGGAGCCCTTGGAGATCGTCGCCGCCATTGAAGCGCGGCTCGCGGCAGGGCCCCTGGCAGGGCGGCGCATCGTCGTGACCTCCGGGCCGACGCACGAGCCCATAGACCCCGTGCGCTACATCGCCAACCGCTCTTCTGGCGCGCAAGGCACCGCCATTGCGCGGGCGCTCGCGGGGCAGGGGGCCGAGGTCGTCTTCGTGACCGGCCCCGCCACGATCCCGCCGCCCGAAGGTGTCGAGGTGGTGCGCGTAGAGACCGCCCGGCAGATGCGCGAGGCCGTTCTGTCGGCGCTGCCCGCCGATGCGATGATCGCGGCCGCTGCCGTCGCCGATTGGCGCGTGGCCGAAGAGAGCGCCTCGAAGATCAAGAAGACGAAGGGCGGGCTGCCGACCCTGACGTTCTCGGAAAATCCCGACATTCTCGCGGAGATCTCGCAGATGGGCGACGGACGCCCCTCGCTTGTCGTGGGGTTCGCCGCCGAAACCGACGATGTCGAGGCGCATGCCACCGCGAAGCGTGCGCGCAAGGGCTGCGACTGGATCCTCGCCAACGATGTCTCGCCCGCGACGGGCATCATGGGCGGAAGCGAGAACGCGGTCACCCTCATTACTGAGGATGGCGCGGAGAGTTGGCCGCGCATGAGCAAGGACCAGGTGGCGATGCAATTGGCCGCGCGGATCGCGCAGGCGCTGGACGCAGTGTGAGGGGCAGGAGTTTTGCGGATTTTCCGAGAGACGACGCCATGAGCCCGTTGCGCGTCAGCATCATGTGGGACGAGGGCGCGGACCGGACGCTGGGCCTGCCGCGCTACGAGACATCCGGCGCGGCCGGGGCGGATCTACGCGCGAATCTCGTGGATAGGCGCAGCGTCGAGCTTGCACCCGGCGCGCGTGTTCTCGTGCCAACGGGCTTCCGCCTCGCGCTTCCGGACGGCTACGAGGCGCAGATCCGCCCCCGCTCGGGACTTGCGCTCAAGCACGGGATCACGCTGCCCAACGCACCCGGCACGATCGACTGCGATTATCGAGGGCCGCTCGGCGTGATCGTGATGAATGCCGGCCGCGAACCCTACACGATCCGCCACGGCGACCGCATCGCGCAACTTGTCGTCGCGCCGGTGGTGCAGGCCGCGTTCGCTCTCACCGAGACGCTGGACGAGACACCGCGCGGTGACGGCGGCTTCGGCTCGACAGGGCGCGGCTGATGGTGCTGGTTCTGATCATGGCCGCCGCCCTATGGGGCCTCGGGCATCTCATGGGCACGCCCCGGCAAGCGCGGCTCATCATGCTGGGCCTTCTCTACGTCGCAGTGCTCGGTCTGCAGGTGGCCTTGCCGGACGGCCATCCCTTGCGCGAAGCGACCGGTGGCTCTGCCGCGCCCTGGCTCATCTTCGGAGGCATGGCTGTATTGGTGTTCCTCTACCGCCAGGGGCTCGGACGCTTGCGGGCGAAGGCCGAAGAGAAAGAGGCCGAGGAAGCGCCTGCGAAACCCAAGGGCACGTTCAGCACGACCGAGCTTGAGCGCTACGCCCGCCACATCGTGCTGCGCGAGATCGGCGGTCCGGGTCAGAAGGCGCTGAAAGAGGCGCGCGTCCTCGTGATCGGGGCAGGCGGCCTCGGCGCGCCAGCCTTGCAATATCTCGCGGCGGCCGGTGTCGGCACGATCGGCGTGATCGACGATGACAGCGTCGAGAACGCGAACCTGCAGCGGCAGGTGATCCACCGGGACGCCGATATCGGGATGCCGAAGGTCTTCTCGGCCGAGGCGGCGATGCTTACCCAGAACCCGCATATCACGGTGAAACCCTATCAGAGGCGTCTGACCGAGGACATCGCCAGCGAGCTGTTCGCCGACTATGACGTTATCCTCGACGGGACGGACAATTTTGAGACGCGCTATCTTGCGAACCGCGCAGCCGTGAAAGCTGGCCTGCCGCTGATCTCCGGCGCACTGTCGCAATGGGAAGGACAGCTCTCTGTCTTCGACCCGGCAAACGATGCGCCGTGCTACGAGTGCATCTTCCCCGAAGCGCCCGCGCCGGGCCTTGCGCCCTCCTGCGCGGAGGCCGGGGTGCTCGGCCCGCTGCCGGGTGTCGTTGGCGCGATGATGGCCGTCGAAGCCGTGAAGATCGCCACTGATGCAGGCGCGCCGTTGCGAGGCGAGATGATGATCTACGACGCGCTCTGGGGCGAGACGCGGAAGATCGCGCTGAGACGCCGGGCCGATTGCCCCGTCTGCGGCGATCTGGACAAATCGCGGGGCTGAGGCCAGAACGGGGCCGGTTCCAAGACGAGAGGCGGCATGGATATCGACGAGCTCAGCACTGATATCCTGTCGTCCAAACGGCGGGCCTTGGCCCGCGCGATCACCCTTGTCGAAAGCGGGCGCGCGGATCACCGGGCCGACGCCATCGCGCTTCTGCAAGCGTTGAAGGATGCCGATCACGGACGGCAGGCTTTGCGCGTCGGGCTCTCCGGTACGCCCGGTGTCGGCAAATCGACCTTCATCGAGGCTTTCGGTCTGATGCTGACCGCACAGGGCCTCAAGGTCGCCGTGCTGGCGGTGGACCCGTCCTCGGCGCGCTCGGGCGGCTCGATCCTCGGGGACAAGACCCGGATGGAGCAGCTTTCGCGCGATCCGAACGCCTTCATCCGCCCGTCGCCCAGCCAGAGCCATCTCGGCGGCGTCGCCCGTCGGACGCGCGAGGCGATCGAGCTCTGCGAAGCGGCGGATTTCGACGTGATCCTGATCGAGACGGTCGGCGTCGGCCAGTCCGAGACGGTGGTGGCCGAGTTGTCGGACCTTTTCGTGCTGCTGCTGGCCCCTGCGGGCGGAGACGAGCTGCAAGGCGTCAAGCGCGGCATCATGGAGATGGCCGACATCATCCTGATCAACAAGGCGGACGGCGATCTCAAGGCCACGGCAAGCCGCACCTGCGCCGATTATGCCGGGGCGCTCCGGCTTTTGCGCAAGCGTCCGCAGGATCCCGAAGGGTTCCCTAAGGCGCTGACCGTTTCTGCGGCGCAAGAGACGGGTCTCGACACGGCCTGGGACGAGATGACAACGCTTGCCGAATGGCGGCGCGAGGCCGGGCACTGGGATGCGCGGCGGCGGGCACAGGCGCGCTACTGGTTCGAGGCGGAGGTGCGCGAGGCGCTCCTGTCGACATTGCGCCGGGAGCCGGTGAAGGGCGCGATGGAGCGGCTCGCAGGGCAGGTCGAGGCAGGCGATCTGACAGCGGCGGCGGCCGCAGACGATTTGCTCACGACCTATCTGCAGCGCGGGCCCGGAGGGACTTGACGCCACCTCTCCGCTTGCCTAAAGAAGCGCGACAAGATTCCGGGCGCCGCCCCTGCGGCGTCCTTTCCATTTGGTGAAAGTCGCAACACCGCTCTTTCGCCCTGACATTGACGAGGATGAACCCATGTCGCGCGTGTGCGAACTGACCGGTAAAGGCCCGATGGTTGGCAACAATGTCAGCCACGCCAACAACAAGACCAAGCGGCGCTACCTGCCGAACCTGAACAAGGTGACCCTGCAATCCGAGACGCTGGGCCGTGGCATCAAGCTGCGTATCTCGTCCTCGGCTCTGCGTACGGTCGACCACCGCGGCGGTCTCGACCGCTATCTGGAGAAGGCAAAGGACAGCCAGCTCTCCGACGCGGCGCTGAAGGTCAAGAAAGAGATCATGAAAGCCCGCACCTCCGCCGAGGCGTGAGCTTGGCTTTCATTTGACGAACTCAAAGGCGTGCCCCAGGGCGCGCCTTTTTGTTTGGCCGGTCAGACCGGCATCACGCGGCGATAGAGGTGCCAGCTTGCGTGGCCCAGAACGGGCAGCACGACGAAAAGGCCCAGAAACCACGGCAGCAGCGCCAGGAAGGTCAACCCCGCGATCAGCGCCGCCCAGACCAGCATGACCGCGAAATTCTCGCGTGTGGCGCGGATGGACAGGCGCATCGCGGTCACGAAATCGAGTTCGCGGTCGAGAAGCATCGGCAGGCTGATCGCCGTCATCGCAAAGAGCAGAAGCGCGAAGGCCGCCCCGAACGCCGCTTCGACCGCGAGCATGCGAAGCCCTGCGCCGGTCAGATAGGTCGCGAGATCGTCGGGCGGTCCCATCAGCGCCGAGGGTCCCATGATGAGCGCAAAGAGCATGTGGGCGAAGAACGACCAGAACAGGAAGTAGATCACGATCACCGCGCCCGCCCAGGGAATCTGGCGTGTGCGCTCTCGCCAGACGATGCCGAGCACGCTTGGAAAGCTCAGCTCCGCGCCCGCCTCGATCCGGCGACTCACCTCGTAGAGCCCCACGGCGAGGAAGGGCGCGACCAGCGGAAAGCCAAGCGTGAAGCTGAGCGTCCAGGTGAAAAGTCCCGCGACGAGTGCCCAGAGTGCAAGGCCCGAGATGACGTAGACCCCTGCAAAGAAAAGCCCAAATTGCGGCGCGCGCGTAAAGTCGCGCCAGCCTGCCCGGAGGATCTTGGCAAGGTCACCGAGCGAAAGTCGCGCCAATGCCACGTCTTTCGCGACAGGCGGATCGGTAAGGGCTGTCATGGCTGGGGCTCCTCCTGGCCTCTTTGCGAAAATAGCAAAGGCTCAGCGCTCCGGGGAAGCTTTTCAATCGCGGCGCTCAATTGTCGCCTTGCCGGCGAAAGGGTGAGGCGGCATGACGGAGGCATGATACTGCGCGCCCTCCTGTCTTGCCTGCTTGCGCTGGTCCTTGCCGGAACCAGCATCGAGATGGCCGTGGCGCGCGGCGCGGCGCCGGCCCATGAAAGCGTCATCCTATGTTCGGGTCTCGAGCGCGTCACGCTTACGCTCAATACCGAGGGCGAGCCGGTCCGCCGGAGCCAGCTTTGCCCCGATGCCGGGGATGCGCTCCTGTTCGTCGCGGATGCGCCCCGGATATCGTCTCTGCGCGCTGCGAACCTTCGCGCGCATGTTGATGCTGTGGCGTCCCGGCAAAGCGCGGGACGCGCCATCCTCGGACCTCACGCGCGGGCGCCGCCGTTCCTGTCCTGATCCGTTACGTCAATTCTATCAGATCCGGACCGGGAAAGGATTCCGCTCATGTTCCGTACGACCCTCATCGCGAGCGCCGCCGCGCTCTTCGCTTCCGCCGCTGCCGCGGAGATCACAGTCTCCGACGCCTATATCCGCAGTGCCACGCCCTCCGCCCCGACAGGCGCAGCCTTCATGGTGATCGAGAATACCGGTGACGCCCCGATGCGTCTTGTCACCGCCGCCTCCGAGATCGCCGCGCGGGTCGAGCTTCACACCCATATCGAAGCCGAAAATGGCATGATGCAGATGGTGGAGATCGAAGACGGCATCGAGATCGCGCCCGGTGCGACGCACGAACTCGCCCGGGGCGGCGATCACGTCATGTTCATGGGGCTAAACGATCCGCTGATCCAGGGCGAGACCGTGCCTGTCACCCTCGGCTTCGAGGACGGAACGGAGGTCTCGCTCGATATCGTGGTCGACCGCGAACGGCAGGACATGGATCATGGCGCGATGAACCACGGGGATATGAACCACGGCGACATGAATCACGGCGCGTCGGGCAATTGACGCGCCGGGCTAGCGCCCCAGCATCCCCTTGACCCAGGCCGGCACCGCGTCGCTCGCGGGGCCGGTCACCGTCCTGTCGAACAGCGCCGAGGCTTCCGTGGCCTCGAGATTGATCTCGACCGTGTCGATCCCGGCGATCCGGGCTTCCTCGACGAAACCCGCCGCCGGGTAGACAAGCCCCGACGTGCCGATGGCGACGAACAGATCGGCATCGAGCAGGTGATCGAGGATCTCCTCCATGTGGTAGGGCATTTCTCCGAACCAGACGATATCGGGTCGCGCCTCGGGCGCGCCACACGACAGGCAGGTCTCGCCCACCCGCATCTCGAGCGGCGCGTCCCAGCGGTGCCTGCACACGGCGCAGAGCGCCCGTGACAACTCACCATGCATGTGGATCACCTTGGCCCCTGCCGCCTCGTGCAGACTGTCGACGTTCTGCGTGACGATCACCGTGTCCGGCCGCGCCGCCTGCAATTCCGCCAGCGCGATATGGGCGGCGTTGGGTGTTGCCTCCGCGGCCTGCGCGCGGCGGGCATTGTAGAACGCCTGGACGCGCGCAGGATCGCGGGCGAAGGCCTCGGGCGTCGCGACATCCTCGATGGAATGCTTCGTCCAGATGCCGTCCTTGTCGCGGAACGTGCCGAGCCCGCTTTCCGCGGAGATGCCCGCCCCGGTCAGGATCACGATCTTGCCGTCCATCATTGCCTTTCGCGGGGCACGGGCTCACTTGTTGAAGGTCAATACCGGAGGCCCAATGCCCACATCCATCCTGTTCGTCTGTCTTGGCAATATCTGCCGCTCGCCCTCGGCGGAAGGGGTCGTGCGCCAGAAAGCGGCGGAGCGCGGTCTGGATCTGACGCTCGACAGCGCGGGCACCGGCGACTGGCATATCGGCGATCCGCCCTACGGACCGATGCAGGAGGCGGCGCAGGCGCGGGGCTACGATCTGTCGGGCCTGCGGGCACGGCAGGCCAATGCGGCGGATTTCGAGCGCTTCGACATTGTGATCGCGATGGACCCGCAGAACAGCGCCGATCTCGAGGCGATGCGGCCCGAGGGTGGCGCGGAGATGCTTCTGTTCACCGACCTTCTGGAGGAGCCGGGCACGGACGCGGTGCCTGATCCCTATCACACCCGCGATTTCGACGGCGCGCTCGACCTCGTGGAGCGCTGCGCCGAGGCGCTTCTGAACCGGCTCGAACGGGCAGAGATCAAAGCCTGACCATAACCGTCACCGTCGCCGCCTCGATCCATTCGGCACTGCCGGGATCGGGGAGGTCTGCAATGTCCCGCAACACATCCTTGCGCTCCGCCACCGGCACCGGAGCCACGCGCCAGAGCCGCGCCTGGGCGTTCGCATCATGCAGGACCGCCGGTCCTGTTCCCGCCAACACCGCCTTCACCTCCGCGCGGCGGGCGTTGTAGGCGGCGTTCTGCGCCCCAGTCGTGAGTGCCGAGACCGGCAAAAGGAGCGGATTGCCGAGATGGTTCGGGGCAGGGGTGCAGGCGGCCAGAGCGAGCGGCAGGAGGAGTGGAGGTCTCAGCATGGCGTGAGGCTAGCCGGGGTGGCGTGCATCACCAACACGCGTGTGCCTCGCGCCGGGGAGCGCGGAATCAAGGCCGCTCGCGGCCGCCGCGTTCCCAGCGCCTGCCCGCCCGGACGGGCTGGCGCTTTGGGGCAGTGCGGACTTGCGTTCGATCTTTGCGAGGGTGTGGTCGAGATAAAGCGCTTGCGTTCGATCGTCGGAGCGCCACCCCGCGGGCAGGCGCTGGGTGCGCGGCGCGGGCTCACGCTGGCGACCCGGCTCGCGCCTCAGCTGTCCATCTTCAGCGCCGAAATGAACGCCTCCTGCGGGATCTCCACCTTCCCGAACTGGCGCATTTTCTTCTTGCCGGCCTTCTGTTTCTCCAGAAGCTTCTTCTTCCGGCTCGCATCGCCGCCGTAGCATTTCGCGGTCACGTCCTTACGCATCGCGGACAGCGTCTCGCGGGCGATGACCTTGGCGCCGATGGCGGCCTGGATCGGGATCTTGAACATGTGGCGCGGAATCAGCTCCTTGAGCTTCTCGCACATGGCGCGGCCGCGCATCTCGGCCCGGTCGCGGTGGACCATCATGGCGAGCGCGTCGACGGGCTCGTCGTTCACCAGGATCGACATCTTCACGAGGTTGTCCTCGCGGTAGCCGATCAGCTCGTAATCGAAGCTGGCATAGCCCTTGGTCACGGATTTCAGCCGGTCATAGAAGTCGAAGACCACCTCGTTCAGCGGCAGATCGTAAACCGTCATCGCCCGGCCGCCCACATAGGTCAGGTCGAGCTGGATGCCGCGCCGCTCCTGGCAGAGCTTGAGCACGTCGCCCAGATACTCGTCCGGCACCATGATCGTCGCCTTGATACGCGGCTCCTCGATATGGCTGACATAGGTCATGTCCGGCATGTCGGCGGGGTTGTGCAGATCGATCCGCTCGCCGTCTTTCTTGTAGAGGTGATAAATCACCGAGGGCGCGGTCGTGATGAGCTCGATGCCGTATTCCCGCTCAAGCCGGTCGCGGATCACTTCGAGGTGCAGAAGCCCCAGGAACCCGCAACGGAAGCCGAAGCCGAGCGCGGCGGAGGTCTCCATCTCGTAGGTGAAGGAGGCATCATTCAGCGCGAGCTTCTCGATCGCGTCGCGCATATCCTCGAAGTCGTTGGCATCGACGGGGAAGAGCCCGCAGAACACCACCGGCACGGAGGGTTTGAAGCCCGGAAGCGGCGTCTCGCAGGGCTTCTTCTCGTGGGTGATCGTGTCGCCGACGCGAGTGTCGCGCACCTGCTTGATCGAGGCGTTGAGATAGCCGATCTCGCCGGGGCCGAGACTGTCGACATTGGTCATGACAGGCCGGTAGACGCCCACATCGTCGACGTCATAGGTGCCGCCCGTCTTCATCATGCGGATGCGGTCGCCCTTCTTGAGCGTGCCGTCGATCACCCGGACGATACAGATGACGCCGAGATACTGGTCGTATTTCGAATCGACGAGCATCGCCTTCAGCGGCTTGTTCGCATCGCCCTCGTCAGGTGGCGGCAGCTTCTGCACGATGGCTTCGAGCACGTCCGGGATGCCCACGCCCGTCTTGGCCGAGATCAGGCATGCCTCGGAAGCGTCGATGCCGATCACATCCTCGATCTGCTCGCGCACGCGGTCGGGATCGGAGGCAGGCAGGTCGACCTTGTTGAGGACCGGCACGATCTCGTGGTCGGCGTCGATGGCGGTATACACGTTGGCGAGCGTCTGCGCCTCGACCCCTTGCGTGGCGTCCACCACCAGAAGCGAGCCTTCGACCGCCTGCATCGAGCGCGCGACCTCGTAGGCGAAGTCCACGTGTCCCGGCGTGTCGATAAGGTTCAGCACGTAGGTTTCGCCGTCCTTGGCGGGGTATTCGATGCGGACGGTGTTCGCCTTGATGGTGATCCCGCGCTCGCGCTCGATATCCATCGCGTCGAGCAACTGGTCCTTCATGTCCCGCTCGGACACCGTTCCGGTGAGCTGGATCAGCCGGTCGGCCAGGGTGGATTTCCCGTGGTCGATATGGGCGACGATGGAGAAGTTGCGGATGCGCGAAAGGGGTGTGCTCATGGCTTGGCGATATGACGCGGGAGCGTGGGACGGTCAAGGTGGGATGGCGTCCCGTCTGGGTGGCACGACGCCGCTCCGCCTTCGTTTTTCACGGCCCGGATGGCCCCATCGGTCGAGGAGGGGGCCGCAGCGCTGCCGCGGCCCCAGTTCCGTCTCTTACGCGTCCAGCGCGGCCAGCACCCGGTCGGGCGTCGCGGGGTAGTCGTAGACCCGGCGGCCCGTCGCATGGGCGATGGCGTTCAGGATCGCGCCGCCCGCACCCGAGATGCCGAGTTCGCCGATGCCCTTGGTCTGGATCGGGTTGGCGTAGTCGTCGCGTTCCTCAAGAAAGACGACCTGCATCTGGCCCGGAACGTCCGCATGGGCCGGAACGTGGTAATTGGCGAGATCCCGCGTCACCACATGGCCGTCCCGCGGATCGCTCTGCATCTCCTCGGTCAGCGCCGATCCAATACCCCAGATCATCCCGCCGATTGCCTGGCTGCGGGCCGTCTTCTCGTTGAGGATGCGGCCCATCGACATCACGCCCAGCATCCGGCGCACACGGACCTCGCCGGTCCATTCATGCACCGCGACTTCGGCGAAATGCGCGCCGAAGCCCGAGGAGAAATGGCTCTCAGAGGTTTTACCGGCCTTGACCGTCGCCTCTTCGAGAAACTCTTCGGTGACGAGGTCGGTCAGCGCCGCTTCCCTGTTGTCGCCTCGGGCAAGACCATTCTGCAGTGTCAGACTGTCTTCGGCGCATCCAAGCGCCTCGGCGATGCGTGCGCGGATCTTCTTGGCGGCGAGGAAGGTCGCGGAGCCGGCCGAGTTGGCGCCGAAAGAGCCGCCAGATCCCGATGCGCCAGGCAGGTCAGAATCGCCGAGCCGCACCTCGACATGCGAGGGATCGAGGCCAAGCGCCTCGGCGGCGATCTGCGCGAGGATCGCGTAGGTGCCCGTGCCGATGTCGGTCATGTCGGTCTCGACGATGGCCCGATTGCCGGTCAGGCGCACGCGGCTCGAGGATTTGATGAGCATATTCGCCCGCGCTGCCGAGGCGACACCCATGCCGATCTGCCAATCGCCTTCGCGGCGCGATCCGGGTGCCCCGCGATCCGCCCAGCCGAAGCGCTCGGCCCCGTCCTTCAGGCAATCGGCGAGGCGCCGTGCGCTGTAGGGCCGACCATCCATCGGATGTGTCTCGGGCAGGTTATCGAGGCGCAGCTGCACGGGGTCGATCCCGAGCTTTTCGGCCAGCTCGTCGAGCGCGGCTTCGAAGGCCAGCATGCCCACCGCTTCACCCGGTGCGCGCACGGAGCCCGCGGGGGTCGTGGCGATCCGCGCAAGGGTCTGGGTAAAGCTCAGCCCGTCTGCGCCGTAAAGGAACTGCGAGGCTTGCGTGACCGGCTCGGCGAAGCCTTCGCCATCGATGTTCGACACCCGGTCATCATGTGCGATCGCGGTGATCTTGCCGGCCTTCGTCGCGCCGAAACGCACGCGCTGCGAGGTCTCGGAGCGGCGCAGCACCGTGTCGAAGACGTTTTGCCGGGTCATCACGACGCGTACGGGGCGACCGAGTTTCTCGGCGGCGATTGCCGCTGCGGCGGCTTCCGGGCCGAGGCCGAGCTTCGATCCGAAGCCCCCCCCGATGAACGGCGCGAGGATGCGAACGTTGGAGGGATCGATGCCGAGTGTGTCCGCCAGCTCCTTCTTGTTGAAGCGCACCATCTGCAGCGCGCTCCGAAGCGTCACCGCACCATCTTTCCATTCCGCGATGGCAGCGTGCGGCTCCATCGCGGCAGCGGCATGAGCGCCGGTCGTGTAGGTCTTGTCGACGGTGACCTCCGAACCCGACCATGCCGCCTCGAAATCGCCCGCCGTCTCCGGCTCGCCGGTTTCGACATCGGTGCTGGTTTCAGGCGTGACGGCGGCCTCTTCGGTCTCGTAATGCACGGCTAGACGCTGCGCGGCATCGCGGGCGGCCTCGAAGGTCTCCGCCACGACAACCGCGATAGGTTGACCGTGGTAATGCACCGCATCGCCGGGCTGCACCGGCGCGGACCCGGCCATGCCTTGCGCCGGATTGCGGATCATGCGCGCATCGGTGATGACATCGATCACGCCGTCAATTGCTTCGACGCTGCTCTTGTCGATCTGCCTGACGCGGCCGCGCGTGATCGTCGCGCGCACCAGGACGCCGTGAACCATGTTCTCGGTGGTGTGATCCGCGGCATAGCCGGCGGTGCCTGACACCTTCTGCGGGCCGTCCGGGCGGTCCATCGGCGTGCCGATGACACCCTGTTTCATTTCGTCCAGCAGCCGCGGCTGCGGCGCGTCCATCGTGAAGTGATCTTTCATGAGTGAGCCCTCGAAATATCGGTGCCGGCACTGTCTGCGAGCCCGGTCAATTGCCGCATGGCGGCGATGAAGGTGCGGCGCAGCAGGGTGATCTTGTATTCGGTGTCCGGATGCGGCGCGGTCTCGGGCACAAGGGTCTTTGCCGCGCGCTGGAACAGCTCGTTCGAAGCGGTCTCGCCCTCGAGCATCTCCACCACCTTCTGATCCATCCACGGATGCGGCGCGACGCTGCCATAGGCGAGGGCCACATCCTTGATCGTGTCACCCTCCATACGGACGGAACCTGCCACGGAAACGAGCGCGAAGGCGTAGGACGCGCGATCCCGCACCTTGCGGTAGGTCTGGCGTTCCCCGGCGCGCGGCGTTGGCAGGATCACGGCGGTGACGAGATCACCGTCCCCAAGCACCGTTTCGACATCGGGTCGATCTGCCGGGCCGCGATAGAAGTCGTTCATGGGCACGCAGCGGGTCTCTCCGCTGGCATTGGTGATCTCCACCTCGGCTTCAAGCGCCGCCATCGCGACCGCCATGTCGGAGGGATGCGCGGCGAGGCAATGCTCGGACGTGCCGAAGATTGCGAGCATCCGTCCCGCGCCGCCCATCGCCGCGCAGCCCGAGCCTGGGGCGCGTTTGTTGCAGGCCTGCGAGGTGTCATAGAAATAGGGGCAACGGGTGCGCTGCAAGAGATTGCCGCCGGTGGTCGCCTTGTTGCGGATCTGCGCCGAAGCGCCCGCGAGGATTGCCCGCGACAACAGCGGCCAGCCCTCACGAACCCTTGCATCGTTCGCGACCGTCGTATTGGTCACGAGCGCGCCAATACGAAGGCCGCCTTCGTGTTCGGCAATGTCCGACAGACCGTCGAGCCGGGTGATGTCCACGAGAGCATCGGGCGCGACGACCTGGATCTTCATCAAGTCCAGAAGATTCGTGCCGCCTGCGATGATCTGCCCGCCGGCGACGTCCTCGATCTCGCCCGCGCGAATGTAATCGAATGGCTTCATTTCTTGACCTCCGACGCCATCGCGATGGCCTCACGAATAAGCGGATAGGCCGAGCAACGGCAAAGATTGCCGGACATGCGCTCCGCCATCTCGGCATCACTCAGGGATGCGGTCTGAAGATCGTCGCTCACGTAAGAGGGCGCACCGTCCGAGATCTCCTTCAGCATCGCGGTCGCGGACATGATCTGACCCGGCGTGCAATAGCCGCACTGGTAGCCGTCATGCTTCACGAAGGCTTCCTGAAGCGCCGAGAGTTTGTCGGGCGAGCCGATGCCTTCGATCGTGGTGATCTCGTCGCCGTCATGCATCGCTGTGAGGCAAAGGCACGAATTGACGCGCTCGCCGTTAAGCAGAACCGTGCAGGCCCCGCATTGGCCGTGATCGCAGCCCTTCTTCGTGCCGGGCAGGCCGAGATCGTCGCGCAAGGTATCAAGAAGCGTGCGGCGTGGATCGTTATCCACATCATATTCGCGCGCATTGACGGTGAGGGTGGTTTTCATCCGTGTCTCCGGTGCAGAATGGCAGGTGGGGCATCGGCACCACCGTCGCTGCATGGCAAACGGCTTCAGCGCGGCATTGTTCCTGCCGGCACATGGCGTGGTTGACGGAGCGCGGGCCGGACACGCAGAGTCCTGCCTGAAACTAGTACTGGAGCCGCTATGCCCGACCGCCATATCCGCACACGTATCTCTGGCCGCGTGCAGGGCGTGTCCTATCGCGCCTGGACGCAGGAGAACGCGCAGGAACTCGGGCTGTCGGGCTGGGTCAGAAACCTCGCGGGCGGCGATGTCGAAGCTGTCTTCTCCGGGCCCGATCAGGCGGTCCAGACTATGCTGGGACGGTTGAAGCAGGGGCCGCGCATGGCGCAGGTCTCCGCGATCGACGTGAACGAAGCAGAAGGTCCGCCGCCAACCGGATTCGAGATCACCGGCTGACCCCTACAGAGTGGTGAATTGCGCGCGCGCCCCGCTTCGTGCATCATCCAGCCCAAGCGGGGCGAACCCGCAGGCAGAACAGAGCAGGCGGACGATATGACGGGCATCTCCAAAGCCCTAGCTGGGGCGATGACGGCAACCCTTTTCCTTGCAGCATGCGGTGGCGGGCGAACCAGCCCGTCGGCTCCGGTGGTCCAATTCGCCACGGGACCGATCTATTCGGCCTGCATGAGCTCGGACCGGAAGGCACGCAACAGGGCGCTCTGCGGCTGCGTGCAGGCATCGGCGGACCGGACGCTCGATAGGGGAGATGCGCGGCGCGCCTCGAGGTTCTTCAAGGACCCGCAGGAAGCGCATGACGTGAAATATTCCCAGACTCAGCGGGACGACGATTTCTGGGACCGCTACGAGCGCTTCGTGGACACCGCCGAACGCTCCTGCCAGCGGCTTTAGCCCTCAGCGGTCAGGAACGCGCGCAGCGTCGCCGCGAACTCGTCCGGTTTCTCGGCATGGAGCCAGTGCCCCGCCCCTGCGATCTTCGCGAAGCGGGCGCGCGGGAACAGTGCGCGAATGGCGTCGCGCATCTCGCGCGTGACATAGTCGCTTTGCGCGCCCGATAGGAACAAGGTCGGCCCCTCGAACTGTGCCTCGATCTCCGGCCATCCCAGGATCTTCGGCATATCGCGGGCGAGCACGTCGAGGTTCAGCAGCCAGCGCTTCTCGGCGACGTCCAGCGATTGGGTGAAGAAACCTTGCAAGGTGGGGTCGTCCACGTGCTCCGCCAGCTGCTTGGCGGCATCGGAGCGCTTGGTAACAGTCGAAAGGTCCACCGCGCGCATCGCATCGATATACCCGGATTGGTGGTCGTGATCGTAGGCAACGGGCGCCATGTCCGCCGAGACGAGACGGCGGACGAGATCGCCGCGCGTCAGCGCCAGCAGCATCGCGGCTTTCCCGCCCATCGAATGTCCCACGACGTCGGCCGGTTGATCGAGGCTCTCGATCACTTCCGCCAGATCTCCGGCCATGTCTTCGTAGGAATGGCTGTCCGCCCGGAAGGATGCGCCGTGATTGCGCTGATCGACGGCGATGACGTGGCGAATGTCGGAAAGGTCCTTGGCGATCCGGGTCCAGTTGCGGGCCTGGCCATAGAGGCCATGCACGATGACGAGCGGAGGCAGGGCGGCATCGCCGTGACGGATCGTGTTCAACATGAGCTGAGGGATAGCGCCCTCGGCGCGCGGCTTCCAGCGGCTTTTCCTTTGCGCGCAGGCGGGATAGCAAGAGCGTCATGACGCGCGGTGACCAATTGGAAAAGCAGGTACGCAAGCTCGAGACGCTGCTCGAGGAGAAGTTCGGCGTCTCGCGCGGACCGTTCGAGAAACGCATCGCGAAGCCCGGACGGATGCTGCCGCGCTGGGTGCGGCGTGACCTGAAGACCGTCGCCGAGACGCGCAAGCTGATGGGGCATCCCAAGATCGGCCGGCAACTCGACCTCGCGGCCGCGGAAAAGGCGGCGACGCGGGCGACCTCCTGGCTGAAATCCGTCGACGTGGCGGAGCGGCGCAAGACTCGGATCCTGCACCTGACCGGGGCGATTGCACTCAACGTGCTTCTGGTCTTCTCCGCGCTGATCGCGGTTCTGCGCTGGCGCGGGTTCGTCTAGCCCGCGCGGGGGCCGCCGTAATCGGCCTCCGGGACCGGCTCGGCCCAGACCGCGGTCTCGCCGTCCAGCGCTTCCTGGATCGCAAGATGGCTCATCGCGACATCGGGCGCGGCCCCGTGCCAGTGCCGCACGCCTTGCGGGAACCAGACGGAATCGCCCGGACGCAGTTCCTCGACGGGTTCGCCCTCGATCTGGGCGAGGCAAAGGCCCGAGACGATGTGCAGCGTCTGGCCCAGCGGATGCGTGTGCCAGTTGGTGCGGGCACCGGGCTCGAAGGTGACGAGAAGAACGCGATGGCGGCCCGGCTCATCCGCCGCGCCGATCGGATCCATGCGAACGCGGCCGGTGAAGTATTCGGGCGAGGGGGTCTGGGAGGGGCGTGATCCGGCGCGGGAAATCTGCATCTTCGGGCTCCTGTTCCTGTCGTCAGACAAGACCATAGCGCGCGGAACATGCAAGGGCAGTCATCTGCCCGGAAATGGCGAGACCGGGCCAGACGGCCCGGCCTCTAGAGCCGTCAAAGGTGCGGATAGATCGGGAAGCGCGCGCAGAGCGCCTCGACCTCAGCCTTCACCTTGGCCTCGACGGCGGCATTGCCGTCCTCGCCATTGGCCGCGAGCCCGTCGACGACCTCGATGATCCAGTCCGCGATCTGGCGGAACTCTGCCTCGCCGAAGCCGCGGGTCGTGCCCGCGGGCGAGCCGAGGCGGATGCCCGAGGTCACGGTCGGCTTTTCGGGGTCGAAGGGTACGCCGTTCTTGTTGCAGGTGATGTGCGCGCGGCCGAGCGCCTTCTCGGTCGCGTTGCCTTTCACGCCCTTGGGGCGCAGATCCACGAGCACGACGTGGGTATCGGTGCCGTGCGTCACGGTGTCGAGCCCGCCCTTGATGAGCTGGTCCGACAGCGCCTGCGCGTTGGCGATGACCTGCTTCTGGTAGGTCTTGAAGCCGGGCTCCAGCGCCTCGCCGAAGGCGACGGCCTTGGCGGCGATGACATGCATCAGCGGGCCGCCCTGGATGCCGGGGAAGATCGCCGAATTGACCTTCTTCGCAATGTCCTCGTCATTGGTGAGGATCATGCCGCCGCGCGGGCCGCGCAGGGTCTTGTGGGTCGTGGTGGTGGCGATATGGGCATGGGGGAAAGGCGAGGGATATTCGCCCGTTGCAACCAGCCCCGCGAAATGCGCCATGTCGACGAGCAGGTAGGCGCCGACGCTGTCGGCGATCTCGCGCATCTTGGCGAAGTCGATCTGGCGCGGGATGGCCGAGCCGCCGGCGATGATCATCTTCGGCTGATGCTCGGTCGCGAGCTCCGCGATCTGGTCGTAATCGATCAGGTTGTCCTGCTTGCGGACGCCATATTGAATGGCGTTGAACCACTTGCCCGACTGGTTCGGCTTGGCGCCGTGCGTCAGGTGCCCGCCCGCATCGAGGCTCATGCCGAGGATGGTGTCGCCGGGCTTGAGGAGTGCGGTGAACACGCCCTGATTGGCCTGGCTGCCCGAGTTGGGCTGCACGTTCGCGAAGGCGCAGTCGAACAGCTTGCAGGCGCGCTCCATCGCGAGGTTCTCGGCGATGTCGACCCAGTCGCAGCCGCCGTAGTAGCGGCGTCCGGGATAGCCCTCGGCGTATTTGTTGGTCATCACGCCGCCCTGGGCTTCCATCACCGCGCGGCTGACGATGTTCTCGGAGGCGATGAGTTCGATCTCTTCGCGCTGGCGGGCGAGCTCGCCTTTCATGGCGGCGAACAGCTCTGCGTCTCGGCTTTCAAGCGTTTCGGTGAAGAAGCCGTCATCGCGATGGGGGGCGTTCATGAGCGCATCTCCTGGGTCGGGGCGGGCAGAAGCCGCCGCAGTGTCCGTATTTCGGCTCATGTATCGACAAATCCGCCGCGCTCAAAGCCCGGAAGCGGCGTTTCGGGACAATATGACGTCCCCCGCTGGCGCTTCGGGAAAGCCTGTGCTTCTTTCGGCGTATTGCGTGCCGGACAGGAAACAGGAGCGCCGCGCCCATGAGGATCGCCTTTGCCGCCTCCAATGCGCCGATTGCGCAATCGGCCAAGGCCGCGCTCTCCCGCCGCTATGGCGACCATGCCGAGACCCATGCGGATGTCATCGTCGCGCTCGGCGGCGACGGGTTCATGCTTCAGACGCTGCACCGCACCCAGGACATTCCCGCGCCCGTCTACGGCATGAATCGCGGCACGGTCGGCTTTCTGATGAACGAATATTCCGAGCATAACCTCATCGACCGGCTTTCGGCGGCAGAGGAGGCGGAGATCAACCCGCTCGCGATGGAGGCCGAACAGACGGACGGCGAGATCTACGAGGCGCTCGCGATCAACGAGGTGTCCATGCTGCGCGCAGGCCCGCAAGCGGCGCGGCTCAAGATCTCGGTCGATGGCCGGCTCAGGATGGCGGAGCTTGTCTGCGATGGCGCGCTGGTGGCGACGCCGGCGGGTTCGACCGCTTACAATTACTCGGCGCATGGACCGATCTTGCCGATCGGCGCGGATGTTCTGGCCCTGACTGCGATGTCGGCCTTTCGCCCCCGGCGCTGGCGCGGCGCGCTCCTGCCCAAGACCGCGATGGTGGAGATCGAGGTGCTCGACCCTGAGAAACGTCCCGTCATGGCAGAGGCGGACAGCCGCTCCGTACGAAACGTGGTTCAGGTGAAGATCCGCTCCGCGCCCGAGATCTCGCACCGGGTGCTCTTCGATCCCGGTCATGGCCTCGAAGAGCGTCTCATCCGCGAGCAATTCGTCTGATCCGGCGGAGCAGAAGGTTTACCCTCGCCTGTCAGAATACACGGGTTCGACCGCACGTTCCCGCAATGAATACGGATCGCGCAAAAGGGCCCGATCGCGTCGAGCCCCTTTAGCCATCTCGGATCCACCGTGTGGGCGGAGGAAAGGGCGCCTTACGGCTCGACGCTGCCGGATGCCTCGTCTTCCCCGCCGAGCAGGGAGGTCGCTGCGGGATCCGTCGTCTTCTCGGGCGTGAGGAGGGCATACCAGTCATACCCGTCCGGATCACCATCGCCGTCCGTATCGACCGTCGGCTCGCCGAAGAGTTCGACCGCTTCCTCGTCGCTGATCGGGCGACCGAAGGCGTCGCGGAAATCCGGCACGACGGAGGAGGTTTCGATCCGGCCCTCGGCAGAGACCGTGTCGACCAGCGGGTCGAGCACGGCCGCGATCAGCCCGTCGCCGCCCATTTCGGGCACGCTGTTGTCGAAATCGGCGCTGATGATCTCGCCATCCTCGTTTGTCACGCTCAGCGTTACCGTTTCACCGGGGCTAACGAGACCCGTGGACCAGGACAGATCGAGTGCGGTGGCTGCCATCGCGACGTTGGATGCGTTGTAGAAGCGAATCGTATCGTCCGGATCGACGTAAGCGACTTCAGGGAAATATCCGCTGCCGAGCATCGTGATCTCGAACACGGTATTCACGCCATCCTGGGCGGTTGCGACCGTTCCGGTCGAGGACGTCGCAATGAGAATTGCGGCGGTCAGCGTTCTGCGAAGCATGAGGCTGCTCCCTATCATTCGCACAAGGGCCCCCACCGCTTGGCTGATCGTGTTAATAGAGGGTGATTGGGGCGAAAGTGAGGCAGTGGGAGCGGCAGCGCCGCTCTTTGGCCCGGTCAGTGCAGGTTGCTGTGGCCCGAGCCCTGGTTCTTCTCGGCTTGGCGGAGGAAGTCCTCGGGCTCCACCGTCGCCATGACATGCTCGCAGGCGGCCTCGAAATCGGCATTCTCTTCGGAGGCGGCGATCTCGACCGCCATTGCCTCGAATTCCTCGAGACCGATGCTCCGCGTCGCGAGAAAGACCCCGCCGGTGTTTTCCTGGGTGGCGCGGTCGACGACGAGAAAGCGGATCGTCTCGGATCGTTTCATACGGTCGTAAAGCGAGCTCGGCAGCGAGCCGAGATCGATGAATTGCTCCTGCAAGAAGCCTGCGGGCGTGTCCGGGCAGACATGCCATAGCCAATAGCCGACGCTGCCATGCGGTGTCGGAATGATGCCCGAGACGAGCCCCACGGACATTTGCCCGACCTGTGCGATATCGCCCGCAACGGCGCTGTCGCAGGCGCAGACGATCACGGTCTCGAGCCCGCGCTCGGTGACCATCTCGTGAAAGAAGGTGGATACGGGCAGGGCGTCTTCCGGCTCGTCCTCGGTCTCCTCGGTGATGCCCATATCCTCCTCGCCGGTGATGAGGCGCGCAAGGATGCTGTCCTCGGCAATCTTGCCGTTGTCGATATCCTCGACCACGAAGGGCGCCATCGCCTTGCTGCCTTCGCGCACAAGCTCGAGATGCGCGCGCGGCTCGAGGCTGCTGGTCATCGAAGTGCCGAGAAAACGCGCGGAATAGGTTTGTGCGCCACTGCGTTTGTTCGCGCGGAAAACGCCGAGCGCCACGAGGTTGTAGCCTCGCGCCAGGGCGAATTTCACGGCTTCGGTGCCGGAAAGAAGGCTCGCGACAGTGCCCGCGACGAGGTCGTGATAGCTCATGCCGTTCTCGGCCGTCTTGTCCTTCAGCTCTTCCCAGCGCTCGTTGCCGAAGAGCGCGCCCAGAACCTGCACGTATTCATCGCCCTCGGGACTGTCGAACACCGGTGTTTCGCGGTCCTCGAACCGGCTCTTGTCTATGCTGAGCGAGGTAAAATCGGTCTCGCCGAAGACGTGGACGATCAGGCTGTTGTCGAGCTCGGGAGGCATCTTTGGGAAGGATCCTTGCGGTTTCGTCTTTATGTCACGGTTGGAGCAGACGTAGTCACCAAGCGCCGCTCTATCCACCTCTTGACGAAAAGGAGGCGTGGTTTCATCGCCTTGGCTGGCCGCGCCCGGCGCCGATATGCCACAAGAGGCGCGGAATGCTTGACCACGCAAATCCGGTATCATACACGCTGAAGTCACTGGGCGGGCATGGTGAAATGGTATCACACGAGCCTTCCAAGCTCTTGGTGCGGGTTCGATTCCCGCTGCCCGCTCCAGCTTCCTCCCCAAAGCCGATCCGGGCCCGTGCAATCGTGTCGCGCTTGCGGCTCTCGTGCCAAGCTGCCAAAACCTGACCCGACACCGGCTGAGGAGGATGCATGGCGCGGGGGCTCGCAAAAGACGATAGCGCGCAGGATCGTGCGAAATCGCGCAAGATTGGCGCGCTGGCGCGTCTGTGGCCGTTCCTGTCGCCTTACCGGGCCTTGATGAGCGCTGCGATCCTCGCGCTCGTGCTGACCGCCGCCGTCTCCCTGATCCTTCCGATGGCCGTGCGCCGTGTCGTCGATAATTTCGAGGGCGGCGAGGCCGCTTTGCTCGACCGCTATTTCGCGGCCGCGCTCGGGATCGCCGCGCTGCTCGCGGTGGGCACTGCGCTGCGCTATGCTTTGGTCACGCGCCTCGGCGAGCGTGTCGTGGCGGATATCCGCATGGCGGTCTTCGATCGCGTCATCACCCTGTCGCCCGCCTTCTACGAACGCATCATGACCGGCGAGGTGCTGAGCCGGATCACCACGGACACGACGCTGATCCTGTCGGTCATCGGCTCGTCGATCTCCATCGCGCTCAGGAACATCCTGATCTTCGTGGGCGGGCTCGTGCTGATGCTCTTCACGTCGTGGAAGCTGACGCTGATGGTTCTCTTGATCGTGCCGGCGGTGATCGTGCCGATCCTTGTCCTGGGGCGGCGTCTGCGCGTCCTGAGCCGCGAGAACCAGGACTGGATCGCGGCGTCGTCTGGCAATGCCTCCGAGGCGCTGTTGTCGGTACAGGCGGTGCAGGCCTTCACGCACGAGACGATCTCGCAACGCACCTTTGCCGATGTCACCGAAGAGAGCTTCGATGCCGCGCGCCGCAGGATCTGGACGCGTGCGCTGATGACCGCGATCGTGATCTTCCTCGTCTTCTCGGGCATCGTCGGTGTTCTCTGGATGGGCGCGGCGCAGGTTCGGGGTGGCGAGATGAGCGTGGGGGCGCTCGTGCAGTTCGTGATCTATTCGGTAATGGTTGCAGGCTCCGTCGCGGCCTTGTCGGAAGTGATTGGCGAGGTGCAACGCGCGGCAGGCGCGACCGAGCGGCTGGTGGAGCTGCTCGACAGCGAAGATTCCATCAGCGAGCCCGAGAGCCCGGTGCAGCTGCCCCAGCCGGTGCGCGGCGCGATCTCGTTCGAGGATGTCACATTCGCCTATCCCGCGCGGCCCGATATCGCCGCGCTCGATCGTGTGAGCCTCGATGTCGCGCCGGGCGAGACCGTTGCGCTCGTCGGGCCGTCCGGCGCGGGGAAAACGACGATCATCCAGCTTCTCTTGCGGTTCTACGATCCGGCTTCGGGCCGTGTGCGGCTCGACGGGGTTGCGCTCGACGAGATGAGCCGCGAGGCGTTTCGCAAGCATATCGCGCTCGTCCCGCAGGATCCGGTGATCTTCGCGGCCTCGGCGCGGGACAATATCCGTTTCGGGCGGCCCGATGCGAGCGAGGCCGAGATCGAGGCGGCGGCGCGGGCCGCCGCGGCGCACGATTTCATTGCGGCGCTTCCCGAGGGCTATGACAGCTATCTCGGCGAGCGCGGCGTGATGCTGTCGGGCGGCCAGAAGCAGCGCATCGCCATCGCGCGCGCGATCCTGCGCGACGCGCCGGTGCTGCTCCTGGATGAGGCGACATCGGCGCTCGATGCCGAAAGCGAGCGCGCGGTGCAGGACGCCGTCGATCACCTGGCGACGGGCCGCACGACGATCATCGTCGCGCATCGCCTCGCGACGGTGAAGAAGGCCGACCGGATCGTGGTTATGGACCAGGGCCGGATCGTCGCGACGGGCCGTCACGATGCGCTGGTCGCAGAAGGCGGGCTTTACGCGCGCCTCGCCCGGCTGCAATTCACCGACGGCATCGCGGCGGAGTGACGGGTCGCTCCGGGGCATTGAGCCCCGGTGCGCCCCGGCGAGAGCCAGCTCTCGCGCTCTCGCGGTATTTGTCCCAATCCAAAGAGGGGCGCGTCAGCCGAGGAAGATGCCGACCACGACCAGCATCAGGCCGATGACCGACAGGAACAGCGCGCCGAGATTGAGCGGCAGGGCCTTCTGCAGCTCTGCGCGCAGCTCGGCATCGGGCAGGTTGCGGCGGCGTGCGGAGGCGACGCGGACAATGGTCCAGACAAGGCCGCCAAGCCCGGCGGCGGAGACGATCACGCCCACCCAGATCAAGATATCCATTCCGCGATCCTTTGCCGATACGACCTGGACCGCGCGGTAAAGGAGCCTGCTTGCACAGGCAACCCCTTGCCCGCCTCGCGCCCGCGCGCTACCCGGTTCGGCAATTCCCCAAGGAGGCATTCATGGACGACTCTCAGGCATCTGACGGCTACGGCGTCGCGGCGGGTGAGCTGCGGCAATTCATCGAGCGGTTCGAGCGGCTCGAGCAGGAAAAGAAGGACGTTGCCGAGCAGCAGAAGGAAGTTATGGCCGAGGCCAAGGCGCGCGGCTACGATACCAAGGTGATGCGCAAGGTGATCGCGCTGCGCAAGCGCGAGCCCGATGACATCGCCGAGGAAGAGGCGATCCTCGATATGTACAAGGCCGCGCTCGGCATGGGCTGAGCCGCGCGGGAAGGGCGGAGCGATGCGGATACTCGGAGTGGCAGCGGCGCTGATGTTTTGCGCGGGGCTCGGTCAGGCGGCGGAGTGGCGCATCCAGGCGGTGGATGGCGCCGCGGCGGGCGAAGGCGCGGCCCTGTCGCTCGATGCCGAGGGGCGGCTCTCGGGCAGCACGGGGTGCAATCGGTTCTCGGGGCAGGCGGAAGTCGCGGACGGCATTCTGACAGCGGGCCCCGCGCTCGCCGCCACGAAGATGGCCTGCCTGGGCCAGCGCGCCGCGCAGGAGACCGCGATCTTCGAGATGTTGTCGGGGCCCGTGACGCTCGACGCTGATCTGGTCGCTGGCGTGGTCGTTCTGACCGGGGCCGGGCATGACGTGACGCTCGTGCCCGCAGAGTAACCTCAGAGGCTGCCGCCCATCCGCGCGCGCTCGTCTTCGAGAACCTTGGGCTTGTGCCGCGCGGCCTTCAAAGCGGCCTCTTCGTCCGACCCGGCGAGCGCTTCCGCCGCGACCTTCGCCAGCGCGTAGGTCGGCACCTGTGCGAGTCCCTTGAGCGCCGCGCGGGCCAGGGAATGCGCTGCAAGATAGACGCTTTGCGCACCGAGAACGCCCGGACCCGAAGCGGGTGTGCCGTGAGCGATCGCGCGGCAGGCCTCGGCATCGTCCGAGAGATATGTCCGGCAGATCATCGGGCGTGCCTCGTAGATTCGGCACATGCGGGTGTCGGGGTCGAGCGCCGGGCAGGCATCGTCCATCCATTCGCGCCCGTCAGGCTGCCCTGTGAGCGGTGCGAGCGCGGCATGAACACGACGTGCCTCGGCCTCGAGGATGACGCCGCCGTCGGGGCCGGAGAGGACGCAGCACCAGGCGCAGCCGGGCGCGCAGGCGGCACTCTCCGCAGGGTTTCCGGGTTGGGAGGTCTGGGCAGACAATTCCGCGCCGCCAAGGCGGATGGCTGGAACACCGGCGCGGAGGGCCCGCGCCGTGGCCTCGAAACTCTCGCCGTGAGCCTCGGCGGTCTCGAGATAGACGTCGAGCAAAGCGCGGGCGCGAGCGACCGCGCCGCCTTGCCCGCCAGGCAGACGCAGGCGCGCGAGGGCTGCGCGCAAGGCGGGCACGTCGCGGGGATGGCGGGCCTTGGCGCTCATGGGGCGATAAAGGTCACGCCGGGCATCCGCTCGATCTCCTGGACATCGTCCTCGTAGACCTGGCTCAGCCGGTCGACGCGGGCCTCGTCCCATCCGGGCAGATCGAGTTCTTCCTCGATCTCCTCGTCCATCGCGTATTTGTCGAGGAAGGCCACCATTACCCGGCGCTTCTGGCGCTCGGTCATCGTGGGGTGCTGGTGGAGATAGGCCCGGAAGCGCTTCATGCCCTCGGGATCCATGATCTCGTGCAGAAGATCGAAGGCGCCCTTGACCTTGCGGTTGGACTCAAAACCGCCGGCCTCACGGATGATCTGGCCCCAGATGATCGGCGTGTCTTCGTTGCACCAGCACGTCAACGGGACATCGGGATGCGCCGTCCGCAGGCGGCGGATCAGGCCGGACCAGCGAAAGGCATCGGGGTCCGCGCCGTCAAGGAAGGTGGCGAAATCGGGAAAGTCGCCCTCGCGATAGGCCGAATGCAGGAAGCCCGAGGGATCGCGGAGGCCGAGAAACACCTCGACGCTGTCGCCCGCAAAGAGCGTCTTGATCACGTCGATGCGCTCCTCTGCCTTGCGGTAGACAACGCCGCCCTGCATGGCGAGGCGCGGCACGGAAAAGAAATTGGGATGGCTGAGGATGATCCGGTCGATCCCGCCCCAATCCTCGTCGAGAAGCCCGTCGAGCAAGACTTCGCGCGCTTCGGGGGCGGGCGTGCCGCCAGCAAGACGATGGGCGGCTTCGGAGAGGAGTGTGCGATAGCGGCTCGGCCCCGGTATCGCGACGCCAACCTCCCGCAGGAGCGGCGCGTTGCGCTGCATGGCCTTCAGGAACCGGCCCTCGTCGGTAAAATGAACACCGCTATGGAGGATGACCTGCATGGCTCAACGTCTGCCTTTCGCTTCGCTGACCGAGTATATGCCTGCCTGCGCGGAGGAAAACCGGATCCGGCGTGAAAAACGCCAGAGGCGCGACCCTAGCGCACCACCACCTCGTCGTAGCGCAGCAGGCCGAGCACATCGCGGGCGCGTTCATCGAGAAGGTCGAGATCGAGATAATCGTCAGAGAGGCGGCGGGTGAGGTTCTCCATCCGCGCGACCTCGGTCTCGAGTGCGGCCAGTTCGGTGCGGAGTTCCTGCGCCTCCACTTCGATCTCGGCGCGGCGGAAGATGCCGTAATCGCCCTGGATCGCCGCGAAGGCGAAATAGGCGCCCACGGAGATCAGGAAGGCGAAGATGAGAAGGCCGCCAAGGGCCGGACGGGTGCGTTGGGTCATCGCTCTGCCTCGAATGCGCCTCTGGCGGGCGCGTTGCCGGACGACTATGACACGCCGTCCGGGCTGAGGGAATCCCGATATTCCCGACTGTTACTCCAATGCCGCAACGCCGGGCAGGGTCTTGCCTTCCATCCATTCGAGGAACGCGCCGCCGGCGGTTGAGATGTAGGAAAACCGCTCCGCCGCGCCGGCCTTGTTGAGCGCCGCGACGGTATCGCCGCCGCCCGCGACGGAGACGAGATCGCCGGCCGCGGTCAACTCGGCGGCGTAATCCGCGGCGGCATTCGTGGCAGCATCGAAGGGCGCGATCTCGAACGCGCCGAGCGGGCCGTTCCAGATCAGCGTCTTCGCACGGTCGAGCACCTCCTTGACATGCGCGACGCTGTCGGGGCCTGCATCGAGGATCATCGCGTCGGGCGGGCAGTCCTCGGCCTTGACGGTCTCGCTCGGTGCGCCCGCCTTGAATTCGCGCGCGACGACGACGTCCCGCGGCAGGAGGATCTCGCAGCCGCCCGACGCCGCCTTCTCGGCGATCTCGCGGGCCGTGTCTGCCATGTCGTGCTCGCAAAGCGACTTGCCGACATCGATACCTTGGGCCGCGAGGAACGTGTTGGCCATGCCGCCGCCGATGATGAGGATATCTACGCGCGAGATGAGGTTCGACAGAAGTTCCAGCTTGGTAGAGACCTTCGCCCCGCCGACTACCGCCGCCACCGGACGCTTCGGATCGCCCAAGGCAGCTTCGAGCGCGGAGAGCTCGGCTTCCATCAATCGGCCCGCGCAAGAGGGCAGGTGATGGGCGACGCCCTCGGTCGAGGCATGGGCGCGATGCGCGGCGGAAAAGGCGTCGTTCACGTAGACATCGCCGAGTTCGGCCATCTCGGCGGCGAGCGCTGGATCGTTCTTCTCTTCGCCCGCATGGAAGCGGGTGTTCTCGCACAAAAGGACCTGGCCGTCCGCGAGTGCATCGCTGGCGGCCTTGGCGGCGGGGCCACGGCAGTCGGCGACGAAGACGACCTTGGTACCGAACGCCTCTTCAAGTGCGGGAACGAGCGGGGCGAGGCTCATGTCGTCCACGCGCTGGCCCTTTGGGCGGCCGAAATGCGCCAGAAGGATCGGCTTGCCGCCCTTGTCCAGAATATCGCGGATGGTGGGCACGATACGCTCGATCCGGGTGGCGTCGGTGACGCGGCCATCCTCGAGCGGCACGTTGATATCGACGCGGGTCAAGACTCGCTTGCCGGCGAGGTCCATCTGATCGAGCGTTTTCCAGGCCATGCGGATCCTTTCGTTCTGACGCTTGCGCGAGGCATGGCAAGCACGAGCCCGTTCGTCAACGGCTCTCGCTTGCGAGGCCTCGCCTGCAAGGCTACCTAGTGCGTGACAATGCCAAAGGGAGACGGCGCATGGCCGAGATCAAGGATCCGGAAAACACCATTCTCATCGAGCTCAAGGACGGGACCGTCACGGTCGAGCTTCTGCCCGATATCGCGCCGCAGCACGTCGCGCGCATCAAGGAGCTGGCGCGCGCCGGGGCCTATGACAACGTGGTCTTCCATCGCGTGATCGACGGTTTCATGGCGCAGACGGGCGATGTGTCGAACGGCAACGCGGAGAAGGATTTCAATCTCCGCATGGCCGGAACGGGCGGCTCGGAGCTGCCGGATCTGCCCGCGGAGTTCAGCGGCATCCCGCATGACCGGGGCACGATCGGTGCGGCGCGCAGCCAGAACCCGAACTCCGCCAACTCGCAGTTCTTCATCAATTTCAACGACAACCACTTCCTCAACCGGCAATACACGGTCTATGGCCGGGTGATCGAAGGCATGGAACATGTCGATGCGATCACGCGCGGCGAGCCGCCTGCCAATCCCGACCGGATGATCAGCGTGAAGGTGGCCGCAGATGCGTAAACTCGTCTCGATCCTGGCGCTCGTCGCCGCGACGCCCGCTTTCGCCACCAGCCTGGCTCTCGATATCGAGGGCGAAGGAGCCAATGGCACCGTCACCATCGACCTGTTCGAGGATGTGGCGCCCCAGCACGCCGAGCGGATCGCCACGCTCGCCGAAGAGGGTGCCTATGATGACGTGGTCTTTCACCGCGTGATCGAGGGGTTCATGGCGCAGACTGGCGACGTGGAATTCGGCAAGATGGGCGGCGATATGCGTATGGCTGGTCGCGGCGGGTCGGACATGCCCGACCTCGAGGCGGAATTCTCCGACATCGCCTTCGAGCGCGGGGTCGTGGGGATGGCCCGGTCGCAATCGCCCGACAGCGCCAATTCGCAGTTCTTCATCATGTTCGAGCCGGGTCCGTTTCTGAACGGACAATACACTGTCGTGGGCGAAGTGACCGACGGCATGGACGTGGTCGACGCGATCAAGCGCGGCGAGGGCGCGAACGGTGCGGTCATCGGCCAGCCCGACCGCATCACCGAGGCGCGCGTCATCGAGTGATCCAGCGGAGTGCAGGCAGCAAGGCCGCCTGCACGCATGTTCTTGAGTGAGAGGGGGCTGGCGGCCCCCTCTGCCGTGCGGGGCACGGCATTCACCCCCGCGAGTATTTCCGGCCGGCTCATACATGAGGCGATGCCGCCTGACCCCGCGTGTCGTGTGAGCGGCCCAGGGGCAGGGCGCTCAGGCTGCGATGCCAAAGCAAGGTTGGGCCGAGCGTGCGGATCCTCGCGCCCGTTCCGGTCTTGAACCGCGTCAGCCCGGCATTGGCGGGGTCGATATGGCCGAGGTCGAGATCGTGGCAGCCAACCTTCGACGCCCAGCACATCGCCCGCCACAGAAGCAGTGTCATCGCGTTCATGCGCTGCCCCTCGGGCGTCGTGACGGACATCTGGTAGGTGGCCGAAGGGCCGTGCCGGAGAAGGACCAGCCCCGCGATCGGGCGTCCGCCGAGCTGCGCCTCGAACAGGCGGGCCTCCCCGCGGTTGACCTTTGCCCAGGCCGAGGAGAGTGCCGGGGGCCAGCCTGCATAGCGCAGCCGCCGCGCCTGCGCGGCCTCCGCCTTCAAAAGCCAATGGTCGGGGTTCGGGGGAAGCGCGCCATGCGTCGTGGAAAGACGGCTGCGTTCGGCCGCGCTCAGGCGATTGCGCCATTTCTGCCTGAGGCCCGCGCGCATCGCGCCCTTGGGCGCAAGTTCCACAAGGGCGTGCTGGCGCGGGGCGCGCAAGGCCATCAGACCGGGGTGGCACGGACCGGTTTCGGCATTCACGAGGATCAGTCCGCCGATCGTGCGCAGCTCCTCCGGTAGGGGAGGATCGGCGCGAGACAGAAGCGTCACCCGGCCGAACGGGGTGGTACGACCGATCAGATTCACCTCGCGGGCGCCCAGAACCCGGCGCATGACGGGCCAGCCGAGGGCGCGGGCGGCATTGTGAAATTCCGGCGATTGCTGAAGAGGCAGCTGCGTCATGGGCCGCATCTTGCGCGCGGCCCATGAAGAGCCGGTTAATCCCCGAGTTTCACCAGCGCATGCCGCTTTTTGCCCGCCGACAGCTTGACCGGCGATGCCAGCGCGCCCGCGTCGAGGACGAGGCCGGGATCGGTCAGCGGCGCATCGTCGAGCCGCGCGCCATTGTCGGAAATCAGCCGCTTGGCGTCCTTGCCCGACTTGGCAAGGCCCGCGCGCACGATGAGCTGCACGACGGAAATACCCTCCGCCATCTCGGCGCGGCTGAGTTCGAGCGTCGGCAGATCGTCACCCGCGCCGCCCTTCTCGAAGACCTCGCGCGCGGTCGCCTTTGCGGTCTCGGCAGCCTCCGCTCCGTGACAGAGCGTCGTGACCGCGTCGGCCAGCACGATCTTGGCCTCGTTGACCTCGGCCCCGCCGAGCGCGCCGAGGCGTTCGCATTCCTCGACGGGGATCTCGGTATAGAGCTTGAGGAACCGGCCGACATCGGCATCGGTGGTGTTGCGCCAGAATTGCCAGAATTCATAGGGGCTGAGCATATCCGAGTTGAGCCAGATCGCGCCGCCCTGGCTCTTGCCCATCTTGCGCCCGTCCGAGGTGGTCAGGAGCGGCGAGGTCAGGCCGAAGATCTCATGGTCGAGAACGCGGCGCGTCAGGTCGATACCGTTGACGATGTTGCCCCATTGATCTGAGCCGCCCATCTGCAGAAGACAGCCGTAGCGACGGTTGAGCTCCAGGAAGTCGTAGGCCTGGAGGATCATGTAGTTGAACTCGAGGAAGGACAGCGATTGCTCGCGGTCGAGGCGCGACTTCACGCTTTCGAAGCTCAGCATGCGGTTCACCGAGAAATGCCGGCCGATATCGCGCAGGAACTCGAGGTAATTGAGCCCGTCGAGCCATTCGGCGTTGTTGAGCATCAAGGCATCGGTCGGCCCGTCGCCATAGGTGAGGTACTTGGCGAAGACCTGCTTCATGCCATCGATATTCGCGTCGATCGCTTCGGGTGTGAGCAGGGGGCGCTCATCGGCGCGGAAACTGGGATCGCCCACTTTCGTCGTGCCGCCGCCCATCAGCGTGATCGGTTTGTGACCGGTCTGCTGCAGCCAGCGCAGCATCATGATGTTCAGAAGATGCCCCACATGCAGCGACTTGGCCGTGGCATCGTAGCCGATATAGGTTGGCACCACGCCTGCGATGAACGCCTCGTCGAGGCCCTGGTAATCGGTGCAATCGGCGAGAAAGCCGCGCTCCATCATGACGCGCATGAAGTCCGATTTCGGGTGGTATGCCATGGTCTTTCCTTTCCGCACGGGACGGTGCGATATAAGGCTCGCAACCAGGGTTTGAAAACCGGTTTTCGAGGTGGGCGTGAGACGGGGCACAGGCAAGCCGATCTGGGCATTGGGCGCGATGTCGGGCACCTCGCTCGACGGGGTGGATGCGGCGATGCTGCTGACCGACGGGATCGGCATCGAAGCGTTCGGAGACAGTGATTATCGCGTGTATTCGGCGGAGGAGGCGCGCGTCTTGCGCGCGGCTCTGGGGCGCTGGCCGGGCGAGGCGGGCGTCGCCGAAGCGCAAGCCGTCATCGAGGCGGCGCACGAGGCGCTCCTGTCCCGGTTCGAAGGGGCCGAGATCGTCGGCTTTCACGGTCAGACGCTCGCCCATGAGCCGCGCGGACGCGGAACGCACCAGGTCGGTGACGGAGCGGCGCTCGCCGAGGCGCTGGGCCTGCCCGTGGTCTGGGATTTTCGCTCCGCCGATGTGCGGCTCGGCGGGGAGGGCGCGCCACTGGCGCCGTTCTTCCATTTCGCCTGCGCCAAGTGGATCGAGGCGGAGCGACCGATGGCCTTCCTCAATCTTGGTGGCGTCGGAAACCTGACCTGGCTCGATCCGCGCTGCGCCGCGCCCGAGGATCCCCGCGCCTGTCTCGCCTTCGACACTGGGCCGGCGAATGCGCCGCTCAACGATCTGATGATGGAGCGGCGCGGGCTGCCCTTCGACGAGGACGGCACACTTGCATCGGGCGGGCGGGTCGTCGATGGAGCGCTCGAGCTCTTTCTCGAAGAGGGCTATTTCCTCAAGATGCCGCCCAAATCGCTCGACAGGGACGATTTCTCTCTGATGCTGGACCTCGTGCGCGAGCTCGATGACGCGGATGCCGCCGCGACGATGACCGCGATGGCGGCTGCCGCGGTCATGCAGGGGATGGAGCATTGTCCGTCCTCGCCCGAGCGGTTGCTCGTGACCGGCGGCGGGCGCAAGAACCCCGTGATGATGGGCATGCTGCGGGCCGGCCTCGATTGCCCGGTGGAACCCGTGGAGGCCGTCGGGCTCGATGGCGACATGCTCGAGGCGCAAGCCTTCGCCTATCTCGCCGTGCGCGTCATGCGCGGTTTGCCGACGAGCGGGCCGTCGACGACGGGCGTGCGCGCGGCGGTCGGCGGTGGTGAGGTGTCGCGGCCACAGGGCTGAGCTTGTCTGCGCCGTGACCCCGCGTCCGGGGCTCGCCCGGAGCCCTGACCTGCGCTAGGCTCGCCTGCAAAGGAGCTGCCCTCCCATGACCGACCGCCTTTCGGCCCGCGAGATCCTCGCGGCGCTTATCCAGTTTCCGACCGTCTCGCGCGACAGCAACCTGCCGCTGATCGACTGGGTGGAGGAGTATCTGGGCACGCACGGCATCGCGGCGCATCGGCACTGGAACGAGGACCGCAGCAAGGCCGCGCTCTTCGCACATGTGGGGCCGGACGAGGAGGGCGGCGTCATTCTCTCGGGCCACACCGACGTCGTGCCGACGGACGGGCAGGACTGGACGCGGCCCGCTTTCGAACTCACGGAAGCGGACGCCAAGCTTTTCGGGCGCGGTACGACCGATATGAAAGGGTTCGACGCGCTGGCGATCTGGGCCCTGGTGGAGGCGCATCATGCCGGTGTGCGCCGACCGATGCAGATCGCGCTCAGCTATGACGAGGAGGTCGGCTGCACCGGCGCGCCGCCGCTGATCGCGGCGATGCAGGGTGTGGTTCCGCGTGCGCGAGATGTCATCGTCGGTGAGCCGACGACGATGCAGGCGGTGACCGGCCATAAAGGCGGTATCAGCTTCTGGGTGCATGTCCACGGGTTCGAAGTGCATTCCTCGATCCTCTATAAAGGCGTTTCGGCCATCATGGAGGGCGCCAAGCTCATCACCTGGGCGAACGAGGTCAATGCCGAACAGGCGGCGGCGAAGCCGTCCGATTTGGCCGCGCTCTTCGATCCGCCCTACACGAACGTGCATATCGGTCAGATCTCCGGCGGAACGGCGCACAACATCACGGCGAAGGACTGCGAGTTCGGCCTCGGCTTCCGCGTGGTTCCGGGGGAGGATCCGCTGTCCTGGCGGGAGCGGCTCCTCGACAAGGTCGCCGAGATCGAGGCGGGGATGAAAGCCATACGGCCCGAAGCCTCGATCGAAGTGGTCGATACGTTCTCGCTGCCGACCTTCGTGCCCGAAGAGGACAACAGTGCCGAGGCTCTGGTCCGCCAGTTGACCGGCGACAACGCATCGCATCATGTCAGCTACGGCACCGAGGCGAGCCATTTCCAGGCGGCCGGTTACAAGGCGGTTGTCTGCGGCCCGGGCGACATCGCCGTGGCGCACCAGCCCGACGAATACATCACCGTTGCGGAATTCGAGAAGGGGCGGCACTTCATGCGCCGCCTCGTGGAGCACCTGTCGGCATGAGCTTTCCCTTCACGCTTCAGACCCCTGCCGAACATGGCGGCGTGCCGCCGGGCCGCGTCGGGATCGTGGTGATCGGCGGCGGCGTGATCGGTGTCTCGGCGGCGCTGTCGCTGGCGCGTGCGGGTCACGACGTGGCGCTTCTCGAAAAGGGGCGGATCGCGGCCGAGCAAAGCTCGCGCAATTGGGGCTGGATCCGCGTGCAGGGCCGGGACATGGCCGAGATCCCCATCGCGCAGGAAGCCCAGCGGATCTGGCAGGAGCTTGACCAAGATTGCAAGGGTCGGCTCGGCCTTGCGGAGATCGGGGTGCATTACCTCACCCGCAGCGAGAAGAGCCTGAAGAATTACGAAGGCTGGCTCGCCGAGGCGCAGGCGCATGGCGTCTCCACGCGGATGCTGAGCCGGGCGGAGATCTCCGAGACGGTGCCGGGCGCGCAAGGCGATTGGGTCGGCGGGCTCTATACGCCATCGGACATGAAGGCCGAACCTTGGGTCGCGGTGCCCGAATTGGCGCGGCTTGCGCGGGATGCCGGCGCACGGATCGTGGAGCGTTGCGCGACCCGTGCGCTCGAGATCGAGGGCGGGCGCGTCACCGGCGTCGTGACCGAACGTGGCCGCGTGAAAGCGGATGCGGTCATTCTCGCGGGAGGTGCGTGGTCCTCGCTCTTGCTGCGGCGGCACGGCATTTCGATTCCGCAACTCTCCGTGCGTTCCACCGCGCTCGAGACCGGGCCGCTGCCTCAGGTTACGGGCACCGCGGGGGTCGACGACCGGCTTGCCTTTCGCCCGCGGGAGGATGGCGGCTACACGCTGGCGCCCTCCACCCTGTCGGAGCTTCATGTCGGGCCGGACGCGATCCGCGCAGCGCTGAAATATATTCCCGTGCTGCGCCAGGGCGGCTTCGAGGTGAAGCTGCGCGTCCGCGCGCCCGAAGGCTTCCCCGACGCCTGGTTCACGCCACGAAACTGGGCGGAAGATTCGGCCTCGCCTTTCGAGGCGATGCGGATCCTCAATCCCGAGCCGAACCGCGCCAAGGCCGAAGACGCCGCCCGCGCCTTTGCGAAGACCTTTCCGGAGGCGGGCGAGGTCACCGTTCGCACCGCCTGGGCGGGCATGATCGACGTTCTGCCGGATGTCGTTCCGGTCGTGGACAATGTCGCCGCTCTGCCGGGTCTCACCGTCGCCACGGGCATGTGCGGGCACGGATTCGGCATCGGCCCTGCCTTCGGGCGCATCGCCGGCGCGTTGGCGACGGGGGGCGAGACCGGACACGAGATGTCCCGCTTCCGGCTCGCGCGTTTCTCGGACGGATCAAAGATGGTGCCTGGCCCGAACCTCTGACCGGGTGCGACGCGGCAGGTGCTTGCAGCTTCCGTGAGGCTGCGGCACTCTCCGGGCGACTTCCTCACCCCAAGGAGAGCCCCCATGCCGGTCAAGAACCGCTTTGCCGAGATGCATGACGAGATCACCGCCTGGCGGCGCGATCTGCATCAGCACCCAGAGATCCTGTTCGACACGCATCGCACCTCGGCCTTCGTCGCCGAAAAGCTGCGCGAGTTCGGCTGCGACGAGGTGGTCGAAGGTATCGGTCGCACCGGCGTCGTCGGCGTGATCCAGGGCCGGAGCACCGCGTCGGGCCGCACGGTGGGCTTGCGCGCGGACATGGACGCCCTGCCCATCCACGAGGCGACGGGGCTCGATTATGCCTCGAAAACCGATGGTGCGATGCATGCCTGCGGGCATGACGGACATACGGCGATGCTGCTCGGGGCCGCACAGTATCTGGCAGAGACGCGGAATTTCGACGGCACCTGCGTGGTGATCTTCCAGCCGGCCGAAGAAGGTGGCGGCGGCGGCCGTGAGATGTGCGAGGACGGGCTGATGGCGCGCTGGGGGATCGAGGAGGTCTACGGCATGCACAATTGGCCGGGGATGCCCGTCGGCAGCTTCGCGATCCGGCCCGGGGCCTTCTTCGCGGCAACGGATGTGTTCGAGATCGTTGTCGAAGGGCGGGGCGGTCATGCCGCCAAACCGCACGAGACGATCGATCCCACGGTGACGGCGGCGCAGATCGTGACGGCAACGCAAAGCATCGCCGCGCGGAACGCCGATCCGGTGGGCCAGATCGTCGTATCCATCACCTCCTTCGAGACCTCGTCGAAAGCGTTCAACGTGATCCCGCAGCGGGTGACGATGAAAGGCACCGTTCGCACGCTCGCCCCCGAGATGCGCGATCTGGCCGAGACGCGCCTGACGGAGATCGCTGACCATACCGCGCGGGCATTCGGCGCGACGGCGGCGGTGGAGTATCACCGCAATTACCCCGTGATGGTCAATTCCGAGCGTGAGACGGGGTATGCCGCCGAGGCGGGCCGGGCCGTGTCCGGCGAGTGCGCGGATGCGGAGCTGGTCATGGGCGGCGAGGATTTCGCCTTCATGCTGGAGGAGCGGCCGGGCGCCTATATCCTTGTGGGCAACGGCGACAGCGCGGCGGTGCATCACCCCGAATACAATTTCAACGATGATGCGATCCCGGCGGGCTGTTCGTTCTGGGCCGAGATCGTGGAACGGCGTCTGCCGGCGGCGTGATCCCCTCGGTGCGCGGCGGGGCCGCGCGCGTCTCTGGCCCGCTGATCGTGCCGATCATCGGGCGGTGAGGGGGCTGCGAGCCCCCTCTTCGCGCCTCGGGGAGGCGCGAATTCACCCCTCGCGGTATTTTCGCCAACCCAAGGAGATGGGGCGGGCCTTGGTCCGTCGGCTTGCCCCGGGGGGGGCGCGGTTTTATATCGCCCCCGAACGCGACCGACCGGCCTCGAGGAGCGCCCGCCATGCAGACGCCCTATTATCTGATCGACAAGTCCCGGCTTTTGCCGAACATGGAGAAAATCGCCTGGCTGCGCGAGACTTCGGGCGCGAAATCGCTTCTGGCCCTGAAATGTTTCGCAAGTTGGGGCGTCTTCGACTTCATGCGCGAGTACATGGACGGAACGACCTCGTCATCGCTCTTCGAGGTCAAGCTCGGCGCCGAGACCTTCGGCAAGGAAACGCATGCCTATTCCGTGGCCTGGGCCGATCACGAGATCGACGAGGTGATGCAGGTCTCCGACAAGGTGATCTTCAACACCGCCGCGCAGCTGAAGCGCTTCGAGAGCCAGAGCGCGGGCCATGTGCGGGGCCTTCGCGTCAATCCAGGCGTGTCTACCTCCGATTTCGATCTCGCCGATCCCGCGCGGCCTTTCTCGCGGCTCGGAGAACACGCGCCCGAGGATATCGAGCCCGTGGCGGACATGGTGTCGGGCTTCATGTTCCACAACAATTGCGAGAATGCCGATTTCGAGCGCTTCGACGCCATGCTCGGCATGATCGAGCAACGCTTCGGCCATCTCATTCGCCGGATGGACTGGATCAGCCTCGGCGGCGGCATCCATTTTACCGGCGAGGGTTACCCGCTCGAGAAGTTCGCAGAGCGGCTGAAGCGCTTCGCCGGGCAAAACGAGGTGCAGGTCTATCTCGAGCCGGGAGAGGCGGCGATCACCGAATCGACGACGCTCGAGGTGACGGTGCTTGACACCCTCCATAACGGCAAGAACCTCGCCATCGTCGACAGCTCCATCGAGGCGCATATGCTCGATCTGCTGATCTATCGCGAGAGCGCGAAGATGAGCCCCGACGAGGGCCCCGAGGAATGGATGATTTGCGGCAAGTCCTGCCTCGCGGGCGATATCTTCGGCGAATTCCGGTTTCCGAAACCGCTGAAGGCGGGGGACCGGCTGTCCGTGGAGGACGCGGCCGGTTACACGATGGTCAAGAAGAACTGGTTCAACGGGGTGAAGATGCCCGCCATCGCGATCCGTGAGCTGGACGGCACGGAGCGGCTGGTCCGTGATTTCACCTACGACGATTTTCGCGCCGCGCTCTCCTGAGCGGCCAAACCCACCCGGAAGACCAAGGGGGTTTCGAGATGACCCAATCCACATTGATTATCGGCGCAGGCGGTGTCGCGCAGGTCGTGGCGCATAAATGCGCGCAGAACAACGACATCCTGGGGGATATTCATATCGCCTCGCGGACGATCTCCAAATGCGAGGCGATCATCGAAAACGTCCGCGAGAAGGGCGCGATGAAAGAGGATCGCCGGATCCAGCCGCACCAGGTCGATGCGCGCGACAGCGCGGCGGTCGCGGACCTCATCCGCGCGACGAAGGCGGACATCGTCATCAATGTGGGCTCCGCCTTCGTCAACATGTACGTGCTTGACGCCTGCATCGAGACGGGTGCCGCCTATATCGACACGGCGATCCACGAAGAGCCGGACAAGATCTGCGAAACGCCGCCCTGGTACGCCAATTACGAGTGGAAGAAGCGCGATCTCTGCGCCGAGAAAGGCGTGACCGCGATCCTTGGCGCGGGCTTCGATCCGGGCGTGGTGAACGCCTTCGCGCGTCACGCGATCGACGAATACATGGATGAGGTCGCATCCATCGACATCGTGGACATCAACGCAGGCTCGCACGGCAAGTATTTCGCCACGAATTTTGACCCCGAGATCAACTTCCGGGAATTCACCGGGGTGGTCTATTACTGGGAAGACGGCCAGTGGAAGGAGACCGAGATGTTCGCCTCGGGCCGTGACTGGGATCTTCCGATCGTGGGCACGCAGCGCGCCTACCAGTCGGGCCATGACGAGGTGCATTCGCTGGCGGTGAACTACCCCGAGGCCGATGTGCGCTTCTGGATGGGCTTCGGCGAGCGCTACATCACGGTATTCACGGTGCTGAAGAACCTCGGGCTTTTGTCGGAGCATCCGGTCACCACGGCCGAAGGGCAGGAGGTCGTTCCGCTCAAGGTCGTGAAGGCCTGCCTCCCGGACCCGTCGAGCCTTGCGCCGAACTATACCGGCAAGACCTGCATTGGCGATCTGGTGAAGGGGACCAAGGACGGCAAGCCCGCCGAGGTGTTCGTCTACAACGTGGCCGATCACAAGGAGGCCTACGAGGAGGTCGGCAGCCAGGGGATCTCTTATACCGCGGGCGTGCCGCCGGTCGCCGCGGCGATCCTGATCTCGCAAGGCGATTGGGATGCCAAGACGATGAAGAACGTCGAGGAGATGGACCCCAAACCCTTCTTTACCGTGCTCGACCGGATCGGACTGCCGACGCGGGTCCTGGAAGGTGGGCTTGGAGGAACCGACAAGGCCTGGAACGGCTGAGCTTTTCGGCGCGCGACGTAAAAAGGCCGGTCCCGAGGGGCCGGCCTTTTGCGTGGGGTGGTCGACCCTCGGGACATGCCTGAGGATGACTTTGGACCAAGGCGCCGATCGCGCTCTACCCGCCGGTATGGCTCATGTGGCGCGAGACCCGACCATCCACGCTTTGACGGGAATAGTCGAAATCGTGGCCCTTGGGCTTGAGCGCGATGGCCGCGCGGATGGCCTCTTCGAGCGGCGCGTCGGTGGAGGGATGGTTGCGCAAGGCAGAGCGCAGATCCGCGTTGTCCTCTTGCCCAAGGCACATGAACAGCTCGCCGGTGCAGGTCAGGCGCACGCGGTTGCAGCTTTCGCAGAAATTATGCGTGAGCGGCGTGATGAAGCCGATCTTCTGGCCGGTTTCCTCGATCCGCACGTAGCGGGCCGGGCCGCCAGTCCGCTCGGGCAGGTCCGTCAGGGTGTATTCCTCGGCGAGACGCGCGCGCAGATCGGTGAGCTTCCAGTACTGGCCGATCCGGTCCTCGTTGCCGATATCGCCCATCGGCATGACTTCGATCCAGGTCAGATCCATGTCGCGTGCCGCACACCATTCGGTCATGGTGAAAAGCTCGTCCTCGTTGAAGCCCTTGAGCGCAACCGCGTTGATCTTCACCCGCAAGCCCGCTCGCTGGGCCGCATCGATGCCGCGGATGACTTGGGGCAGGCGGCCCCAGCGGGTGACATCCGCGAATTTCTGCTCGTCGAGCGTGTCCATCGAGATGTTCACGCGGCGCACACCCGCAGCGTAGAGATCGTCCGCGAAGCGCTCCAGCTGCGAGCCATTGGTCGTCAGCGTGAGCTCTTTCAGATCGCCCGCCTCGAGATGGCGCGTCATGGACCGGAAAAAGGTCATGATGTCCCGCCGGACCAGCGGCTCTCCACCGGTGATGCGGAGCTTCTCGACACCGAGTCGCACGAAGGTGGAGCACATGCGGTCAAGCTCTTCGAGTGTCAGCAGCTCCTTCTTGGGAAGGAACTGCATGTTCTCGGACATGCAATAAACGCAGCGGAAATCGCATCGGTCGGTCACGGAGACGCGCAAATACGAGATCGGGCGCTGGAACGGGTCGATAAGCGGCGTATTCATGTGTCAGAGTCTAGTAATTCGCGGCGTCGCCAGCAAGTATCGGCGCCGAAAGACAGACAGGACAAAGGTCTCGACACATGCAGCTATCGCGCATCGCACTCCTCGCCGTTCCGGCCCTGATGGCCGGATGCAGCCAGGTCGAAGGGTTTTTCGGGGCCGGACAGTCGGATCCGGGGCCAAGCGCCGCTGCACCTGCCGAGAGCGCCGCTCCGGCGGCGACGGGCGGGCCGGTGCGGCCTCCGGCAAACGCGGTGACAGCGGACGATTTCGATACCTCGACGGATGCCGAGCGGCAGGCCGCGGCAGCGCCCGCGCAGGGCGGTGATGCCGAGCTCGGGCAGGTGGTCGTGTCCTTGGGCGCGGCGGCGGAGCCCGGTTTCTGGCTCGAGACTCCGCTCGTCGATGCGGTGACGCCGGGACGGGTTGAACTGGCGAACGGCGAATCGGCGCAGGTCGAGCTGCGCCCCGCGCCCGCAGGCAGCGGCAGCCGGCTGTCCTTGCCGGCGATGCGGCTTCTGAACATCCCGCTCACCGATCTGCCGGAGGTGACGGTCTATCGCTCCGAAGGCAGCGCCTGAGGCGAGGCCGGGGACGGGCGATGCGCGCGGGTGAATTGCGTCTGTGCCTCGTGCAGATCGGAGAATGATTGCCCAATCGGCCGCGATCGTCAGTCGATTGCGCCTGTGTTGAGAACGCGTGCAGGAACGCCAGCGACGGTGGTGCCGGATGCCACGTCAGAGGTGACGACCGCGTTGGCTCCTATCCGAACATGGTCCCCGATCTTGAGAGGCCCAATCAGCTTGGCGCCAGCCCCGATATCGACATGACCGCCAATTTCGACCCCGCCTGAAACGGTGACTTGCTGAAACAGCAGGCAATTCGGCCCAATGATCGACTCGGGATGCACGACGACCCCTGTAGGGTGCGGCAGCAAAAGACCTCCGCCAATGCGCGAGTTGATCGGGATATCCGCTGCAGTGACGATGGACCAGAAACGATGCTGAAACACCCAATAGGCTTGGATGATCTTTTTGAACGGGCCGGATGCTGCCTGGTAACGGCGGATGGACTTCAAGAGACGGTGCGACGGTGACCAGAGCCTTTCGGCGCGCTCTCGGCTCCAGTCGGGTTCTGTCGCTGATACGGCGCCAGTAAAGTCTTCTTTCTTCACGATATCCTGCCCCCTGAGGCGCGCAGGTTTCCGCTGCACCGGCATCCAAAAGATGGCCGTTCTCTCGCGATGTCAACTGCGATGATAGCAGGGGAGGTCGTGGGAACTAATATCACGCTTTGCATTTAAAGACGGGGATCGGGTCTGGAGAAACCCGGATATAGACCGTGCTAGGCTGACCAATCTGAATACATGTCACACTCGTTATAAGTCTGAGCCGCTGCATCCGTTAAGTGAACATTGTTTGCAAAGGGCTCGCCGGATTCCCGGTATTTGGAGTCAGTCCTCGAAAAGATAACGCCGTCATTGAATGACTGCGATGACGATGCAGGCATTTTCGAGCGAGCTGCAGGGTGACGAGCTGTGGGTATTGCGCTGGCCGGGCGCGGGTCCGGCCAGGACGCTATCCGTTGGAAGAGATCACCGCATCAAGCGATGAGGAACACGCAAAGGCGGCGTTCGTTTCGCGTTCATGACCGAGCTTCTTGAGTCCCAACGGCTTCTGACCCTTTGGCTTCTGGTGATGGTGCCTTGCCTCGCATGGACGGTATGGGACCTGCGCGTTCGAAACGCGCATCTGATGCCGCTGATGAAGGTGGTCTGGGCACTGACCGTCCTCTATTCGGGGCCGTTCGGCCTGATGATCTATCGCTGGTCGGGCAGGAAGAAGATCGCCTCCGACGGTCTCTGGCGCCGCGCGGCGCGCTCGGTGGCGCATTGTTATTCGGGCTGCGGGATGGGCGAGATCGCGGGCGTCGTCCTCGCCGCCGGCGTGTTGTCCCTGGCGACGCATTGGGTGGCTGTCACCACCTTCTGCCTCGCCTATGTGGCGGGGTTTGCGCTGACCGTCGGCCCATTGATGCAGGGCGGCATGGCCGCGAGCCAGGCGTTCAAGGATGCCGCGCTGGCCGAGACGCCTTCGATCACCGTGATGGAGGTCACTGCCATCGGCGTCAGCATCTGGGCCGGGGGCGATGCGGGCCTGGGCGATGTGCGCTTCTGGACTGCCCTGATCCTGTCCCTGTCCTGCGGTCTTTTGGCGGCCTACCCCGTGAACGTGGCGCTCATCCGTTTCGGCGTGAAGGAAGGCATGATGGATCCGCGCAATACCGGCCACGATCACGGATAAGCGGAGACGGACGTCGAAGCCTGCAGGAACACCTGCGTCCGAGCGTCGTTGTACCGTATTGGCGAAAGGTGCGCGGTCATGGAATTTCTGGACATGCTGATCAAGGTCGTCGCGATCATGGCGACGATCATCCTTCTCACGCGCATTCTGGGGCTGCGCTCATTTTCGAAGATGTCGGCCTTCGACTTCGCCGTCACGGTTGCCATCGGCTCGGTGCTGGCGAGCGTGCTGACCACACCCGATCAGAATTTCTGGATCGGGATCGGAGCCATTGCGGCGCTTTATGCGTGGAAGATGGCGATGGCGCCCCTGCGAACGCGCTTCGACTGGGTGCGTCGTCTCGTCGATACGACACCGCTTCTCGTGATGCGCGACGGCGAGGTGCTGTGGGACAACATGAAGGCCGCGCACATGACCCATGACGATTTGCTCGCAAAGCTGCGCCAGGCGAACGTGCATCACATGGCGGAGGTGCGCGCCGTGATCGTGGAAAGCACGGGTGTCGTCAGCGTCATGTCCGGCCCGGACCACGCTGAGATCGACGACTATCTCCTTCAGGATATCCGCACAGAAGGGAAACGCGGCCGCCTGGCCGGGACGCATTGAGCCCCGGCATCTCGTGCGCGTTCAGCCCTTGGGATAGCCCATCGTGCCGACGGCCTCGCGGATCTCGTCGACGATGGCCGGATCGTCGATGGTGGCAGGCATCTTGAAGTCCTCGCCATCGGCGATGGACGCCATCGTGCGCCGCAGGATCTTGCCGGAGCGCGTCTTCGGCAGGCGGTCCACCACCTTGCAGAGCTTGAAGGCCGCGACGGGACCGATCTGGTCCCGCACGCGTTTGACGCATTCCTTCTCGATCTCGTCATGCGGGCGGTTCACGCCCTTCGTGAGGCAGACGAAGCCCATGGGAAGTTGCCCTTTGAAGTCGTCCGCGACCCCGATCACCGCGCATTCGGCAACGTCCGGGTGGCCGGCCAGAACCTCTTCCATCGCGCCGGTCGAGAGGCGATGCCCCGCGACGTTGATGACGTCGTCGGTGCGCGCCATGATGTAGAGATATCCGTCCTCGTCGATCATGCCCGCGTCGCCCGTCTCGTAATAGCCGGGGAAATGCGCGAGGTAGCTCTTGCGGAACCGCTCGGGCGCGTTCCAGAGGGTCGGCAGAGTGCCCGGCGGCAGCGGCAGCTTGATCGCGATCGCGCCGAGATTGCCGGGCGCGACCGGGGTGCCGCCCTCGTCGAGGATCTGCACATCGTAGCCGGGCATCGCGACCGAGGGCGAGCCGATCTTGACCGGCATCGTCTCGATGCCCGCGGGCATGCCCGCGATGGTCCAGCCGGTCTCGGTCTGCCACCAATGGTCATAGATCGGTTTTCCGGTGACGCGCTGCGCCCACTCGATGGTGTCGGGATCGGCGCGCTCGCCCGCGAGGTAGATCGCACGGAGATGGCCGATATCCCAATCGGCCAGCATCTTGGCCTCCGGATCCTCGCGTTTCACTGCCCGGAACGCCGTCGGCGCGGTGAAGAAAGAACGCACTTTGTGCTCTGAGATCACGCGCCAGAAGGTCGAGGCGTCGGGCGTGCCCACCGGCTTGCCCTCGAAAAGGACGGTGGTGTTCCCGGCGATGAGCGGCGCGTAAACGATATAGCTGTGTCCGACCACCCAGCCGACATCGGACGCCGCCCAGAATACCTCGCCCGGATCGACGTTGTAGATGTTCTTCATCGACCAGTGCAGCGCCACGAGATGGCCTGCGGTCGGACGAACGACCCCTTTGGGCGCGCCGGTCGTGCCCGAGGTGTAGAGGACGTATGCGGGATGATTGCCCTCGACGGGCACGCAGGGCGCAGGCTCGACCCCGTCCTGGAAAGCGTGCCATTCGTGATCGCGGCCGTCGATCAATGCGGCCTCCTCGCGCTCGCGCTGGAAGATCACGGTGAAGTCGGGTTTGTGCTTTGCCTCCTCGATGGCCCCGTCGAGAAGCGGCTTGTAGGAGACGGTCCGCCCCGGCTCGATCCCGCAGGAGGCCGCGATGATCGCCTTCGGCTCGGCATCGTCGATCCTCACGGCCAGCTCATGGCTGGCAAAGCCGCCGAAGACTACCGAATGGATCGCGCCGAGCCGCGCGCAGGCCAGTATCGCAACGGCGGTCTCGGGAATCATCGGCATGTAGATGATGACGCGGTCACCCTTCTCGATGCCCTTGGCGCGAAGCGCGCCCGCAAGCCGCGCGACCTGCTCCTGCAATTCGGCGAAGGTGATTGCGTATTTGGTATCGGTGACCGGGCTGTCATAGATGATCGCCGCCTGGTCGCCGCGCCCGTTCTCCACGTGACGGTCGACCGCGTTGTAGCAGGTGTTCACCTTCGCCTCGGCGAACCATTCGTAGAGATGATCGCCCCGGTCATAGAGCGCGCGGGTCGGCGCTTCGTCCCAGTCGATGGCGCCGGCCTGTTCGAGCCAGAAGGCCTCCGGGTCACGCTTCCAGCTTTCATATATCTCGGCGTAGCTCATGTGATGGCCTCCCTCGCTCCTTGGTCCCTGCGGTCACGTGTTACGGAGCGTCAGGCGGGTCTGGCAAGCGTCGCGGCAACATTCGCGGCGCTCTGCGACAAAAAGTTTGCAGAAATCGCCTGTTAGCGCTTGCAAATTTTTGCAAAGCCGCTTGCATTGCGAAGTTTTGTGCTTGATCCAGAGAAGTTTGCAAATTCGCGCTTTGCAACGTCTCGGTCAGGTCGACTCGAACCTATAGCCAAATCGCGTGATGTCGGGCGCGCAGAGCTCTGCAACCCGGTCGCGCAGCTCCGGTGTGTAATACCCTTGCCATTCCGCCTCTCGCGTCGAGCGGTTCACATGCGGCATGTCGAGCTTGAAGCCGAGCACCTTTTCGAAGGCGGGCAGATCCTCGTCCAGCGCTTCGAGGCGCAGATAGAGCGCCGGTGCGACCGCGCCGTTAGACCAGGTGACATAGGACGGATAGGGCTGCGCCGCGATCGCCGCCGCGTTTGCCTCATCTGAGAGAAACCCCTCGAAATGGGTTCGTTTGGCGAGATGGACGGCCGGATGATCGAAATCCTGCGCCCGCAGCCAGTGATAATAGCTCACCATCCGGTCCCAGGGGTTGCGCACGAGCGTGACCACCTGAAGCCGCGAGAGCGTGTCCTGCGGCACCCCGCCTTCGATATCGGCAAGGCGGCTGTGCTTCCAGATGCGCCCCTGCGCGCCATTCAATGTCTTGACCCGGTTGCGCCGGGCCTGCGCCTTTGGCGTGTCGCCGATCAGGATGTCGTCGCGATGGGCGCGCGCTTCGAGCGCCAGCGCCAACGACGTGCCGCCGGTCTTTGGGATATGCACGAAGATGTAGCCGCGCCCGGGCGAAATGATCATGGAACCATTGATAGCCAAAGCTTGGTGCCGCGCAACGACGCTGATCCGGGGCCGACGCCTTTGGGCGAGGTTGCGCCGGCGAGGGGCCAGCCCCTCGCGCTCCCCGCGGTATTTTTACCAATCCAAAGAGGGGACGCGCGCCTTTGGTCTTTGGGTTGGCGCAAATACCGCGGGGTGAATTCGGGCCAAGGGCCCGAAGAGGGGCAGCGCCCCTGTCTGTGCGACCTTGCCAGCCGCGCGGGGATTGGTCACCTTGCACGGCACTGGATAGGGGAGGAGAGAGATATGGGCTGGTTGCCGGACGAGACGGGGCTTGAACGCTGCGAGGCGAATTACACGCCACTGACGCCGTTGTCTTTCCTGAGGCGCGCGGCGGATGTCTTCCCCGATCATCTGGCGGTGGTCTACAAATCCTGGCGCAAGAGCTACGCCGAGTATCACGCGCGCGTCTCCCGGCTGTCCTCGGCGCTCGCCGGCAAGGGGATCGGTTCCGGCGACGTGGTGGCTACGCTTCTGCCGAACATCCCGCAGCATGCGGAGGCGCATTTCGGCGTGCCCGCGGCGGGTGCGGTTCTGAACGCGATCAACACGCGGCTCGATACCGGCACGGTCGCCTATATCTTCGAGCATGGCGGCGCGAAGATCGCGCTCGTCGACAGCGACCTCGTTCCGCTAGCCGAGGCCGCGCGGGAGGAGATGGAGGGCGGGGGCCCCGAGATCGTCGAGATCGTCGACGAGGTCGCGGGCCGCAGCGCCACGGGCAGGCACATGACCTACGAGGATCTGCTCGAGACGGGCGACCCGCAGGCACGCTGGATCATGCCGGAGGATGAGTGGGAGAGCCTCGCGCTCAATTACACCTCCGGCACGACCGGTCGGCCCAAAGGTGTCGTCTATCATCACCGCGGGGCCTATCTGAACGCGATGGGGCAGGTTCTGTCCTGGCGGATGGTGCTGAACCCCGTCTACCTCACGATCGTCCCGCTCTTTCACTGCAACGGCTGGTGCCACACCTGGATGATGCCTGCCGTGGGCGGCACGCTCGCCTGTTGCCGCGAGATCGCCGCGAAGCCGATCTTCGAGGCCATCGCCGAGGAGGGCGTCACCCATTTCGGCGGCGCGCCCATCGTGCTCAACACGCTCATCAACGCGCCTGAGGACGAGCGGCGCGACTTCCCGCAGATTGTGGAGGTCTTCACGGCCGGTGCGCCGCCCGCGCCCTCGACGCTCGCCAAGATCGAGCCGATGGGCTTCAACGTCACCCATGTCTACGGGCTGACGGAAACCTACGGTCCCGGCACCGAATGCACCTGGCAGCGGAAATGGGATGGCACCGAAGGCGCGGCGCGGGCCGATCTCAAGGCCCGGCAGGGTGTGGCGATGCCGTTCCTCGACCATGTCACCGTGACGGACGAGGCGATGGCCGAGGTGCCGCGTGACGGCGAGACCAAGGGCGAGATCATGTTCCGGGGCAACGGCGTCATGAAGGGGTATTACAAGAACTCCGAAGCGACGCGCGAGAGTTTCACGGGCGGCTATTTCCATTCCGGCGATATCGCGATCCTCGAGGAGGATGGCTATATCCGCATCGCGGACCGCGCCAAGGACATCATCATCTCGGGCGGCGAGAACATCTCCTCGGTGGAGGTGGAGGGCGTGCTGATGGAGCACGAGGCGGTCTCGCTCTGCGCGGTGGTCGCCAAGCCGGATGAGAAATGGGGCGAGGTGCCCTGCGCCTTCGTGGAACTGAAAGCCGGGGCCGATGTGGACGAGGCCACGCTGATCGCCTTCGCGCGCGAGCGGCTTGCGGGCTTCAAGACACCGAAGAAGGTGGTGTTCGAGGAATTGCCCAAGACCTCGACCGGCAAGATCCAGAAGTTCCAGCTGCGGGCGCAGGCGAAAGAGCTGTAGCCGGACGCCGCGACACGCAGTCGATTGCCGATCCCGTTGCCTGAGTGTAGCGTCGCGCCAAGCAGGCAGAGCAGCACCGGAGCGCATGACAGCCCTAACCCAATACCAGCGTCTCGAGGCGACGGGCCTCTGGCGCGAGAGCGATGAGGCGCAGCGGCGCGAGGTCGTGGTCTCCATGGGCGAGGCGAGCGTCACGATCTCCGATTTCACCGAGCGCGCCTTGGCGCATTGGTCGCTTGCCGCCATCGAACGCGCGACGCCGCGCGGCGAGATCCCAGCGATCTATCATCCCGACGGCGATCCGCGCGAGACGCTCGAGTTGGGCGAGGATGCGCGCGACATGGCCGAGGCCATCGACCGCGTGTTGCGCGCGATCGAGCGCGGGCGGCCGCATCCTGGCAAGCTGCGCTTCTGGATCGGCGGCGGTATCGCCGCGACGGCGGTCCTCGCGGCCGCGCTCTGGCTTCCGGGCGCGCTGCTGGCCTATTCGGTCGAGGTCGTTCCCGATGTAAAGCGCGACGAGATCGGTGCGGCCCTTCTTGAACGGATCGAGCGGGTCGCGGGTCAGCCCTGCCGCTCCGCCGAGGCCGAAGAGCCGCTGCGCGCGCTCGGCCGCCGGGTTCTGGGCGAGGGCCGCGGCGGTGATTTGACCGTTCTGCGCGGGGGCGTGCCCGACACCGCCCACCTGCCGGGCGGGTTCATCCTCATCAACTCGCAGATCGTCGAAGATCCGGAAGATCCGGACGTGACCGCAGGCTACGTGCTGGCCGAGGCGCTCCGGGCCCGCGCCAGTGATCCGCTGGTCGATCTTCTCGAACGGGCGGGGCTTTTCGCGACGATGAAGCTGCTGACCACGGGGGAGCTTCCCGAGGGGGCGCTCGACGATCATGCCGAGGCGTTGATGAGCATGCCGCCGCCGCCTGTTGCGAATGATGCGCTGCTCGCGGCCTTCGCGGCGGCTGAACTGCGATCGAGCCCCTATGCCTATGCGCTCGACATGACGGGCGAGACGACTCTGCCCCTGATCGAGGCCGATCCGCGCCGCGACGAAGGCAGCACGCCGGTGCTGACGGATGCCGAATGGGTCCGCCTTCAGGGGATTTGCGGCAGCTAGAGCTGCCGCTGTATCATTGCGGGATAACGATGATCGGGTCTTTGACCCGGTGCCGGTCCGCCGTCGCGACAAGCCGGCGCGGGACCGTGTTGGTCCAGACCTGCTGGGTGGCGTAATAGCCGTCGGGCGTCTGGAAGGCGCGGCGCGGGTTCAGGCGGTCGTCGTCCCAGGCGCGTTCGTAGCCGGCGGGCACGATCGTCTCCTGCTCGGCCGAGAGCGTCGCGAAGACCTGGTCGGGCACGATCGTCGGGCCCGGGCCGCGCGGCGTCTCCGGGGCCATCCGAAGGTTCCCTTCGTCGTAGCCCTCACGAATGTAGACGTTCTTGCCGGTCGGAGCCTCGCCGCGGCGGATCACCGTCACCGGGCTTGCCGCTTGCGGGCCGCATCGAACCGCAAGGCCCCGGTTGTTGCCGATATATTGCTGCGAGATGGCCGATGCGCCCTGGCAGCGTGATCCGTCCGTTGTCGGTGCCGCGGCGGTCGCCGCGGGCGCGGCCTGGCGGACGACGCGCTGCGGAGCAGGCGTCGGGGCGGGGGCCGGTGCGGTCCGCACGATCCTGGGCGCGGGCTTGGTCGCCTGCGGCTCGGGCGGCGGCGCTTGCCGGACCACGCGCTGTGGTTGTGGCTGTGGCTGCGGGGCTGGCGCTGCGGTGCGCGCGGGCTGCGGGGCAGGGGTGGGCGCGTTGTCGATGGTGATCTGTTCGGCACCGCGCGCCTCGGGTGCGGCGGTCCGCGTCGCCTGTGCCCCTAAGGTCGGCGTCTGGCCGCAGAGCGTCTGGCGCGCGCGGTTCACGCGCGGCACCCAGCTCACGGCGCCGTCGACACCGGCCCGGATATAGACGCATCCGCGGCTGTCGACGTATTGACGGCCCTGGTAGGAGGCCGGCGGAAATTCCTGCGGCACATCGGTCGAGCGCTGCTGCGCGATAGCGGCATCTCCGAAGACGACGGATGCGGCCATCGCGGCCACCGCGGTGAAAGTCAGTTTCTTCATCTCAAAGCCCCCCACAGGCGTATTAGGCCGACGATGCAGCAACAAGTTGCGCCTGTAAAGCTCTGCATGCGCTTATTTAGTTCCGAACATGCGGTCTCCGGCATCGCCGAGGCCGGGCACGATATAGCCCTTCTCGTTGAGCCGCTCGTCGAGCGCGGCGGTCACCACGGGCACATCGGGATGGGCTTCGGCCATGCGGCGCACCCCTTCGGGTGCGGCGAGAAGACAGAGGAAGCGGATATTCGTCGCGCCCGCCTGTTTCAGAAGGTCGATCGCCGCGACCGAGCTGTTGCCGGTGGCGAGCATCGGATCGACAGCGATGGTCACACGGTCGGACAGGCCCTCGGGCACCTTGAAGTAGTATTGCACGGGCTCCAGCGTCTCCTCGTCGCGGTAGAGGCCGACGAAGCCGACCCGCGCCGAGGGGATCAGCTCCAGCACGCCGTCCAGAAGGCCGTTGCCCGCGCGCAGGATCGAGATGAGCGCGAGCTTCTTGCCGTCGAGCGTCGGCGCTTCCATCGGCTGCAGCGGCGTGTCGATGGTCTTGGTGGTCATCGGCAGATCGGTGGTGATCTCGTAGGCCAGGAGCTGGGAGATCTCGCGCAGGAGCTGCCGGAACACGGCGGTCGAGGTCTCTTTTTCGCGCATGATGGTCAGCTTGTGCTGGACGAGCGGGTGATCGACGATCTTGAGCGTATCGGGTGTCATTGGGCCTCCAGGCGTTTGGCGATGGCATCGCGGGTGACCTCGTCGCAGAAGGCATGGGCGAGGGCGGTTGCGTTGAGTCGCGCGAAATCCTCGGCCTGCCAGCCGAAAGTGCGGGCAAGAGAGACGTATTCGTCGCGCATCGTGGTGTGGAAGAAGGGCGGATCGTCCGTGGAGACGGTGATGGGCACGCCGCGGTCGCGCAGCGTCTCGATCGGGTGCGCCTCGAGCCGGTGATAGACACCGAGCGCCACGTTGGAGCCGGGGCAGACCTCGAGGCAGATGCCGTTCTCGGCGAGCCGGTCCATCAGCGCGGGATCTTCTGCCGCGCGCACGCCGTGTCCGATGCGCGAGACGCGCAGATCGTCGACCGCCTCGGCCACCTCGCGCGGCCCGCGCCATTCGCCCGCATGGACGGTGAGCTGCAGTCCGGCCTCACGCGCCATGTCGAAGGAATAGGCAAAATCCTTCAGGCTGCCGCGGTTCTCGTCCCCGCCCATGCCATAGCCGGTGATGAAGTCGCCCGCCGTCTCGGCGGCGCAGCGGGCGGCCTTCTTGGCCTTGTCGGGCCCGAAATGGCGTACGCAGGTGACGATGCCCCTGAGCGTGATGCCAATGTCGCGCTCGCACAGCTCCGCCGCCTCGCGGATCGCGGCGAGGTATTCGCGCCACGCGCCAAGATCGCCGCCGCCGCAGAAATCGGGAGAGAGGAAGCTCTCGGTATAGATCACGCCGTTGGAGGCGCTCTCCTCCAGAAGGGCGACGGTCAGGCGATGGTAATCCTCGGGTGTCTTGAGGACGGTGGTGGCTGCCTCGTAGACGCTCAGGAAGTGCTCGAATCCCGAGAAAGCGTAGCTTCCATCGGAGCGGAAGACACCGTCGAGATTCAGGCCCTTTTCCTTCGCGAGCCCGCGAATGAAACTCGGCGGCGCTGCGCCCTCATGGTGCAGGTGCAGTTCCAGCTTCGGCATCTCAGCGATGGCGGCGAGGCTTTCCTCGGTATGGGGTGTGTCGTATTTCATCATAGGGCGGAGGCTCCGGGGCCTTGAGAGGGGATGTCGAGATGCGCGGCGATGCTGGCCGCGACATCGGCGAAGGCGATCTGGCCGAGGCTGCCGGTCCCGAGCCCCGCGATCAGCACGGGAACGCGTTCGCGGGTGTGGTCGGTCCCGGTCCAGGTCGGATCGTTGCCATGATCGGCGGTGAGAACGAGCATGTCGCCGGGGCGGAGGCGTGGCAGCAGCGCGCCGAGTTCGCGATCGAACCACTCGAGCGCACGCGCATAACCGGGCACATCGCGCCGATGGCCGTAATGGCTGTCGAACTCGACGAAATTGGCGAAGGTCAGGCTGTCTTCGGGCATCTCGTCGATGGCCTCGCCGAGATGGCGCATGAGATCCGCATCCGCGCCCTTTCTCAGCTCGTCGATCCCTTCCATCGAGAAGATGTCACCGATCTTGCCGATGGCGCGGACGGTGCGTCCGGCATCTTGCGCCCAGTTGGTCAGGACCGGCTGCGGCGGGCGGATCGCGTAGTCGCGACGGTTGGCTGTCCGCTGGAAAGTGCCCGGAGCGCCGATGAAGGGCCGGGCGATGACGCGGCCGACGCGCATATCATGGAGGCGCGGCGCGATGCGCTGACACAGATCGAGCAGCCGCTCGAGCCCGAAGTGTTCCTCATGGGCGGCAATCTGGAAGACGCTGTCAGCAGAGGTGTAGCAGATGGGCCGCCCCGTGCGGATATGCTCTTCGCCGAAGCGGTCCAGCATCACGGTGCCGGAGCCGTGACAATTCCCGAGGATGCCGTCCGTGCCGACGATCTTGCAGACCTCGGCAACGAGATCCTCCGGGAAAGCGGGGTGTGTATCGGGGAAGTAGTGCCAGTCCCACGGTACGGGCAGGCCCGCGAGTTCCCAATGGCCGGACGGCGTGTCCTTCCCGGGAGAGGTTTCGGTAGCCGCGCCCCAGTAGCCCGAGGTCTCACCGCCCCCGAGATCGGGCAGCGTCAGCCCGGATGCGAGCGCCACCGCCTGCGACAGGCCCAGCGTGTCGAGATGGGGCAGATGCAGGGGGCCGCTCCGCCCCTCTTCGGCCTGGCCCGCCGCGCAGGCCTCCGCGATATGGCCGAGCGTGTTCGAGCCGGTATCCGGAAGCCCGTCGTTGAAGAACCGATCCGCATCGGGCGCGCCGCCGATGCCGACGGAATCCATGACGACGAGAAAGGCGCGGGGCATGGCAGCTCCTCTGGACCGAATGATCTGAGGGCCTAGCCCGGTGTGCGGGTCACGGCAAGGGCAGGTCCGGCGTCAGAGGCCGGTCGCGATCCGGCCCAAAGGGCGCGGCGTCGGTGCGTGATCGGCGATGGAGAACGCCTGGGTGAGCGCTGCCTCGACCGCGTCGGCATCCTCGATCCGGGCCGCGTGCAGGCGAAGAAGCGGCTGGCCCCGCGCCACCTCCGCGCCAAGGCCGAGAACATCCGACAGGCCCACAGCCGGGTCGACGCTGTCGGTCTCCACCCGCCGCCCGCCGCCGAGACGCACGACAACGTGGCCGAGCGCTTCGCCATCGATCGCCGCGATATGGCCCGTGGCAGGCGCGGCAAGCTCGCGAATGACCGGCGCTTCCGGCAAGAAGCGGGCAGGCGTCTCGACAAATCCGATCGGTCCGCCCTGCGCATAGACCATTTTCTGGAAGGCGTCGGCCGCGCGCCCATCCGCAAGCGTTGCGCGCAGCCTGTCCGCACCTTGCCCGGCGTCTTCGGCCTGGCCCGTGCGCGCCAGGAGCGCGCCGCCGAGTAGCGCGGTAAGCCCAGCCAGACGCCCCTCGGGCGCGCCGCCTTTCAGGACATGCACCGCCTCCAGCACCTCGAGCGCATTGCCGAGTGCCGGGGCGGCGGGCTCGTTCATGTCGGTCAGACATGCAACGGTCGGGCAGCCGGCGGCATTGGCCGTCTCTGCCAGCGCCTCGGCGAGCTCCGTCGCGGCCTCCTCGGTCTTCATGAAGGCGCCGCTGCCGACCTTCACGTCGAGCACGAGCCCTTCGAGTCCTGCCGCCAGCTTCTTCGACAGGATCGACGCGGTGATGAGGTCGATGCTTTCCACCGTGCCGGTCACGTCGCGCACCGCGTAGAGCCGCCGATCGGCCGGCGCTATATCGGCCGATGCGCCGACAATGGCCGCGCCCGCCTCGCGCACGGCGCGGTCGAACTCGGCTTCGCTGAGCGCGGTGCGAAAGCCGGGGATCGCCTCGAGCTTGTCGAGCGTGCCGCCGGTATGACCGAGCCCGCGCCCCGAAATCATCGGAACGTAGACGCCGAGCGCCGCGAGCGCCGGGGCGAGGACGAGGCTCACGCAATCGCCGACACCGCCCGTGGAATGCTTGTCGAGGACGGGCCCCGGCAGATCCCATCTCAGCGTCCGCCCCGAATCCCGCATGCCTTCGGTGAGCGCGGTGCGCCCTGCCTCGCTCAGGCCCCGCAGGCAGACGGCCATCGCGAAGGCCCCGGCTTGCGCGTCAGAGACGGATCCGTCCGCAAGACCTGCCGCGAACGTGGCGAGCGCGGCACCGTCCGGTTCTTGCCCGCGCCGAAGACCCGCGATGAGCCGCGCGGGCTCCATCAGCTGCCGTCCATGTGGCTCTGCGTGAAGGCGCCCGGCAAAAGCTCGCCCACGGAGAGGCGGGTTTCGGTTCCGTCGAGCGTGGCGAGCGTCACCATCGTGGCGGGCGCCGCGAATTCAGCGATCTTCTGGCGGCAGCCGCCGCAGGGCGGCACCGGGGCCGCGCTGCCCGCGACGACGTAAAGCTCTGCGATCTCGGTCTCGCCCGCTGCGACCATCGCGGCGATGGCCCCGGCCTCGGCGCAGGTGCCCTCGGGATAGGCCACGTTCTCGACGTTGCAGCCGCTGAAGACCGCGCCCGATGCTGACCGAAGCGCCGCGCCGACCTTGAAGTCCGAATAGGGGGCATAGGCGTTTTCGCGGACGGCAAGCGCATCATCGCGTAAGGTCATCGGGTCCTCCGGGGGCTATTGGTAACGGTCATCGTGGCTGCGGCGCGAAGCAAGAGCAAGGGGAACCGGCGCGCGGTAAGCGCGTTTCCATTTCAATCGAAAGGAGGCTTGCATGACCCAGAGCCATCTCGTTCTCGACCCCGGCGCGGACCTTCCCGCCGATCCCCGCGAGCCCATGACCGACAAGCAGGCCGCGACCCTGCGCCAGCTCACCGACGAAACCGGTGAGGAATTCGACATGGCGCTGACCAAGCGTGAAGCCGCACGGCGCATTGCGTATCTCGAGGAACTGGCGAAGTAAGCCCGACCTTCCCGTCGCGCGGGAATTGAGCTAGCCCTCGTTTCGATACACGAGGACGAGGGCTTTCATGTCGGACCAGACCAGCGACACGCTGCGCCAGCAGGCGCTCGATTATCATCGGTTTCCGAAACCCGGAAAGCTCGAAATCCGCGCGACCAAGCCGCTCGCCAATGGCCGCGACCTTGCGCGGGCCTATTCGCCCGGCGTTGCAGAGGCCTGTCTCGAAATCAAAAGCGACCCGAAAGCCGCGCGTGATTACACCTCGCGCGGCAATCTCGTCGCTGTCGTGTCCAACGGAACAGCGGTCCTCGGCCTCGGCAATATCGGCGCGCTCGCCTCGAAGCCCGTGATGGAAGGCAAGGCGGTTCTCTTCAAGAAATTCGCCGGCATCGATTGCTTCGACATCGAAGTGAACGAAAGCGACCCCGAGAAGCTTGCCGACATCGTTTGCGCGCTTGAGCCGTCTTTTGGCGCGATCAACCTCGAGGACATCAAGGCGCCCGATTGCTTCGTGGTCGAAGAGATCTGCCGCGAGCGGATGAACATCCCCGTCTTCCACGACGACCAGCACGGCACCGCCATCGTCGTCTCGGCGGCGGCCTTGAACGCGGTGAAGCTCGCGGGAAAGACGTTGGAGGACGTGAAGGTCGTCTCGACGGGCGGGGGCGCGGCCGGGATCGCGTGCCTCAACATGCTCGTCAAGCTCGGCGTCAAGCGCGAGAACATCTGGCTCTGCGATATCGACGGGCTCGTCTACGAGGGCCGCGAGACCGAGATGACGCCGCAAAAGGCGGCCTATGCTCAGGGCAGCACCGCCAAGACCCTCGGTGACGTGATCGAGGGCGCGGATCTCTTCCTCGGGCTGTCGGGGCCGAATGTCCTCAAGCCCGAGATGGTCGAGAAGATGGCGCAGACACCGATCATCTTCGCGCTCGCCAATCCCAATCCCGAGATCCTGCCCGATCTCGCGCGCCAGGTGGCGCCCGACGCGATCATCGCGACAGGCCGGTCGGACTTTCCGAACCAGGTCAACAACGTGCTTTGCTTTCCCTTCATCTTCCGCGGCGCGCTCGACGTGGGCGCGACGACGATCAACGACGAGATGAAGATCGCCTGCGTCGAGGGCATCGCCGCGCTGGCCCGTGCGACCACGAGCGCCGAGGCCGCGGCGGCCTATCGCGGCGAAAGCCTGACCTTCGGGCGCGACTATCTCATCCCCAAACCCTTCGATCCGCGCCTCTCGGCCACGGTCTCGGTCGCGGTGGCTGAAGCCGCGATGGCCTCGGGCGTCGCCGAGCGCCCGATCGAGGACATGGATGCCTACAAGGCCAAGCTGCGCGCGAGCGTCTATCGCTCCGCGCTCCTGATGCGGCCGGTCTTCGATGCCGCCGCCGAAGCCTCCCGCCGCATCGTCTTTGCCGAAGGCGAGGACGAGCGCGTCCTTCGCGCCGCCCAGGCCGTGCTGGAAGAGACGCCGGAGCAGCCGATCCTGATCGGCCGGCCCGAGGTCATCAACATGCGCTGCGAGCGGCTCGGCCTCGAGATCCGGCCCGAGCGCGACTTCAACATCGTGAACCCCGAGAACGATCCGCGCTACCGTGACTATTGGAAGACCTATCACGAGATCATGGCCCGGCGCGGCGTCACGCCCGACCTTGCCCGCGCGATCATGCGTACGAACTCGACGGCGATCGGCGCGGTGATGGTGCATCGCGGCGAGGCCGACAGCCTGATCTGCGGCACGTTCGGGGAATATCGCTGGCACCTCAACTACGTCACGCAGGTTCTCGGCAGCGAGACGCAATACCCGCACGGCGCGCTCTCGATGATGATTCTGGAGGACGGGCCGCTCTTTATCGCCGACACCCATGTGCATTTCATCCCGACGGCCGATCAGATCGCGCAAGCGGCCCTCGGTGCGGCGCGGCACGTGCGGCGCTTCGGCCTCGAGCCGAAGATCGCGCTGTGTTCGCAATCGCAATTCGGCAACCAGAACAGCGAGGCGGCGGAGCGAATTCGCGCGGGGTTGGCCGTGCTCGATGCCGCGCCGCGCGAATTCGAGTACGAAGGCGAGATGAGCGTCGAGGCGGCGCTCGATCCCGAGCTGCGCCAGCGCCTTCTGCCCGACAACCGCATGAGCGGAAAGGCGAACGTTTTGATCTTCGCCAATGCCGATGCGGCCTCGGGCGTGCGCAACATCCTCAAGATGACCGCGCAAGGGCTCGAGGTCGGTCCGATCCTCATGGGGATGGGCAACCGCGCGCACATCGTGACTCCCTCGATCACAACGCGAGGGCTGCTCAACATGGCCGCGCTGGCGGGGACCCCGGTCTCGAAATACGGCTGATCTGATAATTTGGGTTGGCCTAAATACCGCGGGAGCGCGAGGGCAGGGCCCTCGCACCGCGCGATGAGCCAAGGGCTCATCGCGCCAGACATGCCGCCCGCAAGGCGGGCGACTGCCGGATCAAACCTCGCCCGGGAAGTGCTTCATCACCAGCCGGATCGGGTTCGGCGCGGCCTGGCCGAGACCGCAGATCGAGGCGTCGACCATTGCCTGGCTCAGCTCTTCGAGGAGGTCCTGGTCCCAGCGTTCGGCCTGCATCAGCTTCACGGCCTTCTCGCAGCCGACCCGGCAGGGCGTGCATTGCCCGCAGCTTTCATCCTCGAAGAAGCGCAGCATGTTCAGCGCGGCCCCGCGCGCGCTGTCCTTGTCTGACAGGATCACGACCGCCGCCGACCCGATGAAGGAGCCGTGCTCCTGCAGGACGTCGAAATCGAGCGGGATGTCATCGAGCGTCGCGGGCAGAAGGCCCGAGGACGGCCCCCCCGGCTGGTAGGCCTTAAGGACGTGACCCTCGGCCATGCCGCCCGCGGCCTCGACGATGTCGCGGATCGTGGAGCCCGCCGGCAGAAGGTAGACGCCGGGCTTGGCGACGCGGCCCGAGACCGAGTAGCTCCGCAGCCCTTTGCGGCCGTTCTTCTCGGTGCCGGAGAGAACCTCGGGGCCGTCTCGGCAGACGCGTGCCACCCAGTAGAGCGTCTCCACGTTGTGGACGAGGGTAGGGCGATTGAAGATGCCGACCTGCGCGACATAGGGCGGGCGGTGCCGGGGCAGGCCGCGCTTGCCTTCGATCGATTCGATCATCGCGCTTTCCTCGCCGCAGATATAGGCACCCGCGCCGCGGCGCAGCTCGATATATCCCGGCACGACGATCTTTGCCTCTTCCAGCGCGGCGATCTCGCGGCGCAGGATTTCGAGGACGGCCGGATATTCGTCGCGCATATACAGATAGACGCGATCGGCCTCGACCGCCCAGGCGGCGATCAGCATGCCTTCGAGGAAGAGGTGCGGGACGCGCTCGAGATAGTAGCGGTCCTTGAACGTGCCGGGTTCGCCCTCGTCGCCATTGACCGCAAGGTAGCGCGGGCCCGCTTCGGCGCGCACGAAGCCCCATTTCTTGCCCGAGGGAAAGCCTGCCCCGCCAAGGCCGCGCAGACCGGCGGAGAGCATCATGTCCTGAACCTGTTCCCAGTCGCCGCTTTTCCGCAACATGCCGAGCGCGGCATAGCCGCCCTCCGCGCGGTAGGCGTCGAGCGCCTCGTAATCGGGAAGATGGACATGGGTCTCGCCCGCCGCGATGGCGGCTTCTACCCGCTCGGGCGTGGCATGATCGATATGGTTGTGCCCGAGCTCGCAGACGGGCGCGGTGTCGCAGCGGCCCATGCAGGGTGCGCGGACAACCCGGACCTCCGACGGATCGAGTCCTTCCTCGAGCGCCGCGCGCAGCGCCTCGGCCCCGGCCAGCTCGCAGGAGAGCGAATCGCAGACACGCACGGTCAGGGCGGGCGGCGGCGTCTCGCCTTCTTTCACGATGTCGAAATGCGCGTAGAAGGTCGCGACCTCGTAGACCTCGACCTGCGCGAGCTTCAACTCCTCGGCGAGAGCCCGGACATGGGCCGCCGAGATATGACCGTAAGTGTCCTGGACGAGATGCAGGAATTCGATCAGCAGGTCGCGGCGCCGCGGCCGGTCGCCGAGAAGCGCACGGACCTCGTCGTGGGCGGTATCGTCGAGCGCGCGGCCCTTGGGGATCGGGCGCCCCTTGCCGCGGCCGGATTTCCACGGTGTCTTGCTGTCATCGAGCGCCATGAACCTGTCCTTCGAACGAGCCTCTCGCGGCCCCGAATACAGGGTCGAGGTGGGGGCTGTCAGGCGCGATGCGGCGAATTTCCGTCCCGTTGCGACGTCATGGTGCCTTGATCCGGTCTTAGTGGCGGCGGATTTTTCCTATAGAGGACGTTCGAGGCGAATACCGGGGCAGCAGGGCAGAGGCATGACACGGTTCACCATCATCACGCTGACGCTGGTCGCGCTTCTCGCGGCCGGTCTCGTGCTGGGCGGGGGATATGCCGGGGCGGCCCTTTTCTACATCACCGTCTTCACGTTCTTCATGGACAAGATCGCGGGCCTTGCCGCGCCGGATGCGCCGAAGGGCGCGGAGTTTCCCGCGGGCCTCGGCTTGTCGGTTGTCTTGGGCCTTGTGCATTTCCCCCTTCTTTTCGGCGGGGCGCTGACGATTGGCAGTGGCAGGCTCGAGGCTTGGGAGGGGATCGCGCTCTTTTTCGGGCTCGCGCTCTTTCTGGGGCAGGTGTCGAATTCGAACGCTCATGAGCTCATTCATCGCGGCGCCCGCGCGCCGCGCGCGCTTGGGGTTGCGGTCTATACCAGCCTTCTATTCGGGCATCACGCCTCGGCGCACCGGCTCGTGCATCACGTGCACGCGGCCACGGATCGCGATCCGAACACGGCGCGGCTCGGGGAGGGGTTCTGGCGCTACGCGGCGCGGGCCTGGGCCGGCTCGTTCCGGCAGGGCTTTCGGGCGGAGCAGGCATTGTCGGCCCGCAAGCGCCGCCTGCATCCTTACGCGATCTATGGAGGCGGGGCTTTGGCGGCGCTCGTCGGGGTGGGCCTGCTCGGCGGCCCTTCGGCCCTTCTCGCCTATGTCGGTCTTTGCATCTACGCGCAGCTGCAACTCCTCTTGTCCGATTACGTGCAGCATTACGGGCTGATGCGTGCGCCGCGCGAGGGCGGGCGGCTCGAGCCGATGGGGGCTCGGCATTCGTGGAACGCGCGGCAGGGCTTTTCCTCGGGCCTCATGCTGAACGCACCGCGCCATTCGGATCACCACGCCAATCCGGGCCGGGCCTATCCCGGTTTGCGCCTTGACCGGGAGGCGATGCCCATCCTGCCGCATTCCCTGCCGGTCATGGCGGTCCTCGCGCTCGTTCCGCCGCTCTGGCGGCGGGTGATGGACCGGCGGGCAAGGGCCTGGACGCGCGCCGCGTCTTTCGCGCCGGAGCCGGTGCTGGCAGAATGAGGGCCATGAGATATGCCGCCGCCCTCTGTGCCCTGCTCCTCTCTGGCCCGGTCTCGGCCCAGAGCCCGATGAGCGCCCAAGAGTTCCAGGACTACGTCGCCGGCAAGACGCTGACCTTCTCGGAAGCGGGCGTTCCCTACGGGATCGAGCGTTATATGCCCGGCCGCCGCGTGCGCTGGTCCTTCCTCGATGGGCGCTGCAAGGACGGTATCTGGTATCCCGAGGGTGACCAGATCTGCTTTGTCTACGAGGACGATCCCGCGCCGCAATGCTGGAGCTTCTTCGAGGAAGGATCTGGCCTGCGCGCTGTCTTCGAGGGTGGTGAGTTCGGAACGGAACTCTACGAGGCGGACGAGGCGCAGGAAATGGTGTGCCTCGGCCCCGATGTCGGCGTCTGAGGGGCGCTGCCCCTCTTGGCGGCAGAGCCGCCAATTCACCCCGCGGTATTTGCGCCAACCCAAGGAGCGGATCGCGGGTCTGCTGACCCGGGCGCGCCGGTCAGGCGTTCCAGCGCACCTCGCCGGCGCCGGTGACATCGTAGCCGGCCAATTGCGCTGCATGGGCGCGGAACGGCTCCGACCGCATCACCGCGAAGAGGGCCTGAAGCGGTGGCTCGAAGGCCGCGCGCCGGTCGACGAGGATGTCGAAGCGTTCCTCGGCGATGGGCAGGAAGGTAAGCCCGTGCGTCGCGGCGAGCGCCTCGAGGCCGAATGCGGTATCGGCTTCCTCGTGCTTGACCGCGAAGACCGCGTCTTCCTCGCTTTGGGCGACGCCGGTGAAGAGGAGGGCGTCATGGGCGAGGCCTGCCTCCTCGACCGTCTGGCGAAAGAGCGTGTCGGTCCCGGTGCCCGAGGGACGCGGCGCGATCCAGAGATCCTTGAGATGCGCGAGCGATGTCACGCGGCCGGCCATGTCAGGGCGCAGGATCAGGCCGCGGCGGCGGCGCGCGAAGGATATCAGCACCGCATCGCACCCGGCGGCCGCGTCTTCGACCGCGGCGATATTCCAATCGCCGTCCGCGCCGGGGATATGCAGACCCGTCGCCGACCCGTCACCGCGCGCGAACCGGGCCAATCCCGTGCCCGAGCCGTCGAACAGCGTCGCAAGACCGGGCCGCGCTTGCCGAAGGGCCCATTCGAGCAGCGGATCGTGGCTTCCGAGGAAGACGGGCGGACGCGGCGTGCGGTCGGGTTCGGGCCGGGTGCTTTCGCCCGCGATCCAGGCGCGGATCTCGTTTTCGGGAAACAGCAGCTTGCCGGTGACGCGCGAGACCGGAACGGACCCCGAAGCGGCGAGGTCGTAGACCTTGCGCTCCTTGATACGCAGAAGCTCGGCGAGCTCTTTCACGGTCAGGAATTCGGGCATGCGGCAAGCTTTGCATTGGGTGGCGGGCCGGGCGGACTATGGCGGCAGGTGCGGCGCGCGGCAAGCGGATGTGGCGCAAGCGATGCGGGCCGGTCTAGAGTGCCGGATGAATACCACGGCGGGAGAGCGACGGGATGACCGGGATCCGAGAGAACGAGACGCGCACGGATCTGCCCGACGCGCCGGATGCGGGGCTCTATTTCATCGGGATCTGCCGGACGCCCTTCGCCACGCGTGCCGATTGCCCGAGGCAGGGGCGGCGTGACGGGCCGGTGTGCAGGCTCGAGATTTTGCCGCGCTGGGCTGGGGCGCTCGACGGGATCGAGGCATTCGCGGAACTCGATGTCCTATACTGGCTCGACCGGTCGCGGAGGGATCTCGTTACGCAGAGCCCGAAATCGGATGGGGCGGTGCGCGGCACATTCTCGCTGCGCTCCCCGGTGCGGCCAAACCCGATCGGTCTCGCGCGGGTCGCGCTGATCGGGCGCGAAAACGCGGTTCTGCATGTGCGCGGCCTTGACTGCATCGACGGCACGCCGCTTCTCGACATCAAGCCCGAGCGTTGCGCCTACACGCCGCTCGCGCCCGAGAAGGCGGCAGACCGGGCGTGATCTCAGCCTGCACGGAAAGCGGGCAATCCGGCTCTTGCACTGCTCATTCTTTGAGCGCTGCGGCGGAAGGGAACCGGCTCGCGCGGGGCCTTGCGCCGGGTGGATTGCACGCGGCGGCCGCGAGGAGGCGGTATGGCTGAGGACAGGGCCGGGAGCGTGGCGATCCCTTACGACAGATCACATGACGGCGCGGCGCTGACCCGCGCGAGGGGGCGGGCCAGCCTCTCGGTCAGGCATGCGCGGGGCGCGAGTCGACTCCGCGCTTTGGGCCAATCGGGATCGGCGAAGCTGCTCTTTCCGCATGGTGCCGGAGAGATGTTGCAGACGACATGGCTCAACACCGCGGGTGGGATTACCGGGGGTGACCGGTTCGCTCTGGATGCGTGCGCGGAAGACGGGGCCGCGCTCTCGCTGACGAGCCAGGCGGCGGAGCGGATCTACCGCGCGCGCGGCGCCGAGACGGGGCGAATGACGACGCGGCTCAGCCTTGGCGCGGGCGCGCGCCTGCACTGGTTGCCGCAGGAGACGATCTTCTTCCAGGGAGCGGCGCTCGACCGGAATCTGCAGGTGGAGATGGCTCAGGATGCGACCTTTCTCGGGATCGAGACGCTGATCTTCGGACGTGCCGCGATGGGGGAAGATGTTACGCAGCTGAACTTGCGCGACCGGATCGAATTGCGGCGCGCGGGCCGGCTTATCCATTCCGATCGTCTTGCACTTCGCGGAGATGCGCGGGCCCGGCTGGGGGGCGCTCACGTGGCGGGCGGTGCGCGGGCGATGGCGTCGCTGGTGATCGCGGCGCCGGGGATCGACGCGCGGCTGCCCGCGATCCGGGATTTCCTGCCCGCGCGCGGCGGTGCCTCCGCGCCCCTTCCGGGACTTGTCGTGGCGCGGATCCTCGCCGATGACGGTTTTGACATCCGTCAAAGACTTGTGCCTCTGTTACGATATCTTTCCGGCAGCGAACTGCCCCGACCCTGGATGATTTGATGAATCTGACCCCGCGCGAAAAGGACAAGCTGCTTGTCGCCATGGCCGCCGAAGTGGCCCGCCGCCGTCTCGAGCGCGGCGTGAAGCTCAACCATCCCGAGGCGATCGCGCTCATCACCGACGCGGTCGTGGAAGGCGCGCGCGACGGGCGCAGCGTCGCCGAGATGATGCAGGCGGGAGCCGAGGTGATCTCGGCCGAGCAATGCATGGAAGGCGTGCCCGAGATGATCCACGAGGTCCAGGTCGAGGCAACCTTTCCCGACGGCACCAAGCTCGTCACCGTTCACAACCCGATCCGATAGGAGACCTTCATGCGCTATGCCCTTCCCCTGATGATCCTTGCCGGTCCGGCTGCCGCGCATCCAGGCCCGCACCTGCACCCCCATGACGGGGCAAGCTGGCTGGCCGTCGCGGGCGCCCTTGCCGTGATTGCGCTCGCGGGCAAGCTGATGGTCGCGCGCAGGCGGGCCGAGACGCGCAAGGACCGGCGGCGATGATCCCGGGCGAGCTTTTCCCCGCGCCGGGCGGCCTCACGCTGAACGAAGGCCGGGAGGCGATCACGCTGATGGTCGCCAATACCGGCGATCGGCCGGTGCAGGTGGGCTCGCATTACCATTTCGCCGAAGCCAACCCGGCGCTCGATTTCGACCGGGACGCGGCACGGGGCCTGCGTCTCGACATCGCCGCGGGCACCGCGGTCAGGTTCGAGCCAGGCCAGCGCCGAGAGGTCTCGCTCATCCCGTATCAGGGGGACCGCCGGGTTTTCGGCTTCAACCAGAAGGTCATGGGGGCGCTCTGATGCGAACGGGTCTCGGGATCATTGCGCTGACCGCCGCCTATGCGACGCTGGGGCACGCACAGGAGCTTGATTGCCGCGATCCGCAAACCCAGGTGGGGATGACAGGCTGTGCGGCCCGCGACTACGAGGCCGCGGATGCGGAGCTGAACGCCGCCTGGGGCGAAGCGATGGCCTGGGCCCGGCGGATGGACGAGGGCCTGCCCGCGGATCAGGTGCCCGCCGCCGATATTCTGCGCGACGCACAGCGCGCCTGGATCCCGTTTCGCGACCAGGCCTGCGAAGCGGAAAGCTTGGCCGCACGGGGCGGCACGATGCAGAACATGCTGTTCTACATGTGCCTCACGCGGCTGACGGAGGTACGGACCGAGGATCTGCGAAACCTCGGATTGGAGTGACGCGAGGACGGCTTGGACCTCGCGGGTTCGCGCCTCCGACCGGTGCGGGCGCAGTTTGCGGCCGCAGATCGACAAGGGAGTGAGAAATATGCTGACACCGATCCACGCAACGCAGCTCTGGTGCGCCTGGACAGGCGCGATCTGGGCGCAGCAGATCAAGATGTCGCAGATCCTGCTGGGCGCGATGGCGCAAAGCTCCGCCGAGGCGTTCTGGGGCGTGAAGATGCCGATGAACGCCTGCGGCGTGACGCCTGGCGCAGCACCGCGCAAAGCTGCTGCACCCGGGCGCCGCAAGCTCGAAGCGGTGCCCGCAGAGCCGCGGCGCAGCGCGCGCCGACAGCCTTCCGTGCCGCCGGGCCTGCCGCCGCGCAAGGGGCACGCAACGCCGGTCTGATCTTCCAGCGGAGGCGATCCGTGCTAGGCTGACCCTCAGAGGCAGCGCAGGCTCCTGTCGAGCATCCACCAGACAGGGAGCGTCAAGATGTGTGATATCTGTGTGATGAACCGCGTGAAGGAGCGGATGCTGTCACGCCGGCAATTCTTTTCCGCCAGTGCGGGGCTTGCCGCCGGTGCGGCCCTGGGCGGGGTCGTGGCCGCGCCGCCCGCGATGGCCCAGGGGCATGGCAGCGTCGTAGACATGAGCCACAAGCTCAGCCCTGACTTCCCGACCTTTTTCGGCCCGCCCGGTATCTCGATGGAGCAGGAATTCGCCTTCGAGAGTGATGGGTTCAACCTCTTCAACCTCTCGATCAACGAGCATACCGCGACCCATATCGACGCGCCTTTGCACTTCTCGGCGGACGGGGCGTCGGTGGACGAGATCCCGGTGACGGACCTCGTTGTGCCCCTGTGCGTGATCGACATCGCCGCCAAGGCCGCCGAAAATCCTGACGCGCAGGTGACGCCCGACGACCTGCAAGCCTGGATCGACGCCAATGGCGACATTCCCGATCGCGCTTGCGTTGCAATGCATTCAGGCTGGGCCGCGAAGTCCGGCAATGCGGAGCAATTCGTGGGGCGGGACGATGACGGTGTCGGTCATTGGCCGGGCTTTCACGTCGAGGCCACGCAGATGCTGCTCGAAACCGGTGCAGGGGCGATCGCCGTCGATACGCTCTCGCTCGATCACGGGCCCTCGGCGGATTTCGCGACGCATTACGCCTGGCTGCCCGAGGGGCGCTACGGGATCGAGAATCTTGCCGGGCTCGAGAATGTGCCGGCTGCCGGGGCGACGCTTGTCGTCGGTGCGCCCAACCACGTCGGCGGCACGGGCGGGCCCGCACGCATTTTCGCGCTGGTCTGATGGCGACCGTCAGGCTCTTGAGCGACGAGGAGGCCAGCGCCGAAGCGCTGGCCGTCTTCGAGGATATCCGTGCCACCCGCGGCACCGATTTCATCAACAATTTCTGGCGTGCGCTGGCGCATGATCCCCAGCTTCTGGCCGCAACCTGGGCGCGGTTGAAGACGGTGATGGCGCCAGGCGCGCTCGATCCTCTGACGAAGGAGATGATCTATCTTGCCGTTTCCACGGCCAATTCCTGCACCTATTGCATCCATTCCCACACCGCCGCGGCGCGGGCGAAGGGCATGAGCGAGGCGCAATATGCTGAACTTTTGCGCGTCATCGGGATGGCGATGCAGACGAACGGCCTCGTCACGGCGATGCAGGTGCCGGTGGATGAGGAGTTTCGCGTGGAGTGATCGAGCGCGCTGACAAAATTATATAATTTTGTCAGCGTCTTGCGTGATCTATCGCGCGAGGCGGGCTTCTGTGCCGCTGCTCCGAGTGGATTTGACAAGATCACGCGCCCCGGCAAGGCTCTGATCCGACGCATCCAAGGAGCCCGCGACCCATGCCCGCCACCATCTCTCGCGCGGATTACGCCGCGATGTTCGGTCCGACGATCGGCGACAGGCTCCGGCTCGCCGATACCGATCTCATCATCGAGGTGGAGCGCGACCTCATCGCCGAAGCCTCCGGCACCGGCAACGCGCCCGTCTATGGGGAGGAGGTGAAGTTCGGCGGCGGCAAGGTGATCCGCGACGGCATGGGCCAAAGCCAGGCGACCCGCGAAGCTGGCGCGGTCGACACAGTCATCACCAACGCGCTGATCGTCGATTATACGGGCATCTACAAGGCGGATGTGGGCCTCCGGGACGGGCGCATCCACAAGATCGGCAAGGCGGGCAACCCCGACACGCAGCCCGGCGTCGATATCATCGTCGGCCCCGGCACAGAAGCCATCGCGGGCGAGGGCCGTATCCTGACAGCGGGCGGGTTCGATTCGCATATCCATTTCATCTGCCCCCAGCAGATCGAGGACGCGCTGCATTCGGGGCTGACGACGATGCTCGGCGGCGGCACAGGCCCCGCGCATGGCACGCTGGCGACGACCTGCACGCCCGGGCCCTGGCATATCGGGCGTATGCTTCAGGCGGCCGATGCGTTTCCGATGAACCTTGCCTTCGCTGGCAAGGGCAATGCCTCTCTGCCCGGCGCGCTCGAGGAGCAGGTGCGCGCGGGGGCCTGCGCGCTCAAGCTGCACGAGGATTGGGGCACGACGCCCGGATCCATAGACAATTGCCTGTCGGTCGCGGACGATTACGACGTGCAGGTGATGATCCACACCGACACGCTGAACGAGAGCGGCTTCGTGGAGAACACGGTCGCGGCCATGAAGGGCCGCACGATCCACGCCTTCCACACCGAGGGGGCGGGCGGGGGCCATGCGCCCGACATCATCAAGATCTGCGGGGAGGAGTTCGTTTTGCCCTCCTCCACGAACCCGACGCGGCCCTTCACCGTGAACACGCTGGAAGAGCATCTCGACATGCTCATGGTCTGCCATCACCTCGACAAGCGCGTGCCCGAGGACGTGGCCTTTGCCGAAAGCCGCATCCGGCGCGAGACCATCGCCGCCGAGGACATCCTGCACGACATGGGCGCGTTCTCGATCATCGCCTCCGACAGCCAGGCGATGGGCCGCGTCGGCGAGGTGCTGATCCGCACCTGGCAGACCGCCGACAAGATGAAGAAGCAACGCGGACGCCTGCCCGAGGAGGCCGGCGAGAACGACAACATGCGCGTGCGCCGCTACATCGCGAAATACACGATCAACCCGGCCATCGCGCATGGACTCGCGCATGAGATCGGCTCGATCGAGGTGGGCAAGCGCGCCGATCTCTGCCTCTGGTCGCCCGCCTTCTTCGGGGTGAAGCCGGACATGGTGCTTCTGGGCGGCACCATCGCGATGGCGCAGATGGGCGACCCCAACGCCTCCATTCCGACGCCGCAGCCGGTCTATTCGCGCCCCATGTTCGGAGCCTACGGGCGGTCCGTGGAACGCTCTGCCGTGACCTTCGTGTCGGAAGCCGCGCAGGCGGCCGGCATCGGTGCGGAGCTGGGTCTCGCGAAAGAGACGATCGCCGTGCGCGGCACGCGCGGCATCGGCAAGCGCGACCTCAAGCTCAACAATGCGACGCCGAAGATGGAGGTCGATCCCGAGACCTACGAAGTGCGCGCCGATGGCGAGCTTCTGACTTGCGAACCTGCAACCGAGCTGCCGATGGCGCAGCGCTATTTCCTGTTCTGAGACATGACCGATTTTATCGCACGCACCTATCACGGACACGCCCATGCCGCGCCGATCGGATGCGCGGTGCTGGATTACGAAGGCCGCTTCCTGCGCCGCCGGGTGATCGCGCTCGAGGACGGACGGCGCTGCCTCGTGGATCTGCCGCAGACCACCTCGCTCGATCCTGGCGGGGTGCTGGTCACCGAGGCGGGCGAGATCGCCATCGCCGCCGCGCCCGAGGAGCTGCTTGAGATAAGGGGCGGCGATCTCGTGCGTCTCGCCTGGCATATCGGCAACCGCCACACCCCCTGCCAAATCGAGGCATCTCGCCTTCTGATCCAGCGCGATCACGTCATGGCCGATCTTCTGGGCAGGCTCGGCGCCGAGACGCGCGAGGTGGTGGAGCCCTTCACTCCAGAGGGAGGGGCCTACGGCCACGGCCGCACTCACGGTCACGACCATTCGCACGGCCACGGCCCGCATGAGCATAGCCATGGCTGAGGCCGGGCTGACCCTTCATCAGCTCTTCTCACCCGCCTTTCCGACAGGCGGCTTCGCTTATTCGCACGGGATCGAGACGCTGGTCGCCGAGGGTGGCCTTGCGACCGGCGAGGATCTGGAGGCATGGCTCGAGACCTGGGCACGACACGGCGCGGGCTGGCAGGACGCGGTTCTTTTCGCCCATGCCGCGCGCGGTGACGACGTCGCGGCGCTCGACGAATTGGCCTCCGCGCTTTCTGGCGCCGCGCATCGGCGGCGCGAGACGGCGCTTACGGGCGCGGCCTTCGCGGCCACGGTCCGCGCCGTCTGGGGGCTCGATCTGCCAGACATGGCCTATCCGGTCGCCGCAGGCCGCGGGGTGCATCTGTTGTCGCTCGAGCCTCGTGCGGCGCTCGAGACATTCCTGCTGAACGCGGTGTCGACCTATGCGGGCGCGGCGATGCGCCTCGTGCCGCTCGGCCAGAGCGACGGGCAGCGCGCGATCGCGTCACTGGTGCCGGTCGTGGCCGAGGTGTCGGATGACGCGATGCGCGCCGAACTCGATGATCTCGGCACCTTCTCGCCACTGATGGACATCGCGGCGATGCGCCACGAGACGCTGCAGACGAAACTCTTCCGATCCTGAAAGGAGCCCGCCCAATGTCCTCTCCCAACGGTCCCTTGCGCGTCGGCATCGGTGGCCCGGTCGGCGCCGGCAAGACGACGCTGACTGCCGCGCTCTGCGCCGCGCTCGGCCCGCGCCTCTCGATGGCCGTGATCACGAATGACATCTATACGCAGGAGGATGCCGAGGAGCTGATGCGCCGGCAGGTCTTGCCCCTCGAACGCATTCGCGGCGTCGAGACGGGCGGCTGCCCGCATACCGCGATTCGCGAGGACGCCTCGATCAACCTCGCCGCCATCGCCGAGCTCAACGTGGCGATCCCGGATCTCGATCTCATCCTGATCGAGTCCGGTGGCGACAACCTCTCGGCGACCTTCTCGCCCGAGCTTGCCGACGTGACGATCTATGTGATCGATGTCGCGGCGGGAGAAGAAATACCGCGGAAAGGTGGCCCCGCGATCTGCCGTTCGGACATCCTTGTCATCAACAAGACCGATCTCGCCCCGCATGTAGGTGCGTCGCTCGAGGTGATGGAGCGGGACGCGGCCCGCATGCGCGCCGGGCGACCCTTCTTCTTTACCGCACTCCGCAAGGGCGAAGGGGCGGAGGCGGTCATTGCCGCCTTGTCCGAGATAGGTGGTCTGGACCTTGCCGCGCAGGCGGCGGAGTAGCGTCTCCGCCCGGCCGCCGCGCATGCGGAGAGGGCGCGTTTCGGTATTTTCACCAACCCAAAACCAAAAGCGCGCGCCCTTGTCTTTGGGTTGGCCCAAATACCGGCGGGGGTGAATTCGGGGCGGCACGCCCCGAAGAGGGGGCAGCAAGCCCCCTTACGCCCCGATCCGGCCGCGCGCGCCGCCGGTCTGGGCGCGATCGAGAAGCAGGTGGTCGAGCAGCACGCAAGCCATCATGGCTTCGCCCACCGGCACCGCGCGGATGCCGACGCAAGGATCGTGGCGGCCTTTCGTGACGACCTCGGTCGGTTGGCCCGACTTGGTGATCGAGGCGCGGGACTTGAGGATCGAGGAGGTCGGCTTGACCGCGAATCGCGCGACGATGTCCTGGCCGGTGGAGATGCCTCCGAGGATGCCGCCTGCGTGGTTCGAGGAATAGCTCGGCGCGCCGTCGTTGCCGAGGAAGATCTCGTCGGCATTGGCCTCGCCGGTGAGCGCGGCCGCTGCCATGCCCTCGCCGATCTCCACGCCTTTCACCGCGTTGATCGACATCATCGCGGCGGCGATCTCCGTGTCGAGCTTGGCGTAAACCGGGGCGCCGAGACCGGCGGGCACGCCCGAGGCGGCAACCTCGATCATCGCGCCGCAGGAAGTGCCGGATTTGCGCAGGCCGTCGAGATAGGCGGCCCAGTCCTCGGCGGCTTTTGCCGAGGGCACCCAGAACGGGTTCTTCTCGATCTCGTCCATCTCGCGGGTCTCGCCGATGGAATGCGGACCCATCTGCACCATGTAGCCGGTGATCGCGAGGCCGGGGGCCAGCTCGGCGAGAACCGCACGCGCCAATCCTCCGGCAGCCACCCGCGCCGCGGTCTCACGCGCCGAGGAACGCCCGCCGCCCCGCGGATCGCGATGACCGTATTTCTGCCAATAGGTGATGTCCGCATGGCCAGGGCGGAAGGTCTCCGCGATATCGCCGTAATCCTTGGAGCGCTGATCGGTGTTCTCGATCATCAGCTGCACCGGCGTCCCTGTGGTGCGGCCTTCGTAGACGCCCGAGAGGATGCGAACCGCGTCGGCCTCGCGCCGCTGGGTCGTGAACTTGTTCTGCCCCGGCTTGCGGCGATCGAGCCAGTGCTGGATCGCGGCCTCGTCGATGGCGATCCCGGGCGGGCAGCCATCCACCGTGCAGCCGAGCGCGGGACCGTGGCTTTCGCCCCAGGTCGTCACGCGAAACAGGTGGCCGAACGTGTTGAAACTCATCTCGCCGCTCCGAAATAGCTGGTCGCGCTTGTCCTAAAGAAGGCCCGCGCCCCCCTCAAGCCGTTTCGCCTTGTCAGCGGCAGCGGGCAGGATTACGTCTCTGTGTACCTCGGGGTGCCGGAAGGCTGAGATGCGGTGATGCCGCGAACCCGTTGAACCTGAACCGGTTAACACCGGCGGAGGGAAGGTTTGCCGGCAGCGCCCGCAGTATCTTGCCCATCCGCCGCAAATGGAAGGATGGCACCATGAAAGCCCTCACGACTTTTGCAGCGGCCACGCTCACCGCGGGCACCGCGCTCGCCCAGGAGAACGTGCTCACTGTCTATGCTGGCGATTACATCGTCTCCGAATGGGGGCCGGGCCCCAAGATCGAAGAGCTGTTCGAGGCGCGCTGCGACTGCGATCTTCAGTTCAAGCCGGGCGATCTCTTGCCGCGGCTTCTGCTCGAAGGGCAGGCGACCGAGGCGGACGTGGTGTTCGGGCTCAACACCGACGTGACCAAGCGCGCCCGCGAAAGCGGTCTCTTCGCGCCCCACGGGCAGGACACGGATGCGCTGACGCTGCCGATCGACTGGACCGACGATATCTTCCTGCCCTTCAATTACGGGCATACCGCCTTCGTCTACGACACCGAGCGTTTGGCAGAGCCGCCGCAGAGCTTCGACGCGCTTCGTGAGGCGGGCGATGATCTGAGACTCGTCATCCAGGATCCGCGCACATCGATCTCGGGCCTCGCGCTCGCGCTCTGGGTGCAGTCGGTCTATGGCGAGGAGGCAGAGGCCGCCTGGGCGGACCTCTCGGACAACGTGCTGACCGTGACCAAGGGCTGGTCCGAGAGCTACGGGCTCTTCACCGATGGCGAGGCGGACATGGTTCTGTCCTACACAACCTCGCCCGCCTACCACATCATCGCCGAGGACGACGACACGGTGAAGGCGGCGATCTTCCCCGAGGGGCATTACTTCATGGTCGAGCTGGCCGCGGTGACATCGACGACAGATGTGCCGGAGCTTGCGCAGGACTTCATGGCCTTCATCCTGTCGGAGGAGTTCCAGGAGATGATCGCGACGGGCAACTGGTCGTTCCCGGCGGCATTGCCGCAGGAGCGCTGGCCGGACGGGTTCCGGCAACTCGACTTGCCGGATGAAGTGCTGTTCTACTCCGAGGACGAGGCAGCTGAACTCAAGGATCAGGCGATCGAGGCATGGCGCGCCGGTCTCTCGCGCTGATCGCGGCCGCGGCGGTGCTGGCGCTGACGCTGGTGCCGGTCGCCGCGGTGCTGATCCGGGCGGGAGGGCTGTCGGCCTTCGCGCCCGGTGACGGGCAGGCGCTGCGCTTCACGCTTGTTCAGGCGACGCTATCGGCGGGGTTCAGCGTGCTTTTCGCCGTGCCCGTCGCGCGGGCGCTCGCCCGGCGCAACTTTCCGGGGCGCGGGCTCCTCGTTGCGCTTCTGGGCGCGCCGTTCATTCTCCCCGTGATCGTGGCCGTTCTGGGGCTGATCGCGACGTTCGGATCGAATGGCATCGTCAACCGGGGCCTCGCTGCGCTGGGCCTGCCGGAAATGACGATCTACGGATTGCACGGGGTGGTCATCGCGCATGTCTTCTTCAACCTGCCGCTGGCCACGCGGCTCGTCCTGCAAGGCTGGCTTGCCATGCCGGGGGAGCGGTTGCGGCTTGCGGCGTCGCTCGGGCTCAGCCCCTGGGCGATGTTCCGCACGCTCGAAGCGCCGATGCTGGCGCGCATCCTGCCGGGGGCTTTCGCAGTGATCTTCGTGATATGCCTGTCGTCCTTTGCCGTCGCGCTGACGCTCGGGGGCGGCCCGCGCGCCACGACGGTGGAGCTCGCCATCTACCAGGCGATGCGGTTCGACTTCGACCTCGGGCGCGCGGCCTCGCTCTCGCTTCTGCAACTGGCGCTTGCCGTCGTGGCGGGGCTCGTGGCGCTGCGGCTCTCGGGCGGGGCGAGCTTCGGCGCGGGGCTCGATCGGCGCGTGGCGCGCTGGGACGGGCGGGGCTTCGGGGCACGCCTTCTCGATGGAGGCGCGATCCTGATCGTTGCGCTCTTCCTGCTGACGCCGCTGACGCTCGTGGCCTTGCGCGGCGCGCCGGGGCTCTTGCAGCTCGGTGCCGGAACGCTGGAGGCCGCCTGGCACTCGCTGAGCGTCGCGCTCGCCTCGACCGCGCTATGCCTTCTCTGGGCGCTGCCGCTCGCGACCCGGCGCGGAGAGCTTCTGGGCCTTCTCGGCATCGCCATCTCGCCGCTCGTCCTTGGCACCGGGCTGTTCCTGCTGGTCCGGCCCGTCATGAACCCGTTCGCGCTGGCGCTGCCGGTCACGGCGCTCGTGAACGCGCTGGTGAGCCTGCCCTTCGCGCTGCGTATCCTCCGGCCCGAGGCCGAGGCGATCCGGGAAGATTTCGGCCGGCTCGCCGGATCGCTCGGCCTTAGCGGGTGGGCCTGGACGCGCTGGGTGCTGCTGCCGCGCCTGAAGCGGCCCTTGGGCTTCGCGGCGGGGCTGACGGCGGCGCTGTCGATGGGCGATCTGGGCGTCATCGCACTCTTCGCCGATCCCGACCGCGCGACCTTGCCGCTGCAGGTTTATCGCTTGATGGGAAGCTACCAGATGGAGGCGGCGCAGGGCGCGGCGCTGCTTCTCCTGATGGCGAGCTTGGCGCTGTTCTGGCTCTTCGACAGGGGAGGGCGCGTCGGTGCTTGAACTTGATGGGCTCGTGATGCGCGCGGGCGATTTCACGCTGCGCGCCGAGATGACGCTGGAGCCTCGGAGCCGCGTTGCGGTGGTCGGACCATCGGGGGCAGGCAAGTCGACGCTCCTCGATGCGATTGCTGGATTTCGGCGGCCCGAGGCGGGGCGGATTCTCTGGCAAGGACGGGACATTACCGCCGATGCCCCTGGCACGAGGCCGGTCGCCTCGCTGTTCCAGGACCAAAACCTCTTTCCGCACCTGAGCCTTGCGCGGAATCTCGGACTTGCGTTGCGGCTGGGTGGCGGGCGGGTGAGTGCCCACGAGAACCAGCAGATCGAAGAGGCGCTGGCCGAGGTCGGGCTCGCCGGGTTCGGCGCACGCAAACCGGCGGAGTTGTCGGGCGGGCAGGCGAGCCGGGCGGCGCTGGCGCGGGTGCTGCTGCAGAATCGGCCGGTGATCCTGCTCGACGAGCCCTTCGCGGCGCTTGGTCCGGCGCTCAAGGCCGAGATGCTGAGCCGCGTGGCCGAGCTTGCGGACAAGCTCGGCGCGCTGGCGCTGATGGTCAGCCACGATCCCGCCGATGCGCGCCGCTTTGCCAGCCAGACGGTGCTCGTGGCGGACGGCGTCGCGGAGCCGCCGCGGGAGACGGAGGCGCTCTTTTCCGACCCGCCCGACAGCCTGCGTGCCTATCTCGGCCAGGCGTGACCTCAAAGGCACCCCGATTGTCGAAGCCCGCTCTTGCATTGCGTGCGCGTTGACAGAACGTGGCCCAGACGGGAAAAGATCGGTCCAAGCTCCGGGCACAAGGAGCTCCAACATGGATGAGGCACGATGACCAGCCAGCCCAAGATCGATCCGTCCCTGCGTAGCGCGTTGATGGAACGGCCGGACCTTCTTCTCGAAGATCAGGATCTGATGCGCGCGCTCGTGGCGGCGAACGAGCGATCGATGGGCTCGAACATCGTCGATCTGCGCGGCATCGCGATGGAGCGTCTCGAGGCGCGGCTCGACCGGCTCGAGGAAACGCACCGTTCGGTCATCGCGGCCGCCTATGAAAACCTCGCCGGCACCAACCAGATTCACCGCGCGATCCTGCGGCTTCTCGACCCGACCGAATTCGAGCCGTTCCTGCGCGATCTCGGTGGTGAAGTTGCGGATATCCTGCGCGTCGATTGCGTGAAACTCGTGCTGGAGAGCACCGATTCCGCTCAGGACGATCCGGCGGTCGCGCGGCTTGGCGGCGTGCTGAGCGTCGTGCGCCCCGGCTTCATCGACAGCTATATCGCGAACGGCCGTTCCGCCCCGATCCGTCAGGTCACACTGCGCCAGATGGAAGGCGGAGATCCCGAATTCTATGGTGAGATCGCCGATTGGGTGCGTTCGGAAGCGTGCCTCAAGCTCGATTTCGGCGAGGGGCGCCTGCCGGGCATGCTCGTCATGGGCGCCGAAGACCCCCACCAGTTCACGCCGCAGCACGGCACCGACCTTCTGGCCTTCTTCGCCGGAGTGTTTGAACGGTCGATGCGGCGCTGGTTGCAGTGAGCCTCGCGCTCTCGCCGCAAGCGCGCGACGCGCTCGGGGCCTGGCTCGAGACTGCCCGCGCGTTGAAAGGGCAGTCCGAGAATACCGAGAAAGCCTATCGCGCCGACGTCATCGAGTTCATCGCCTTCATGGTGACATATCACGGCGAGCCCAAGGGCCTTGGCGCGCTGTCCCGGATCAGCGTGACGGATATGCGCGCCTGGATGGCGTCCTTGCGCCAGGGCGGGGCCAGCCCCCGGAGCATGGCGCGCAAACTCTCGTCGGTGAAGTCATTCTATCGCTGGCTTTCCGAGCGTGAAGGGTTTGAGCCGACAGCCGTCCTGTCGGCCCGTGCCCCGAAATTCGAGAAGAAGCTGCCCCGTCCCCTCAACGAGGACGCCGCGCGCGCGATGATCGATAGCGTCGGAGATCAGGGCCGCGCGGGCTGGATCGGCGCGCGGGACGCGGCGGTGGTGACGCTGCTTTACGGCTCGGGACTGCGGATCTCCGAGGCGCTTGGGCTGACCGGCACAGATCTGCCGCTCGGGGCCAGCCTGCGTATCCTCGGCAAGGGCGGGAAAGAGCGCGTGGTGCCGGTGTTGCCAGTCGCGCGGGATGCGGTGGAGCGGTATATCCGGCTCTGCCCGCACGAGATGACGGCGGATGCGCCGGTCTTTCGCGGCCTCCGGGGCGGAGCGCTGTCGCCGCGCGCGGTGCAGAAGGTGACGGAGGCCGCGCGCATGCAGCTCGGGCTGCCCGCGACCGCGACACCGCACGCGATGCGGCATTCCTTCGCGACGCATCTTCTGGCTGCAGGCGGCGATCTGCGGGCGATCCAGGAGCTTCTGGGCCACGCTTCGCTTTCGACGACACAGGCCTATACCTCGGTCGACGAGGTGCACTTGATGAAGGTTTACGAGGCGGCGCACCCGAAGGCGCGCTAGGCTTGTGCTTGCCGCGGCAAGCTTCGATAGTCCGGGCGTCAGCCAGAGGAGGCCGCCCGATGAAACTCTACAAGCTCAGCCCGTCGCCCTACGTCCGCAAGGTCCACGTCATGCTGATCGAGACCGGTCTGATCGACGGGGTCGAGCTGATCTCCGGTGCGAATTCGCCGATGGACCCCGATCCCGAGCTGACCGCGCTCAATCCGCTCGGCAAGATACCTGCGCTCGTGCGGGACGATGGCGGGACGCTCTATGACAGCCGGGTCATCTGCCGCTATCTCGACGCCAAGGCCGGCGCCGGCTTCTACCCTGAAAGCCGGATCTGGGAGGTTCTGACGCTGGAGGCGACGGCGGACGGGATGCTCGATGCAGCACTTACCATGGTCTATGAAGGACGCTTCCGCGAGCCCGAGAAACAATCGGAGGACTGGGTCGAGGCGCAATGGCTGAAAGTGGCCCGCGCGCTCGATGCGCTCGAGGCGCGCTGGATGAGCCATCTCGCCGGGCCGGTCGATGCCGGGCAGATCGCGCTTGGCTGCGCGCTTGGCTATCTCGACCTCAGGCACGAGGCGCGTGGCTGGCGGAACGGCCATCCCGAACTGTCCGCCTGGTATGCGCGGTTCGCCGATCGCGCGTCGATGCAGGAGACCGCGCCGCAAGGCTGAGGCAGACGCCGCGCCCTTGCGCGTTCAAGCGGTCAAGAGTACCGACCCGCGCAGAGTTTCACTTGCCAAAGGCCTGCACTCATGCGGATGCGCGATACCTTCATCAAGCCCATGCACCCCGAAGGGAAGCGCTTCGTCGCGGTCTTCGCGGTGGTCGCGCTCATCCTCTTCGTCATCTGGGAGCCGCTGGGCTGGATCGGCGTCGGTCTTACGATCTGGTGCTACTATTTCTTCCGCGACCCCGAACGGGTCGTGCCGGATGCGCCGGGCCTTGTCGTATCTCCCGCCGATGGCGTGGTCTCGCTGATCGAGCGCGCCGTGCCGCCGCCCGAGCTTGGCCTGTCCGACACGCCGCTCATGCGTGTGTCGGTCTTCATGTCGGTGTTCAACTGCCACATCAACCGCGCGCCGGTCGCAGGCCGCGTGACTCGCGTCGCCTACAAGCCGGGCAAGTTCCTGAACGCCTCGCTCGACAAGGCCTCAGACGACAATGAGCGCAATTCGCTGATCCTCGAGATGGGGGACGGGCGCACGCTTGGCGTCACGCAGATTGCGGGCCTCGTGGCGCGGCGCATTCTCTGCTTCACCGAGGAAGGCGCGCCGCTGCGCCGGGGCGAGCGGTTCGGTCTCATTCGCTTTGGCTCGCGGCTCGATGTCTACCTGCCCGAAGGCGTGGAGCCAGAGGTCGCCCTCGGTCAGACGATGATCGCGGGCGAGAGCGTGATCGCCCGGCTGGACGGTCCCGCGTCATGAAAGATGCCGAGCCTCCCCGCAGCGACAAGCTGACGCTCGTTCAGCTCATTCCGAACATGCTGACGCTGACGGCGATCGGGCTCGGGCTGACATCGCTGCGCTACGGGCTCGATGCGCGCTGGGAACTCGCGGTGCAGATGATCTTGCTCGCGGCCGTGCTCGACGGGCTCGACGGACGGCTGGCGCGGGCGCTGGGCTCGGATAGCAAGATGGGGGCGGAACTCGACAGTCTCGCCGATTTTCTCAATTTCGGGGTCGCGCCGGGCTTCCTGCTCTATCTCTGGGCGCTCGAGGATTTGCGCGGTTTCGGCTGGCTGGCGGTGGTCGTCTACGCGATCTGCTGCGTGATGCGCCTTGCGCGGTTCAACGTGGCGCGGAAGGAAGAGGCAGGCGGCAAAGGCGGAGAGGAGGCCTACTTCACGGGCGTTCCGTCACCGGCGGGGGCCATGCTTGCGATGCTGCCGATGTTCGTGTCCTTCGCCTTCGGCCTGCAGCCGGTGCTGCCGGATCTTTTGCTGGCGCTTTACGTGATGGGGGTGGGGCTGATGATGGTCAGCCGCGTTCCGACCTGGTCCTTCAAGACGACGAAGGTGCCGCGCCGGAACGCCAAGGTTTTCCTGGTGGCTTTCGTGACCGTTGGGGCGCTGCTGTTCATCTACGCCTGGATCAGTCTTGTCGTGCTGTGCATCGCCTATGTCGTGATCGTCGCGTTCAAGCTGATGACGCTGAGGCGGCGGCTCCCTAAAACTTGAGGGAGACGCCGACATTGACCGCGTTGGTGGTGATGTCGGTCTGCACATCGCCGCCGCCATCGAGGTCGAGATCGTTCCGAGACGCGGTGAACTGATATTCCCCGAACACGGCCACCCGCTCGGTCACGTCGTAGCTGGCCCCTGCCATCAGGCGCATGGCCGGGCCGCCGAACTGGTATCCGTAGGTTTTCTCGCCGCCGACCTCGGCATCGACATGGGGCAAGGTGAAGCCGAGACCCGCACCGACATAGGGTGTCACGGGCCCCGCCGCGTTCTGCCAGCGATACATCGCGTTCGCCGTGATGACGTTGAGACCGTCGGTCAGCTGGAAATCGTCGAAGCCGAGCGCGTCCTGGTCGGAGCCGTCGAGATAGACCTTGCTGTGCGTGAACTCTGCGCCGAAGCCGAGGCCGCTGTCCTGCCACCAAGTGCCACGCACGCCATAATAAGGCGGCGCGGAGAACGATTTGCCGTTCCAGGACACGTCACGATCGAACGAGCCGCCGCCGGGATAATCCCCCTCGAACTGGCTGTCGGGAGCGCCTTGCTTGCCTGAATAAATGGAAAGTTCGACTTCGGCCGTTGCCGCACTGGCCACCGAGACGGCCAAAACCGTCAGCGGGACACAACAAAGGTTCAAATTCATAATTGTCTGCCGTTTCTAGCTACCCATGAGGGCTAAGTGGCATCTGAGCGGTTTGGTTCCAACCGCGACACAACGGCGCTTTTTCGATTCTCCTGTCTTTGTGTTCTGGACGCCTTAAACTCTGTTCGCTAATTAGCCCCGCAGAACGCTGCGGATCCGTCCGCGGCGCATTCCGAGATTTGCCGGTATGCCGGTGCAGGGAACGGAGACAACCTCGTGTCGAACGCAGAAGATCACACAGGCACCCGGAGAGACTTTCTCTACTACGCCACGGCAGGCGCGGGTGCGGTCGCGGCGGGCGCAGCCGTCTGGCCGCTTATCAATCAAATGAACCCCTCCGCGGATGTGCGCGCGCTCTCGACCATCCGGGTCGATGTCGGCGGCGTCAACGAGGGTTCGCAGATCACCGTGCAATGGCTCGGCAAGCCGGTCTTCATCCGCAACCGCGGCCAGGCCGAGATCGAAGAGGCCCGCTCGGTCGACGTGTCCGAACTGGTCGACCCGATCGCGCGCAACGAGAATCTTCAGGGCGAGCAGCCCGCCACGGACGAGAACCGCGCCCTCGACGAGGAGGGTCGCTGGCTCGTGATGATGGGCGTCTGTACGCATCTCGGCTGCGTGCCGCTCGGCAACGGTGCGGGCGATTACAACGGCTGGTTCTGCCCCTGCCACGGCTCGCACTACGACACGGCCGGCCGCATCCGCCGCGGCCCCGCGCCGACCAACCTGCCGGTTCCGCTGGCTGAGTTCGTCGACGAAACGACGATCCTTCTGGGTTAAGGGAGAGAGACATGGCTGGTATCCCGCACGACCATTACGAACCGAAGTCCTCGGGCGAGAAGTGGCTGCACAAGCGCCTTCCGATCGTCGGGCTTCTCTACGACACGCTGATGATCCCCACCCCCAAGAACCTCAACTGGATGTGGATCTGGGGCATCGTCCTGACCTTCACCCTTGCGCTGCAGATCATCACCGGCATCACGCTGGTCATGCACTACACGCCGGACGCGGATATGGCGTTCGCCAGCGTCGAGCATATCATGCGTGACGTGAATGGTGGCTGGGCGCTGCGCTACATGCACCAGAACGGCGCGTCGCTGTTCTTCGTTGCGGTCTACGCACATATCTTCCGCGGCCTCTATTACGGCTCCTACAAGGCGCCGCGCGAGGTCACCTGGATCATCGGTATCCTGATCTACCTTCTGATGATGGGCACCGCCTTCATGGGCTACGTTCTGCCCTGGGGTCAGATGTCCTTCTGGGGCGCGACCGTGATCACCGGCCTCTTCGGCGCGATCCCGTTCATTGGCGAGACGCTGCAGACCTGGCTTCTTGGCGGACCCGCGGTTGGCAACTACACGCTGACGCGCTTCTTCTCGCTGCACTATCTCTTCCCGTTCGTCATCGCGGGCCTCGTGATCGTGCACATCTGGGCCTTCCACTCCACGGGCAACAACAACCCCACGGGTGTCGAGGTTCGTCGCGGCTCCAAGGCCGAGGCCGAGAAGGACACGGTTCCGTTCTGGCCCTACTACGTGATCAAGGACCTCTTCGCGCTGGCGATCATCCTCGCGGTGTTCTTCGCGATTGTCGGGTTCATGCCGAACTATCTCGGCCACCCGGACAACTACATCGAGGCGAACCCGCTCGCGACGCCCGCGCACATCGTTCCCGAATGGTACTTCCTGCCGTTCTACGCGATCCTTCGCGCGTTCACTTCCGAGGTGTGGGTCGTTCAGATCGCCTCCTTCGTGACCGGCGGCATCATCGATGCGAAGTTCTTCGGTGTGCTTGCGATGTTCGGCGCGATCGCGGTCATGGCGCTGGCGCCCTGGCTCGACACGTCGAGCGTTCGCTCGGGCCGCTACCGTCCGCAGTTCAAGTGGTGGTTCGCGCTGCTGATCGTCGACTTCTTCGCGCTGATGTGGCTCGGGGCAATGCCCGCCGAGGAGCCCTATTCCTCGCTGTCGCTGATCGCGTCGGCCTACTGGTTCGCCTACTTCCTGGTGATCCTGCCGCTGCTCGGCGTGATCGAGAAGCCGCTCAAGCGGCCCGACACGATCGAAGCTGATTTCGAGGCGCACGCCTCGGCGACGGGCGGTACCAAGACCGAACCCAACGTCGCTCCGGCCGAATAAGAAAGGATCGGACAAAGTGATGATCAAGAAACTCGCCATCACCGCCCTCCTGGCACTGGCTCTTCCCGTCGGCGGCGCATTCGCCGCCGGCTCCGAGGGACATGTCGAAGACTACGACTTCTCCTTCGAGGGTCCCTTCGGCACCTATGACCAGGCGCAGCTCCAGCGGGGCCTGCAGGTCTACACGCAGGTCTGCGCGGCCTGCCACGGCCTGAAATACGTCCCGATCCGCTCGCTTCAGGATGAGAGCGGCCCGGGCTATTCCGAGGCCGAGGTGCGTGCCTATGCGGAACAGAACTTCGAGGTCTTCGACGAGGAACTCGACGACTACCGTCCCGCACGGCCGACCGACCACTTCCCCGAGAACAACGCCGTCGGCGCACCCGACCTGTCTCTCATGGCCAAGGCGCGTGCAGGCTTTCACGGCCCCTACGGCACGGGCATCAACCAGCTCGTGAAGGGCATGGGCGGCGCGGAATACATCGCCTCGCTCCTGACCGGCTACACGGGCGAGCAGATCGAGCAGGCGGGCACGATCCTTTACGAGAATACCGCCTTCCCGGGCGGCTATATCTCGATGGCGCCGCCGCTTTACGGTGATGATGTCGAATACGCCAACCCCGACATCGAGACGACGATCGAACAGCAATCGAAAGACGTTGCGGCTTTCCTGATGTGGACGGCCGAGCCCAAGATGATGGCGCGCAAGCAGGCGGGCTTCGTGGGTGTGGTGTTCCTCACCATTCTGTCGGTACTGCTCTATCTCACCAACAAGCGCATCTGGAAGCCGATCAAGGCCCGCGCGAAAGAGTGAGGCAGCCGCCTTTCCAAGCGTTGAGGAACCCCGCTTCGGCGGGGTTTTTCCTTGCCCGCGCGGCGGGCCGACCACTCTGGTCGAAGGAAAGGGGCGATCCTGCGGGAGCGGCTCTTGTTTGTAAGTGACACCGCCTCTAAGTCCAGAGGCATGAGCAAGTTGTCTACCGTTTTCAAACGCAAGCCGACCGTATCGGTTGTGCGTCTGCAAGGCGCGATCGGTATGGGCCGGTCGGGCATCTCTGATCGAAACGTCACTGACATGCTGAACAAGGCGTTCAAGCGCGGCAAGCCCAAGGCCGTCGCGCTCGAGATCAACTCTCCCGGCGGCTCACCGGTGCAATCCTCGCTCATAGGCGCGCGCATCCGGCGGCTCTCCGAAGAGAAGGACGTGCCGGTCATCGCATTCGTCGAGGACGTGGCCGCGTCTGGCGGCTACTGGATCGCCAGCGCCGCCGACGAGATCTTCGCCGACCCGAGCTCGATCCTCGGCTCCATCGGCGTCATCTCCGCTGGGTTCGGCGCACATGTCTTCCTGCAGCGCCAAGGCTTCGAGCGCCGGGTCTATACGGCGGGCAAGTCCAAGAGCATGCTCGATCCCTTCCGGCCCGAGCAGGAAGAGGATGTCGAACGGCTGAACCGCCTGCTGGAGCAGCTGCACGGCAATTTCATCGACCAGGTCAAGACACGGCGCGGCGACAAGCTCGCCGACGATCCCGATCTCTTCACCGGCGAGGTCTGGCTCGGTCAGAGCGCGGTGGATGTCGGCCTTGCAGACGGGATCGGGCATCTTGAAAAGGTCATGAAAGAGCGGTTCGGTGATGACGTGAATTTCCGCCGTTACGGTCAGAAGAAAGGTCTTCTGAGCCGCTTCGGTGCCGAGATGACCGACCAGGCCTTCACCCAGATCGAGGAGCGTGCCGCCTACGCGCGCTTTGGCCTGTGACGTGATCGTCAAGATCGTCTTTCTCTTCCTGATCGCCATGGGCGTGATGGCGATGTTCGGCAAGCTGCGCGTGCCGGGCATGAAAACATTGAGCAACCGCAAATGCCGAGATTGCGGGCGGTATCGCATCGGCAAGGGGCCATGTCCCTGCGGTGGCGAAAAGCGGGGCTAACGCATGGTCTATCTTACCGCGATCTTGGGTCTTGCGATCCTGCTTCTGGCGGGCGACGCGCTGGTGAAAGGTGCTGTGAACCTCGCGTTGCGCGTCGGGATTCCGGCTCTGATCGTCAGCCTGACCATCGTCGCTTTCGGAACCTCGGCGCCCGAGCTTCTCATTTCGATCAACGCTGCGCTCGACGGGGTGCCCGGCATCGCCCTGGGCAACGTCGTGGGGTCGAACACGGCGAATATCCTGCTTGTGCTCGGCATCCCGGCGATTATCGCCGTGATGCACACGTCGCAATGCGACAGCCGCAAAAGCTACGTGATCATGCTGGGCGCGACAGTGATCTTCATCGCGCTGGCGTTCCGAGGCGTCTTCGATTGGATCTCGGGCCTGGTGTTGCTGGCAGTGCTCGCGGTGATCCTCGGTGACAATCTTCGCGACAGCCTCAAGCATCGCAATTCGATGAAAGCCGAAGATCCGGAAGAAGATGTCGAGGGCGCCGATCCCGATATGCCCTGGTGGAAGATCATCCTCTACCTGGCGCTCGGCCTCATCGGTCTGCCGCTGGGCGCGGACCTTTTGGTCGACAGCGCAAGGGTGATCGCGACGCGGTTCGGCGTTTCCGATACGGTGATCGGCCTGACGCTCGTCGCGCTCGGCACGTCGCTGCCGGAGCTTGCGACGACCGTCTCGGCCGCCATCCGCAAGCAGGCGGATGTGGCGATTGGCAACGTCATCGGCTCGAACATGTTCAACCTCCTCGCCATTATCGGCATCGCGAGCCTGATCGCGCCGATGGAGGTGGACCGCGAATTCCTGACCTTCGATCTGTGGGTGATGCTGGGTGCGTCGCTCCTGCTCATGCCCTTCGTTCTTTTCGGACGCGATCTCACGCGGACCTGGGGCGTGATCTTGTCGGCGCTCTATGTGGGCTATGTGGCCTACGTGCTGATCTGACACCGAAGGAGACCCCATGACCGACCAGCCCCGCGCCCTTGTCACCGGAGCCGGACATCGCCTTGGACGCGCGATGGCGCTTTATCTTGCGGAGCAGGGCGTCGACGTGGCGGTGCATTACAATTCATCCTCCGATGCCGCCGACGAGGTCGCCGGCGAGATCCGCAAGATGGGCCGAAGCGCCGCTTCCGTGCAGGCGGACCTTCTGAACGAAGACGAGGTGCAGGAGCTTCTTCCCAAGGCGGCCGAAGCGCTTGGCGGCCCAATCACCATTCTGGTGAACAACGCCTCGATCTTCGAGCATGACGATATCGACAGCGCGACCCGCGAGAGTTGGGACCGCCACATGGAGAGCAACCTGCGCGCGCCCTTCGCGCTGACGCAAGCGCTGGCAGCCCAAGTGCCGGACCCGCTCGAGGACGAGAACGGTGAACCGCAGGCGCAGGGCCTTGTAATCAACATGGTCGATCAGCGCGTTCGCAAGCTGACACCGGAATTCATGACCTACACGCTGGCGAAGATGGGCCTGTGGACCTTCACGCAGACGGCGGCGATGGCGCTCGCCCCGCGCGTGCGCGTCAACGCGATCGGTCCCGGGCCGACGCTGAAGGGCGGGCGGCAGAGCGACGAGCATTTCGCCAAGCAGCGCGCCGCGACGATCATGGAGCGCGGTTCCAACCCGTCGGACATCACCGGCGCGCTGGGATATTTCATGAATGCGCCCGCGGTGACGGGCCAGCTTCTGTGCATCGACGGCGGACAACACCTTGCCTGGAAGACCCCGGACGTGGTCGGAACGGAGTAGGGTGGCATAGTCGCAAAGCCAGTTGTGCACCGGCGGGTCATGAATTGGACGAGTGTTCTGAAAACACGCCACATTGCAGGCATTTGACGCGTGTTAAGAAAAGTTTCGTTTGTTATCAGGTGGTTAAATTTGTGATTAAAAATTGGGCGCTTTAACGAAGTCTTCATAAACAAAGGAAAATTCCCGGTGGCCCAAGATTTGTCCCGCGTGTTGTCCACAGGTTCCGTGGATGCAAAAAACCTTGAAACAATGCTGTTACAATGCCTGCCGGAAACGGCGATTCGACGCAGATCCGAATCGAGTTAAGAATCGGTAAACGATGTCGGAAAACGAGCAGACCACGAACCAGGGCCTCACCGGGCACGATTGCATACAGAGCTACTTGAAGACGTTGGATTCTTCGCCCGGCGTTTACCGGATGCTCGATGACCAGAGCCGTGTCCTTTACGTCGGCAAGGCGCGGAACCTGAAGGCGCGGGTGTCGAACTACGCGCGGCCTTCGGGGCATTCGCGGCGGATTGCCCGGATGATCTCCGAGACCGCGTCGATGATGTTCCTCACGACCCGGACCGAGACCGAGGCGCTGCTGCTCGAGCAGAACCTGATCAAGCAGCTCAAGCCGAAGTTCAACGTGCTCCTGCGCGATGACAAGTCGTTTCCGAACATCCTGGTGACCGGCGATCATCCCTATCCGATGATCAAGAAACATCGTGGGGCGAAGCGCGAAAAGGGCTCATACTATGGCCCATTCGCGAGCGCAGGCGCGGTGAACCGCACGCTGAACCAGCTCCAGAAGGTCTTTCTTCTGCGAAATTGTTCGGACTCGGTGTTCGAGACGCGCACCCGGCCGTGCCTCTTGTACCAGATCAAACGATGCAGCGCGCCGTGCGTCGGGCGGATCTCGGAGACGGATTATGCCGAGAGCGTGCGCGACGCGGAGAGGTTCCTCTCGGGCCGGACGACCCAGATCCAGGAGACGCTGGCATCCGAGATGCAGGAAGCCTCCGAGGCGATGGAATTCGAGCGCGCCGCCGCGCTCCGCGACCGGATCCGGGCGCTGACACAGGTTCAGTCGGTGCAGGGCATCAATCCAAAGGGCGTGACCGAAGCCGACATCATCGCATTGCACATGGAGCATGGGCAGGCCTGCGTGCAGGTCTTTTTCATCCGCGCGAACCAGAACTGGGGGAACCGGGATTTTTATCCGCGCGTGGGCGAGGACGTGGACGAGGCAGAGGTGCTCGAAGCCTTTCTCGGCCAGTTCTACGATACGAAAGAGCCACCACGCCTCATCCTTCTGTCGCATGACATCGAAAGCCCGGACCTCATGCAGGAGCTGCTGACGGGCAAGCTTGGCCGCAAGGTCGAGATCGTGGTGCCACGCCGTGGCGAGAAGGCGGAGCTGATCGAGGGCGCGACCCGCAACGCGCGCGAGAGCCTTGCGCGCAAGATGTCCGAGACCGCGACGCAGACGAAGCTTTTGACCGGGCTTGCCGAAGCGCTGGGGCTCGAGACCGTGCCAGAGCGGATCGAGGTCTACGACAACTCTCACATCCAGGGGACGAACGCCGTCGGCGCGATGATCGTCGCGGGGGCGGAGGGGTTCCTCAAGAGCCAGTATCGCAAGTTCAACATCAAGGGCGAAGAGCTCGTGCCGGGCGACGATTTCGGCATGATGAAAGAGGTGCTCACTCGGCGGTTCAAGCGGCTCCAGAAGGAAGATCCGAACCGCGAGAAGGGCATGTGGCCGGACCTCTTACTGATCGACGGCGGCGCGGGCCAGGTCTCGGCCGTGCACGAGATCATGGCTGAATACGGGGTCGAGGACATTCCGATGGTCGGCGTTGCCAAGGGCATCGACCGGGACGCCGGCAAGGAGGAGTTCCACCGCGTCGGACAGCGGCCTTTCGCGCTCAGGCACAACGATCCGGTGCTCTATTTCGTGCAGCGGATGCGCGATGAGGCGCACCGCTTTGCCATCGGCACGCATCGCGCCAAGCGCGCCAAGTCGATGGGGAAGAACCCACTGGACGAGATTGCCGGTGTCGGCGCCTCCCGCAAGCGGGCGCTGCTGTCACATTTCGGCTCGGCCAAGGCAGTCAGCCGCGCGAACCTCGCCGACCTGAAGGCCGTCGAGGGCGTGAGCGAGGCCCTGGCCGAAAAGATCTACGGCCATTTCCACGAGAAAGGGTAGGGCGGCCGATTTACTGGATCGGCAGGTCGATATTGAACCCCGACGTCCTTTCCGAGTCCCGGTCGTTGCCCATCTGATAGACCCGGATCGTGTAGGTGCCGTCCTCGGGCAATTCCACAGTCGTCGCGTTGCCGTAGGTCGAGCTGTTGTAGATTGCGACGTTATCGCTGCCTGGAGGCAGGATGTTGAAGTAGACGGTGCCGCTGCCATTGCTGTCCGTCACGGTGAGTTCGGTGAACATCTCTTGCCCGGCCTGCGCGCCAAGGCGATAATCGATATATTCGTCTCCGACGACAGTGCCGGACACCATTGTGCCGAAGTTTCCGGGCTCAAAGCGCACATCCGACGTGGTCTGGGCGAAGGCGGGGCTTGCCAACACCGCAAGCAACAGAGCGATCTTCCGCATGGGTTTTCTCCTGAAAGGTCAGGAGACGACCATACCAGAGAATCGCAACGGCGATTTGACTTGAATCATGTCACAGAGATCCGGGCGAGGCGCCCGCGCAGGTCACCGGGCATGGGGCGCGGACGGGCATCATTGCCTGTGAGGACGTTCACGAAGAAGCCGAGGCTTGCCGCCTCGTCCTCTCCGTCGCGGAACAGAGCGACCTCGATCCGGTAGGAGGACGAGCCCATGCGCGTGATACGAAGGCCCGCCTCGAGCTTGTCCGGAAAACCTACTTCGCGGAAATAGATACAGCCGTTCTCGACCACGACGAAGCGCCAGGCATCGGGGCCGCGCACATCGATCCCGTTCTCCATCTGCCAATAGGTGATGGCGGTGTCGAAAAGCTCCAGGTACGTCGCGTTGTTCAGATGGCCGTATTCGTCATTGTCGTTCCAGCGGGTCTGCATCGGCAGGAAGGCGGGGAAATCGGCACGAAGGGGAGGCGGTGTTCGGGACATCAGGACCTTATCAGACGTGTTACGGCAGATGCTGTCCAGCCGGCGGCCAAGGCGAGGACCAGCGCGAGCAGCCCGTAGAGGAAGGGCTGGCTCTGAGAAAGGTTGTAGAGCCAACGCTCGATGCCGACCTTCTGGACCTCGATATCGCGATCATACTCGCTGACGACGCTGCCGTCGCGCGTGAGGAAGATGCGGGTGCGATAGGTGCCTTCGGTCAGGTTCGCGGGCAGGCGGACAGAGGTCGAAAAGAGGGTCTGTTCACGAACCGCCACTGAATCCTCGAGAAGCTGGTAGCGCCCATCCGCATCCCGGATGCGGATTACCGCCTCGGAAAACGCCTGCGTGTCCTCGACCGAGATCGGCGCGCCCACCGACCTGATCGCGCGCGGGACCGAGACCCGGTGGCGCAGATCCTCGACATGGCTCATGACGCTGGTGAACGGAGCCGAGGTCGCCACCGCGTAGAAGGATGGCGCGAGATCCACCTCGACGGCCTCGGTATTTACCCAGATCCCGAAGCGGCGCTCCTTTCGCCAGACGGTGAGCGGCACGTATGGTCCTTCGACGGTGATGACGACACCGAGCTCCGTCTCTGGCGGGATCGGCGTCTCGCGCTTCACCGCGCCGTAGATCAGGATATCCGATCCGTCGAAATTCGCCGAGATCGAGATCACGTTGCGGCTGAGGCCGAGAACGACGTCTTCCTGGGCCGCAAGCGGTGTTGCGCCAAGCAAAGCGAGGAGAAGGGCTGCGAGACGGCGGATCATGAGGTCTGCTCGATCACGAACAGCTCGTCCGGTGTCAGAAGCAAATCGAGCGCCAGCTTGAAACAGACCGCGAGGACGAGGCTCGCCAGCAGGATCCTGAGTTGCTCTGCCTTGAGCCGCGATCCGAGCGTCGCGCCGATCTGCGCTCCGACCACGCCGCCGAGGATGAGCGCGAGTGCCAGGACGATATCGACCGTGCGCGTGGTCGTGGCGTGCAGAACCGTGGTGAAGCCGGTGACGAAGATGATCTGGAAGAGCGACGTGCCGACAACGACCTTGGTGGGCATGCCCAGGAGGTAGATCATCGCCGGGACCATGATGAACCCGCCGCCAACGCCCATGATCGCCGCCAGCACCCCGACCGAGGCCCCGACGAGCAGCGGCGGGATCGCCGAGATGTAGAGACCCGAGGCGCGGAAGCGCATCTTGAAGGGCAGACCGTGCACCCAGACATGCGCGCGCCGCTTCGGCCGCGCGCCGGATTTGGACCGGCGGAGCGCGCGGAGGCTCTCGAAAAACATCAGCCCGCCAATAATGCCGAGGAAGATCACGTATGCGAGGCGGACGAGCAGATCGACCTGGCCTTGCTCCTTGAGATAATTGAAGAGCCAGACACCCAGCGCCGAGCCCACGAGCCCGCCCGCGAGCAGCACCGTTCCCATTTTCAGATCCACGGTGCGGCGCTTGAGATGCGCCATCACACCCGAAACCGAGGAGGCGACGATCTGGTTCGCGCCGGTCGCGACCGCCACGGCCGGCGGGATGCCCATGAAGAACAGAAGCGGTGTGATCAGGAACCCGCCACCCACGCCGAACATGCCCGAAAGGATACCGACAATCGTGCCCACGCCCAGAAGCAGGATCAGGTTGACCGAGACCTCGGCGATGGGGAGGTAGAGTTGCATGGGTTCAGCATGTGCGGCGTTGCGGCGAAAGGCAACGGGGATGGAAGCGAAGGGCGGTCTTATTGGCCCGGCCTTTTCGTGACACGGGCCGGGGGAGCGAGGGGCCAGCCCCTCGCGCTCGCCGAGGCATTTTTACCAATCCAAAGAGGGGGCGGCGCTCACCGCTCCTTTACGTAAGGCTGGCCGCCCGCGCGCGGCGGGATCGCGCGGCCTACGAAGCCCGCGAGGATCACGACGGTCAGGATGTAGGGCAGCGCGTCCATGAACTGCACCGGGATGGTGAAGCCGCCGAGGTCGATATTCTGGTAGCGCAGCGCCACCGCCTGCAGAAGCCCGAAGAGAAGGCACGCCCAGAGCGCGTACCACGGCCGCCACTTGGCGAAGATCAGCGCGGCGAGGGCGATGTACCCCCGGCCCGCCGTCATGTCCTTCACGAAGCCCGCCTGCAGGCCCGTAGCAAGGTAAGATCCTGCAAGACCGCACAGAAGACCGCAGATGGCGATGGCGGCGTAGCGCAGCGCCACGACCGAGACACCGGCCGTGTCGACCGCTTCGGGTGCTTCACCCACGGCGCGGAGGCGCAGGCCGAACCGAGTGCGGAAGAGGATCCACCAGGTCGCGGGCACGCACAGGAAGGCGACGTAGACGAGGATCGAGTGGCCGGAGATCAGCTCGTAATAGATCGGGCCCAGTATCGGCACGGGGCGCAGGGTCTCGGCCAGCGGCAGCGTGAGCGCGGCCCAGCGCCCGCCTTCGAGAAGGGACGGCGTGCGGCCCCCCTGGCTGAACCAGTCCTGCGCGATGAGCACGGTCAGGCCCGCCGCGAGGAAGTTGAGCGCGACGCCCGAAATGAGCTGGTTGCCTCGGAAGGTGATCGAGGCGAGGCCGTGCAGCCCGGAGAGCAGCATCGCCGAGACGATACCCGAGAGCAGTCCCAACCAGACCGAGCCCGTGAGCGCCGCGATCGCCGCCGAGAAGAAGGCCGCGATCAGCATCTTGCCTTCGAGCCCGATGTCGATCACGCCGGAGCGTTCCGAGAAGAGACCTGCGAGGCACGCAAGCAGCAGCGGCGTTGCGAGGCGGACAGTGGAGTCGAGCACCTGCAGGAGAGTTGCGAAATCCATCAGGCACGCTCCTTTCGCATGGCGACGAAGACCCGTTCCAGAGGCGTGCGGACCATGTTGTCGAGCGCGCCGGTGAAGAGGATCACGAGCGCCTGGATCACCACGATCAGCTCGCGCGGGATATTGGTCCATAGCGCGAGCTCAGCGCCGCCCTGGTAAAGAAAGCCGAAGAGGATCGCGGCGAGGAACACGCCAATCGGGTGATTGCGGCCCATCAGCGCCACGGCGATGCCGATGAAGCCCGCGCCTTCGGTCGCATTCATCACGAGACGCTCGGCCTCTCCCATCGCGGTATTGGTCGCCATGAGGCCGGCAAGGCCGCCCGAGATCAGCATGGCGATCACGATGGTGCGGACCGGTGAGATCCCTGCATAACGAGCGGCGCTTTCGGAATGGCCGAGCGCGCGGATCTCGTAGCCGAGCCGGGTGCGCCAGATCAGCAGCCAGACCGCGAAGCAGGCGAGAATCGCGAGGAAGAAGGTCACGTTGCCGGGCGAGCCGCGGAAGAGAGGCATGGCATCCGTGGCGAACATGTCCTGGAAGGTCGGCAGGTGCGTCGCGGCGGGGAAGATCGGCGAGGCCGGGTCCATCTGGCCCGCGGGCTTCAGAAGATTCACGAGGACGTAATTCAGAAGCGCCGCCGCGATGAAGTTGAACATGATCGTCGTGATGACGATATGGCTGCCGCGCTTGGCCTGCAGATAGGCCGGGATCAGCGCCCAGAGCGCACCGAAGGCCGCCGCGCCGAGCGCCGCGCCAATGAGGGCCAGCGACCAATGAGGCCAGGGGATGTAGAGGCAGATGAGCGCAACGCCGAGGCCGCCAATGGTCGCCTGGCCTTCACCGCCGATGTTGAAAAGCTTGGCGTGGAAAGCGACGGAGACCGCGAGGCCAGTGAAGATGAAATTGGTCGCATAGTAGAGCGTGTAGCCCCAACCGGCAGAGCGCATCAGCGCACCTTCGACCATGAGGTTGAATGCCTCGATCGGGTTCTCACCAATGGCAAGGATGACCAGCGCCGAGAGGATGGCGGCCAGGAGGAGGGAGATCAGGGGAACGAGGACCGCGTCGGCCCAGGCAGGCATCTTATCCATGAGCGGCGACCCCGCCCGTTTGGATCAGAGGAAGAGCGTCGCGAAGGCCGCAATTGCGAGCGTCGAGCCGGAGCCCACAACGAGAAGGTACAAGCGGTTTGCGCTCGTCAGTTTCGCGGTTTCGGCGTTCGGCTTCGATGTTTCGGCGAAAAGCTTCACGATCTCCGCGTCGATCCGGCGATGATGTTGTTCGCGTTCCAGATCGGTCATCCTGAATGGCCTGCATTCGGGTCTCTGGACATAAATTTAAGGTCATTGCCATCACCACTCAATTAAACCTCGCCGGCCGGGCTTACCTTCCCGCCGCGCGATGTTCTTTCTCGTCGAGGCTCTGATCCACCGTCTTGATCGGATCCTCGCCTGCGTCGCCGGTCACGCCGGCCATCAAGAGACCAAGTTCGCGCTGGTCGGTTTCATTCGGGTCGCGCTCGCCCATGATACGGCCGTCGAACATCACGGCGATGCGGTCCGACAGGGCGAAGATCTCGTCGAGCTCGACCGAGACCAACAGGATCGCCTTGCCGAGATCGCGCAGCCGCACGATCTCCTGGTGGATGAACTCGATCGCGCCGATATCGACGCCGCGCGTGGGCTGGCCGATCAGAAGGACATCGGGGTTCCGCTCGATCTCGCGGGCCAGAACGATCTTTTGCTGGTTGCCGCCGGAGAAATTCTTAGCCGCGAGGTTCGGATCGGGGGGGCGGACGTCGAACCGCTCCATCTTCGCGGCTGCTTCGGTCTTGATCGCGGCGTTGTTCATGAACGCGCCACGCTGGATCGCGGGGTCGTGGTGATAGCCGAAGACCGTATTCTCCCACGCGGTATAGGGCATGATGAGGCCCTCGCGCTGGCGATCCTCGGGCACGTGGCCGATGCCGGCCGTGCGGCGGGCCTGCCCGTCGGAGCCGGGACCGGAGAGCGGCAGCGGTGCGCCGTTCAGCAAGACTTCGCCCTCGCCGTCGCGGTAGCCGCCCAGGACCTCCAGAAGTTCGGATTGTCCGTTGCCCGCGACGCCCGCGAGCCCGAGGATCTCGCCCGCGCGCAGATCGAAGGAGATGCCGCGCAGCCGTTCGACCCCGTCACCGTCCACGTGGCGCAGATTGCGTACCGACAACACCGCGTCCTTCGGCTTCGCGGGCTCCTTGTCGACGCGCAGCAGCACCTTGCGCCCGACCATGAGTTCGGCCAGCTCCTGCGGACTCGTCTCGGCGGTCTTGACGGTCGCTGTCATCTCTCCGCGGCGCATCACGCTCACCGTGTCGGTGATGTCCATGATCTCGCGGAGCTTGTGGGTGATGAGGATGATGGTCTTTCCCTCGGCCCTCAGGTTGTCGAGGATACGAAAGAGGTGGTCGGCCTCTGCCGGCGTCAGAACGCCGGTCGGCTCGTCGAGAATGAGGATATCAGCCTGCCGGTAGAGCGCCTTCAGGATCTCGACCCGCTGCTGGTGCCCGACCGATAGCGCCTCGACGGGCGTGTCGGGATCGACCGAGAGGCCGTATTCCTCCGAGAGCTGCTTGAGAACGCCCCGTGCCTTGGCGAGCGAGGGCTTCAGCAGCCCGCCATCTTCCGCCCCGAGGATCACGTTCTCGAGGACGGTGAAATTCTGCACCAGCTTGAAGTGCTGGAAGACCATGCCGATACCGGCGGCGATGGCGGCCTGGCTGTCGGGGATCTCGGTTCGTTGTCCCTTGACGTAGATCTCTCCCCTATCGGCCTTGTAGAAGCCGTAGAGGATCGACATCAGGGTCGATTTGCCCGCGCCGTTCTCGCCGATGATGCCGTGGATCGTGCCGGGCATCACGCGGATCGAAATATCCTTGTTGGCCTGGACGGGTCCGAAGGCCTTGGAGATGCCTTTCAGCTCGATGGCGGGGGCGGTGTCGGTCATGAATGTCTGGCCTGACGCTTGTCTAGGACGGGGCAGGGGCCGCGCGGGGCGGCCCCTGGTCGCGGGCAGCGCGCGGGCTGCCCGGAAGATCGGATGCCGGGTCGATCAGAAGTCGAGCACCGGGCAGCTGTCGTCTTCGCGGTAATCGTGGACCTCGGTATTGCCCGCGATGATCTCCTCGCGTGCCTGGTCGACGGCGGTCTTCATCTCTTCGGAAACGAGTTCCTCGTTGTTCTCGTCGAGCGCGTAGCCGACGCCGTTGTCTTCGAGCGTGAGGGTCGAGACGCCGGTCTCGAGGTCTTCGCCGGCCGTCATGGCATCGTATACGGCTACGTCCACGCGCTTGAGCATCGAAGTCAGGACTTGGCCTGGATGCAGGTAGTTCTGGTTGCTGTCGACGCCGATGGACAGGATGCCCTCGTCGGCGGCGGTCTGCAGAACGCCGATGCCGGTGCCGCCCGCTGCCGCGAACACAACGTCGGAGCCCTGGCTGATCTGCGCCTGCGTCAGCTCGGACCCCTTCACCGGGTCGTTCCATGCCGCCGGCGTCGTGCCGGTCATGTTGGCGATGACCTCGATGTCGGAATTCACCGCCTTGGCGCCCTGCGCGTAGCCGCAAGCGAAGGTGCGGATGAGCGGAATGTCCATCCCGCCCACGAAGCTGACAGTGCCCGTCTCGGAGGCCATCGCAGCCATCATGCCGACGAGATAGGAGCCCTGGTGCTCGGCGAAGAGGATGGATTTGACGTTCGGAAACTCTTCGGGGTCCACGAAGCCGTCGATGGTCACGAACTTGGTGTCGGGATAGTCGCCCGCGACGTTCGAGATCGGCGTCGACATCGAGAAGCCGGTGGTGATGATCGGGTTGAAGCCGTTTTCGGCAAAGCGGCGCAGCGCCTGTTCGCGCTGGGCCTCGGATTGCAGCTCGATATCGCGGTAGGAGCCGCCGGTCTCTTCGGCCCAACGCTCCGCACCGTTGAATGCCGCTTCGTTGAAGCTCTTGTCGAACTTGCCGCCGAGATCGTAGATCAGCGCCGGATCGGCGAGCGCGGCACCCGCGGACAGAGCCAGTGCGGCGGCGCTGCCGAGGAAGGATTTCATCAGGGTCATTTGGGTCTCCCAGCTGTGATGCGGTGCGGGTTCCGGCATATCGTCATGCCGCCCTCCGCTTGGATCGAGATGATCGCAGCAAGTAGGCCCAACGTCGGAACGGGCGTCAACCGGTTTTCCGGCTGTCAGGGCCTGCAGTTCGCAACGTCAGCCATCACGATGCCGAAAGGCTGAGCGACAGGATCAATGCGTCGTCTCGGCTGCCATCTTCCTGCCGGTAATACCCCCGGCGGCGTCCGGCCTCCCGATAGCCCTCGCTGTCGTAGAATGCGCGGGCCGGGGCGTTGGTGTCTGCGACTTCCAGAAAGATGCGCTCGCAGCCCGCACGGGACGCGGTCTCGTGCAGATCCTCGATCAGCCGGCGGGCAATGCCCCGTCGCTGTTCACCGGGCCGGGTGGCAAGGGCGAGGATCTCGGCTTCGCCTTCCGAAAGCCGCGCGATCAGGACGCCGCCCTCTCGTGCGAAGAGCCGCGCGCCGGGGCTTTCGAGAGTCTCGGCGATATCCTTCGCGCTCCAGGGGCGCTGATGGCGATAGGCGGCCTCGAGGATGCGTGCGATCTCGTCGGGGGTCACGACAGAATCCTCGGTGCCGCCTCCCGCGAGGGGGCAGCATCTGCGGGCCTGATATAAAGGGGCGCAGGCGCGTCACCGGGCGCTTTGCGCGCTGCGACACGCGCGATCTCCACGGCGAAATCGGCAGGATCGGGCGGAAAGGTCAGCGGCTCTGCCACCGAGGCCGCGGCGAAGAGCGCCGGCGCTTCACCGGGGCGGGCGAGATAGACTTGATCGCGGGGCGCGCGGACGGCTGGGAGATGACCCGCAGAAACAGGCGTTGCCTCGAAGCTCGTCACGCCGATGGCTGGAATTTCAAGCGCCAGCGCAAGGCCGCGCGCGGCGGAGACCGAAATGCGAATTCCGGTAAAATTGCCGGGGCCGGTGCCGACGCCGATGCGGCTCAGATCCGCCCACTCGGCGCCAGTCTCGGCGAGAAGCTCTTCGAGGAGCGGCATCAGCCGTTCAGCCTGGCCGCGCGACATCTCTTCGCCGCGCATCGCCAGAACCCGGTCTCCCGATAGCAAAGCGGCCGCGCAATGCGCGGCCGATGTGTCAAATGCGAGGATGAGCGGCTCAGATGCCAACCGGACGCACCTCGGTCACCTCGGGAATGTAATGCCGCAAGAGGTTCTCGATCCCCATCTTCAGCGTCAGCGTCGAAGACGGGCAGCCTGCACAGGCGCCTTGCATATGCAGGTAGACGACACCGCGTTCAAAGCCATGGAAGGTGATATCGCCACCGTCCTGAGCCACGGCAGGGCGCACGCGGGTGTCGAGCAGTTCCTTGATCTGGCCGACGATCTCGCCATCTTCGCCGGTATGCTCCGCATGGCCCGATCCGGCCTGCATCGCCTCATCGCGCATGACCGGCTGACCGGATTGGTAATGTTCCATGATCGCGCCGAGGATGGCGGGCTTCACATGGTCCCATTCGGTCGCGTCGGCCTTGGTGACCGTCACGAAGTCATTGCCGAAGAAGACGCCCTTCACACCCTCGACTTCGAAAAGTCGCGTTGCGAGCGGGCTGTCGCCTGCGCCCTCGGGCGAGGGAAAGTCGGCGGTGCCCGCTTCGAGCACGGTCTGACCGGGCAGAAACTTGAGCGTCGCGGGATTCGGAGTCGATTCGGTCTGGATGAACATGGCGGACCTGAGCCTTTCGTTCGGGTTTCTCCCTATATGCGGATTGCGCCGCTGCGGGTCAAGGTTTGGAACCGTTCTAAGTGTGATGCGCGACGGCGAGGAACGTATCCGCCCCGGCGTTGTTCATAAGGGGATGTAATGCAAAGGACCGCCTCTCATGCCCGATCGTGCCGATCTGACCGAAAGCTTCATGCAGCACCTTCGCGCGCGCAGCCCCGGCGAAGACGACTTCCATCAGGCGGTGGAAGAGGTCGTGCACGATGTGATCACCATCGAGAAGGATTCGGCCGCGTTCACGCAGGCCCGCGTTCTGGAGCAGCTGTCCGAACCGGATCGGATCGTCAGCTTCCGGGTCGTCTGGCAGCGCGACGATGGCGGGATCGAGATCAATCGTGGCTGGCGTGTTCAGACGTCGAACGCGATCGGCCCCTACAAGGGGGGCTTGCGCTTTCATCCCACCGTCTCGCAGTCGGTTCTCAAGTTTCTCGGTTTTGAGCAGGTGTTGAAGAACGCGCTCACGGGGCTTCCGCTGGGCGGTGGCAAGGGCGGTGCCGATTTCGACCCGAAAGGCCGCAGCGAGGCGGAGGTCATGCGCTTCTGCCAGGCCTTCATGGCCGAGCTCTGCAAGTATATCGGCCCCGATCACGACGTGCCCGCCGGGGACATCAATGTCGGCCAGCGCGAGATCGGCTGGCTCTTCGGTGCGTACAAGAAGCATCGCGGCCAGTTTCACGGCTCGATCACCGGCAAAGGCGAGAGCTTCGGTGGCTCAGCGATGCGGGTCGAGGCCACGGGCTACGGCGTTGTGTATTTCGTCATGTGCATGCTCGCGACGCAGAACCGCGAGATCGGCGGCGCGCGCGTCGCGATCTCGGGCGCGGGGAACGTGGCAACGCATGCAGCCGAAAAGGCGCTCCAGAACGGCGCGACGGTGGTGAGCCTGTCGGACAGTTCCGGCGCGCTCATTGCCAAGGATGGCCTCGGACAGGAGGCGATCGACTGGGTGCGCGAGGTCAAGGGGAAGGGCGGCAACCTGTCCGGTCCGCCAGCCAAGCTCGGTCTCGACTACCGCGAGGGTGCGGCCCCCTGGGGCAATGTCGAGGCGGATGTGCTGCTGCCATGCGCCACGCAGAACGAAATGGACGCGGATGCGATGAGGGCGGCAATCGATGCCGGCGCCCGGCTTGTGGCGGAGGGCGCGAACATGCCGCTGACCGCCGATGCGGTGGAGGTTGCCCGCAAGAAGCGCCTTCTTCACGCACCGGGCAAGGCGGCCAATGCTGGCGGCGTTGCGATCTCGGGGCTCGAGATGAGCCAGAACGCGCATGGCCGTCAGCTCGATCCGGGCACGGTCGACGAGGCGCTGCGGGACATCATGACCGGCATCCACGGGCGCGTCGTCGAAGAGGCTGGCAAGGGCGAGTGGATCGACTACCGCCGCGGAGCCAATGTCGCGGGCTACCGCAAGGTGGCGCGCGCGATCAGTGCGATGGGCGCGATCTGAGGATCAGGTGATTCCTTCGAGCTCTTCCTTGGAGAGCTCGCCGGGCACAATGGTGATCGGCACGGGAAGGCTGCCCGCGTTCTTCGTCAATTGCGTGACGAGAGGGCCGGGCCCGCCCTTCTCCGCGCCCGCGCCAAGGACGAGAACGCCAATCTCGGGATCGTCTTTCACCTGTTCGATGATCTGGGGCACCGGCTCGCCTTCGCGGATGACAAGTTCGGGGTTCACCCCCTGCCGGTCACGCATCCACTTGGCGAAGACCTCGTAATGCGCCTCGATCCGCTCGCGGGCCTCCTCGCGCATGATGTCCCCGACACCGACCCAATGCGAGAATTCCTCGGGACGGATCACCGAAAGGATCGTCACGCCTCCGCCGGTCTTCGCCGCGCGCATTGCGGCAAAGCGCATCGCGTTCAGACATTCGCGGCTGTCGTCGAGCACGACCAAGAACTTACGCATGATCCCCGCCTCCTATAGCGCCGGATCATGGCAGCGGGGCAGAGGCAGGGCAAGCTCAGCCGGTCGAAGCTGCCCAGTCCCAGTAGATCTCGCGGGCGCGGCGGGTGACGGGGCCGGTGGCGTAGCTCACGTCCTCGAAGGCGGAGACGGGCGTCACCTTGTTGAGGTTGCCGGTCAGGAAGATCTCGTCGGCCGCTTCGAAATCGGCGAAGGACAGAACCGCCTCGACCACGTCGAACCCGTCCGCGCGCAGGTTCGCGATATGACGCGCGCGGGTGATCCCGGCAAGAAACGTGCCGTTCGGGATCGGCGTGAACACGACGCCATCCTTGACCATGAACACGTTCGAGGTCGCGGTTTCGGCGACATTTCCCATCGCATCGGCGACGAGCGCATTGCCGAAGCCGCGCGCGTTCACCTCGGCCAGCATCCGCGAATTGTTGGCGTAAAGGCAGCCTGCCTTGGCGTTGACCACGTTGTCCTCGAGCACCGGGCGGCGGAACCGCGTCCGGCCGAGCGTGACGGTGTCATCGGCTGCGAGCATCGGGAATTCCTCGAGGCAGATCGCGAAGCCGGTCTCGGATGGGCCGATCTTCGGCATGATCGCGGAAGGCTCGGAATTGAGCGCCCAATACATCGGGCGGATATAAACCTGCGCGTCCTTGGGGTAGGCGGCGAGACCTTCGCGGGCGATATCGAGGATCTCGGCATCGGAATGCGTGGGCTCGATCATCAACGCGCGCGCCGAATGGTTCACCCGCGCGCAATGCAGATCGAGATCGGGAGCCATGCCGTCGACGAACCGTGCGCCATCAAAGACCGTGGAGCCGAGCCAGGAGCCGTGATCGGCCGCGCGCATGACCGGCACGTCGCCTTCATGCCAGGTGCCGTTGAAATAGGTGCGGATATTGCGTCCCGTCGCCATGGCGCTGTCCCTCTCGTCGCTTCGCGTGCAGGATAACGCCGTGGGCGAGGAAAGGCTAGACGCGCGATCTTCTCATTCGGCCTCGGCCAGAAGCGCGTCGAGATCGAGCGGCGCATTGACCATATCGAGCCCGCCTTCGGCGTTCCGCGGCCAGTCCTGTTCCGCACGGTCGCGGTAGATCTCGATCCCGTTTCCGTCCGGGTCCGAGAAGTAGATGGCTTCGGAGACGCCGTGATCGGCCGCGCCTTCGATCTCGACGCCGAGCGAGATCGCGCGCTTCAGCGCCGCACCGAGACTGGCGCGGTCCGGGAACAGAAACGCGGTATGAAAAAGCCCCGGCTGGCGTTTCGGCCCTGGCGCTGCGCCCTTGCTCATCCAGGTATTGAGGCCGACGTGATGGTGGTAGCCGCCCGCGGAGAGGAACGCGGCGTCCGTGCCATAGTGCTGGGTGACGGTCAGCCCGATCACATCACGATAGAACGCGACCGACCGTTCGAGATCGGAGACTCTCAGATGGACATGGCCGATGGTCATGGCGTCGGGTGCTTTGGACATGATCGCTCTCCTGCGGTGATGAGCGCAATCTATCGCCATCGCTTATGTGCGAAAAGATCGCATCAAGCAGGGGAATTGTGCGAATTTGCAGTCCGGGCAAAGGGCTCCAGCAGCGGCCGGACTTCGACCCGCGCGCCGAGCCGCGCGCAGAGAAGGTAGAGACCGCCGATCTTGCGCTGCAGGAAAAGGGCATCGACGGGCGGGATCACGGCGAAGTCACGCTCTTCGGCGAAATGCTGACCGGCTTCGGCGAACCGTGTCGCCAGCCGTTCGGCGCGGAAATCGAAGGGCGCGTCTGACCTGAGCGGGCTGGCTGCGATCTCCATCATGTCGAGGATCGCCTCTGCGTGACGCGGCTCCGTGTCCCGGGTCATGTAGCCGACCGCGATAGCCGCGCGGTGCATCCACGCGCGGTCTCCTGAAAGCGTCGCTCCGAGGAGATCGCGGAATATCGCCACGCGATCCGGTGCGAAGTCCCGCACCGCGCCGAAATCCAGAAGCACGATCCGCCCGGTCTCGGGCTGCCAGCGAAAATTGGCGAAGTTCGGGTCGGTCTGCATCGCACCGAGATCGAAGAGTTCGCGCAAGACGAGCGTGATGAGCCGCGCCGCGATATCGTCGCGCGTGACCTGATCCTCGGCCTCGGCGCTCTCAATCGGGCGGCCATCTATGAAATCCATCGCCAGGATGTCGCGCGTGGTGAAGTCCTCCGCGACGCCGGGCACGAGGAAATCGGGATCATCCGCCAGCCAGTCGCTGAACCGCCTGAGCGCGGTCGCCTCGCGCTCGTAATCGGCTTCCTCGTGGAGCTGCTGGCGGGCCTCCTCGAGCAGCGGTCCGAGATCGAGCCTGCGCGGCAGAAGACCCGACCAGCGCAAAAGCCCTCCGAGATTGCGGATATCGCTGTCGATGGAGGCGCGGATGCCGGGATATTGCACCTTGATCGCGAGCGCGCGGCCCTCCTTCGTGACAGCGCGGTGCACCTGCCCGATGGAGGCCGCCGCGATGGGCCGCACGTCGAAGCTTTTGAAGCGGCGTTGGAAACCTTTGCCCCAATTTGCCTCGAGCACGCCCTTGAGCTGGCCGGGCGGCATGTAATGCGCCTCGGAGCGCAGCCGCTCCATGATCCGGGCGAGTTCGGCCGGCATGACCTCTCCAGCCTCCATCGAGATGAGCTGGCCCATCTTCATCGCCGCGCCGCGCATCTGCGACAGCTCCTCGGCGAAGCGGGCGGCATTGGCGGGGGTCATCACCAGATCATTGAGACGGGGGCGTTTTCCGCTTGCGACCGCACGCGCGCCGTCGAGCGCCGCGCGGCCAAGAAGGCCGGTGCCAAAGCGGCCCATCCTCCCGATGCGGGCGGCGCGGCCCGTGGGAACGGGGGCGTAGCGGTTCTCGTCGTCACTCATGCGCCCGAAGATAGGGCGGCAGAGCGAGGGGGGAACGGCGCGTCAGCGCACCATCCCGACGATCTCGTAGGTCCGCTTCAGGATCGGCTCGGCCAATTCGCGCGCGCGTTCGGCCCCGCGCGCCAGGATTGCGTCGATCTCTGCGGGCTCCTGCATCAGCCGCGCCATCTCGGTGGAGATCGGGGCCATCTTCTCGACCGCAAGCTCGGCGAGGGCGGGCTTGAACTCGGAGAATTGCTTGCCGCCCATCTCCGACAAGACGCCGTCCACGCTCGTATCCGCGAGCGCGGCGTAGATGTTGACGAGGTTGCGCGCCTCGGGCCGGTCGCTGAGGCCCGCCGCTTCGGAGGGGAGCGCCTCGGGATCGGTGCGCGCTTTGCGGATCTTGGAGGCGATCGCGTCGGCATCGTCGGTCATGTTGATCCGGCTCATGTCCGAAGGATCGCTCTTGGACATTTTCTTCGATCCGTCGCGGAGGCTCATCACGCGGGTTGCCGCGCCTTCGATCACCGGCTCGGTGAGCGGGAAGAAGTCGACCTCGTAGTCATGGTTGAATTTCGCCGCGATGTCGCGCGTCAACTCCAGATGCTGCTTCTGGTCCTCGCCGACGGGCACATGCGTTGCATGATAGACAAGGATATCGGCCGCCATCAGCGCGGGATAGCCGAAGAGGCCAAGTGAGGCCGCTTCCGCGTTCTTGCCGGCCTTGTCCTTGAACTGGGTCATGCGCTTCATCCAGCCCATGCGTGCGACGCAGTTGAAGATCCAGCCGAGCTGGGCGTGCTCGGGCACCTGCGACTGGTTGAAGAGGATCGAGCGTTCAGGATCGATGCCGCTGGCGATGAAACCCGCGCAGAGCTCGCGGGTGTTGCGGCGAAGCGCCTCCGGCTCCTGCCATACGGTGATCGCGTGCATGTCGACCATGCAGTAGATCGTCTCGTAATCCTCGCCCTGCATGTCCACGAAGCGTTTGATCGCGCCCAGATAATTGCCGAGCGTCAGTCCGCCCGAGGGCTGGATCCCCGAAAAGACCCGCGGGGCGAACTTGTCGAGGTTGGAGACGGGCTCTGTCATGAAGGCACTCGCATGTGGAAATTCGCGTCCCGGTGGCTTACCCATGCCCCCAAGAGGCGTCAAGAAGAGCAGGCTGGCCCATGCATTCCGATCACAACGAAAGCCCGTTCAACGCCATTCCGCCGGTGACGACGGCGCTGGTGCTTCTCATGGCCGGGATCGAGATCGCCTTCTCTCTCGGCGCGCGGGGTATTCTCGGTGGGCCCGGGGCCGTGGGGTGGCGGATCGGGGGGATCGAGACCTACGGCTACCTCGGAGAAATCACCTACTGGATGGCCGAGAGCGGGCGCTGGCCGGCCGAGCATCTTCTGCGCTTCCTGAGCTACCCCTTCGTGCACGGCAGTTTCACGATGGGGCTCTTTGCCTGCGTGATGCTTCTGGCGCTCGGGAAGATCGTCGGCGAGGCGATGGGGCCGGTGCGGATGCTGGCGGTCTTCGTGGCAAGCTCCGTTCTGGGGGCGCTCGTCTACGGTCTGATCGTGCCGAACGTGCCGCTCTATGGCGCGTTTCCCGCGATCTACGGGTTGATCGGGGCGTTCACCTACCTGCTTTGGACCAAGCTTGGCGAGATGGGCGAGGCGCAGATCCGGGCGTTCACGCTGATTGGCGTTCTGCTCGGCCTGCAGCTCGTCTTCGGGCTTTTGTTCGGCGGAGGGCCGTACTGGATCGCGGAGATCGCGGGCTTCGTCGTGGGGTTCGCCGCGACGATCGTTCTGGTGCCGGGCGGGTTTGCGCGGCTGGTGGAGCGTCTGCGCGAACGCTGACGTTCAGAACATGTCGGCGGGCAAAAGCGGCAGATACCGCGCGAACCGCCGCGCGCGGCCGAGCGGGTAGGGCAGCACGAAGCCGGAGCGCTCGGTCGGCTCCAGCTTGCGGTTCGACTTGGCGATCTCGTTCCAGACGCGCGCATCGCTGATGTCGCGGTCCTCCCCAATCGGCCCCAGCCATTTCTTCGCCAGCCGTTCGTGGAGATCGCGGACCACCGCTTTGTCGCGGAACAGGATCGAGGCTTCGGTATCCCATCTCAGCGAGCGCCCGTTGAGGTTGGCCGAGCCCACGAGCCCGAAATCGCCGTCGATGATGACCACCTTCGCGTGCACGTAGATCGGGGCCGCGCCGTGCAGGCTCTCGGGCGGCTCCGCATCGGTCGCGATCTTCTGCGCCGGTGCAACGACCGCGATGTCGTCGCCGTAGGCTTTGACGAGATCGTTGAGCGCGTTGGTCTGCAGAGCATGGGCGTGACGCGCGTTGAGCGAGCGGTCGCCATCATAGAGCACCCGCTCGGGCTCTGTCGGGAGCAGGATGACGAGTTGCAGGTCGGGGCGAGCCTTCTTCGCGTCGATGAGCACGCGGACCAACGGACGATGCCGCAGAAACTGCGATTCAAGGTAGATGTGCCGCTTGGCCGAAGCGAAAGCATGCTTCAGCGTCTTCTCGTGCTCCGGATGACGCGGATAGGGGCCGAAGGCAAACGGACCGCGCAGCGGGGCAGAAACGGTCCGCACCAGCCGCAGGTCAGAAGTGCCTTGCGGGCGGGGGCCCACCTTCATCGGCATCGCCTTGGTGCCGACATCGGCCGCGCCGTATTCGAGCGAGGCATTCCAGGTCTCGACCAGGTGCGCGCGGGCCTGCTCGGCGAAATCGCCTTCGATCTCGACCGAGACGTCGTGCCAGGTCTTGTCGCCCTCACCGCGATGCGCGTTCGTATCCCAGCGCCGCTCGTTCACGTCGAGACCGCCGATGATGCAGTGGCGATTGTCCACCACGGCCACTTTCTGGTGGATCGAGACGGGCCGCAGCTTCGGGCGCAGCTTGAGGAAGGCGCGCTGCACCGGGGTGAGTTTTTCCGCCTCCTGGTTCCGCAACCCCTGGAGCTTCTGAGCGATCTTGCGCCAGAGGATCGAGCGCCAGAGCCAGCCCACCTCCTGAGCGTGGGGCGCGACGAGGATCTGAGTGTCGCCTTCCAGCCGATCCGCGAATTTAGAGCCCGAAGCCCAGGCACCGCGATGCAGGCTCTCGGCGAAGAGCGGGTCGAAATCGGTCAGGATAAGGCGGATCGAGATTCCCTTGCCAGACAGCCAAGCCAGCAGATCGGCCCAGGTTTCGAGGCCGCGTTCGGTCAGCTCGGGCGCGCGCAGGCGCGTGTCGGGGTCGAGGATGCGGAAAGAGAGGAAGACCTCTTCTTCGGCGGCCGCCACCATGCGTTCCAGCGCGGGGAAGATTTCCTTCGCGGTGATCAGCGGCTTTGGCGTCATGGCTCAGCGGTCCTTTCTGCGGCGAAATGCGCCGACGAATTCACTGAGACGGAACGCGCCCAGCAATTGTCCCAGAATGCCGTATGACATCATACCCACAAGAATCAGAACCAGAAGTGCCAGATACCTCCATCCCGGACTGGCGAGAAACGGTCCGATGACCACTTGGGTTCCCCAGAGCACGACACCCATCAGGATCGAGGCGACCGCGATCCGCCAGATCCGCGTCTTGAACCGCGCATCGAACGAGGCAACCTCGCCCATCCCGCGCGTGCCGCGCGACAGGAACCAGACCATCGACCATGCAGCCGCGCTGGTTGCGATTGCCGGTGCGATCCAGCCGATGAACGGCGCAAACCCAATGGCGATGACCGCATTCACGACCATTGAGATGAGCGCGTAGTGGAACGGCGCTTTCGTGTTCTCCCGTGCAAAGAACAAAGGCTGCAGAACCTTTTGCAGCACGAAGGCCGGTAGGCCGAGCCCATAGATGGCGACGGCGACCGCGATGGCGGCAGCATCGTCTGCACCCGTCGCTCCGCGCTGGAACAGCACGGAGACGAGCGGCAGCGGGATCACCAGAAGCGCCACGGCCGAGGGCAGGGTGAGCGCGAGTGCGTATTCCCCGGCGCGGCTCAGCGCATCGCGTCCGCCGGTCTCGTCCCCGGCCTTCAGACGTCGCGAGAGGTCGGGCAGAAGCACGATACCCACGGCGATGCCGACCACGCCAAGCGGCAGCTGGTAGAGCCTGTCGGCCGCGTAGAGCCAGCCGACCGCGTTCTCGAACTGGGACGCGACCTGCTGCCCGACCAGAAGGTTGATCTGCATGACACCCCCCGCAAGCGCCGCGGGCACGGCGACGCGGACGAGCGTTTTCATCTCGTCGTTCCAGACCGGACGTCCGGGACGGACCTTCAGGCCAGACCGTTCCGCCGCGATCCAGACGAGCGCAAGCTGGATGACGCCCGCGACGGGCACCGCCCAGACGAGCCACAGCACGATGTCGCCGCCCATCTGCTGGCCGACCAGCATCGCGGCGACCACGGTGATGTTGAGAAAGACCGGCGCGGCTGCGGCGGCAGCGAAGTGCCCGCCCGCGTTGAGCGCGCCCGAAAAGAGCGCGGCCAGCGAGATCAACAGGATATAGGGAAAGCAGATCCGTCCATATGCGACCGTCATGTCGAAACGCTCGTCGCCGACGAAGCCGCCCGCTGTCGCGACCACGAGCGCGGGCATGAAGATCATGGCGAGCGCGCTCAGGACCACGAGCACCGTGGCAAGACCCGACAGCGCGTCGCGGGCGAAGTCGAGCGGATCGTCCCCCGCCTCCAGCCGCTTGGAGAACATCGGCACGAAGGCCGCGTTGAACGCGCCCTCTGCAAAGAAGCGGCGGAACATGTTGGGCAGGCGAAACGCCGCGACGAACGCATCGAGCACCGGCCCCGGCCCGATCAGTGCCAGGATTACCACCTCGCGCACGACGCCCAGAACCCGGCTCGCCAGGGTCCAGAAGCCCACGGTCATCATGCCGGAGAGAAGGCGGATCGGTTTCATGTCTGGGGCCTGCCTGCGCTGCCGTTTCCGGTCTTGCGCCGGGTCTATCCCATTGCCGGGAGCGCGGGAAGGCCCGGGTGCGATGCCGCCGAACGCAAAACGGCCGCCCGCAGGCGGCCGTTTCTCGTGATCGGTTCAGAGGTCGCGCTTACATCTGCTCTTGCAGCGATTGCTGCTGGGCGGTCTGCAGCGCGGTCGAGAACTCGGCGCGCGTCATGTCGAGAACGAGGCCGTTCTCGGTCGCGGAGAGCGAGCTGACGCGGACAGCCGCGTTCTCGATGGCGCGCTCGTCTGCGCCTTCCATCTCGCCGTCGAGGTCGATCAGCACGCGCGCGCCATCGTTGATGGTGCGGTACACGGTGCCGAGAATCTCGCCGTCGCTGGAGCGCACCACCGCATCGCCGGTGATCGCCGCATCGAGCTGGGCCGAGATGTTGGCCGCGCCGCCATAGGGCTCTTGTGCGACATCGCCAACCGCATCGACGCCCGCCTGGGCGGTATCGGTCGCGGTCTCGCCGACGGCATAGATCGTCTCGCCGACTTCCTCGGCGACATCGCCCGCTTGCGCGGCGACATTGTCGTCGTCCTCGGTCGTCTGAGCGGAAACGGCTCCGGCCATCATCATGGCAATCGCTGCGGTCGTCGCGGTGAGCTTGGAATGGGTCATCTCTGATCCTTTTGTCACGTTGAACTGCAATGCCCGTCTGCGGACATTCGCGTGCCCAACGGCACGAGGCCGGGATAATGTTCCTGCAGTTTGCATGATTTCAGCGGAGCCTTGCCGAGACGCGAGACGCAGTTCAGTGGCGCGATCCGGTGTCGAAACGCAAAAGGCTCTGAATTTTCTGAGATCCGGGAGGCGCCCGCCAAGGGCCTCTGGTAGCGGAGGAGGGACTTGAACCCCCGACACATGGATTATGATTCCACTGCTCTAACCAACTGAGCTACTCCGCCAGAGTGCGCGCTGATTAGAGGAGGCCCCTCGGCGGGTCAAGCCGGTTTTGGCGGAAAAAACCGGCCCAATGCGCGGCCTATTTCACGATCTTCTCGTCCTTCACGAACATGTTCGCCCAGGCCCGATCCACGAGCTCCGGCGTCATCTTGTAGGGCAGGCCCTCGAAGTCGCAGACCGAGATCATCTGGTCGATCAGGTAGACCGGCTGGTAGTTCGCGTAGATGTTGTCGATCGTCGGATACTTGGTCTTGAGCAGGTGCACGAGGCTCTTCTCGCAAAGCTGCATCCGCTTCTTCCGGGCCACCAGCGCGAAGATCTTGAGGAAGTCTTCCTGGTTGGGCCCGTCGATCTTGATCTTGAAGAAGATCCGCCGGAGCGCGGCCTGGTCGAAGATCTCGTTCGGGTGAAAATTGGTGGAGAAGATCACCAGCGTGTCGAAGGGGACTTCAAACTTTTCGCCCGATTGCAGGGCGAGAATGTCCTTGCTCTCCTCGAGCGGCACGATCCAGCGGTTCACCAGCTTCTGGGGTGGCTCGGCCTGGCGGCCAAGGTCGTCGACGATGAAGATGCCGCCCGTGGATTTGAGCTGCAGCGGCGCCTGGTAGGTGCGCGCGGTCGGGTTGAAGACCAGGTCCAGCATGTTGAGGGACAATTCGCCGCCGGTGATGACCGTGGGCCGCTCGCAGAGAACGTAGCGGGTGTCGTAGAGGATCCGGCGGCGCAGCTGCGTGGGATCGTCCCGGAGGCTCTCGGCCTTGGAATGCACGATCGGATCGTAGACCGTGATGACCGAACCCGAATATTCGATCGCGCGGGGAACATAGATCTTGTCGCCCATCGCGTCGCGAATGCCGTTCGAGATCGAGGACTTGCCGTTGCCCGGCGGGCCGTACATCAGGATCGACCGGCCTGAGGTCACAGCGGGACCAAGGTTGTCGAGGAGGTTGTCGGGCAGGACCAGATGGCCCATCGCGTTGGTGAGCTGCTCGCGCGTGATCTGGATGTTGCGGATCGACTGTCGTTTTACCTGTTCGCGGTAGACGTCCAGCGGAACCGGCATCGCGCCATAATATTCGGATTGGGCCAGCGCATCGAGGGCGCGGGCCTTGCCGGCTTCGGTAAGCTGGTAACCCATCTCGTTGCCGCGTGAGGCCGACATCGTGCCCATCGCTTCGAGAAGCTGATGGCTGCGCGCGTAATCCACGAGCTCCTGCGTGATCGGCACCGGCAGGCAGATCGCGTTCGCGAGGTCCATCACGGTGCTGACGTTCTTGCGGAACATGGTCTTGATGACGATGTCGCGCATCATCACCATCGGCAGCTTCATGTCCTCGAGCTGCTTCGGCGGTGGCGGCGCCATGACGTTGGTGGCCTGCATGTTCATCGCGAAATCGATCCTCGTGCCCCGGTTATCGATCCTGAGGACACCAGAGATTTGTGGCGAGTGTTGGGCCGCCTCTTGGAGTTTTGAGGTCCGAGCTCACGCGCCGTAGAGCGCGCCGAGACCGAGATAGACCGCGAGCGTCGGCCCGAGGGCGAGCCCCATCGGGAAGCGCGACCCGGAGGACCAGCTCTCCCAGTGAGGGGCCAGGCGGCGCAGCGCCGTCGCCCGCGCGATCCTGTGGGCGACAAACGCGGCAAGCATCATCACAGCGAAGATGGCCAGCACGATCTGCAAATCGCCGATATGGACGAAGGGCGCGGCGGCCGCTGCGAATTTCGCATCTCCCGCGCCGAGCGCCCCGGCTGCATTGAGCGCGATACCCGCCGCAAGCACCGACAGAAGATGCGTGTAGCGCCAGAGGTAGCTCTCGAAGGGCAGGGCGATGAGCCCGACCAGCGCGAAGACCAGTGCGAGCGCGAGGACGGCCGCGTTCGTGATCTTCATCCGCGACAGGTCCGTGTAGCAGACATAAAGACAGATCGGCAGCGCGAAGGGCAGAAACCACCACGCGGCGCTCGAGAGAATATCCATGAGCCGTTGTCCCGGTCGTCAGCCGCGTTCGAGCGCCTCGAGACTCGACGATGCGGCCTCGAAATGCTGCGGATGGGTCTCTATCGCGTCTCGCAGAAGCGATTTGCCGGTCTCGATCTCGCCTTTCTTGATCGCAGCGAGCGCGAGCGTGTGCAGGAGCTCCGCGCGTTCGATCTGGCTCATCGGGATAGCGGGGATGGTGTAGTCGCCTTGCGCCGCGCGGGCCAACATCAGGTTGTTCTTGGCCGTGAACAGGGTCGTGTCCTGACGGAGAGCATCGGAGAACAGCCGTTCGGCATCCCGGTATTCGCCGCGCGTCAGCTTGGAATAGCCCCAATTGTTCATGACGCTGGCGGGTTTGGTGGTCAGACCGAGCGCGATCTCGTAGAAGCTGTCGGCCTTCTGCCACTCCTGGTTGACGTCGGCGACCATCGCCTCGAGCTTGTAGCGCTCGAACGTCTCGTAGGTGGGCGGGATCTCGTTGAGCGTCGCTTCGGCGCGGTCCCAATCGCCGGTGCGGATCATCGCGTCGGCAAGTTCGACCCGGTCGGCATTCGTGACCTCTTCGTGGGCGACCACGCGCTGCCAGGCGGCGACCGCCTCGGAGGCACGCTTGGCGCGGACGAGGGATTTCGCGAGACCGCGGCGATGCTCGATATTGTCGGGGTCGCTTTTCAGCGCGCGGCGAAAGTAATCGACCGACTCGTTGGGGTCGGCCACCGTCAGCATGACGTCGTTCAGCCCGGTGCCGTCGATGGCATTGACGCCCTGGAAGTTCCGGTCGACGCGCTGACCTTCATCCGCATCGCATGCGGACAGCGCGACGGCCCCTGCAATGCAGAGGATAGCCTGGGGGAATTGGCGCATTTGCTGCGTCCTTGTCCTGCTTCTGCCTCAAGGCTCGGACGCGGTGATCAGATAATCGCCCTGTCCCCGTCGCACGAGCTCAAATTCTTCTTCATTGGCCTCAGCATAAAACGGATTTTCGATTTTTGCGAGCGCCAAGCGCAGATTGTCGCGAATTGAGTCATTCTGGCCATTATCGAGTGCGTAAGCCCTGCGGAAGACTTCGGACGCCTCCGCGGTCTCGCCGAGTTCCATGAGCACGACGCCGAGGTTATTCCAGACCTCCGGCGCGGCACCGTCGAGCTTCACCGCTTCGCGCAGAAGGTCTTCGGCCTGGTTGAGGCGGCCCAGTTCCAGATTGGCGGCACCGAGGGCCGAGAGCACCTCGATCGTCAGGCCGCGCTCGGCTGCGGCGCGGATATAGGCTTCGAGTGCAAGCTCCGGCTCGCCGCTGTCCATCAGTCGGTGCCCGACCAGAAGTCCATCGACCGCCTCCCCGCGAGGGTCGATATCGGGTGCGAAAAGCTGACCCTCCGGCAGCGTTTGGCCGCCCGATGAACAGGCGGCCATGAAAAGGATCAGAAGTATCGGCGTTCCCCGGCGGGGAAGTCGCATGGATCAGTTCCCTAGGTTCATGATGCCCACCACGGAAGGCCCCACGAGAATGATGAGGAGCGGCGGCACCGTCAGCATCATTGTGGTCAAAGTCATCTTGGTAGGCAACTTGTTTGCCTTCTCCTCTGCGCGCATCACGCGCTTGTCACGCATCTCGGAGGCGTAGACGCGAAGCGCATCAGCGATTGAGGTGCCGAAGGTGGCTGATTGGTTCAAAACCGTCACGAAAGAGGAGATGTCCTGCACGTCGCAGCGCTCCGACATGTCTGACAGCACCGCGGCCTTGTCCTTGCCCGCCTTCATCTCGTGGCTCACGATCTGGAACTCCTCGGCGAGGAAGGGGAAAGACGGACGCAGTTCCTTGGCGATGCGGATGATGGACTGGTCCATCGACTGGCCGGCCTCGACGCAGACCAGCATCATGTCGAGCGCGTCGGGAAAGCCGTCCTGGATCTGCTGCTTGCGCTCTTCGGCGCGGCGCGTGACCCAGTATTTCGGGAAGTAGTAGCCCGCCGCGCCGGGGCCCAGCACGTAGAGCAGCATGTCCGTCGTGGTCTTGTCGTCGCCAAGAGCCAGCGAGTAATAGAGCGTGCCGAGGCCGAGACCCAGAAGGCCGAGCGCGGCTTGCAGGAAATAGTAGTACCGGACCGCTTCCTTGGAGGCATAGCCCGCCTGCATCAGCTTCAGCCGGACCGTCCCGAGCTCTTTTTCGTTCTGCGGCTCGAGGAACTGTGCGTAGCGGTTGAGCTTGTCGTTCTTCGCCCGCTCCCGCAGGACCGCCTTGGCGTTGTTCTCTGTCTTTCGCGTGCCCTGCTGCTTGAGCTTTTCCATCGGGTCCGGCTTTTGCGACAGCATCAGCGGGATCGCGATGAGCAGGAGCAAAAGGCCGAGGCCCGCCACGATGAACAGCGGTGCCGCGGGGCCGAGCAGGTCGGTGGCGCGCGCGTTCAGGCTTTCGAAGAGTTCCATTGGCTGTGCCTCAGACCTTAATGTTCACGAGCATCCGCATGACGAAGAGGTTCAAGACGAGGAAAATCGCCACTGCGAAACATGCCGGAATGAAGAGCGGGTGGTCGATGACCGGGTCGTAGTAGTCGGGTTTGGTGACCTGGATGAAGATCAGCGCCATGACAGGGAAGCCCGACAGGAACTTGCCCGACCATTGCGCCTCGGCGGTTATCGCCTTGACGCGCCGGAAGAGCCGGAACCGTGCGCGGATCACCTTGGCAAGACCTTCGAGGATCTCCGCAAGGTTGCCGCCCGATTGCTGCTGGATCGTCACCGCGACCGCGAGGAAGCGCAAATCCTGCATATCGAGTCGTTCCGCCATGTGCTTGAGCGCTTCGCCGATCTCCCGGCCATAGGCCGACTCGTCCGCGATGATGCCGAACTCCGTCGCCAGCGGATCCTGGATCTCTTTCGAGACGATGGAGATCGCCGACGAGAATGGATGCCCCACGCGCAGGCTGCGTACCATCAGTTCGACCGCGTCGGGAAGCTGCTCTTCGATCATGGCGAGGCGCTTCTTGGCCTTGGAGTTGATCCAGAAGAACACACCGCCGACGCCGAAACCGACGGCGAGCACGATCCGCACCGGCAGGCCGGTCTCCGTCATCGCGGAAAGTCCGAGAAAGGCTGCGATCGTCACGCCGACCATCAAGAGGATGAGCTGGTTGGGCGTGAAGGCGATGGCCGCTTTCTGTGCGCGGTCGGCCAGCATCGAGTAGAGCGGGATGCCCGCCCCTTCCATGTGCTGGTCCATCTCCTTGCGGAGCTTGGCGAGCACCTCTTCGCGCCGCTGGCCCTTGTCGAGCATTTGCAGCCGGCGATTGACCCGGCTGTTCAGGCGGATCGATTTGCCGAAGGCGACGAGATAGACGCCCTCGACGAGGATCACCACGCCGAGGAAAATCGCGCCATAGATGATGAATTCGACGTTCAGCATAGGACCTTACTCCGGTCTGAAGGGCTCGTAGATCGAGGGCGGCAGATCGTAGCCCCACATCTTGAAGCGCTCCGAGAAATGGCTGCGGACACCGGTCGCAGTGAAATGGCCGATGATCTTGTTCTCGGGCGTGAGGCCCACGCGCTGGAAGCGGAAGATCTCCTGCATGGAGATCACCTCGCCTTCCATCCCGGTCACCTCGGTGATCGAGGTCATCCGGCGTGAGCCGTCCTGAAGGCGCGAGGCCTGCACAATGAGGTTCACAGCCGAGGAAATCTGGCTGCGCATGGCCTTGAGCGGCATCTCGATCCCGGCCATCGCGATCATGTTCTCGAGACGTGCCACGCCATCGCGCGCAGAGTTGGCGTGGATCGTAGTCATCGAGCCGTCATGGCCGGTATTCATGGCCTGAAGCATGTCGATGACTTCTTCGCCACGCGTCTCGCCGACGATGATGCGGTCGGGGCGCATCCGCAGCGCGTTCTTGAGGCAGTCGCGCGGCGTCACCGCGCCCTTGCCCTCGACGTTGGGCGGGCGGCTTTCCATCCGGCCGACATGGCTCTGCTGGAGCTGAAGTTCGGCGGTATCCTCGATCGTCAGGATGCGCTCACTGTCATCGATGAAGGACGAGAGCGCGTTCAGGGTCGTGGTCTTGCCCGAACCGGTGCCGCCCGAGACGATCACGTTGAGGCGCGTTGCGACAGCGGCCTGCAAGTAGACGGCCATCTCTTCGGAAAAGGCGCCGAACCGCACCAGGTCGTCGATGCCGAGCTTGTCCTTCTTGAACTTACGGATCGAGACGAGGGAGCCGTCGATGGCGATAGGCGGGACCATCGCGTTGAAACGCGAGCCGTCCTGAAGGCGCGCGTCGACATATGGGTTCGATTCATCGACGCGACGTCCCACGGCCGAGACGATCTTGTCGATGATCCGCATCAGGTGCCGCTCATCTTTGAAGGTCACGTCCGAGAGCTGCAGCTTGCCGTTGCGTTCGATAAAGATCTGCTGCGGGCCGTTCACCAGGATATCCGACACCGAGTCGTCGTTCAGGAGCGTCTGAAGCGGGCCGAGGCCCTTCACTTCGTCATAGAGTTCCTGGTTGAGCTGCTGGCGTTCCTCGCGGTTCAGAACGATGGAGCGTTCCTGCAGGCTTTCGGTGGTGATCGCCTGGATCTCCGCGCGCAGGTCGGCTTCCGTGGCCTGGTCGAGCGCCGCGAGGTTGAGGTTGTCGAGCAGCGCGCGGTGGAGCTCCAGCTTGATGTCGCTGAGTCGTTCCTTGCGCTTCTTGTCCTTGTCGGACGCCACGGCTTCGGCCGGCCGCTTGGACGGCTTACGCATGGCGACGCTTGGCCGCGACGTGGCCCCGGCGTCCACTCTCGGGGCTGCGACGGCCTCGGCCTGTGCGGATTTGGGGTCGGGCTTCTTGTAGCGTGAGAACATGTCGGGTCAGACCTCAGGCAGCTTCTGCGTCGGTCTGGCCGATCGCGTGAAGCGATTGGGCGACCTTCGCGATTTCGCGGCGGAGTGGGTTCTTGGCAGCCTGCAAGCCCAGCGGAACCCCGTGATCGCAGCAATTGAGAACCTGCCTGCCGCCATCGGGCAGATGCAGGTCGAGCGAGATCTCGAGGCTTTCGGACATCCGCTTCGCGCGCGCCTTGCCTTGCAGATCAGTGAATTTCGGAGCGCGGTTCAGCACGAAGCGCATCTTCTCGAAGGGCAGTTCCTCCGATTGCAGCGCGCGCTTCAGGCGCAGGGTGTTCTGGGCCGACCGCATGTCGAGCTCGGTCAGCGCGAAATAGACTTGCGCCGCGTTGAGGACCGTCTCCGTCCACATCGTCACGGCGTTCGGCATATCGACAACGACGTAATCGTAGTGCTCCCGCGCCAGGTCGAGGAGCTTGGTCACATCTTCCTGCGAGATCATGTCGAGCGGCAACAGGTCGGACGGCGCGGTGAAGACATCGAGACGCCCGTCATAGCTTTGCAGTGCCTGCGCGAAGGTGTCTTGGTCGATGGCGCTCATGTCGGCGAGGAATTCCACCACCGTTTCCTTGCGCGGAAGGTCGAGATAGGTCGCAACTGACCCGAATTGCAGGCCGAGATCGATCAGGCAGACGCGCGGTGCGACCGGCGTTTTGTCCTTTTTCTTCTTCTCGGAGCCGAGGCTCGCGAGTTCCCAGGCGAGATTTACCGCGAACGTTGTCGATCCGACCCCGCCGGCAAGTCCCTGCACTGCGATGAGCACCCCGTCGCACCCGGTTTCCAGCTTCACGCGCTCGGACGACGCCTCGGCGACTGGCGGCGCAGGCGCGTGATGCAGTCTTTCGACGGCCGCGGCCAGTTCACCCTCGGGGAGCGGGTAGGGGACGAACTCGTCCGCGCCGCTTTTCAGCAGCCGGTGCAATGCCGCGGGCGAGACGTCTTCGGCGATGAGAACGACCTTGATCCGCCGGGCCTTGGCCGTGGCGATGATCGACAAGAGCTGATCGATGTCTTCCTCGTCGGTTTCATCGATGGCAAGCGCAACGAAATCGAGACTCTGCGCGTCGGGTTGGCCGAGAAACGCCAGCGCCTCGGCAAAGCCGAGGTCTCCCCATGCTTCACCAAGCATGGTTTCCATGTCTTCGATGAGGAGATCGAAGATTTGCACGTCCCTGCTGATGGTGCAGGCCCGGATCGGAGCGACTTCTGCCTCGCCGTGTGTCCCTGTGCTCATCTGCGTTGCGTCCTTTGCCTGTCGTAGGTCGGACAGGCGACGCAAAATTACCAAGGATGCGCCCCCTGTGCCGACACCAGAACCGCGGGGCGTTCAGCCCCGGATACTCACTTCGGTACATTGGGAAAGTCGCAACCAAAGGCGGCAACATTTGGACGAAAAAACCGTAATTGTACGGTATTCGCTGACGGTGTTTTTACTCTCCGCCGCCGCCCGCTCCGAGGCCGCCATCACCGCCTCCGCCGCCTAAACTGGACGAGGGCGACGCGGAGTTCACGTATTCGCGGTAGACGATCTGTGCGTATTTGCCATCGAGAACGTTCTGATGGCTCTGAACGAAACCTGACACCTCGGTCACGGTGCGCCGATTGCGGCGTTCGCGTCCCTGGGTGACGATCAGAGGCTGCGTTTCGCCGTAGGACACCACCGCTTCGAGCCGGTTGAGATTCACGCCCTGGCTCGCAAGGAAATGCACGACCGCCTGCGCCCGCGCGAGGCCAAGGCGCTTGTTGTAGGCATCGTTCCCGACGAGATCGGTATGGCCGTAGACCCGGAAGCTCAGTTCGGGGAACTGACGAATCCACGCGGCCTGTTCGCGGAGCGTGTCGCGCGCGCCCTCGTCGAGAACGGAGGAATTGAAGGCGAAGTTGACCGTCGTCATCACTTCGGAGGCGAAACGGTTGGCCAGGTCGAAGGTGTAACGCTTCTCGCCGGACATGACGGCGACATTGTTCTTCGTCGCGGCGCCGAAATCCCCGGTTCCGAGAACGGAGCCGGCCTCACGGTGGAAATAGGTGGCGTTGGGGGAGGTGCCGGCTTCCCGTGCACAGGCGGTCAGGATACTGGCCGAGGCCAGAAGAGCACAGGCCGCCGCGCGTCGTTTATGTCGGTTCGGAAAGCCTCGCATCACCATCGCCTCAATCCATCACGTAGCCGTAGGAGCCGTTGAAATCCTGCGTCGCCACTTCTCCGGCCGCGCCGCGTGCAGGGCGCTGCCCGGCCTGGGTCTTGCCGAAGAGGAAGAGATCGCGCTCTGTGGGCGGACGCACCCGGTCGGTCGGCAAGGCGAGGGCCTCGCCGCGCGTCGGCGTGACGAGGTGCGGGGTGACAATGATGACAAGCTCGGATTGCTCGCGTGTGTAGTCGACGCTGCGGAACAGCGAGCCCAGCACCGGCACATCGCCGATCCAGGGAAGCTGGCTGCTCGAGTCGCGGAAATCGTCTTGCAGAAGGCCCGCGATGGCGAAGCTCTCGCCGTCGCGCAGCTCAACCGTCGTCTTCGCACTGCGGGTCGAGAAGCCGTCGACACGCACGAATTCGAGGTCGATCCCCGAGGTGCTGTCGATGGAGGAGACCTCGGTCGACAATTCGAGATTGATCAGATCGCCATCGACAACACGCGGGACGAAGTCGAGCTGAATGCCGAAGGGTTTGAATTCAATGGTGATTTGGCCGTCCCCGCCACCGATCGGAACGGGATATTCGCCACCCGCGAGGAAGGATGCCTCCTGGCCCGACAGCGCGGTGAGGTTCGGCTCGGCCAGCATCCGGACCATGCCCTTCGACTCGAGCGCCTCGAGAAGGATGCCCACCTCGAGACCGCCCGCATCGAAGCCGATTAGCGCGCCGCCCTCGGTGTCCGGGCTGATCTGTGCCCCGGTGATCGAATTGTCGCCGTCGAGGAAGCTGCCGGTCTCGGTCACAAGTCCGACCTCGTCGCCGAAGAGCTCGCCTGCGATCCCGACCGAGGAGCGCAGGGCCTTCGAGACCGAGCGCTGCATTTCCGCAAAGCGCACTTTCAGCATGACCTGTTGGACGCCGCCAACCTGCATGAGGTTCGACACGCGGCCGGGCGCATAGCGTTCGGCGAGGCTCAGCGCGCGATCGAGCGCTTGGATCGACCCGACCGTGCCGGACATGACCACGCCGTCATTCGCGGTGCGAACCTCGATGGGCTCGCCGGGCAGGATCTGCCGCAGACGTTCCTTGAATTCCGACACGTCCGCCGCGACGCGCACGTCGACATTGGTGATCAGGCGTCCTTCGGCATCGAACATCGAGAGCGTCGTCGTGCCGGGCGCCTTGCCCAGAACATAGATCGTGCGGTCCGAAAGCGAGGAGATATCGGCGATGGCCGGGTTTGCGATCGAGAGTTCCGCGAAAGCAATGTCGCTTTCGACCACGACCGCGCGGTTCATCGCCACGGACAAGGGCGCGCTGGTGCTGCCGCGCACCACCCGCAACGTTTCCGCATCGGCCTGCGGGGTCAGGGCAGGTGCGCTGCCAAGGACGATACCCAAGAGGGCCGCCCGCAAAAAACCTTCGACTTTCATGTGACCTGCCTTTCCGATCACGCCTCTTTGCCCGGGTCTTCTGCCCAGTGTTGGCGGAAGCCTGCGAGAGTTTTCATTTTTTTGCAAGAATCAATGGCTTTGCGGTCAGCGTTCATGTGGATATGCCGCAACATGATGTCCGAAGCGATGTTCGAACGAAAAAGGGCGCCTGCAGGGGCGCCCTTCGTAACCATCTGAAATTAGGTCAGTTTGTGCACGGGATAGGAATCTCGACGACTTCGGAGCCCTTCCGCGTCTTGATCGTGCAGACCTCGCGCGCTTTCTTGATCGACGGCGCTTCTGCCTTCTCGAGGCCGAGGAGCGAGCGCTGATCGACTTCGATCGCTTCGGCGATCGTGTCATCGTTCGACGCCATCAGCGACAGCGACAGATCGCCGGTGGATTGCGCCTGCGCGAGCGCCGCGACCTGCTGTGGTGTCGCTTGCACCGTGACAGTCCGCGCGATGGTGGCATTGTCCGCACTGTCCGCATTCGCCGATTGGTCGATTGCGATGAGCTCAATGCCCGTCTGGATCAGCTTGGTCACATCGCCGCTCGGCATGGAGCGATCGTTGCTGCTGACGCGGCCGGTCCAATAGACATCCACGCGGTCGCCGGGGCGCAGAAAGCCCGAGACGCCCGAGGCCACGTCGACACGGATCGCGAAGGCGCGCATGCCCCGGCCAAGGCGCGAGGTTATGCCGGCATCGCCGCCGGGCTCGGACACTTTGGCAGCCATGAAGGGCTCGTTCGCCTCGATCTGGCGCAGCACGACGCGGGTCAGACCGTCTTCACCGAAAAGCGGCGTTTCCTCGTCGAAATAATTCTCGGGGAGCGCGTTTTTCGGCCAGTCGACCAGCTTCACGTCGTCTTCGGTGATCCGCTCACCATAAGACAATTGGGCGGCAGAGACGAAGATCGGCTGCGTTTCGATCACTTCGGCCTGTTTCGCCCGTTCCTCCTGGAGCGCGCTCTCATACGCGCCGATGTAACTTTGCGCGAGGTAAACGGCAAAGCCTGCCAGGCCGATTCCTGCAATCAGCACCAGTCCGAAAATCAGTCGCATCTGCTTGGCCTCCGAAAGGGTTTAGGCGCGTCTGGCGGTAAGGCCGGGCGCGCTTGTGTCGATTTACGGATCAGTCGTCCGCGCGATCTTGAATCACATTTGCTGTGGTCGTGGCCAAGCCTCGGGTTTGTGTCCCGATCACAGTGAAAGCTGCGATGGCAAGCCCGACAGCGGCTGCCGTAAGGACGACCCAGTCGACGGTAACGGCGCCGGTTTCGTCTCGGGCAAAACTCTTGAATTGACAGATCATGTCACACTACTCGCATCAATTGGGCGCTCGCGCGTCATGCGCAGAAGCCGTTCCAGTTTGATGGGGCATGTGTTTTCCGTACTGACCCCACCCGGGCCGAGGCCTGTTCTGGCCGAAAGTATGTGGGAAGGCCGAGAGGCCCTCCCACGAATGTCACCGCAATAGCGATTATTCTCCTTCGAAAGCTTCACGTTCGTCTTCGACAGCAGCTGCCGCATCGCCAATCAGGTTCTGAGCGTTGGTCGAGATGGTGCCGTAAGCTGCGATCGCGAGGCCGACAACTGCTGCGGTGAGCACAACCCAGTCAACCGTGACTGCGCCGTCTTCGTCGTTGCGGAAGTTCTTGATGAAGTTAAACATGTTCGTCTCCGTAGGGTTCAAGTTTGCTCTTTTTCACCGTTCCGGTCCGTGTCGGGGGTCTCTCATCCATCCCGTGTCCGTCTCGGTATGAACACATATAGCTGTCTGATTGGGGCACGATTTTGACCGCAATGGATCGATTTCCGTTAACCTTTAGAAAACTTCGCTATTCCTTATAAGTATCTGATTTTGAAACAAACAAAGTTTGGAACCAGTGTTTTTCTGGGCTGAAAGCCACGCCAATCTGTCAATTTCGCCCGGTTTGGGCCCGCCGTATTGGGCCGCGGCGCGGAATATGCGAGACTTCCCGCAAAAGAAGACCAGAGGCAGACAGAGCAGCATGTATCCATTTCGCGCCCTGAGCGTGCTCGCGGCCTTTGCGATCGCGATGCCGCTTCATGCACAGACATCCTCCACGGATTTTTCCGCCCGCTTCGTGAAGCCGCCGAAGCCCGGCGAGTCGCGCCGGGTGACCGTCCAGATCGCGCCGCGGGCGAACCCGGCCGTTCTGCCACCGCCGGAGAAAGCGCCGAGCGACGAGGACGCCCCCGAGGTGATCGAGACATCGGCAGCGATTGCGCCCAAGGCCCCTTCCGCCCGCTTCGCGTGGTTCTGGGACGAGATCGCACCGGATCGTGCGTCGGCCACGGGGCCGGGACGGCTCGAGCCCTCGCTCGCCGTGCTCAAGTCCGCGCCAGAGACCGGACGCGTGCCCGCGCCGCGCATGCAGCATGTTCAGGATCTGGCTGCCCGCTACGGAACGCACCTTCTGCGACACTCGGTCGGCACCGACGTCTCTCCCGCGCTCGCGCTTGCGGTGATGTCGGTGGAATCGGGCGGCAAGCCCGACGCCGTCAGCCGAACCGGGGCCGAAGGGCTCATGCAGCTGATGCCCAAGACCGCCGAGATGTTCGATGTCGAGGACAGCTTCGATCCCGATCAGAACATCAAGGGCGGTATCGCCTTCCTCGACGCGCTGATGCGCGCCTACCAGGGTGATCCGATCCTGGTCCTTGCGGGCTACAATGCCGGCGAGACCGCCATTGCCGATGCCGGTGGCGTGCCCGATTTCGCGGAGACGCGCGATTACGTGCCCAAGGTCCTCGCGGCGTTCGAGGTGGCGCGTGCGCTTTGCAAGACGCCGCCGATGCTTCTGTCGGATGGCTGCGTGTTCAACGTCTCTCCCTGAGGATCGCGCCCGGATTCATGATGCCGAGCGGATCGAGCGCCGCCTTGATCGCGCGCATCGCCGCCATCTTCGCGGGATCCTGGTAGCGTTCTAGATCATCGACCTTCAGCCGCCCGATCCCGTGCTCGGCGCTGATCGACCCCTCCATCTCATGCACCAGATCGTGGATCACGCGCTTGATCTCGCTCCGCTGATGGTCGTGATCGGCCCGGCTGCGGCCCGGCATGGGAAAGACGTTGTAGTGCAGGTTGCCGTCGCCCAGATGGCCGAAGCAATTGACGCGGAAGCTGTCGATCCGCGCGAGCCGCGCGATGCCCTCGGGAATGAAATCCGGGATCGCGGAGATGGGCACGGAGATGTCGTGCGAGGACACCGCGCCGATCTTCCGGTTCGCCTCGGGGATGCGTTCGCGGATCTGCCAGAAATCATCGGCCTGCGCCTGCGATTGCGCGATCAGCCCGTCACGGACGAGGCCCTCCTCGAACGCCTCGGCAAAGACAGCTTCGAGCGCCTCCGCAGGATCGAGGCCCTCGGGCAGACCGACCTCGATCAGAACGCTCCAGTCCGGCGGCGTCTCGAAGGGCTGGCGCAGCTCGGGAATTACCTCGGAAAGAAAGTCGTAGCCGGCCCGGCTCATCAGCTCGAAGGCGGAGACACCGTCGCCAAGGCGGCTCCGCGCCAGTGCCAGAAGATCGAGCGCCGCAGCCGGCGAGGCGACGGCCAGCAGCGCCGTGCCCGTGCCTGCGGGGATCGGCGACAGTTTGAGCGACGCCGCGGTGATGATACCAAGCGTGCCTTCCGCGCCGACCAACAGATTGCGCAGATCGTAGCCGGTATTGTCCTTCCGAAGCCGCCGCAGCCCGTGCCAGATCTCACCCGACGGCAGCACCGCTTCGAGCCCGAGGCAGAGATCGCGCGCATTGCCGTAGCGCAGGACGTTCACACCGCCGGCATTGGTCGCCAGCAGCCCACCGATCCGTGCCGATCCCTCCGAAGCAAGCGAGAGCGGAAACAGGCGATCCGCCGCCCGCGCCGCGTCCTGCACATCCTGAAGGATCGCGCCCGCTTCGACGATCGCGACGTTCTCGCGCGGGTGGAGACTGCGGATGCGGTTCATCCGCTCGAGGCTGATGAGCAACGGCTCCGTGCCGCCCTCGGGGGCGATCTGGCCGCCTACGAGCCCCGTGCCGCCACCATAGGGAACAAGCGGCACCTGCGCCTCTGCGGCGTGCCGCACGATGATCGCGACCTCCTCGGCGCTCCGGGGCAGGGCGACATGGCGCGCTGCGCCCTTCCAGCGTCCGCGCGGCTCTTCGGCAAAGCGGGCCTCGGCGGGCCGGATCGTATCCTCGGGCAAGTGAGCCGTGAGGCGATCAAGAAACGTCTCGTCGATGGAATTCAGGGGCATGGGTCGTCCTGCAGCGCTACGCCTCAGGCTTAGCCTGCCTGTCCCGTCCAGCGAAAGGGGTCATCAGCGCGGATCGGTCAGCCATTCGGGATCGAGCACCATCACCGTCGGCCGGTCGGGCAGCGTGGCAAGCGAGATCTCCAGACTCGGCACGCCGAGCCGCTCGACAATGACGTCCTCGCGGATCTCCTCGATGAAATTCTCGAGCGCCAGACCGCTGAACCAGTGCATCGGGATGATGACGCGGCTTTTCAGCCGGTCCAGCACGTTGATCATGTTGGTGCGCGCCATCGTATAGCCGCCATCCACAGGCACCATGACGACATCGAGCCGGCCGAGCGCGGCGTATTGCGCCTCGTTCGGCTCGTGGTGCAGATGCCCCAGATGGCCGATGCAAAGCCCCTCGGCCTCGAAGACGAAAATCGAATTGCCGTTGTCCTCGCGCCCGCCGAATTGCGAGCGAATATCGGTCGAGACGTTCCGCACCAGCATCTCGCCGAGATCGACGTGATGGTCGATACCCGCGCCGAATTCCTCGCCCCAACCTTGCAGGACGTGCCCGATCGCGGGATCGGGGTTCGCCGTCCAATGCGTGTCATGGGCATGATTCATCGTCACGACATCCGGGATAAGATCCGTATTGCCGATGAAGCCCGTGTAATCGGTGACGACATCGAGACCGCCGCGCGTCTGGATCAGGAAGGAGGCATGGGCGATGTAGTGGATCCGCACGGAATATTCCGCCACAGGCTCCTGCCAGGACGCCTTGTGAAGATACTGCATCTCGGGCGCGGCATCGGCGATGGCGATACAATGCGAGGCACGTCGATCCTGCGCGGCGCCCGCCTGGGGCAGCGCTCCGAGCAGGACAAGCGCCAGAAGAGCAATGAGACCGCGCGGCATGAGAAACCTCCCTTTGAGGGTCAGGCTACCAAGCCTTCGCGCCCCCGCGCTTCACGTCCGCGCGAGGCGCCGCGCTCCTGATTTGGGTTGGCGGAAATACCGCGGGGGTGTGGGGGCAGCGCCCCCACTCGGCCCTGGCGGATCGCGCGATGCTACCCGACCTGGGTGCGTCCGCGCCGATCGCTCCTGAGGCTCGCATAAAGCACATGGGTGCGCCAGCGGCCGTTGATCTGCAGATAGCTCTGCGCGACGCCCTCGTATTTGAAGCCTGACCGCTCCAGAAGGCCGCGCGAGGCGACGTTCTCTGGCAGGCACGCGGCTTCGAGCCGTGACAGATCCAGCTTGCCGAAGGCGTAATGGACCATCGCCTCGATCGCTTCCTGCATATAGCCCTGCCGCGCGAAGGGCTGCCCGGTCCAGTAGCCGAACGTGCCCGATTGCGCCGGTCCGCGGCGGATATTGTCGAGGGTCAGCGCGCCCATCAGCATCTGATCCTCGCGGCGGATGAGAAAGAGCGGCACCGCCGTGCCGCCCGAGATCGAGCGGTTGGCCCAATAGACGCGGTTGGTGAAGGCCCGCCGCGTCAGATGATCCGACGCCCAGGTCGGCTCCCACGGCACAAGGAAATCGCGGCTATCCTGCCGGAGCGCGGACCAGGCGCTGAAATCGCCATGAACCGGCGGGCGCAGGGTCAGCCGCTCGGTCTCGATGCGCAATTTCCTGCGGCGGGTCAGCATCAGGCGGCGCGGGCCTCGTTCAGTGCCTCGAGCGTCGGTGCGCTGTCCACGGGCCCGTAAAGCGCCATCGCGGCCGGTGCCTTGGTCGCGAGGTCTTCGGCGAAGGTGCGGACATCTTCGAGCGTAACCGCGTCGATGCGCGCGATGGTGCTCTCGATCTCGGGCACGCGGCCCCAGATCTGGATCATGCGGGCATGCCGCTCCGCCCGCGCTGACGCCGATTCGAGGCCCATCAGGAGCCCGGCTTTCAACTGAGCGCGGGCCCGGTCGATCTCCTCGGGGCGCAGATCGGAGGCGGCGCGCTTCATCTCGTCGATGGTCAGCCGCGCCAGTCCGTCCAGTTCCTCGCCCGAGGTGCCCGCATAGATCGTGGTCGTGCCCGTATCGGCGTAGGCGCCCGAATTGGCGAAGATCGTGTAGCAGAGACCGCGCCGCTCCCGCGCTTCCTGGAAAAGGCGCGAGGACATGCCGCCGCCAAGCGCGGTCGAATAGATCTGCGCCGCGTAGAAGGCGGGATCGCGGTAGCCCGGACTTTCGAAGGCGAGCGCGAAATGCGCCTGTTCGAGCTGGCGGCTCTCGCGGATCTCGCCGCCCCCGAAGCGGGCAGGATCGGCATCGCGGGCATCACGCGGGGCAAGATCGCCGAACAGCTTCTCCGCCTGTCGCACGAGCGCGTCGTGATCGACCGCGCCCGCCGCCGAGAGGATCAGCCGGTCGGGTCCGTAATGCTCCGAGACAAAGCGCGCGAGGTCTTCCTTGCCGAAGCGGGAGACATTGGCAGAGGGGCCGAGGATCGACCGTCCGATGGCCTGGCCGGGATAGGCTGTCTCCTGCAGCCAGTCGAAGATGATGTCGTCGGGCGTGTCGCGCACCTGGCCGATCTCTTGCAGGATCACGCCGCGCTCGGTCTCGATCTCCCGTTGCTCGAAGGCGGGGGCGCGCAGGATATCCGCGATAAGATCGAGCGCCAGCGGCACGTCCGGCTCCAGCACGCCCGCGAAAAACGCCGTGGTCTCGCGCGAGGTGTAAGCGTTGATGTAGCCGCCCACATCCTCGATCTCCTCGGCGATCTTCAGGGCTGAGCGCGAGGCCGTGCCTTTGAAGGCCATGTGCTCGAGAAAATGCGCGATCCCGTTCTCGGCCTCGCGTTCATGCCGCCCGCCTGCGCCGACCCAGACGCCGAGCGCGGCGGATTTCAGATGCGGCATGTGTTCGGTGACGATGCGAAAGCCGTTGGGGAGCGTTGTGATCTGGCAGGTCAAAGGGGGATGCGATCCTTGATCAGGGTTTCGAGGGCGCCGAGGTCGTTCTCGGCGCGCGTCATGCGTTCGGGCCGCTCGAAGAGGTCGGCCATGCGCTCGGGCAGGGGCGGGCGGATGCCCGTCGCCCGCTCGACCGCGTCGGGGAATTTCGCCGGATGCGCTGTCGCGAGCGTGACCATCGGCACCGCGGGGTCGAGATGTTCTTCGGCGACCTTCACGCCCACCGCCGAGTGCGGGCAGAGGAGCTCGCCCATCGTCTGGTGCGCGCGGGCGATCGTCGCGAGCGTTTCCTCCTCCGAGGCGCAGCCCGAGGTGAAATCCTCGCGCAGCTTTTCCAGCGCGCCCTGGCTCACATGGAAGCCGCCCGCCTTCAACTCGTCCATGAGCTGCGCCACCGCCGCGCCGTCCCGACCATAGGCGTCGAAGAGCGCGCGCTCGAAGTTGGAGCTGACCTGGATGTCCATCGACGGCGAGATCGACGGCGCGACGCCCGCCGTCTCGTAGGCGCCCGAGCGCAGGCAGCGGTCGAGAATGTCATTCTGGTTCGTGGCCACGACCAGCTTGTCGATCGGCAGGCCCATGCGCTTGGCGATGTAGCCTGCGAAGATGTCGCCGAAATTGCCGGTTGGCACGGTGAAACTGACGCTGCGCTCCGGCGCGCCGAGCGCCACGGCCGAGGAGAAGTAGTAGACAACCTGCGCCAGCACCCGGCCCCAGTTGATCGAATTGACACCCGCGAGCCGAACCTCGTCGCGGAACTCGAAATGGTTGAACATGTCCTTCAGACGTGCCTGGCAATCGTCGAAATGCCCGTCGAGCGCGATGGCGTGAACGTTCTCTTCGACCGGCGTCGTCATCTGCCGCCGCTGCACTTCGGAGACGCGCCCGTGCGGGTAGAGGATGAAGACGTCGACCGCATCGAGCCCCCGGAACGCCTCGATCGCGGCGGAGCCGGTATCTCCCGAGGTCGCGCCCACGATTGTCACGCGGTCGCCCCGCCGCTTCAGCGCCTCCTCGAACATCTGCCCGATGAGCTGCATCGCGAAGTCCTTGAAGGCGAGCGTCGGCCCGTGGAAGAGCTCGGCGAGGAAATGCCCCGGGGCGAGTTGCACCAGCGGCGCGCGGGCGACATGGCCGAACCCGCGATAAGCGTTCTCGATGAGGCTGCCGAACGTGTCGTCGTCGAACGCGTCCGCCACGAAGGGACGCATCACGCGAAAGGCGACCTCTTCATAGGGCAGGCCATGCAACGCGCGGATGTCTCCGGCGGACATTTGCGGCACGGTCTCGGGCACGTAGAGGCCGCCGTCGCGCGCGAGACCGGACAGCATCGTCTCCTCGAAGCCAAGAACCGGGGCCTTCCCCCGTGTCGAGACGTAGTTCATGTCACTGTGCCTTTCTCGGCCGCACGGCTGCGGCGGATGTAGAGCCCGGTCATCACCGCCCAGATGGCGGCAAGCGAAAACCAGGTGATCGCGTATTGCAGATGGTTGTTCGGGATACCCTCTGTCGAGACCGGAAGCGGCGTGATGCCGGGCGCGGGCGGCGTCTCGCTTCGCGCGATCACGAGGAGGGGCTCTGTCCCGAGCGCCTCGGCCATCGGGCCGATATCGCGGGCGAACCATGTGTTGCCCTCAACATCATTCCGAGGCGTCGACGAGGTGCGGTCGTCCGGCCAATGCAGGTTGCCGGTCACCTCCGTCTCGCCGATCCGCCGCTCGGACGTCTTAGCCTCGTTCTCGACGTAGCCCCGATCCAGCAGAATCTGCCGTCCCGCATCGGTCGTGAAGGGCGCAATGATCCGATAGCCCGCACCGCGCTGTTTCACGGAGACGAGCACGTGCAGCTCGCCTGCGCCGATCTCGCCTGACAAGGCGACGGGCTGGTACCTTTGCTCGGATGGCGAGACTACGTCGGGCAGGGGCTCGGCTGCGCCGTCGATCTTCGCCTCGATCTCGGCGAGGATCCCTTCCTTCCAGGCCAGACGCTGCACCTGCCATACGCCAAGCGCGATCAGGATCGCGCATCCGGCGAGGCCAAAGATCAGCGGGGCGAGAAGTCGTTTCACGGGCGGCACGAGGCTCCGGTCGGTTTGGTCCGCGTTGCTCTAGCCGGTGACGCGGCCGGGTTCAATCCGCCCGCGTATGGCTTGGCGTCGCAGCGCGCAGGTGTCGCCGGTGATTTCCGCCCTCGGACCATGGTCCATGATGGTTCCGAGGGTCTGCGATCGCTCGCCGTTCGGTTGCGTCGCTCCAATGAAAAACGCCCGCCGAAGGTCCAGCGGGCGTTGTCCAGTTTCTATGCAGGCGTTGTCAGCCGCCCCAGACGTAGACGGCTGCGAAGAGGAAGAGCCAGACTACGTCGACGAAGTGCCAGTACCAGGCAGCGGCCTCGAAGCCGACATGCTTGTTCTGGGTGAAATGCCCGCGCATCAACCGCAGGAGGCAGATGAACAGGAAGATCGTGCCGATTATCACGTGCGCGCCGTGAAAGCCCGTCGCCATGAAGAAGTTCGCGCCGTAGATGTTGCCAGAGAAGCCGAAGGCCGCGTGGCTGTACTCATAAGCCTGGAACACCGTGAAAATCAGGCCGAGCACCACTGCGAGGATCAGGCCGTTCTTCATGTCCTGGCGGTTGTTCTCATGCACGAGGGCATGGTGCGCCCAGGTCGCCGCCGCACCGGAGCAGAGCAGGATCAGCGTGTTGATGAGCGGCAGATGCCAGGGGTCGAAGGTCTCGATTCCCGCGGGCGGCCAGACGCCGTCCTCGGCGGGCGAGTTCGGGCCCATCGGGTACATCGCGTGTTTGAAGAAGGACCAGAACCAGGCGAAGAAGAACATCACCTCGGACATGATGAAGAGGATGAAGCCGTAGCGCAGGCCGATCTGCACGACCGGCGTGTGATCGCCGACCTGGCTTTCGGCGACGACGTCCGACCACCAGCCGAACATGACATATAGCACGCCGACGAAGCCGATGAGGAACGCCCAGGGGCCCATGTCCTTCATCCAGAGGACAGCGCCGAACAGCATGATGAAGCCCGCGACCGCGCCGAGGAACGGCCAGATCGAGGGCGACAGGATGTGGTAATCGTGGTTCTTTGCGTGCGCCATTTCGGTTCCCTCGCTCGCTCCCGCTTAGTTGACTGTGGTTGTGGTGTCCGTACCGGCGTCGAGCTCGGCCTGCACCTCTTCGGGCATATCGATCTCGTAGAACGTGTAGGACAACGTGATGTGCTTGAGGTGCTTCGCATCCGCGTCGTCGGCGATATCGGGATCGACGAAGAAGTTCACCGGCATCTCGACCCGCTCGCCGGGCATCAGGACCTGCTCGGTGAAGCAGAAGCACTGCACCTTTTCGAAAAAGCCGCCCGCGATGAAGGGCGCCACGTTGTAGCCTGCCTGGCCGGCAATCGGTTTGTCGGTCGGATTGTAGGCCTCATAGAAGGCAAGTCCGTCTTCGCCGATCTTGACCTTCATTTCGGTCTGCATGGGCTTGAATTCCCAGCCCATGCCCGCCTCGGTATTGGCATCGAAGCGCACGGTGATCTCTTGGTCGAGAACACGGTCGCTCCCGGCTTCCGCGACACCGGTCGTGCCGCCATAGCCGGTGACGGCGCAGAACCAGTTGTAAAGAGGCACCGAGGCCCAGGCCATCGCGCCCATGAAGGTCACGACACCCACAAGCTGCAAGAGGGTCTTGTTCTTTTGGTCCATCGCCATCAGTTCGCCTCCTCAGTCTGCGTGGGCACGCCACTTCCGCTCAGCGAGAAATCGTCGTTGGTCACCTTCACCATCGTGAGGCCGAAGATGATCGCGATGAGCGCGGTGAGCGTCAGGCCGACCCCAAGGTTCCGGCTGAAGCGGCGCTCATGCATTTCGTGCTTGCGGATCAGGCTCATAACAGACCTCCGAAGCCAAAGCCCAGCGTCTCGAGCGCCCGATCGGCGAGGATCGCGCCGAAATGGGCGAAGAGGTAGAGAAGCGAGAGCTTGAAGAAGCGCTTCTCGACGCCGTAATTGTCCGCCTCGGCCATGACCTCGTCGCGGCGCCAGATCTCGACCGCGCCCTTCAGGAACATCGCGTTCAGCACCAGTGCCGTTGCGAGATAGATCGGACCGCCAGCGGATGTCAGGCCCATTGCAAGGGCAAGGGCTGCCAGAAGCACGGTATAGACAAGGATGTGGCGGCGCGTTGCCGGGCGGCCATGCGTCACGGTCAGCATCGGAACGCCGGCATCGTCGTAGTCGGAGCGCATGAAGAGTGCGAGCGCCCAGAAATGCGGGGGTGTCCACATGAAGATGAGCGCGAACATCAGGATGCTTTCGACGGACACGCCGCCGGTCGCAGCGGCCCAGCCGATCATCGGAGGGAATGCGCCGGCCGCGCCGCCGATGACGATGTTCTGCGGTGTCGTGCGCTTGAGCCACATGGTGTAGACGACGGCGTAGAAGAAGATCGTGAACGCCAGGAGGCCCGCTGCGAACCAATTCGTCGCAAGGCCGAGGAAGACGACCGAGAAGGCCGAAAGGGCAAGCCCTATGGCCAGAGCCTCGTCGCCCTTGACCCGGCCCGAGGGAACGGGGCGCTTTGCGGTCCGACGCATCACCGCGTCGATATCCGCGTCCCACCACATGTTGAGCGCCCCCGACGCGCCGCCCCCGATGGCGATGAACAGGATCGCGCAGAAGGCGACGAAGGGGTGCAGCGCGACCGGCGCGGCCAGAAGCCCGACAAATGCCGTGAACACGACAAGCGTCATCACGCGCGGCTTCAGCAGCGCGAAATAATCGCCGAATTGCGGCTCGTGCTCGTCGAAGGTCTGGAGGCTGACATCGGTCATGCAGGCATCACGGGAGTTAGCTTGGGGAAGGGCAGGCGGCCGTCATCCGGCCGCCCGGTACTGCGATCACTCGGCCGAGGCGACTTCGACGGCGCGAGGCGCGTCGTTCGAGGCGTATTCCTCTTTCATCTGGGTCAGCCATTCGGCGTATTCTTCCTCGCTGACCACTTTGACGGTGATCGGCATGTAGGCATGCGCGATGCCGCAAAGCTCCGAGCACTGGCCAAAGTAGATGCCTTCCTGCTCGGGGGTGAACCACAACTCCGCGAGGCGGCCCGGAACGCCGTCCTGCTTCACGCCGAAGGCCGGAATCGTCCAGGAGTGGATCACGTCGCCGGCGGTCACCTGCATAACGATGGTCTGGCCCACGGGCACGACCACCTGCGTGTCGGTGGCGAGGCGGAAATGCTCGGGCTCGTAGCCCGCTTCGGTCAGCTGTGCCTCGACTTCGTCGGTGTAGCGGTTGTCGCCGCCGGTCGCGGGGGAGCCGATCATGTAGCTGTCGAAGGAAAAGTCCTCGCCGATATATTCATAGCCCCAGTACCACTGGTAACCCGTGGCCTTGATAACGACGTCGCCTTCCGGGATTTCCTGCTGTTTGAACAGCGTCGGCAGCGAGAAGGAGCCGATGAACACAAGGATCAGGATCGGTACGATCGTCCAGGCGATCTCCACGGGCGTGTTGTGGGTGAAGCTGGCCGCCTTGGGATTGGACCGCTGATTGTAGCGCACGATGCACCAGATCATGAGGCCAAGGACGAACAGCGTTGTGGCTGCGATGATGACCGTGATCATTCCGTCGAGCCATTGCAGGTCGCGGGCCAGTTCCGTCGCCGCAGGCTGAAAGCCCATGCCGCCATTGACGGGAGCGCCGATCACCTCATCGCTCTGGGCGAAGGCCGGAGCCGAGAGAAATGCCGGGATCATGCCCGCAATCATCGTCTTGAGTCGCATGTAACACCTGGTGGTTGTCGTCGTTCGCGTAAGGCCGGGTCGAGGGCAAGGCGGCTGTGAAGGGCGCCGCACGGATTCCCCCGTTGTTTCGAGGCCGGTTAAAACCATATTCTTGCACACGGAGTAAAGCCGCATCCTTGCGGCAAACAGCCGCTTGTCCCCGACCTTCCGACCGGAGCCTTCATGACCGACGCGCCTTTCCGCCCCCTCGAAACCCACATGGACGCCAACACCGCGCGGGATATTCTGCGCCACACGCTCGACGGGGCCGAGGACGGAGAGCTGTTTTTCGAGCGCAAGCGCAGTGAAAGCGTGCTCTTCGACGATGGTCGGGTGAAGACCGCCAATTACGATGCGTCAGAGGGATTTGGCCTGCGCGCGGTGAAGGGCGAGGTGGCCGGCTACGCCCATTCAACCGAAATTTCCGAGGCGGCGCTGCGCCGCGCGAGCGAGACCGCGCGGCTCGCCGTGGGGGATGGCGGCGGCGTCATGTCGCCCGGTCCGGTGCAAACGAATCGTCGTCTTTATACGGATGCCGATCCGATCGCGGGCCTGCCCTTCGCGGCCAAGCTCGACACGCTGCGCGAGATCGACGCCTTCCTGCGCGATCTCGATGCCCGTGTCGTGCAGGTCTCCGCGAGCCTCGCGGCGTCGCTGCAGGAAGTCACGATCATGAGGGCCGATGGCAGCCTCGTTTCCGACACGCGGCCCATGACGCGGCTCAACGTCTCCGTGATCGTCGAAGAGAACGGCCGCCGCGAGAGCGGCACCGCAGGCGGCGGCGGACGTGTTCTTCTGGATGGCCTCGTCGCGCGCGAGGATTGGGAAGCCAAGGCGCGGGAGGCGCTTCGGATCGCGCTCGTCAATCTCTCGGCCGAGGCCGCGCCCGCGGGAACCTTCGATATCGTGCTTGGCCCCGGTTGGCCGGGCATTCTTCTGCATGAGGCCGTGGGTCACGGGCTTGAGGGGGATTTCAATCGTAAGGGCTCTTCCGCTTTCGCGGGCCTGATGGGGCAGCGGGTTGCGGCACCCGGCGTGACCGTGCTCGACGACGGCACGATGCCCGACAGGCGCGGCTCGATCACCATCGACGACGAGGGCACGCCTTCGGCGCGGAACGTGCTCATCGAGGACGGGATCCTGGTGGGCTACATGCAGGACCGCCAGAATGCGCGGCTCATGGGTGTGGAGCCTACCGGCAACGGCCGACGCGAGAGCTACGCGCATATTCCGATGCCACGGATGACCAATACCTACATGCTCGGCGGCTCGGCTACGAAAGACGATCTCGTGGCGGAGTTGAAGGATGGCATCTACGCAACCGGGTTCGGCGGCGGACAGGTGGACATCACGAGCGGCAAGTTCGTCTTCTCCTGCACCGAGGCTTACCGGGTGAAGGACGGCAAGGTCGGCGCGCCGGTCAAAGGCGCGACGCTGATCGGCGACGGCGCGACGGCGCTCCAGCAGATTCGCGGGCTGGCCGACGACATGGCGCTCGATCCCGGCATGGGCAATTGCGGCAAGCAGGGGCAGTGGGTGCCCGTAGGCGTCGGTCAGCCGAGCGTTCTGATCGGCGGACTGACCGTCGGCGGCTCGGGATCTTGAGCGTCTTAACCAGCTTTTAACCCTCGGCGCGCTACTCCTTGCTCAGCAAGCAGACGGGGTTGGCGAATGGCCGAGGAATCACCTTCTTCCACTCACCCCCTACTCCCACCCAGGACGGAAGACGACCGATTCGACTGGCTCCGTCTCTTGCGCTCGCGGCGTGTCGGGGTGGCGACCTTCTACCGCCTCATGGCCGAACACGGGACTGCCCGCGCCGCACTGGGCGCATTGCCCGAGATCGCCGCCAAGGCCGGAGTCTCCGGCTACGAGATCTGTCCCGAACGTATCGTCGCCGCTGAAATGAAGCTGGCCCGCACTCATCGCGCCCGGCTCATCTGCCGGGGCGAGGCCGAATATCCCGAAGCGCTCTGCGATCTTTCCGACGCACCGCCGCTTTTCTGGGCGGTGGGCGATCCGGCTTGCCTCGCACGTCCGATGATCGCCGTGGTCGGTGCACGCAACGCCTCGTCGCTTGGTCTGCGTATGGCGCGCGCGCTTGCCGCGGGGCTGGGCGAGGCGGGCTACGTCATGGTCTCCGGTCTTGCGCGCGGCATCGATGCGGAGGCCCACAAGGCGACGCTGAAAACCGGCACGATCGGCGTGATGGGCGGCGGCGTCGATGTGCTTTACCCGCAGGAGAACGCGCAACTCGCGCAGGACATACCCGGCGCGGGCGGCTTGCGGATCAGCGAGCAGGCGATGGGGCTGGCGCCGCAGGCGCGGCACTTTCCCGCGCGCAATCGCCTCATCTCGGGCCTTGCCCGCGCTGTCGTCGTGGTGGAAGCGGCGGCGAAGTCGGGCTCCCTGATCACCGCGCGCACCGCGCTCGACCAAGGGCGCGAGGTGCTGGCTGTCCCGGGCCATCCGTTCGATGCGCGGGCCGCGGGATGCAACATGCTTATTCGGGACGGCGCGGCCCTGGTACGCGGGCCGGAGGATGTGATCGAGGCGATCTCGGCGATGCCGACCGGCGAGAGAGGGCCCGCCGCGCAGGAACGGCAGTCTGCGCCACGGCAAATGAAGCCGGCCCAGCTCGATCCCGGCACCTTGGATCTCCACCGGCAGATCCTGGCCCGGCTCGGCCCCTCTCCGGTTACCGAGGATCAGCTGTTGAGGGATCTCGCGCGCCCCGCCGGTCAGGTCGCACCGATCCTCACAGATCTCGAACTGGAGGGCCGGGTAAGGCGCGCGCCAGGCGGGTTCCTGGCGCTTGTCGGGTAGGCCGACGTTACAAAGGCGCAACAGCGAAATCGTGAATCTTCTTGATCGGTTGTGTTCATTGGCTAGGTTTTTCAGGTGAGAATGACGGTCAACCTTTGCCTGAACGATAAGGATTTTATCATGAGACTGCCCCGTATCGCGCTTCTGGCGCTCCCGCTGACGCTTCTGGCTGCTTGCGGCGGCGGAGAATTCTATGCCGTCGAACTCGCCTACGATCCGATCCTCGCCAAGGACGGCACCGTGGTCGAGCCCGACTGGACCGTGGTGAACACCTATCCGGTCGAGGAAGACTGAGCTCCAATCGCGTCGCATCCCGACGCGAGGAAAGGTCCGGTGCCGTCGCGGCGTCGGGCCTTTTTTCGTGCAACGCGGCAGGTTCTGAACGCGCGGGTCCGAGACGTCGCCGATTTCCCGGCTTGATTGACAATCACATCTTGCACCACACATGCTGCCCGGCCATATCGCCTGCAGTTTTAAAGAAGGTCCGTTCCAGATGCCTGTTGTCGTTGTCGAGTCCCCGGCCAAAGCCAAGACGATCAACAAGTACCTGGGATCCGACTACACGGTGCTCGCCTCTTACGGACACGTGCGAGACCTGCCTCCGAAAGACGGCTCGGTCGATACCGAGCACGATTTCGACATGACCTGGGAAGTCGCGAGCGATTCCAAGAAGCACGTGAAGGCCATCGCGGACGCGCTGGCGACCGACAATTCCCTGATCCTCGCCACTGACCCCGACCGAGAAGGCGAGGCGATCTCATGGCATCTCAAGGAGGCGCTGACCAAACGCCGCTCGATCAAGAAGGACACGGCGGTCAGCCGCGTGACCTTCAACGCGATCACCAAGCAGGCGGTGACCGAAGCGATGCAGAACCCGCGCGAGATCGACGCGCCGCTCGTCGAGGCCTATCTCGCGCGCCGGGCGCTCGATTATCTCGTGGGGTTCAATCTCTCGCCGGTGCTCTGGCGGAAACTGCCGGGCGCGCGCTCGGCTGGCCGCGTTCAGTCGGTCTGCCTGCGTCTCGTCGTCGAGCGCGAAATGGAGATCGAGGCATTCCGCGCCCGTGAATACTGGTCGGTCAAGGCTCTGCTCGCGACACCGCGCGGCCAGGAATACGAGGCGCGGCTGACCACGCTCGCGGGCAAGAAGCTCGACCGCTATGATCTCGAGAACGAGACGCAGGCCGAGATGGCCGTTCAGGCGATCACGTCGCGCGATCTGAAGATCACTTCGGTTGAAGCGAAACCCGCAAGCCGCAACCCTTCCGCGCCCTTCATGACTTCGACGCTCCAGCAGGAGGCGAGCCGCAAATTCGGCATGGGCGCGAAGATGTGCATGTCGACTGCGCAGCGGCTCTACGAGGCCGGTCACATCACCTACATGCGGACCGACGGGATCGACATGGCCGCCGAAGCCGTTCACTCGGCGCGGGATGCGATCAAGGATCGCTACGGCGCGGAATACGTCCCCTCCAGCCCGCGCATGTACAAGAACAAGGCAAAGAACGCGCAGGAGGCGCATGAGTGCATCCGGCCGACCGACATGACCAAGGATGCCGGCAGCCTTGGCCTTCGCGACGCGGATCAGAAGAAGCTCTACGACCTGATCTGGAAGCGCACGCTCGCCTGTCAGATGGAGGCCGCGCGGCTCGAACGCACCACGGTCGAGATCGGCAGCCAGGACCAGCAGGTGGGCCTGCGCGCCACCGGACAGGTCGTCCTGTTCGACGGCTTCCTGCGCGTCTACGAAGAGGGCCGGGACGATGTCGTCGATGACGACGACAAGCGCCTGCCGCAGATTTCAGAAGGCGAGCCCGCCGAGAAGCGCGGCGTCACCCCCGAGCAGCACTTCACCCAGCCGCCGCCGCGCTACACCGAGGCGACGCTCGTCAAGAAGATGGAAGAGCTCGGGATCGGCCGGCCTTCGACCTATGCCTCGGTGATCTCGACGATCCAGGACCGAGAATATGTCCGCAAGGACAAGAACCGGCTCTTTCCCGAGGACAAGGGCCGGATCGTGACGATCTTCCTTCTGAACTTCTTCAAGCGCTACGTGGAATACGATTTCACCGCCGCGCTCGAGGAAGAGCTGGATGACGTCTCCGCCGGACAGCGCGACTACAAGGAGCTTCTGTCGAAGTTCTGGCGCGACTTCTCCGCCGCGATCGCGGAGACGTCCGAGCTTCGCATCGCCGAGGTGCTGGACGTGCTCGACGACGCGCTGGCGCCGCAGCTTTATCCCCCGAAAGAGGATGGCTCTGATCCGCGCATCTGCCCGCTCTGCGGCGAGGGGCAACTGCATCTCAAGACATCGCGTTCGGGCGGCTTCGTGGGCTGCTCGCGCTATCCCGAATGCCGCTATACGCGCCCCATCGGCGGTGATGCGGCGGAGCAAGGCGACCGCATTCTCGGCGAGGATAACGGCGACGAGATTTCGCTGCGCTCGGGCCGGTTCGGACCTTACGTCCAGCGCGGCGAGGTGACCGAAGAAAACAAGAAGCCGCCGCGCGCCTCCCTGCCGAAGGGATGGTCGCCGGATGACATGGATCTCGAAAAGGCGCTGACGCTTCTGTCGCTACCGCGCGAGGTCGGCAAGCATCCCGAGGATGGCGAGCCCATCGAAGCCGGGATCGGGCGGTATGGCCCGTTCGTGAAGCACAACAAGCTCTACGCCAACCTCAAGGAGGTCGACGAGGTCTTCGAGATCGGCATCAACCGGGCGGTCGATGTGCTGGCCGAAAAGGCTGCCAAGCGCGGCGGCGGGCGGGCAGCAGCCAAGCCGCTGAAAGAGCTTGGCGAGCATCCCGAGGACGGCGGTCCGGTCAACGTCATGGACGGGCGCTACGGCCCCTACATCAAATGGGAAAAGGTCAACGCGACTTTGCCCAAGGATGTCGAACCCGACGCCGTGACGATGGAGATGGCGGTCGAGCTCATCGCGGAGAAGCAGGCCAAGAAGGGCGGCAAGAAGAAAGCCGCTCCCAAGAAGGCTGCCGCTAAAAAGCCCGCGACCAAGAAACCCGCCGCCAAGAAATCGACCGCGAAGAGCGCTGCGAAGAAATAATGCTCATGTCCCCGGTCATGGCCGGGGGTTCACAGCATTCCATAATGCAGCGCGCGTCCGCCGAGCGGCGGCGGGCCTGCTCGCATTGACTCTCTTTCGGTGGAGCGCCAAGACTCCCACACAACACGGCTCGGAGGGATGACAGAGATGCAGAAAATCTACGGATCCGCGGCGGAAGCGCTTGATGGGCTATTGCATGACGGCATGCTGATCGCGGCCGGCGGGTTCGGTCTCTGCGGCATTCCCGAGCTGCTTCTCTCGGCGATCCGCGATGCGGGCGTGAAGGATCTGACCTTCGCCTCGAACAATGCGGGCGTTGACGATTTCGGCATCGGCATCCTTTTGCAGACCAAGCAGGTCAGAAAGATGATGTCGTCCTATGTTGGCGAGAATGCCGAATTCATGCGCCAGTATCTCTCCGAGGAACTCGAGCTCGAATTCAACCCGCAAGGCACGCTCGCCGAGCGGATGCGCGCCGGCGGCGCGGGTATTCCGGGTTTCTACACCAAGACCGGTGTCGGCACCCAGATCGCCGAGGGCAAGGAACACAAGGAATTCGACGGCGAGACCTACATTCTCGAGCGTGGGATCTTCGCCGATCTGTCTATCGTGAAGGCGTGGAAGGCCGACACGACCGGCAATTGTATTTTTCGCAAGACCGCGCGCAATTTCAATCCGCCGGCGGCCATGTGCGGCAAGGTCTGCGTCATGGAGGTCGAAGAGATCGTCGAGCCGGGCGAACTCGACCCCGATCACATCCATCTGCCGGGCGTCTACGTGCATCGCATCATCCAGGGCGAGCATGAAAAGCGCATCGAGAAGCTGACCACGCGGTCGGCAGCCTGATTTGGTGAGCGGGGCCCAGACCACGTCTCGCAACCTCAGCGCGGTTCTGGACGACAGGGCCGCCCTGGCGGGATTCGCGCGCCTTTCGGTCGCAATGGTCATCACCAACCCCAATGCGCCCGACAATCCGATCGTTTACGTGAACGAGGCGTTCGAGCGTGTCACGGGCTACAACCGTTCTTCGGTGATCGGGCGGAACTGCCGCTTCCTGCAGGGTCAACGCACCCGCAAGGAAGACGTGGATCGGGTCCGGGCCGCCGTGGAGAATGGTCGTGACGTGTCGGTCGACATTCTGAACTACCGCGCGTCCGGAGAGCCTTTCACGAACCGTCTGGTGATCGCGCCGATCACCAATGATGATGGCAAGCCGCTCTATTTCCTCGGTCTTCAGAAAGAGCTGCGCGATCCCGCGCATTCGCACGAGCATCTGGACCGGTCCTTCGAGGTGATCCGCTCGCGCGTTCAGGAAGACCTGTCTCTGATACTCGCGTCGATCTCGCATCCCAATCCGGGCCGTAGCCAGGTCGACCCGGTGCACGAGATCGAGGCCTTGCCGCGCCGGCTCGACTGCCTGCAACTCGTCTACGAGGAGCTTCAGGCGTCCGAATTGTCGGGCGGTGACAGCCAGATCGATTTCGGCTCGCTGATGACGCGGGTCGCCGCGAACGTGACCTATAACGAAAGTCGCCCCGGCATCCGGTTTTCCCAACAACTCGAGAGATTGCACGTGAGCCTCGATGCTTCCGTGCGGCTGAGCCTCGTTCTCTCCGAGGCGCTCTCGAACGCGTTCAGCCATGCCTTCGACGGGCTCGACAGCGGGTATATCGAGCTCCGGGCGACGCAGCTTGCGGCGGGCGGCTTGCGGTTCCTGATCGCCGATGACGGCGTCGGCATCCCGCAGAATATCAACTGGCCCTCGACGACGACGGTGGGCGGACGGCTGATTTCGTCCCTCTTGGACGGCCTCGATGCAACCATCAACGTCGTGCGGGGCGCGGCCGGAACGATCGTCATGATCGACGTGCCGATGGACCCCTACGATACGCTTCAGGAAGGAAAGTGACACATGCCTTGGGATCGTGAGCAGATGGCGGCCCGCGCCGCGCAGGAGCTGGAAGACGGCACCTATGTCAATCTCGGCATCGGCATCCCGACGCTCGTGCCGAATTACATCCCCGAAGGCGTGAACGTCACCCTGCAATCGGAGAACGGCATGCTCGGAATGGGGCCTTTCCCGGTTGAGGGAGAAGCCGATCCCGACCTTATCAACGCCGGCAAGCAGACGATCACCGAGCTGCCGCACACCTCCTATTTCGACAGCGCGACCTCCTTCGGCATGATCCGGGGCGGCAAGATCGCGATGGCGATCCTGGGCGCGATGGAAGTCGCCGAGAACGGCGATCTCGCGAACTGGATGATCCCGGGCAAGCTCGTGAAGGGCATGGGCGGCGCGATGGACCTCGTTGCGGGAGTGCAGCGGGTCGTCGTGGTGATGGATCACCAGAACAAGGCCGGCGAGTCCAAGCTGCTGAAGGAATGCACGCTGCCGCTCACCGGTACCGGCGTCGTCAATCGCGTCATCACCAATCTTGGTGTTCTGGACGTGGTCGAGGGCGGGCTGAAGATCGTCGAGACCGCGGATGGTGTCAGCGAGGACGATATCCGCGCCGCGACCGAAGCCACCATTGTCAACTGAGTTCGACATCACCCGCGAGGTCGAGGGCAGCCGCGGCCGCTACGTGATCCGCCGGAACGGCGCGGAGGCGGAGCTGACCTATTCGATCTCCTCGCCAACGCTCATCATCGCCGACCACACGGGGGTGCCGGACGCGATGCGCGGGACCGGGGCAGGGCAGGCGCTGGTCGAACGGCTCGTCGAGGATGCGCGCGCCGAGGGCGTGAAGATCGTGCCGCTTTGTCCGTTCGTGAACGCGCAGCGTCGCCGCCATCCCGACTGGGCGGACGCCTTCCAGGTCTGACGAAATGACATTCAAAGTCGCCGCCGCCGCCTATCCGCTCGATATCCTGCCGAACTGGGCGGCATACGAGGCCAAGCTCTCGTCCTGGGTGGCGGACGCGGCCGGGCAGGGCGCGGACCTGCTTGTCTTTCCCGAATACGGCGCGATGGAGCTTGCAACGTTGGCGGGGCTCGATGTTGCGGGCGATCTCGAGAAGTCGCTTCACGCCGTCTCGGACCGGATGCCCGAGGCGAATGCCCTGCACGCCGAACTGGCGGCTCGCCATGGGGTCCACATTCTTGGCGCTTCCGCGACGGTGTTCGATACCGAGATCGGAAAGCGCCCGGTCAACCGCGCATGGCTTTTTACGCCCGATGGCATGTCGGGGCACCAGGACAAGCAGATCATGACGCGCTTCGAGCGCGAGGATTGGGGCGTCGTGGGCGGCGGGCCGCTGCGGCTCTTCGAGACCGCGTTGGGCAAGATTGGCATCCTCATCTGCTATGACAGCGAATATCCCCTTCTGGGCCGGGCGCTGTCGGAGGCCGAGATCCTGCTCGTGCCCTCCTGCACCGAGGCGCGGGCCGGATATTCGCGGGTCCGTATCGGTGCGATGGCGCGCGCGCTCGAGGCGCAATGCGTGAGCGTGATGTCCTCGACCGTGGGCGATGCGGCCTGGTCGGAGGCGGTGGATACCAATTGCGGGGCGGGCGGCGTCTTCGGTCCGCCCGATACCGGCTTCCCGGCGACGGGCGTTCTGGCCGAAGGCAGGCTCGACGCGGCCGGCTGGACCTTCGCGGAGATTGACGTGGACGCGATCACTCATGTCCGGGCCGATGGCGGAGTTCTCAACCGGGCCCATTGGAATGACCAGGCAGGACGCGACGGCGTGCCCGCCCGGATTGACCTGCGCCATATTGGCCCTTGAAAAAGCGCCCGAACCGGACCATTTACATGCATCGCATGATTGGGGGCAGCCTCTTTCGTGCAAAGACGCAATTCAGGAGAGACCATGGCCAAGGAAGATACGCTCGAATTTCCCGGTGTCGTGAAGGAACTCCTGCCGAATGCGACGTTCCGGGTCGAGCTTGAAAACGGCCATGAGATCATCGCACACACGGCAGGCAAGATGCGCAAGAACCGCATCCGCGTTCTGGCTGGCGACAAGGTTCAGGTAGAAATGACGCCCTACGATCTGACGAAGGGCCGGATCAACTACCGCTTCAAGTAAGCTGCGGCGACGCAGGCGAAAAGGGGGCCTTCGGGCCCCTCTTTCATGTCGGGAGCAGGGATATGGCACTCATTCTGGGATCGGGAAGCCCGCGCCGGCGCGATCTGCTGGCCGAGCTGGGGCTCGTGGCCGACGACGTGCGCCCGCCCGATATCGACGAAACGCCCCGCAAGGGTGAGTTGCCGCGTCCTTACTGTATTCGCATGGCGCGCGAAAAGGCCGAGGCTGTGACGGCCGAGGCCGAGGACGTGGTGCTCTCCGCCGATACCACCGTCGCGATTGGGCGGCGAATCCTCGGCAAGCCTGAAGATGCCGGCGAGGCCGAGGCCTTCCTCAGAGCCATGTCGGGGCGCCGACACCGCGTCATTACCGCTGTCGCCGTGCGCCGCGGGACGGAGCTTTGGGAGCGGGACGTGGTCACGCAAGTGAAGATGAAGCGGCTCTCCGAAGAGGAAATTCAGGGCTATCTCGCAACCGGCGATTGGCAGGGAAAAGCGGGCGGATATGGCATCCAGGGGCCGGCTGGGGCGTTGATCCCGTGGATCTCCGGCTCATTCACAGCGGTGGTGGGGCTGCCGCTTGCCGAGACCGCGCAGCTTCTGGCAGCCGCTGGCATACCCGTCTGGAAAGGACGCAGATCATGAAAGGCGCAACCATCGTTCTGGGCGAGATCGCGGGCCGCGAGGCGGCGGCGCTGATGAAGGACGGAAAGCTCGACGATCTGTTCGTGGCCCATGACGGCCCAGTGCCGGGCGCGATCTACCGCGCCGTGGCGGGACGGCCGATGAAAGGGCAGGGCGGCATCTTCCTCGAGACGCCGGACGGGCCGGTCTATCTGCGCCAGATCAAGGGCATCTCTCCCGGCGAGACACTCCTTGTGCAGGTCACGAGCCATGCCGAGCCGGGCAAGGCGGTTCCGGTGACGCACAAGATCCTTTTCAAGAGCCGTTATGCCATCGTGACGCCGGAAGCGCCGGGGCTCAATGTCTCGCGGCAGATCAAGGACGACGATCTGCGCGATGCGCTTCTCGAGATCGCGCACGAATTGATGGAGGGCTCGGAATACGGGCTGATCCTGCGCTCGTCGTGCGACGGTGCCGATGAGGCCACCATCGCGGAGGATATCGCAGAGATGCGTACCCTCGCCGAGAGCGTGATGGCGGACAAGAGCCGGGGGGCCGAGCTTCTGGTCGAAGGCGACGGCCCGGAAGCGCGGGCGTGGCGGGAATGGACGGTGCCAGCGAGTGTTGAGCGCGGGCCCGAAGCTCTGGAAGCAACGGGCGCGCTCGAGGCGATCGAGGCGCTGTCCTCGCCCATCGTGCCCTTGGGCGGCGGTGCGAGCATGGCAGTCGAGGAGACGCGGGCGCTCGTCGCGGTCGACGTGAATACCGGCGGGGATACCTCCCCCGCGGCCGGGCTCAAAGCCACGATCGCCGCGCTGCGTGATCTGCCGCGTCAGTTGCGCGTTCGCGGTCTGGGCGGCGTGATCGTCATCGACCCTGCGCCCTTCCCCAAGAAAGAGCGCCGGCAAATCGAGCAGGTCTTGCGCGCCGCGCTCCGGGCTGATCCGGTAGAGACGAATTTCGTCGGCTGGACGCCAATGGGGAATATAGAGCTGCAACGCAAGCGCGACCGGATCGCGCTGACGGAGATCCTGCGATGAGCTGTCCGATCTGCAAAAACGAGACGGATCCGAAATACCGCCCGTTCTGTTCGCGGCGCTGCGCGGATGTGGACCTGTCGAAATGGTTCTCCGGCAGCTACGCGGTTCCGTCGGACAATCCCGAAGATATCGAAGAAGCGGTCGATCAGGCGCTTCGGGCCCGCGCGACGGGCGAAGACGGGGAGAGCACGCATTGACCTTGGAAACCAACGGCCAGCTTATCGCGCAGGTGCGCGAACGGTTTGCTCATGTCGACACCTGTCCTTTCACCGGCCCGCGCATCTTTTTCGAGAATGCGGGCGGGGCGCTGACCTTGAAAAGTGTCGTCGAAACGTCCGGCGCCTATGCCGCGATTCCCGACAACCAGGGCCGCGCGAACCCGGCGAGCGCTGCTCTTCAGGCGGTGATCGACAAGGCCCGCGCCGATGTGCGGCGCTTGTTCAACGCGGCCGGCGGCGCGGTGATCGTCGGCGAAAGCGGCACCGAGCTTCTTTTCCGGCTCGTTCGCGAGGCCTGTCTCGGGGCACCCGAAGGCGGCTCGGTGATCGGATCGTCGGTCGAGCATCCGGCGTCGCGGTCTGCCCTGCGCCGATGGGCCTCCGAGACTGGGAGGCCCTATGTCGAGGTGCCGCATGACAGCGATACTGGCAGTGTCTCTGCGGACGATTATGCCCGGCTCGTGACCGCCGAGACGCGTGTTGCGACCATCCTGCACACGTCGCCCGTGACGGGGATCGGCAACGATATCGCGTCCATCGCGGCGGCGATCCGCAAAATCGCGCCCGAGGCTTTCATCATCGTAGACGGGATTCAGCACGCCTGCCACGGCGGTATCGATCTGTCGGCGGCTGACGTCGATGGGTACGTGATCTCGCCTTACAAGGTGTTCTCACGCCACGGATACGGCATCGCCTGGGCATCGGACCGGCTGGCCGCTCTCGGCCATGACACACTGATCGGCGGTCCGGGCGGTTGGGAGTTGGGCACCCGCGACACCGGGGCTTATGCGACGATGTCCGATGTCGTTTCCTATTTCGACTGGCTCGGCGGCGAGGTTTCAGACGACACCGATCCCCGTGCCCGGCTCGAAGCGGCGGCAGAGGCGATCCGGGGGCAGGAGCAGATGCTCTGCAACGCGGCGCTATACGGGACCGACAACCTGCGCGGTCTTGCCGAGATGGAGGGGGTCACGGTGATCGGCGGGCCGGAGAATGCCCGACGCGAGGGACTTGTGACCTTCGCTCATGCGACCGTTCCGGCTGCCGATATTGTCGATGCGCTGAATGCCGAAGGCATCCGGACGCATATCCGCAAGGCCGACCATTATTCGGGGAACATCCTCGATCCGCTCGGTATCGAGGCGGCGGTGCGGGTGTCGTTCTGTCACTACAACAGCCGCGCCGAAGTGGCCGCGTTCCTGTCGGCCCTGACCCGTATTCTCTGACCGCGCGGCCTACTCGACCGTCACCGACTTGGCGAGGTTGCGCGGCTGATCCACATCCGTGCCCTTCGCAACCGCGCCGTGATAGGCCAGAAGCTGTGCGGGCAAGGCGTAGAGTAGGGGCGCGAGCATCTCGGGCACTTCCGGCAGGATGATCGTGCGCCAGACCTCGGAGCCCGCTGCCGCGGCACCTGCTGCATCGGTCACGAGAAGAACGTTCCCACCGCGCGCCATCACTTCCTGCATGTTCGACACCGTCTTGTCGAAAAGCGAGTCGCGCGGAGCCATGACCACAACGGGCACGCTTGCGTCTATCAGCGCGATGGGGCCGTGCTTGAGTTCTCCCGACGCGTAGGCCTCAGCGTGGACATAGCTGATTTCCTTGAGCTTCAGCGCACCCTCGAGCGCAAGCGGATACATCAGTCCGCGCCCGAGAAAGAGCACGTCGCGCGCCTCGACCATGTCGCGGGCGGAGTCGGCGATGATCTCGTCGCGCTCGAGAGCGACATTGAAAATGCCGGGCAGGCTGCGCAGGTCCGCAAGATGTTGGGCCTTTTCTTTCGCGGTGATCCGACCACGCTGGAAGGCCGCCTCGATCGCCATGAGCAGGAGGACGTTGAGCTGACAGGTGAACGCCTTGGTCGATGCGACACCGACTTCGACGCCCGCATGGATCGGCAGCGCCAGATCGCTTTCCCGCGCGATGGAGCTTTCATCGACGTTAACCACCGACAAGATGCGATCGGCCTTGTCCCGGCAATAGCGCAGCGCGGCCAGCGTGTCCGCGGTCTCTCCGGACTGGCTGACGAAGAGGGCCGTGGTGCCGCTCGTGATCGGAGGCTCGCGGTACCGGAACTCGGAGGCGATATCGACCTCGACGGGCAACCCGGCGAGGCGCTCGAACCAGTATTTCGCCGTAAGGCACGCGTAATAGGCCGTGCCGCAGGCCACCATCGTCAGGCGCTCGGTGCCCGTGAAATCGAGCCCGGCCTCGCCGAAATCGATGTCGTCGCCGTCGAGATAGGCGCTGAGGGCTCCGGCGAGGACGGTCGGCTGCTCGGCGATCTCCTTCGCCATGAAGTGCCGGTAGCCCGCCTTGTCGACCCGTGTGGCGGCGATATTGACCTTCTTGACCGGGCGATTGGCGAGGTTGCCCGCTTCGTCCCGGATCTCGCAGGTGGTGCGGGTCAGGATCGCGCGATCGCCCTCGTCAAGATAAGTGATCTGATCGGTCAGCGAGGCCAGCGCGATCGCGTCGGACCCCACGAAGACCTCGCCGTCGCCATGCCCGATGGCGAGCGGGCTTCCTTTGCGGGCTGCGATCATAAGATCTTCCTGACCGTCAAAGAGGAACACGAGTGCGAACGCCCCTTCGAGCCGCGAGAGCGTCTTCTCGGCGGCCTCGACGTGATTGAGGCCCGCGGCGATGTAACTCTGGCAGAGATGCGCGACGGTTTCGGTGTCCGTCTCGGTCGAGAATTCGTATCCCGCGCCGGTCAGCTCTTCGCGCAGTTCGCGGTAATTCTCGATGATGCCGTTATGCACGACCGCGACGGGGCCGGCCTTGTGGGGATGCGCGTTGACTTCGGTGGGAGAGCCATGCGTCGCCCAGCGCGTGTGACCGATGCCGGACTTGCCGGGCAGGGGGTTGTGGACCAGAAGGTCCGAGAGGTTCACAAGCTTGCCCACGGCGCGGCGGCGGTCGAGATGGCCGTCATGCACGGTTGCGATGCCCGCGCTGTCATAGCCGCGATATTCGAGCCGCCGCAGCGCCTCGACCAGAACCGGCGCGACCTCGTGCTTGCCGAGTACGCCAACAATCCCGCACATCAGGATGCCCCTTCTGTCAATTTGCGTTTCTTGGCACGCAGCATGTCCATCAGCTTGCGGCCATATCCTGTCTTCGTTTCTTGCCGCGCACGGCCCAGCGCGAGAGCGCCATCGGGCACGTCGGCGGTGATGACCGACCCCGAGCCCGTCAGTGCCTCGTCACCGACGCGCACGGGCGCGACCAGCATCGTGTTCGATCCGATGAAGGCCCGTGCGCCGATCTCGGTGCGGTGCTTGAAGACGCCGTCGTAATTGCAGGTGATCGTGCCCGCGCCGATATTGGCCGCCTCGCCGATATCGGCGTCGCCGATGTAGCTCAGGTGATTGGCCTTGGCGCCCTCGCCAAGATACGCGTTCTTGATCTCGACGAAATTGCCGACATGCACGTCCTCGGCGAGTTCCGCTCCCGGGCGCAGGCGGGCGTAGGGGCCGACCACGGCCCCGCGCGAGACATGCGCGCCTTCGAGATGGCTGAAGGCACGGATCCGCGCTCCGGATTCGACTGTGACGCCCGGTCCGAAGACGACGTTGGGCTCGATCTCCGCGTCGCGCCCGATTGTCGTGTCAAAGCTCAGGAAGACGGTGTCCGGGGCCTGCATGGTCACGCCGTTGCCGGTCAGCTCGACACGGGCGCGGGTCTGGAAGATCGCCTCGGCGCGGGCCAGCTCGGCGCGGGAATTGATGCCCAGCGTTTCCGCCTCGGGGCAGGTCACGACCGTCGCCGTCAGCCCGTCCTCGCGTGCGAGACCGACGATGTCGGTGAGGTAATATTCGCCCGAAGCGTTGTCGTTGCCGATCTTGCCGATCAGCTCGAACAGGGTCTTGCGATCCGCGGCGATCACGCCCGAATTGCACAAGGTGATGGCGCGCTCGGCCTCGCTGGCATCCTTGTACTCGACGATCTTGTCGAGCCGATCCCCTTCGGCCACGAGCCGGCCGTAGCGCGCGGGGTCCGCAGCTTCGAAGCCCAGAACCACGATATCGGCGCGGCCGCGGGCGACCGCCATGTCTTCCAGCGTCTCATGGCTGATGAAGGGCGTGTCGCCGTAGAGAACGATCACGTCGCCCTCGAAATCGGCCAGTGCCTCCCGCGCCTGATCGACCGCATGGCCCGTGCCGTTCTGCTCGGACTGGATCACGGCGGTGCAATCCGGGTCGTAATCCTGCGCCGCCTTCGTCACCGCTTCGGCGCCGTGGCCGGCAACGACGATGATCCGCTCCGGCGAAAGGCTCGATCCGGCTTGCATGGCATGGTGCAGCATCGGCGCGCCGCCGATCTTGTGCAGCACTTTCGGCAGGTCCGATTCCATCCGCGTGCCTTTCCCGGCGGCGAGAATGACCAGGGCAATGCTCATTGAAAATCTCTTTGCTTTAACGTCGGCCCCGTTTTAACCGCTCATGCCAAGGTAGCAAGGCGATACGGATCACGGCATGTGTCCGGCTGTGACAAGGAGCAGGGCAATGCGAAGCGTGATATTCGATCTCGACGGAACGCTGGCCGATACCAGCGGCGATCTCATCGCGGCGGCCAATCTGTGCCTCTCCGAGATGGGGGCGACGACGCGGCTCGATCCGCAGATGGACGCGCGCACGGCGTTTCGCGGGGCGCGCGCCATGCTGAAGCTCGGGCTTGAACGCGAAGGCGCATATTCCCCGGACGCGGTCGAGACATGGTATCCCCGGCTCCTCGAGGCGTACGGGGCGGATATTTCACGGCACACCACGCTCTATCCCGGCGCGATGGAGGCAGTGGCGGCGCTATCGACGAGCGGGTTTCGCGTGGGCATCTGCACGAACAAGCCCGAGGGGTTGGCCGAGCAGCTTCTTGCCGATCTCGAGATCCGCGACGCTTTTGCCTCCATGATCGGCGCGGACACGCTGCCGGTCCGCAAGCCCGATCCCGAGCCCTTGCGCGAAGCGATCCGGCGCGCAGGCGGCACTGAGACCCGCGCGGTATTGGTCGGTGACACCGAGACAGACCGCGAAACCGCGCGCGCCGCGGGCCTTGCCTCAGTTCTCGTGGGCTTCGGGCCGGAAGGTTCGGGCATCGCCAGACTCAAGCCCGAGGCGATCATCGGCCATTACGACGAATTGCCCGGCGTCGCTCTGCGGCTTCTCGGCGATTGACGGGGCGCGCGTTTCCGCGTGTTCTGAGCGCCATGAGCGAGACCTTCCACGGCAATTTCACCCAGCAAGAAGCGATCCCGGAAGAGGGAATCGCCGCCGCACTCGACGTTCTTCGCCACGGGCGGCTGCACCGCTACAATCTGGCCGAGGGAGAGCTGGGCGAGACCGCGCTTCTCGAGCAGGATTTCGCGGCCCTGACCGGCGCGCGCTATTGTCTCGCGGTTGCCTCTGGCGGCTACGGTTTGGGCGCGGCGCTGCGGGCGACAGGCGTCGGGCCGGGCGATGCGGTCCTGACCAATGCCTTCACGCTTGCGCCCGTACCCGGAGCCATCGCGGCGCTCGGCGCGCGCCCGCTTTTCGTTGAGACGACCGAGGATCTGGTCATCGACCTTGACGATCTCGAGGTCAAGGCCGCCGATGCGCGGGTCTTGATGCTGTCGCATATGCGCGGACATATCGCCGATATGGAACGCGTGACCGAGCTCTGCCGCGCCAAGGGTTTGACACTCATCGAGGATTGCGCGCACACGATGGGGGCCCATTGGAACGGGGTGCCCTCGGGGCGGCACGGAGCGATCGGCTGCTATTCCACCCAGACCTACAAGCACGTGAATTCCGGCGAAGGGGGTCTCTTGGTGACGGACGACGCGGACCTCGCAGCGCGGATGATTCTCCTGTCGGGCTCGTACATGCTCTATGAGCGGCATCTCGCCGCGCCGCCGAAGGAGGTCTTCGAGGAGCTGCGTCTCGACGTGCCGAACGTCTCGGGCCGGATGGACAACCTGCGCGCTGCGATCCTGCGCCCGCAGCTCTCGCGGCTGGCGGAGCGGGCCGAGGCATGGAACGCACGGTACCGTGCGCTCGAGGCGGGGATCTGGGGCGCGCCAGGCATATCGCTGCCGCACCGGCCCGACGCTGAGGGATTCGTCGCGTCGTCCTTCCAGTTTCTCGCGCTTGACTGGCCACCGGAGAAGGCGGCGGAGCTCGTCGCGCGTGCCGGTGCGCGCGGTGTCGAGATGAAGTGGTTCGGCGCGGAGGATCCCGTCGCCTTCACGTCGCGCTACGCGCACTGGCGCTATGCGGCCCCGATGGCGCTGCCACGTACAGACAGGGTGCTCGCGGGTCTGTTCGACCTGCGTCTGCCACTGACTTTTTCCGAAGAGGATTGCCGCCTCATTGCGCGTATCCTGCGCGAGGAGATTGAGGCGCTCGCGGATCGGGCGGCCTGACCCGCCGCTTCATTCCGGCGCGTAGAGCGGCACGGTTGAGATCGCAACTTTCGCCGAGCCATCGGTCAGCTCCGCCGCGTGGGCGACGTAGACCAGGGTCTGGTTGGCTTCGTCCCAAATGCGTTTGACGCGCAGCGATTTCAGGATGATGGACCGCGAGGTGCGGAAGACGTCCTCTCCGCTCGGGCTGCGGTCGATCTCGCCGATCTCGATGGGGCCGGTCTGGCGGCAGGAGATGGATGCGTTCGACGGATCCTCGAACCAGTTGCCCTTGGACAGCCGGTCGATCAGCCCTCGGTCGAAATAGGCGATGTGGCAGGTCACGCCTGCCACATCGGGGTCCGAGATTGCCTCGACGATGATATCGTTGCCCACCCAGTCGACGCCGATCTCGCCGATCTCCTCGGCAGCGAGCGGAGTTGCCGCCAGGGAGAGGCATAAGGCGGCAAGCCGGGTGAACATGCGACAAGCTCCGATCAGAACGCGACCCGACCGTGTTGACCGGCGTCAGGGGTATCCTTCGTCACGTTGGCCTTTGCAACTTCGTAAAGGAAGCCCATGCTTTTCGCGGTGGCCCAGATTTCTCCGTCATCGGGGGAAAAGCTGATGAGACGGATCGAATCGTCGTCTCGGCCGTCGGGGAACCAGGCTGCCACGGTCGCGTCCCAGATCTCGTCGAGCTTGTCGCTGTCATCGACGATGGAAAGCTTGCCGTCGAGATTGGCAAAGAGGTTCGCCTTGGGATCGGCCACCTGGAAGGTCGCGACGTCACCGCCATGCGCGGCGCGGTCGGCGGCGGAGCCGCGTGGGCAGACGAACCAGATGACTTCGGCATCCTTGTCGGCATGGGGCGCCATCGGCACGGGGCGCTCGCCCGCGGCGGACAGAAGGCCCGCGGTCACATCGTCCATGCGTTTCCAGAAGGTCTGTTTCAGCTCGGTGCTCATTTGAAGAATCCTTTTCGAGTGAGGTTTCCCATGCAACCCTGCGCGGAGCGGCCGGGTTCCAGACCGATTGACGGAAGGGGGTCTCTGGCCCTATAGATTTGAACAAGTGTTCAATAATGGCTTGGGAGGGCCGTCCTCATGTTCAACGCTGTCATGCGGTTCGATCTTGGTGAGGATGTCGACGCGCTGCGCGAGACCGTTCACGGGTGGGCGCAGGAGCGAGTGAAACCGATGGCCGCCGCGATCGACCGGGAGAACGCCTTTCCGAACGAGCTGTGGCGCGAGATGGGTGACCTCGGTCTTCTGGGTGTCACCGTCGAGGAGGAATATGGCGGCGCGGGCATGGGCTACCTGGCCCATACCGTCGCGATCGAGGAAGTCGCCCGCGCCTCGGCCTCCGTGTCGCTGTCCTATGGCGCGCATTCCAATCTCTGCGTGAACCAGATCCGCCTCAACGGCACGGCCGAACAGCGCGCCGAGTACCTGCCGCGTCTCGTCTCGGGCGAGCATGTGGGCGCGCTTGCCATGTCCGAGGCGGGGTCCGGCTCGGACGTGGTGTCGATGAGCCTCAAGGCCGACAAGCGCAATGACCGCTACGTGCTGAACGGCAACAAGTACTGGATCACCAACGGCCCCGATGCCGATACGCTGGTCGTCTATGCCAAGACCGACCCGGACGCCGGCTCCAAGGGGATCACGGCGTTTCTTGTCCAGAAGGAGATGAAAGGCTTCTCCACCTCGCCGCATTTCGACAAGCTCGGCATGCGCGGGTCGAACACGGCGGAGCTGATCTTCGAGGACGTGGAAGTGCCGTTCGAGAACGTGCTCGGCGAGGAAGGGCGCGGCGTGCAGGTGCTGATGTCGGGCCTCGACTACGAGCGTGTCGTACTCGCCGGGATCGGGCTCGGCATCATGGCGGCCTGCCTCGACGAGATCATGCCCTATCTCGCGGAGAGGAAGCAGTTCGGAAAGCCGATCGGTTCGTTCCAGCTGATGCAGGGGAAGATCGCCGACATGTACACCGCCATGAATTCCGCCCGCGCCTATGTCTACGAGGTCGCGAAGGCTTGCGATGCGGGGCGCGTGACGCGCCAGGACGCGGCCGCTTGCTGTCTTTACGCCTCCGAGCAGGCGATGGTGCAGGCGCATCAGGCGGTTCAGGCGATGGGGGGCGCCGGCTTCATGAACGAGACACCCGTCAGCCGCCTTTTCCGCGATGCCAAGCTGATGGAGATCGGCGCGGGCACGTCCGAGATTCGGCGTATGCTGGTCGGACGCGAGCTCATGGCCGCGATGGGGTGATGCCGGAATGGCTGCGTTTTCTTCCCTTCGCGCTTCTGGTCGCGATGGCCGCGCTCGTCGGGTGGCGGCAGGGATGGATCGTGGCCAACGTGACCGAGACCCAAGTGATCGACGCCTATGCAGAGCGGTACATGGCCGACCGGCAGGCCGCAGGCACCGGGGAAGGCGCGGCGCGGTCGGACTGCCGGGCGCGACCTGCGCCCGAAGGGTCCGGGTGGCTCGTCGTGATCTGCGGGCCGAGCCCGCACGATCCGGCGCGGCACTACACCTACTACGTGAACCGCTCGGGCGGGCTCGAACGGCTGGTGGGGCCCGAGTGAAATGATGCTGCGTCGCCGCCCTTATGACGAGCTCTATGCCCGCTTTCGGTGGGATCTGCCGGACGAGCTGAACCTCGCGCACCAGGTTTGCGATGGCTGGGCGGCGACGGAGCCCGACCGGATCGCGATCATCGACCTCTCGGGCGGCGCGCGACGCGACATCACCTATGGCGAACTCTGGGATTTGTCCCGGCGTGTCGAAGCGGCGCTGATCGAGAAGGGCGTGATGCGGGGTGACCGGGTCGGCGTGCTTCTGTCGCAACGCCCGCTCTGCGCCGCGGCGCATATCGCGGCCTGGCGGCTTGGCGCGATTTCGGTGCCGCTGTTCACGCTGTTCCGCCGCGACGCGCTCGAGACCCGGATCGACGATAGCTGGCTTGGCGTGGTCGTGACCGACGAAGAGGGGCAGGAGCGCCTGAAGGGCTTCGGTCTGGGCATCGTCACCCGGGCGTCTCTGCCGCGCGAGCCGAAAGGCACGCAGGCGGGCGTGGCGACGGGGCCGGACGATGCGGCGGTCCTGATCTATACGAGCGGCACGACGGGGCGGCCCAAGGGGGCGCTGCACGGTCACCGTATCCTGACGGGGCATCTTCCGGGCGTCGAGATGAGCCATGATTTCCTCGGTCAGCGGGGCGATGTGCTTTGGACGCCTGCGGATTGGGCCTGGATCGGCGGGCTCTTCGACGTGCTGATGCCGGGGCTCGCCTTGGGCGTTCCGGTCGTCGCAGCGCGAATGGAGAAGTTCTCGGCGGACGAATGCGTTCGAATTTGTAAAAACGCGGCGGTCCGTTGCGTCTTCTTTCCGCCGACCGTGTTGAGGATATTGAAGTCCGAGGGCGCGCGGATCGACGGCCTGCGCTCGGTTGCGAGCGGCGGGGAGCCTCTTGGCGCGGAGATGCTGGTCTGGGGGCGCGAGGCGCTGGGCGTGAGCATCAACGAGTTTTACGGCCAGACCGAATGCAACATGGTGGCCGCCTCGGCGGGCAGCCTTTTCAGCCCGAAACCGGGCTTCATCGGCCGCGCTGTGCCGGGCCATCGGCTTGCGGTGATCGACGAAAGTGGCGAGCCTTGCGAGGGTGAGGGCGACATCGCGGTAAAGCGAGGATCAGCGTCCATGATGCTGGAATACTGGCGAAATCCGCGGGCGACCGAAGCGAAGTTCCGCGGCCGGTGGCTGCTGACCGGGGATCGCGGCGTGATGGAGGATGGCTTCGTGCGATTCGTGGGCCGCGAGGACGATATCATCACGTCCTCGGGCTACCGGATCGGACCGGGCGAGATCGAGGATTGCCTGATGATGCACCCCGCCGTGGCCACGGTCGGCGTGGTTGGCAAACCCGATCCCGTGCGCGGCGAGGCGGTGAAAGCCTACGTGGTCCTTCGTGATCGCGAAGAGACGGCCTCCCTTGCCGCCGAACTTAAGACATGGGTGAAGGAGCGGCTCGCAAGCCATTCCTACCCAAGGGAAATCACCTTCGTGGAGGCGCTGCCGATGACCGTGACCGGCAAGGTGATCCGCAAGGAGCTGAAAGCGCGGGCCGCGCGCGAAGGAGACGCGTCATGAAACTGCAATCCCAGGTCATGGCCGGATCGGCTGAATTCAAGGCGAACCGGCAGGCGCATCTCGACGCGCTGCGCGTCGTCGAGGAGGCTGCCGCGCAGGCCGCGGAGGGCGGCGGTGCCAAGGCCCGGCAACGCCATCTCGATCGTGGCAAGATCCTGCCGCGCGAGCGGGTGGCGACGCTGCTCGACCCAGGCTCGCCCTTCCTCGAAGTCGGAGCGACGGCAGCGCATGGCCTCTATGACGGGGCCGCGCCGGCCGCTGGCGCCATTGCCGGGATCGGGCGCGTTGCGGGCCAGGAATGCATGGTGCTCGCGAACGACGCGACGGTGAAGGGCGGCACCTATTACCCGATGACCGTGAAAAAGCATCTGCGCGCCCAGGAAATCGCGGAGGAAAACCATCTGCCCTGCATCTACCTTGTGGATAGTGGTGGCGCGAACCTACCCAACCAGGACGAGGTCTTTCCCGACCGCGATCATTTCGGGCGGATCTTCTACAACCAGGCGCGGATGAGCGCGAAGAATATCCCGCAAGTGGCCGTGGTCATGGGCTCATGCACCGCGGGCGGGGCCTATGTGCCCGCGATGTCGGATGTGACGATCATCGTGAAGGACCAGGGGACGATCTTCCTTGCGGGGCCACCGCTCGTGAAAGCCGCGACCGGCGAGGAGGTCACGGCTGAAGACCTTGGCGGCGGCGACGTGCATACCCGGCTCTCGGGCGTCGCCGATTATCTGGCCGAAGACGATTATCACGCGCTGGAACTGGCACGGCGGGCCGTGGCTGGCTTCAACCGCACCAAGCCGGGCAGCGTGGTCTGGCAGAGCCCGGAAGAGCCCGCCTACGATCCCGAGGAGATCCTCGGCGCGGTGCCGGCGGATTTGCGGACGCCCTACGACATCCGCGAGGTCATCGCGCGGGTTGTCGACGGATCGCGGTTCGACGAGTTCAAGCCCCGCTTCGGCGATACGCTGGTCACGGGCTTCGCGCATGTGAAGGGCTGCCCTGTCGGGATCGTGGCGAATAACGGCGTGCTGTTCTCCGAAGCCGCGCAGAAAGGCGCGCATTTCGTGGAGCTTTGCTCGCAGCGGAAGATCCCGCTCGTGTTCCTGCAGAACATCACCGGCTTCATGGTCGGGCGGCGCTACGAGAACGAAGGCATCGCCCGGCACGGGGCGAAAATGGTCACGGCGGTTGCGACGACCTCGGTGCCGAAGATCACCATGCTTGTCGGGGGCTCTTTCGGCGCGGGCAATTACGGCATGGCAGGGCGGGCCTATTCGCCGCGGTTTCTCTGGACCTGGCCCAACAGCCGGATCTCGGTGATGGGCGGCGAGCAGGCGGCAGGCGTTCTGGCCACCGTCAAGCGCGCGGCGATGGAGAAAGCCGGCGAGACCTGGTCCGAAGAAGAGGAGGCCGCCTTCAAGCGGCCAACGGTCGAGATGTTCGAGCGGCAATCGCATCCGCTTTATGCGTCGGCGCGGCTTTGGGATGACGGCATCGTCGATCCGCGCAAGACCCGCGACGTGCTCGCCCTGTCGCTGAGCGCGGCGCTTTGTGCGCCGATCGAGGAGACGCGCTTCGGCGTGTTCCGGATGTGATGGCGGCGCTTGAGACAGACCGGGTTCCGGCGGATAGCGCGGGAGCGAGGGGCCAGCCCCTCGCGCTCCCCGCGGTATTTGGGCCAACCCAAGGAGGGGGTAGAGCGCGCATGACGAGCGATGCAAGGAGCGGCGATGTTTGAGAAGATCCTGATCGCCAACAGGGGCGAGATCGCCTGCCGGGTGATGGAGACGGCGCGATCCTTGGGTGTCCGCACGATCGCCGTCTATTCCGACGCGGACCGCACCGCCCGGCACGTCGCCCTGGCGGACGAGGCCGCGCATATCGGCGGGCCTGCGCCTGCGGAGAGCTACCTGCGTGGCGAGGCGATCATCGAGGCGGCGCTCGAGCGCGGGGCGGAGGCGATCCATCCGGGCTACGGCTTTCTGTCGGAAAACCCCGATTTCGTGGAAGCGGTCGAAGCGGCGGGGCTCGTCTTCATCGGCCCGTCCACGAAGGCGATCCGGGCGATGGGACTCAAGGATGCCGCCAAGGCTCTTATGGAAGAGGCCGGCGTTCCGGTCGTGCCTGGCTATCATGGCGCAGAGCAGAGCGACGCGCATCTGGCGAAGGCGGCCGGGCGGATAGGGTATCCGGTGCTCATCAAGGCGGTCGCGGGCGGCGGCGGCAAGGGCATGCGGCTCGTCGAGGAGGAGGCGGATTTTGCCGAAGCGCTGGCCTCTGCACGCGCGGAGGCGAGGGGCGCTTTCGGCAACGAGGCCGTGCTCGTGGAGAAATTCGTCACCAAGCCACGGCATATCGAGGTGCAGGTCTTCGGCGACGGGACGCGGGCGGTGCATCTTTACGAGCGCGACTGCTCGCTTCAGCGGCGGCACCAGAAGGTGATCGAGGAAGCGCCAGCGCCCGGCATGACCCCCGAGATGCGCGCCGCGATGGGAGAGGCAGCGGTCCGGGCCGCCGAGGCCATCGGCTACAAGGGCGCGGGCACGGTCGAGTTCATCGTGGACGGAGAGGGTGGGCTTTCGCCCGACGGCTTCTTCTTCATGGAGATGAACACACGCCTCCAGGTCGAGCATCCGGTGACCGAGGCGGTGACGGGGATCGACCTCGTGGAATGGCAGCTACGCGTGGCCGCCGGGGAGGATCTGCCGCTTTTGCAGGAGGAGATCCCGCTCGTGGGCCATGCTTTTGAGGCGCGGCTTTACGCCGAGGACGTGCCCAAGGGATTCTTGCCGGCAACGGGGCGGCTCGATCACCTGCGCTTTCCTGAAGGAGTGAGGGCGGATACCGGCGTGCGCGCGGGCGACACGATCAGCCCGCATTACGATCCGATGATCGCGAAGCTCGTCACCCACGGGGCGACGCGCGAGATCGCCCTGGCGCGAATGAGCCGCGCGCTCGAAGAGGCCGAGGTTGCCGGAACGGTGACCAACCTTGCCTTTCTTGGCGCGCTGACGCGGCATCCGGGATTCGCCGCGGGTGATGTCGATACCGGGCTCATCGGCCGCGACCTCGAGACGTTGACGACGGAGCCGGAAACGGCGCCGCACGTCGTCGCCGAGGCGGCGCTGACCGCGCTCGGCCTCGACGGACCGGCGGCGGCGCACCAGGGGTTCTCGCTCTGGCAGCCGCTCATGCAGCGCGTCGTGCTGGTCCGGGGCGGCGAGGAACTCGTGGTGCGGCTGGCCGTGCTCGGGCCCGACCGGATCGAGTTTCGGTTGCCGGGCGATACCGTTCTTGCCGAGCGCGAGGCAGGACATTGGCGCTTTGACGGGATGCCCGCCTGCGGTGCGGTGCGGCATGGCGGGCGCATCACCGTCTTCGCCCATCACGGGCAGGGCTTCGATATCGTCGATCCCCTGGCACGCGCAGCGGCGGCGCATTCGAGCGACGCGATCGAGGCACCGATGCCGGGCCGTGTCGCCCAGATCCTTGTCAGCGCAGGCGACGCGGTAGAGGCGGGCGCGCGCCTTGCCGTGCTCGAGGCGATGAAGATGGAACATGGGCTTAAGGCCGGGCGCAGCGGACGCGTGGCGGAGGTTCTGGTCGCGGAAGGCGACCAGGTCGAGGCAGGCGCGGCGCTTCTGCGGCTCGAGCCCGAGGACGAGGCATGATCCGGCTGCACCATGTGCCGCTCGGGCGGTCCTTCCGGGTCATGTGGCTGATGGAGGAACTCGGTCTCGAATACGAGGTGGCCTATTACTCGATCCGCGACGGCTCCATGCGGAGCCCCGACTTTCTGGCGCTCTCTCCCGCGGGACGTGTGCCTGCGCTCGACTACCATGGCGAGACGATGGTCGAGAGCGGCGCGATCCTGCAGATCCTGTGCGAGCGCCATCCCGAGCCGCGCTTGCAACCGGCACCCGGCGAGGACGGGCGCGCGCGGTATCTCGAGACGCTGGCGTATTCAGAGACGATCGGCTGTCTTGTCGAGAATCTGAACCTCAACCGCGTTTTCCTGCGTAATCCCGAGGATGCCTCGCCCGTGGTCATCAAGCTTCTGACCGCGCGTCTGCGCGGCGCGCTGCGAGGGGCCGAGGCGCTGTTATCGGGCGATTATGTTCTTCCGAGCGGCTTTTCTGCGGCTGATATCATGCTCTCCTACGGGTTCGAGCTTGCGCGCTATTACGTGCGGATGGAGGAGTTTCCGACGCTGATGGACTATTGGGAGCGGCTCAAGGCGCGCCCGGCATACATCGCCGCGAAGGCACGCGACGGGGAGCAGGATCTCTATGACCGCGACTTCTATCCCTTGCCTGGAGAAGAGACATGAGCGGGCCGGTCGAGCTTTTCGAGGTGGGGCCGCGCGACGGGCTTCAGAACGAGCCGGGTGAGATCTCGGTCGCGGGCAAGGTGCGACTGATAGATTGCCTCAGCCGCGCGGGGTTCCGGCGGATCGAGGTGGCCTCTTTCGTGAGCCCGAAATGGGTACCGCAGATGGCAAATTCCGGGGAGGTGCTGGCCGGAATCACGCGGGCTCCGGGCATCTCTTACGCGGCGCTGACGCCGAACATGCGGGGCCTCGAGGCGGCGCTCGAGGCGGGAGCAGACGAGGTCGCGATATTTGGCTCGGCCTCGGAGGGGTTTTCCAAGGCCAATATCAACGCAAGCATCGCAGAGAGCCTCAAGCGGTTCGCGCCCGTGGCCGAGGCCGCGCGCGCGGCCAGCTTGCCAGTCAGAGGCTATGTCTCCTGCGTCGTCGAATGCCCATATGACGGGCCGGTCGCGCCGAGCGAGACCGCGCGGGTTGTCGCGGCGCTTCGGGATATGGGCGTCTACGAGGTCAGCCTAGGGGATACGATCGGGCAGGGGACACCCGAGGCGGTGGACGCGATGCTGAGCGCGGTGCTGGAGGAGATGCCCGCGCCGAAGCTTGCGGGGCATTTTCACGACACCTCGGGACGGGCTCTTGAGAATATCGAGGTTGCGCTCGGACGGGGGCTTCGGGTCTTCGACACGGCGATCGGCGGGCTTGGCGGCTGTCCCTATGCGCCCGGCGCGAAGGGCAATGTGGCGACTGGCAAGGTCGCGGCGCGGCTAAAAGCGCTTGGCTACGAGACCGGGCTCGACATGGCCGTACTTGAGGAGGCCGAGGTCATCGCGCAATCGCTGAGGGCAGAAGGGGCGCAGCATGGCTGATCTGATACGGACCGAAACGGATGCGCGCGGCGTGGCGACGCTCTGGCTTGCGCGGGCGGACAAGCACAACGCGCTTTCGGCGCAGATGATGACCGAGCTCGTGGACGTGGCCGAGGCGCTGGCGCGTGACACCGAGGTGCGTGTCGTCGTGCTGGCCGCGGAGGGCAAGACCTTCTCGGCCGGGGGTGATCTGGCCTGGATGCGCGAGCAGCGCGAGATGGACGCAGAAACCCGCAAGCGTGAAAGCCGCCGGATCGCGGAGGCTTTGGGCGCACTGGCCGCGTTGCCACAGCCCCTGATCGGACGCGTTCACGGCAATGCGTTCGGCGGAGGGGTCGGGCTCATCTCGGTGTGCGACGTGGCGATCGGCGTTGCCGGCGTGAAGATGGGCTTCACCGAGGTGCGGCTGGGGCTGCTTCCCGCCAATATCGGGCCTTACGTGATCGCTCGGATGGGCGGGGCGCGGGCGCGCGAGGTCTTCATGAACGCGCGCATCTTCGAGGCTGAGGAGGCAGTTCGGCTGAACCTCCTGGCGAGGGTCGCGGCGGACGAGGAGGCACTGGACGCTGCCGTCGAGGACGAGATCGCGCCCTACCTGACCTGCGCGCCGGGCGCCGTCGCGGAGGCCAAGGCTCTTCTCAACGCTCTTGCAGGCCGCGTGACGCAGGACGATGTCGACATGGCGATCGATGCGCTCGCCACCCGTTGGGAGACCGAGGAGGCGAGCGAGGGGCTCACGGCCTTTTTCGACAAGCGAAAGCCGCGCTGGGCCGAATGACGCGCGACCGATCCTGCGTCCTCTTCGCGCAGAGGCCGGAAAAGGCGCTCTCTATGGACCGTAAGGGGCACCCGGGCCGTTGACCCCCAGAAGGGCGAGGGATAGATGAGCCCTAGCCAACTCCGCTACCGGATGACGTGCGCCCGTTGATCTGTCATGATCGCGGCGCGCAGAAACAGGGAAAGGAAAGATCTCCGTGGAAGAGATGCTGAGGGAATACCTCCCGATTCTCGTGTTCCTGGCCATTGCCATCGGGCTTGGCCTCGTGCTCATCCTCGCCGCTGTCGTGCTGGCGGTCCGCAATCCCGACCCCGAGAAGGTGTCGGCCTATGAATGCGGGTTCAACGCTTTCGATGACGCGCGGATGAAGTTCGACGTGCGCTTCTACCTGGTCTCGATCCTGTTCATCATCTTCGATCTTGAAATCGCCTTCCTGTTTCCCTGGGCCGTCGCGTTCCAGGATGTCTCGATGGTCGGTTTCTGGTCGATGATGGTCTTTCTCGGAGTTCTGACCATCGGCTTTGCCTATGAATGGAAGAAAGGGGCACTCGAATGGGAGTGATGACAGGCGCGAACACCGCCGGTCCCGACCGCGAGGTGGCCACGCAGAACCTCAACCGGGAACTCACCGACAAGGGCTTCCTGCTGACCTCGACCGAGGACATCATCAACTGGGCGCGCACCGGCTCGCTGCACTGGATGACGTTCGGGCTCGCGTGCTGCGCGGTCGAGATGATGCATTCCTCGATGCCGCGCTACGATCTCGAGCGCTTCGGGGTCGCGCCGCGCGCCAGCCCGCGCCAGTCGGACCTGATGATCGTCGCGGGCACGCTGACGAACAAGATGGCCCCCGCGCTGCGTAAGGTCTACGACCAGATGCCGGAGCCGCGCTACGTGATCTCGATGGGATCGTGCGCCAATGGCGGCGGCTATTACCATTACAGCTACAGCGTCGTGCGCGGCTGCGACCGCGTCGTGCCGGTGGACATCTACGTGCCCGGCTGCCCGCCGACCGCCGAGGCGCTCGTTTACGGGGTCATGGCCCTGCAACGGAAGATCCGGCGCACCGGCACGCTGACGCGCTGAAGGAGACCCGCTCATGAGCAGCGAAATGCAGGAACTCGGCGGTTACATCGAGGCCAAGCGCCCCGAATGCATCGTCACCTGGGAGGTCACGCAGGGCGAGCTGACCATGCAGGTCGCGCCCGCCAACATCCGCGGTCTCGTGGAGTGGTTGCGTGACGAGCCGACCTGCCGGTTCACGACCCTGATCGACATCACGGCAGTGGATTACCCGCAGCGCGCAAAGCGGTTCGACGTGGTCTACCACTTCCTCTCGATGCACCAGAACCACCGTATCCGTCTCAAGGTCGCGGCGCGCGAGGAGGACATCGTCCCCTCGATCACCTCCGTGCATCCGTCCGCCGACTGGTTCGAGCGCGAGGTGTTCGACATGTTCGGCCTCCTGTTCTCCGGTCACCCGGACCTGCGCCGCATCCTCACCGATTACGGCTTCCGCGGGCATCCCTTGCGCAAGGATTTCCCGACGACCGGCTATGTCGAGGTGCGCTACGACGAAGAGCAGAAGCGGGTGATTTACGAGCCCGTGAGCCTTGTGCAGGAATATCGCCAGTTCGACTTCATGAGCCCCTGGGAAGGCGCGGAATACGTGCTGCCGGGCGACGAGAAGGCCGAGGAGGGCGCGAAATGATGGACGGCACCAATCAGTTCGACGACGCGCAGACGCAGGAACAGCGGATCCGCAACTTCAATATCAACTTCGGGCCGCAGCACCCGGCGGCGCATGGCGTGCTTCGTCTCGTGCTCGAGCTTGACGGCGAGATCGTGGAGCGGTGCGATCCGCATATCGGCCTCCTCCATCGCGGCACCGAGAAGCTGATGGAGAGCCGCACCTACCTGCAGAACCTGCCTTATTTCGATCGTCTCGACTATGTCGGCACGATGAACCAGGAGCACGGCTGGTGCCTCGCCATCGAGAAACTGACCGACACGCCGGTGCCGCGTCGCGCGCAGCTGATCCGGGTGCTTTTCTGCGAAGTCGGCCGGATCCTGAACCACCTTCTCAACGTCACCACGCAGGCGATGGACGTCGGCGCGCTCACGCCGCCGCTCTGGGGCTTCGAGGAGCGTGAGAAGCTCATGGTCTTCTACGAGCGTGCCTCGGGGGCCCGCCTGCATGCGAGCTATTTCCGTCCCGGCGGCGTGCACCAGGATCTGCCGGACGAGCTCCTGGCGGATATGGAGGAATGGTGCCGCGAGTTCCCGAAGGTGCTCGACGATATCGACGGGCTTCTGACCGAGAACCGCATCTTCAAGCAGCGTAACGTCGATATCGGCGTCATCACGCAAGCCGACGCGCAGGAATGGGGCTTCTCCGGCGTCATGGTGCGCGGCTCTGGCATGGCGTGGGATCTGCGGCGGGCGCAGCCGTATGAATGCTACGACGAGTTCGAGTTCCGCATTCCCGTGGGCAAGAACGGCGATTGCTACGATCGCTATCTCGTCCGCATGGAAGAGATGCGCCAGTCGATCCACATCATGCTGCAAGCCATCGAGAAGCTTCGGATGCCCGAGAACAAGGGCGACATCCTTGCGCGCGGCAAGGTCACACCGCCGAAGCGGAGCGAGATGAAAACCTCGATGGAGGCGCTCATCCATCACTTCAAACTCTATACCGAAGGGTTCCACGTGCCCGAAGGCGAGGTGTATGCCTGCGTCGAGGCTCCGAAGGGCGAGTTTGGCGTCTACCTGGTGGCGGATGGCACGAACCGGCCGTACCGGGCCAAGATCCGTGCGCCCGGCTACGCCCACCTTCAGGCGATGGATTTCATGGCCAAGGGCCACCAGCTGGCCGATGTGGCCGCCATTCTGGGCTCGATGGATATCGTGTTCGGGGAAGTGGACCGCTGAGCGAAGCGGTCCGCCAATAAAAACAGGAGTGCGGGGGATGCGCCGAATTTTTGTGAGCCTTTTGGGGCTGGGTCTGGTCGCGGGTTGTGCGATGCCGCCCGAAGGCACCGACGAAGCCGATGTCGCGAGCTTCGACAGGGCTGTTGCCTCGATCGGCTGCGATCTTGTTGATGAGGGCGATTACCAGGCGGTCGAGATCCAGACCGGCCTGTCGCGCCCCCAGACGCAGGAAATGGCTTCCTTCCGCGTTGAAACGGATGCGGCCGTGCGCCTGTCGAATGGCGGAATGCGCCTCGTGACGGGCAGCTGCGCGCCGGCCGAGCCCGCCGCCGAACCTGCGGACGAAGAGACGGCCTGAGCCAGAGACTGACATGCGCGCCGAGTGCGCAACGGAAAGAACGCCATGCTGAGACGACTGCATAAAGAGCAACCCGAGAGCTTCGCCTTCACGCCCGACAACCTCGCATGGGCGCGGACGCAGATCACGAAGTTCCCGAAGGGCCGTCAGGCTTCGGCGATCATTCCGCTTCTCTGGCGGGCCCAGGAACAGGAAGGCTGGCTCTCGCGCCCCGCGATCGAGCATATCGCCGAGATGCTCGATATGGCGTATATGCGCGCGCTCGAGGTCGCGACCTTCTACTTCATGTTCCAGCTCCAGCCCGTCGGCTCTGTCGCGCATATCCAGATCTGCGGCACGACCTCGTGCATGATCTGCGGCGCCGAAGATCTTGTGGCGGTCTGCAAGGAAAAGATTGCCCAGAAACCCTTCGAAACCTCTCCGGACGGCAAGCTCTCCTGGGAGGAGGTCGAGTGCCTCGGCGCCTGCGCGAACGCGCCGATGGCGCAGATCGGCAAGGATTATTACGAGGATCTGACCGCCGAACGTCTGGGGGAGATCCTGGACGAGATCCTCGCCGGCAAGGTGCCGACACCGGGTCCGCAAAACGGCCGCTACGCCTCCGAGCCCGCGATGGGTTTGACCTCGCTCAAGGACTACGAGGCCGACCGGCATCCCGAAAATGCATCGGTTGAACTGGCCACCACTATCGGCGACACGATCAAGCGGATCGACGGAAGTGAAGTCGAGCTTGAAGCGCCCTGGCACGATTTCAGCCAAGAGGTCGGGGAGGCGGAGCCGTCCCGCGGCGTCGAAAAAGCGCCGGATCACCCGATCGACGAGACCGGTGTTGACAAGCGCGAAGCGGTTGCAGGGGGCAAGGCGCACCCCAAGAGCTACGAGCCGGCACAGGCGGCGGAAGAGGCCGAGGAAGACATCGGCGAAAAGCCCGAACAGCTGTCCGGTCCTCGCGGTGGCGGCGCCGACGATCTCAAGAAGATCAAGGGTGTCGGACCGAAGCTCGAGAAGATGCTGAACTCGCTCGGATTTTATCACTTCGACCAGATCGCCGGCTGGACCGAGGCGGAGGTTGCATGGGTCGACCACCATCTCGAGGGCTTCAAAGGCCGGGTCAGCCGTGATGATTGGGTCTCGCAGGCGAAAGCTCTGACGTCGGATGACGAGACGTAGATAGATTCGCGTGTTAAAACAGGTGTACGACGGGACACACTGACTAAAAACACGCGAGAGGGAGTGAGAGAATGAGTGGACAGAGCAACGGCATCTCTTGCCAAACGGGGTGCTGGGGGCTTGCCGCCGGCGTCGGGTTCATCACATTTCTGATGCTGCTGGTCGTCGGCAGCACGGGATGGATCGGATCGATTTTCCTCGCAGGCGTAGCGTTCATCGTATTGGGCTTCCTGTTCAGCTGGATGTTCTGCACACCGCTGACACGGCCAGGTGAAGTCAAGCTCGGCAGCGCGAACGGCCCGAAGACGCCGGGCACCGCGGGTGTCGCGCCCGGAAGCGCAGGGGCATCGTCCTCCGCAGGGGGCGCCTCGGGCAACGATCAGCCGGCTGCACCCGCTTCTGCCGTCGGAGCAAAGGCCGCGGCCTCGCAGCCTGACGTGCATGCCGCGCCCGCAAGCGCCGATGCCGAGGCCGGGGTGAAGGTAAAGCCTTCGAAGGATCTGCCGGGCCAGAAGGAGCTCTCCGATCGCAAGGGCAACTGGAAATACGGCGCCGACGAGGACACCAAGAAGCCGACCGCTGCGTCTGGCGGGCAGGCGATAGCCACGGGCGCGAGTGCCGGCGCGGATGCCGAGGCGCGCACAGCCGCGAGCCTCGATCCCGACGCGCCGCAGAAAAAGCCCGAAGCGCTTGACGGCCCACGGGGCGGCAGCGCCGATAACCTGAAGGAAATCAAGGGTGTCGGGCCGAAGCTCGAGAAGGTTCTGAACGAGCTCGGCTTCTATCATTTCGACCAGATCGCGGGCTGGAGCGATGACGAGGTGAACTGGGTGAACCAGAACCTCACCGGTTTCAGAGGTCGGGTCACCCGGGACAACTGGGTCGAACAGGCGAAAGTCCTTGCGTCGGGCGGTGAGACGGAGTTCTCCAAGCGCGTCGACAAGGGCGACGTCTACTGAGGTCAAGCGGGGCGGCGATGCAGGATGACAGCCAGGCGCGGCGCGGACGGGCGATTGCCCTCCTGATCGCCGGAACCGGCCTCTTCTGGATCGCCGCAACCGCGCTCGGTGCCTATCTCGGCTGGGATCAGCGCACTCGCGCGCTGTGCGATCTCGTCGCGTTGGCCGCGTTCGGATACGCGATATTTATGCTCTACGGGCTCTGGCGGGACCGCCAGAAGGATAAGGACTGAACGATGCTGCAAGACCAGGACCGGATCTTCACGAACCTTTACGGGATGCACGACCGTTCGCTGAAAGGCGCGCAGGCGCGCGGCCACTGGGACGGGACCGGCGACATCATCAAGAAGGGGCGCGACTGGATCGTCTCGGAAATGAAGGAATCGGGTCTGCGCGGGCGCGGCGGCGCGGGCTTCCCGACCGGCCTCAAGTGGTCTTTCATGCCGAAGGAAAGCGACGGACGTCCGGCATATCTCGTGGTCAATGCCGACGAATCCGAGCCGGGCACCTGCAAGGACCGGGAAATCATGCGCCACGATCCGCACACGCTGATCGAAGGCTGCCTGATCGCCTCTTTCGCGATGCAGGCCCATGCCTGCTACATCTATATCCGCGGCGAATACATCCGCGAGAAGGAAGCGCTGCAGCGTGCGATCAACGAAGCCTATGATGCGGGTCTCGTCGGCAAGAACGCAGCGGGTTCGGGCTGGGATTTCGACATCTACCTCACGCACGGGGCAGGGGCCTATATCTGCGGCGAGGAAACGGCGCTGATCGAAAGCCTCGAGGGCAAGAAGGGCATGCCGCGCATGAAGCCGCCGTTCCCGGCGGGCGCGGGTCTGTATGGCTGCCCGACCACTGTGAACAACGTCGAAAGCATCGCGGTCGTGCCGACGATCCTGCGGCGCGGGGCGAGCTGGTTCTCGTCTTTCGGTCGTCCGAACAACGCAGGCACCAAGCTTTTCGCGGTCTCCGGCCACGTCAACAACCCATGCGTCGTCGAAGAGAGCATGTCGATCTCGTTCGAGGAACTGATCGAGACGCATTGCGGCGGCATCCGCGGCGGCTGGGACAACCTCAAGGCGGTTATTCCGGGCGGCTCTTCCGTGCCCTGCGTGCGCGGCGAGAAAATGAAGGATGCGGTGATGGATTTCGACTATCTCCGCTCCGAGCTGCAATCGGGTCTCGGCACCGCGGCGGTGATCGTGATGGACAAGGACACCGACATCATCAAGGCGATCTGGCGGCTGTCAAAATTCTACAAGCATGAAAGCTGCGGACAGTGCACGCCGTGCCGCGAGGGCACCGGCTGGATGATGCGCGTCATGGATCGGCTGGTGAAAGGCGAGGCGGAAGTCGACGAGATCGACATGCTGCTCGACGTGACCAAGCAGGTCGAGGGTCACACGATCTGCGCGCTCGGTGATGCGGCGGCGTGGCCCATCCAAGGCCTCATCCGCAATTTCCGGGATGAGATCGAGGACCGCATCAAGCATAAGCGGACCAACCGCGAAGCCACCGTCATGGCCGCGGAATGAGCGTGGTGTCGGAAAAAGGGGTGATGCGGATGCGGTCTGTCGTGATCCTGGCCGGCGCGGCGATGGCGCTCGCCTCCTGCGGCGAGAACCGCGTCGCCTTCGGGGGTGAGTTCTACCGTGCCAATGCCAGCGCACCGGCGCGCGACCGCGCAAATTTCGTGGCGAGCGCGGGGCCGATCTCCAAGGGGATCGAGGGCGCGGCCGCTGCCGCGCAATACGAGGCGGTGCAGCACTGCATCCGCTTCCTCGGCACCTCCGTCATCGACTACACCGTGCCCGAGGGCACTCCGCCGCAGGCTTTGCCGCGCGACGGCGACCGCGTGGTCCTGCGTGGCACCTGCATCGAGGAAAGTTGACTGCAATTGACGCGGCGACAGACCGCCGAAACCGCGTCTGATATTGGATAGCCCGGCCCGACGGCCCCATCTCTTGTCGCAAGCGCCGCTTTTCTAACGCGGCGACCGGTCAAGAGGAGAAAGACCATGCGGAGTGTGAACCTGATCCTGTCGATTGCGTTGGTCCTTGGGGCGACCGGGGCCGCCGCGCAGTCGAAACCGCCGCTGAACCAGGTGCGCGAGATCGACGACGGGCTTCTGATGGTGGGCATCGCTGACGAGATCCGCAAGCGCTGTGACAATATCGACGCCCGCATGATCAATGCCTGGTCCCGGATCCGGGGCCTCGAGAGCCGGGCCAAGAGCCTCGGCTACACCGCAGAAGAGATCGAGGATTACGTGACCTCGGACGAGGAAAAGGCCCGGATGCGCCGGCGCGGCGAGGCGCTTTTGCGCCAACGCGGTTTCGATCCGGCCAGCACAGGCGACTATTGCACCTTCGGGCGCGAGGAAATAGCGAGGGGCAGCCAGATCGGCGTCCTTCTCAGGGAAAGGTGAGACGAGACGATGTCAGACCTCCGCAAGATCAATATCGACGGCAAGGATATCGAAGTGGACGGCGCGATGACGCTGCTCCAGGCCTGCGAAGAGGCGGGCAAGGAGATTCCGCGCTTCTGCTACCATGAGCGGCTGTCGATCGCCGGTAATTGCCGGATGTGCCTTGTCGAGGTCGTGGGCGGTCCGCCGAAGCCGGCCGCCTCCTGCGCGATGCAGGTCCGCGACTTGCGTCCCGGACCCGAGGGCCAGCCGCCTGTCGTGCGGACCAACTCGCCGATGGTCAAGAAGGCCCGCGAGGGGGTGATGGAGTTCCTGCTCATCAACCACCCGCTCGATTGCCCGATCTGCGACCAGGGCGGGGAATGCGACCTGCAAGACCAGGCGATGGCGTATGGCGTCGATTTCTCGCGCTACCGCGAGCCCAAGCGCGCGGTGGACGATCTCGATCTCGGCCCGCTCGTCGAGACGCATATGACGCGCTGCATCTCCTGCACCCGCTGCGTGCGGTTCACGACCGAGGTCGCTGGCATCAACACGATGGGCCAGACCGGCCGCGGCGAGGATGCCGAGATTACCGCGTATCTGGGCGAGACGCTGGATTCGAACTTGCAGGGCAACATCATCGACCTTTGCCCTGTGGGCGCGCTGGTGTCGCGCCCTTATGCCTTCACCGCCCGTCCGTGGGAGCTGACCAAGACCGAGAGCATCGACGTTATGGACGCGCTCGGCTCCTCGATCCGCGTCGACACGAAAGGCCGCGAAGTCATGCGCTTCCTGCCCCGGAATCATGACGGCACGAACGAGGAATGGATCTCCGACAAGACGCGGTTCGTCTGGGATGGTCTCAAGCGCCAGCGCCTCGACAAGCCGTTCATCCGCGAAAACGGCAAGCTGCGTCCGGCGACCTGGCCCGAAGCCCTCGAAAAGGCGGCATCGGCGATCAAGGGTGCCAAGAAGCTTACCGGCCTCGTGGGCGATCTTGCCCCGGTCGAGGCGACCTATGCGCTCAAAGAGCTGGTAGAGAGCTTCGGCGGTTCGGTGGAATGCCGCACGGATGGCGCGAAGCTGCCGGCTGGCAACCGCTCGGCCTATGTGGGCACAGCGGCGGTCGAGGATCTCGATACCGCCGAGATGGTCCTCCTCGTCGGCACGAACCCGGCGGTTGAAGCCCCGGTGCTCAACGCGCGCATCCGCAAGGCATGGGCCGCGGGCGGCGATGTGGCGCTGATCGGCGAGCCGGTCGAGCTGACCTACGAATACGAACACCTCGGATCCGACCGCGCGGCGCTCAAGAAGGTGCTGGAGCGTGGCGTCTCGGACGCGATGAAGGAGCGCGAGCGCCTCGTGGTCATCGTCGGTCAGGGCGCGCTTCGCGGCGAAGACGGTGAGGCTGTGCTGTCCGAGCTCATGTCCTTTGCCGAGAGCGCGGATGCCAAGTTCATGGTCCTGCACACCGCCGCGTCGCGGGTCGGTGCCCTCGATCTGGGCGCGGTGACGGACGGTGGTCTTCCGGCTGCGATGAATGGCGCGGATGTGGTCTACAACCTCGGTGCCGACGAGATCGACATCGAGCAGGGGCCCTTCGTCATCTATCAGGGCAGCCACGGCGATCGCGGTGCGCATCGTGCCGACGTGATCCTGCCGGGCGCGGCCTACACCGAGGAGCAGGGTCTTTTCGTGAACACCGAAGGCCGCCCGCAGCTTGCGCTCCGCGCCGGTTTCGCGCCGGGCGAGGCCAAGGAGAACTGGGCGATCCTGCGGGCGCTGTCGGCCGAGGCGGGCAAGCAGCTTCCTTTCGACAGCATCGCAGAGCTGCGCTCGGACATGGTCAAGGGCACGCCCCATCTTGCAGAGATCGACACGGTGCCGGGCAATGACTGGCTGGTTCACAAGACCGATGCCGGACTTGGCGAGGGCGCGTTCGACCTGCCCATCCGGGATTTCTACCTGACCAACCCGATCGCACGGGCCTCGAGCCTGATGGCGGAGCTCAGCGCCAATGCCAAGGCGCGTCGCGAGACCAAGATCGCCGCGGAGTGACGCCGATGACAGGCTTGCGCCTGGCCCTGATATCGCTGGCCGCCCTCGTGGCGGCCTGCGCCGATTCTGGTGAAACCCGTGACGAGTTGCCGTTCACCCCGGAGTACCAGGGAATCGAAACGCGGCTTCTCGACGGCGACCTGGTGCAGTTCCTGGTCGAAATGCGCGGCGCACGCGACGCCGGAGACCTCGAAGACTATGTCGAATGCGCCGTGGCGCAGTACACATTGATCAGGGGCTACGGATTCGCGCGGCATTTACGCACAAATGTCGAGGAAGAGGGTGGCCTCTGGCGCGCAGATGCGGTTTACACCATTTCGCCAGCGCTCCCCCGTGGGCTGAGGACGATCGACGCCGAAGTCGTCGCCGCCGCCTGCAGGGAAAACGGAATACCGATGGTATGAGGACCCGATGTCTGACTTCATGATGTCCACCGGCGGTACAGCCCTGATCATCGTCGCCCAGTGCCTTGCCGTGGTGAGCTTCGTGATGATCTCGCTGCTGTTTCTCGTCTATGGCGACCGCAAGATCTGGGCCGCCGTCCAGTTGCGGCGCGGCCCGAACGTCGTGGGCGTGTTCGGCCTTCTGCAGACGGTGGCCGATGCACTGAAATACGTGGTGAAAGAGGTCGTGGTTCCGGCGGGTTCGGACCGGACGGTCTTCATCCTCGCGCCGCTGACGTCCTTCGTGCTCGCCATGGTCGCCTGGGCTGTGATCCCGTTCAACGACACGTGGGTTCTGTCCGATATCAACGTCGCCATTCTCTATGTCTTCGCGATCTCCTCGCTTGAGGTCTACGGGGTCATCATGGGCGGTTGGGCGTCGAACTCGAAATACCCGTTCCTCGGATCGCTGCGCTCCGCGGCGCAGATGATCTCCTACGAGGTCTCTATCGGCCTCATCATCATCGGGGTGATCCTCTCGACCGGCTCCATGAATTTCGGTGACATCGTCCGCGCGCAGGAAGGCGATCTGGGTTTCTTCAACTGGTACTGGCTGCCGCACCTGCCGATGGTCTTTTTGTTCTTCATCTCGGCGCTGGCCGAGACGAACCGCCCGCCCTTCGATCTGCCGGAGGCGGAATCGGAGCTCGTGGCGGGCTACCAGGTCGAGTATTCCTCGACACCGTTCCTTCTGTTCATGGCCGGGGAATACATCGCCATCTTCCTGATGTGCGCGCTGACCTCGCTCTTGTTCTTCGGTGGCTGGCTGTCGCCCATTCCGTTCTTGCCCGATGGGCCGCTCTGGATGGTCGCAAAGATGGCCTTCTTCTTCTTCCTCTTCGCGATGGTGAAGGCGATCACGCCGCGCTATCGCTACGACCAGCTGATGCGGCTGGGGTGGAAAGTCTTCCTGCCCTTCAGCCTCGTCTGGGTGGTCTTCGTGGCCTTCGCCGCGAAATTCGGATGGTTCTGGGGCGTCTTCGCGCGCTGGAGCGTCGGCGCATGATGCGCCACTTGCAAACGATTGGGGGTTAATCATGGCCCAGACTGACTATTCCCGCGCCGCCAGCTACTTCCTTCTCTCGGATGTGTGGAAGGGGCTGAAACTCGGGGTGAAATACTTCTTCGGCCCGAAGGCGACGGTCAATTATCCGCACGAGAAAGGGCCGCTGAGCCCGCGTTTCCGCGGCGAGCATGCGCTGCGCCGCTATCCCAACGGCGAAGAGCGCTGCATCGCCTGCAAACTCTGCGAGGCGATCTGCCCCGCCCAGGCGATCACCATCGACGCCGAGCCCCGCGAGGACGGTTCGCGCCGCACCACGCGCTACGACATCGACATGACGAAATGCATCTATTGCGGTTTCTGCCAGGAGGCCTGTCCGGTCGATGCCATCGTCGAAGGGCCGAATTTCGAGTTTTCCACGGAGACCCGCGAAGAGCTCTACTACGACAAGCAGAAGCTCCTCGAGAACGGTGAACGCTGGGAAGCCGAGATCGCGCGCAATCTCGAGCTGGACGCGCCCTACAGATGAGCGACACCCAGAATCCTTTCGAGCTGTTCATGCGGCAGGCGCAGGAGATGGCGAAAGCCTGGAATCCGGCGCTCGAGACGTTCAACGTCCGCGAGTTCGAGCAGTACTGGCCGACCATGCCGAAAGAGTTCATGGAGATGTCCTTCGGCAAGGGCCTGTCGAAGGATGGGCTCGATGCAAAGACGCGGCTGCTCTTGACCTTGGCAGGTCTGACGATGCAAGGCGCGCAGGCAGAAACCCCGTTCCGGATGAATGTGCGCCATGCGCGTGAAGCCGGAGCGACCAAGGACGAGATCGCCGAGACCATCGCGCAGATGTCGATGTTCGCCGGCATTCCCGCCATGACCCGTGCCATGGACCTGGCGCGCGAAGTCATGGAGGCAGACGGAAAGGACGAGACCACATGAGCGCCTTTGCCTTCTATCTCTTCGCGATTTCCACGCTGGCGGGCGGGCTCTTTACCGTCATCAGCCGCAACCCGGTGCATTCGGTGCTCTGGCTGATCCTTGCGTTCCTGAGCTCGGCCGGGCTCTTCGTCCTGATGGGCGCGGAATTCGTGGCGATGCTGCTGATCATCGTCTACGTCGGCGCGGTCGCGGTTCTCTTTCTGTTCGTGGTGATGATGCTCGATATCGACTTCGCCGCGCTCAAGGCCGAGATGGCGCGCTACGTGCCGGTGGCGCTGTTAATCGGGATCGTGATCCTGATGCAATTCGCGATCGTCTTCGGTGCCTGGGAGAGTTCGGAAGTGGCGGCGTCCAATGTCGCGCAGGCCATCCCGGTCGACCGTCACAACACGGAGGCCCTGGGTCTGATCCTTTACGATCAGTACTTCCTGCTGTTCCAGCTGGCAGGGCTCATCCTTCTCGTCGCGATGATCGGGGCGATCGTGCTGACGCTGCGCCATCGCTCGGACGTCAAGCGGCAGGACATCCTCGCGCAGATCTACCGCGACCCGAAGACCTCGATGGAGCTGAAGGACGTGAAGCCCGGTCAAGGGCTCTGACAAACATATCCGGCGTGAAGATCGCGCGGGAGCATTGACGAGTTTTCCGGCCACGGGTGACAAGCCCGGGCCGGAGCAAGACGCGGGAAGCGGCGCTGGCCGTTTTCTTCGCCAAGAAAACAGGCCGGAAAATCCGGGATTTTCCGCGCTCAGGACGGATGAGGGACCGAGAATGATCGGACTGGAACATTACCTGACGGTGGCGGCCGTGCTGTTCGTCATCGGCATCTTCGGGCTTTTTCTGAACCGGAAGAACGTGATCATCCTTCTGATGTCGATCGAGCTCATGCTGCTCGCAGTTAACATCAACCTCGTGGCCTTCTCGGCGCATCTGGGCGATCTGGTGGGGCAGGTCTTCACGCTTTTCGTGCTGACCGTCGCTGCCGCCGAGGCGGCCATCGGCCTTGCGATCCTCGTCTGCTTCTTCCGCAACCGCGGCACCATCGCGGTGGAAGACATCAACGTGATGAAAGGCTGAGCCGATGGAAACGATCATCCTCTTCGCCCCGCTCGTGGGCGCGATCCTCGCAGGGTTCGGCTGGCGCATCATCGGCGAAAAGGGCGCGATGTGGCTCACCACGGGCCTTCTGTTCCTTGCCTGCCTTCTGTCCTGGATCGTATTCCTTGCCCATGACGGCGTGACCGAGAAGGTCCAGATCCTGCGCTGGATCGAGAGCGGCACGCTCTCGACCGATTGGTCGATCCGGCTTGACCGGCTGACGGCGATCATGCTGATCGTCGTCACGACCGTCTCCGCGCTCGTGCACCTCTATTCGATGGGCTACATGGCCCATGACGAGAACTTCAAGGAAGGCGAGGTCTACAAGCCCCGCTTCTTCGCCTACCTGTCCTTCTTCACCTTCGCGATGCTGATGCTGGTGACGTCGGACAACCTCGTACAGATGTTCTTCGGTTGGGAGGGCGTGGGGGTCGCGTCCTATCTCCTGATCGGCTTCTACTACAAGAAACCGTCGGCCAACGCTGCGGCGATGAAAGCCTTCATTGTGAACCGCGTCGGCGATTTCGGCTTCGCGCTCGGTATCTTCGCGCTCTTCTTCCTTGTGGACAGCGTGCGGTTCGACGACATTTTCGCCGCCGCGCCCGAGATCGCGGAGACACAGCTCACTTTCCTTTGGACGGAGTGGAACGCGGCGAACCTCATTGCCTTCCTCCTCTTCGTTGGCGCGATGGGCAAGTCGGCGCAGCTCATCCTGCACACCTGGCTGCCCGACGCGATGGAAGGCCCGACACCGGTTTCGGCGCTGATCCACGCCGCAACGATGGTGACGGCAGGTGTCTTCCTCGTTTGCCGCATGTCGCCGCTGATGGAATTCGCGCCCGAAGCGATGGCCTTCGTGACCTTCCTCGGCGCGACCACCGCCTTCTTCGCGGCGACGGTGGGTCTCGTTCAGAACGACATCAAGCGCGTCATTGCCTATTCGACCTGTTCGCAGCTCGGTTACATGTTCGTGGCCGCGGGCGTCGGCGTCTATTCGGTGGCGATGTTCCACCTCCTCACGCACGCCTTCTTCAAGGCGATGCTGTTCCTCGGCGCGGGCTCGGTCATCCACGGAATGCATCACGAGCAGGACATGCGGAATTACGGCGGTCTCCGCCACAAGCTGCCTTACACGTTCTGGGCGATGATGATCGGCACGCTCGCGATCACCGGCGTCGGCATTCCGCTGACGGGCTGGATCGGTTTCGCAGGCTTCGCATCGAAGGATGCCGTGATCGAGAGTGCATATGCGGCCGGGCCGATGGGCTACGCCTTCTGGATGCTGGTGATCGCGGCGCTCTTCACGAGCTTCTATTCCTGGCGTCTCATCTTCCTGACCTTCTTCGGCGAGGCGCGGGGTGACAAGCACACCCATGAGCACGCACACGAGAGCCCGAAGGTCATGCTGATCCCACTCGGCGTTCTGGCGCTTGGCGCGGTGTTCGCGGGCGCGATCTGGTATTCGAGCTTCTTCGGCCATACGAACGAGGTCGTCCGCTTCTTCGGTGGCGAATATACCGAACCGTCCGAGGAACTCGTCGAGCAGGTGGCCGAGCGCAGCCCGAAAGCGTCCGAATTGCACTACGTGATGGAAAGCGCACCGGGCGAGGCGGCGATCTATATCGCGCCCGAGAACACGATTCTGCACGAGGCGCATTACGTGCCGACCTGGGTCAAGCTATCGCCCTTCGTCGCGATGCTCATAGGGCTTGGCACGGCCTACCTGTTCTACATCGTGAACCCGGCGCTGCCGAAGCGCCTCGCGGAGAACCAGCGGCCCCTCTATCTGTTCCTCCTCAACAAGTGGTATTTCGACGAGATCTACGACTTCCTCTTCGTCCGTCCCGCCAAGTCGCTTGGCCGTTTCCTGTGGAAGCGCGGGGATGGCGGCACGATCGACGGGGCGATCAACGGACTCTCAATGGGCGTGATCCCCTATTTCACGCGCCTCGCGGGCCGCGCTCAGTCCGGCTACATCTTCACCTATGCCTTCTGGATGGTGATCGGCATTGCCGCGCTGATCACCTGGATGTCGCTCTCCGGAGGAGCGCAGTAACATGGACAACCTGCTTTCCATCGTCACTTTCCTGCCGGCGCTCGCCGCTCTGATCCTCGGTGTGTTCCTGCGCGGCGACAGCGCGGCGGCAGACCGCAATGCCAAGTGGCTTGCCCTGATCGCGACCTCGGCGACCTTCCTGATCTCGCTCTTCATCCTGGCGCAGTTCGACCCGGAGGATACGGGCTTCCAGATGGTGGAAGAGGGGCAGTGGCTTCTCGGGCTCAGCTACAAGATGGGCGTCGACGGGATTTCGGTCCTGTTCGTAATGCTGACGACGTTCATCATGCCGCTCGTGATCGCCGCTTCCTGGGACGTGAAGACGCGGGTCAAGGAATACATGATCGCCTTCCTCGTCCTCGAGACGCTGATGCTCGGCGTGTTCATGGCGCTAGACCTCGTTCTCTTCTACCTCTTTTTCGAGGGGGGCCTTATCCCGATGTTCCTCATCATCGGGATCTGGGGCGGCAAGAACCGGATCTACGCGGCGTTCAAGTTCTTCCTCTACACCTTCCTCGGCTCGGTGCTGATGCTGGTCGCGATGGTCGCGATGTATGCCGATGCGGGCACGACGGACATTCCGACGCTTCTCAACCACCAATTCTCTGCTGCCGGCATGAACGTGCTCGGCATCCAGGTTCTGGGGGGTATGCAGACGCTCCTGTTCCTGGCGTTCTTCGCCTCTTTCGCTGTGAAGATGCCGATGTGGCCAGTCCATACCTGGCTGCCGGACGCGCACGTTCAGGCGCCGACGGCGGGCTCTGTGGTGCTGGCCTCGATCCTTCTGAAACTCGGCGGCTACGGCTTCCTGCGCTTCAACCTGCCGATGTTCCCCGTCGGCTCCGAGGTGATCGGGCCCTTCGTTCTCTGGCTCTCGGTCATCGCGATCGTCTACACCAGCCTTGTCGCGCTCGTGCAGGAGGACATGAAGAAGCTGATCGCCTATTCGTCGGTCGCGCATATGGGCTACGTGACGATGGGGATTTTCGCGGCGAACCAGCAAGGCATCGACGGCGCGATCTTCCAGATGCTGAGCCACGGCTTCATCTCCGGCGCGCTCTTCCTGTGCGTGGGCGTGATCTACGACCGAATGCATACCCGCGAGATCGATGCCTATGGCGGGCTCGTGAACCGTATGCCGGCCTATGCGCTGATCTTCATGCTCTTCACGATGGCCAATGTCGGCCTGCCCGGCACGTCGGGCTTCATCGGCGAATTCCTGACGCTGATGGGCGTTTTCCAAGTCAACACCTGGGTCGCGATGTTCGCCACGACGGGGGTGATCCTGTCGGCGGCCTACGCGCTCTGGCTCTATCGCCGGGTGGTCATGGGCGACCTGATCAAGGAAAGCCTCAAGACAATCACGGACATGACTCGCCGAGAGAAGGCCATCTTCGCCCCGCTCGTCTTCATGACGATCTGGCTCGGGGTCTATCCCGCGCCGATCCTCGACCGGATCGGGCCCTCGGTGGAGGCACTGGTTTCGGATTACGAGACCGAAATCGCCAACATGCCGCACGCGACGCAGGTCGCGAGCCACAGCAATTGAGGACCGAGACATGATTTCCTCTGACCTCGCCATCATCCTGCCCGAGATCGTCATCGCGATCTACGCGATGCTCGCCCTCGTCGGCTGCGTCTATACGGGCAAGGACGCGCTTGCCCCCACGCTCGTCTGGCTGACCGCGGGCCTCTTCGCGCTCGTTGCGATCTGGATCGCCACGAGCGGCGGCGGGACCGCGACGGCCTTTGGCGGCATGTTCATCGACGACGGCTTTGCGCGGTTTGCGAAGGTGATGCTCCTGGTCTCGGCCGCGGCGGTTCTGGTGATGAGCCAGGATTACATGCAGCGCCGGGGCATCCTGAAGTTCGAATACCCGATCCTGATCGCGCTTGCCGCGGTCGGCATGATGGTCATGGTCTCCGCGGGCGACCTGATGGCGCTCTACATGGGGCTCGAACTGCAATCGCTGGCGCTCTATGTCGTGGCGTCGCTGCGCCGCGACAGCGCGGTCTCGACCGAGGCGGGCCTCAAGTATTTCGTCCTCGGCGCCCTCTCCTCGGGTCTGCTGCTCTATGGTGCCTCGCTGACCTACGGCTTTGCGGGCACCACTCTGTTCTCGGGCATCATCGAGGCAGCGGGCGAGGGGCAAACCTCGCTCGGACTTCTCTTTGGCCTCGTCTTCCTGTCGGCCGGGCTTGCCTTCAAGGTCTCGGCTGTTCCGTTCCACATGTGGACGCCGGACGTCTATGAAGGTTCTCCGACGCCGGTCACCGCCTTTTTCGCGACAGCCCCGAAGGTCGCGGCGATGGGCCTGTTCGCGCGTCTTCTGTTCGAAGCCTTCGGCGGCGTCACGGGCGACTGGCAGCAGATCCTCGCCTTCCTGTCGGTCCTGTCGATGTTCCTCGGCGGTATCGCGGCGATCGGTCAGACCAATATCAAGCGTCTGATGGCCTATTCCTCGATCGCGCATATGGGCTATGCGCTCATGGGGCTCGCAGCGGGCACCCAGTTCGGCGTGCAGGCGATGCTGATCTACATGGCGATTTACGTCACCATGAACGTCGGCACCTTCGCCTTCATCCTGTCGATGGAGAGGGACGGCCAGCCTGTCACCGATATCGCATCGCTCAACATGTTCAGCCGGGTCGAGCCGGGCCGGGCCTTCGCGATGCTGATCCTGCTCTTCAGCCTCGCGGGCGTGCCGCCACTGGTCGGCTTCTTCGGCAAACTCTACGTGCTGCGCGCGGCCTATGATGGCGGGCTTGTCTGGCTTGCGATCGCCGGTGTGATCGCGAGCGTGATCGGCGCCTTTTATTACCTGCGGATCGTGTACTTCATGTATTTCGGCGAAGAGCGGGACGACACACTCGATCGGGGTGTCTCACCGGTGCTGTGGGGCTTCCTCGCTCTGTCGGCTTTCGCGATGGTGGCGGGTGTCGTGAACCTCTTCGGGATCGAAGCGGCCGCCGCAGCCGCCGCCGCGACGCTGGTGCAATAAACCGATACGGCCAAGACCAAGTGACACGACGACGCGGGCCTTGGAGCCCGCGTTTGTCGTTTTGAAGGGCAGGATGCGGGCTTTTCTTACGCGCCGGATAGACCCCGACGAGCGGGATTGCTAAAGCGCCGCAGATACCACGTGAAGGATGTCACATGTCAGCCCATGGCCGCGCCATTCCCATGATCTCCAAGCCCTCGGGCCCGCTGTCGGGAGAGGCGCATGTGCCCGGCGACAAGTCGATCTCTCACCGCGCGCTCATTCTCGGCGCCCTGTCGGTTGGGGAAACTCGCGTGACGGGGCTGCTGGAAGGGCAGGATGTGCTCGACACCGGAGCGGCCATGCGCGCCTTCGGAGCCGAGGTCTGGAAGGACGGCGATGCGTGGGTCGTGCACGGCTTCGGCGTTGGCGGGCTTGCCGAGCCCGAGCAGGTCATCGATTGCGGGAATTCGGGCACCGGCGTGCGGCTCATCATGGGGGTGATGGCAACCTCGCCGATCACCGCGACCTTCACCGGCGATGCGAGCCTCAACGGCCGGCCAATGGCGCGCGTGACCGATCCGCTCGCGCTGTTCGGCGCGCGCGCATACGGTCGCGCGGGTGGCCGTCTGCCCATGACCATTGTCGGTGCTCAGATGCCGGTGCCCGTGCGCTATGCCACGCCCGTGCCATCGGCGCAGGTCAAATCGGCGGTGCTTCTCGCGGGTCTCAACGCGCCAGGCGAGACCGTGGTGATAGAGCGGGAGGCGACACGCGATCATTCCGAGCGGATGCTGACTGGCTTCGGTGCGGATGTCTCGGTCGAGGACAGCCCCGAGGGCCGCATCATCACGTTGAAGGGCCAGCCCGAGCTCAGGCCCCAGACCATCGCCGTGCCGCGCGACCCGTCGTCGGCGGCCTTCCCCGTTTGCGCGGCGCTTATCACCGAAGGTTCGGACGTGCTGGTGCCGAATATCGGGCTGAACCCGACGCGTGCGGGCCTTTTCACGACCCTGCGCGAGATGGGCGCGGACCTGACTTACGAGAACGAGCGCCAAGAGGGGGGCGAGCCGGTCGCCGACCTGCGCGCGCGCTTCTCGCCCGACCTGAAGGGCATCGAGGTGCCGCCCGGGCGCGCGGCCTCGATGATTGACGAATATCCCGTCCTCTCGGCGGTCGCGGCCTTTGCGGAGGGTCCGACCTACATGCCCGGCGTCAAGGAGTTGCGGGTCAAGGAAAGCGACCGGATCGATGCGATGGCGCAAGGGCTGCGCGCAAACGGCATCGAGGTCGAGGAGGGCGAGGATTGGTGGCGCGTGCAGGGGCGCGGCTTCGGCAATGTCACCGGGGGCGGGACGGTGGAAAGCCGGCTCGACCACCGCATCGCCATGTCGTTCCTCGTCTTCGGCCTTGCCGCGCGGGACGGCGTGCGCGTCGATGACGGCAGCCCGATCGCGACCTCGTTCCCGATCTTCGAGCCGCTGATGCAGGGGCTCGGCGCTGCAGTCGCACGGGACGAGGCATGAGCACCGCGACGGGATCCTGCCTTTGCGGCGCGATCCGCTACCGGGTGGACGGCCCGCTCCGTCCGGTTGTCGCCTGCCATTGCAGCCAATGCCGAAAGACGACCGGCCATCACGTCGCCGCGACCTCGGCCCCGGCAGACTGCGTCACAATCGAGGGTGAGCCCCGATGGTACCGCTCTTCGGACAGCGCCGAGCGGGGGTTCTGCCCGACCTGCGGGTCGAACCTGTTCTGGCGGCGGCCTGGGCATCTCTCGATCTGGGCGGGCACGCTCGACACGCATCCGGACGATCTGAAGCTCGCCAGCCATATTTTCTGTGCCGACAAGGGGCGGTACTACGAGATAGCCGACGGCCTGCCGCAGGCCGCTCAGGACGATCCGGCCCTCGCATTGGCAACGCGTCCGGGATAGGAAGACCTCATGGCCTTTACGATTGCCATCGACGGACCTGCAGCCTCAGGCAAGGGCACGATCTCGCGCGAAGTGGCGCGCGTCTTCGGCTGCGCGCATCTCGACACCGGGCTTCTATATCGCGCTGTCGGTCTGCGGATGCTCGAGGGCGAAGAGCCGCTGGAGGCGGCGAGGGCGTTGATGCCCGCCGATCTCGAAAAAGACGGGCTCAGGACCGGAGCGGTCGGCGAGGCGGCCTCCAAGGTCGCGGCGATTCCTGAAGTGCGGGCAGCGCTTGTCGATTTCCAACGCGCCTTCGCGCGGCGCGACGGGGGCGCGGTGCTCGACGGCCGGGATATCGGTACGGTGATCTGCCCGGAGGCCGAGGCCAAGCTGTTCGTGATCGCCTCGCCGGAGACCCGCGCACGCCGCCGCTTCCAGGAATTCGTCGCGGCGGGGGAAGATGTCGATTATTCCCGCGTGCTCGAAGATGTGCGCGCGCGCGACGCCCGTGACATGGGCCGCGCCGATGCGCCGCTGCGTCCCGCCGACGACGCGACCGAGATCGACACGACGCACCTGTCCATCGAGGAGGCCGTCGCCGCCGCCATCGCCGCCATCGAGGCGGCTGGAGGCACGCGGACGGCGTAATGCAGTTCCACCGGCTCGCTTTTCCCGAAGATCTTCGCCGCCACTCGAAACTGCCCGAGGCCTATCGCCCCGAGACCTACGCGGACGGCTTCGATGCGGACACGTTCTGGTATGACGCGATCTGGCGGAAGGGTGTTGTGCATCTGGTTTGCCCACCGCTCAACAACCTGCGCGCCTTGGTGCTGGGGGGCGAGTTCCGCCTCGACGGTGAGCCCGCCCAGATCGCGCGCGAGCGGCGCTACAAGCGCCATACGGTTCTCGAGCTGGCCGCGCCGCGTGCGCCCGACCGCATCGATGTCACGCTGGCGGGCTGGACCGGCGAAACCCTTGTGCACGAGGCCGGTCTGCCGGGTCTCGATGGCAAAAGGGTGCATTTCTGCATCAACAAGGACAACGATCTGGAATGGATCGCCGAACACGCGCGGCTGACGAAGGCCGGACATGGGCTCGACGCGGTCGCGTTGATCGACAACGGCTCGGCGCGCTACGGCATCGGCGAGATTGCCGAGACGCTTCGCGCGGCTGGCGTCGAGCCTTACGTCTTCGATGCGCCGTATCGCTACGGCCCGGTCGGCCTGAAGCCTTACCGCCGGACCGAGAAATACCTTCAGACCGCGCTATTCAACGCGTTGCGGCTCCGCGGCCTGGACCGGGCGGGCGGCATTCTGAACCTTGATATCGACGAGATCGCGATCGGGCAGGGCAGCCTCTTCGACGCGGCGCGCGCATCGAAGCTGGGTTTCGTGCAGATCGCGGGCGAATGGATGTCTCCGCCGCCCGGTGCCGACCCGCCGTTTACCCATGAGGACCATATCCATCGCTTCGACCCCCCGCGGCCGTCGCCTCCGAAATGGTGCCTCGATCCTTCGGGGCCCTTGGGCGGCTTCAGCTGGGATATTCACGGGCTCGAACGGTTGCCCTTCCTGCATCGCTTTGCTGCGAAAGGCTTCCGGTTCCTGCATTGCCGCGGCGTGAATACGAACTGGAAGAACAAGGGCCGCTTGAAGACGCCTGAAAACACCGCGCCTGACCGGGAGGCCGAGGCCGCCTTTACGCGATTAACCGCAAAAACCTGACGCGTCGCTTTACCCGAATCGATCTCTCTGGAAGCCTTTGCCCGCACAGGGAAAGACCAGAGGTGACGATATGAAACACCGTATCGTGTCAGCGGTGGCTTTTGCATTGGTGTTCGGCGGGGCTGCCGTGGCGGGGCCTGAGCCGCACCCGGAGACGGTGCGCTATGTCCCGGCCATCAGCGATGCCACGATCGAGCGGTTCGCCGAAACGGCGATCGCGGTCTCCAAGATCCGCAAAGATTACATGATGCGCTACTACGAGGTCGACAATGACGCGGACCGCGCGAGCCTGATCGCGGAGGCGAACGCGCGTCTGTCGGCGCATGTCGCGGCAACGCCGGGGCTCAGCTTTTCGGAATACCAGCGGATCAATCGCGACGCGCAGGAGGATCCGGTGCTCAATGCGCGGATCGCGCGCGCCTTGAAGGCGCATCTTGGAACCGACCAATAGCGCTCAGGGCTTGCCAAAAGCCCGATGGGGCGGTATGTCCCGCCCCGTCGAAACGGCGATAAACGCCGCGAAGCAAAGAGGCGAGCAGGGTCGGTCCCGTCCGGCCCTCTTTGTTTTGCGGGCCCAGGACCAACTCAAGACCGGCGGAGACAACCGCGCGGCCGGAATAGCGTGAAGTAAAGGAAAAAGACGCCACATGGCTCAGAACGCAAGCATGGAGGAATTCGAGGCCCTCCTTAATGAAAGCCTCGAAATGGACACGCCCGACGAGGGCACTGTCGTCAAGGGCAAGGTCATCGCCGTCGAGGCGGGCCAGGCCATCATCGATGTCGGCTACAAGATGGAAGGCCGCGTCGATCTCAAGGAATTCGCAAATCCGGGCGAGACGCCCGACATCTCGGTCGGCGATGAGGTCGAAGTCTATCTCCGCGCGGCCGAGAACGCGCGCGGCGAGGCTGTCATCTCCCGCGAGATGGCGCGCCGCGAAGAGGCGTGGGATCGTCTCGAGAAGGCATATGCAGACGATGCGCGCGTCGAAGGCGCGATCTTCGGTCGCGTCAAAGGCGGCTTCACCGTCGATCTCGGCGGCGCCGTGGCCTTCCTGCCCGGCTCCCAGGTCGATGTGCGCCCCGTGCGCGACGCGGGCCCGCTCATGGGCCTCAAGCAGCCGTTCCAGATCCTCAAGATGGATCGCCGCCGGGGCAACATCGTCGTCTCGCGCCGCGCCATTCTCGAGGAAAGCCGTGCAGAGCAGCGCGCGGAAGTCATCGCCAACCTCGAAGAAGGTCAGGCGGTCGACGGCGTCGTCAAGAACATCACCGAATACGGGGCCTTCGTGGACCTGGGCGGTGTCGACGGCCTGCTGCACGTCACCGACATGGCATGGCGCCGTGTGAACCACCCCTCCGAGATCCTCGCCATCGGCGAGACAGTCAAGGTGCAGGTCATCAAGATCAACCGCGAGACGCACCGCATCTCCCTCGGCATGAAGCAGCTGCAGGAAGATCCGTGGGATCTCGTCGGCGCGAAATACCCGCTGAGCTCGGTCCATACGGGCCGCGTGACGAACATCACCGATTACGGTGCGTTCGTTGAGCTTGAGCCGGGTGTCGAGGGCCTCGTCCACGTCTCCGAGATGTCCTGGACCAAGAAGAACGTGCATCCGGGCAAGATCGTCTCCACCTCCCAGGAGGTCGAGGTGATGGTGCTCGAGATCGACCCGGCCAAGCGCCGCGTGTCGCTCGGTCTCAAGCAGACCATGCGTAATCCGTGGGAAGTCTTCGCAGAGACGCATCCGTCCGGCACCGAGGTCGAAGGCGAAGTCAAGAACATCACCGAATTCGGTCTGTTCATCGGCCTCGACGGCGACATCGACGGCATGGTCCACCTGTCGGATCTCAGCTGGGACGAGCGTGGCGAAGACGCCATCCAGAGCTACCGCAAGGGCGATGTCGTCCAGGCAGTCGTTCAGGAAACCGACGTCGAGAAGGAGCGCATCTCGCTCTCCATCAAGGCGCTTGGCGGTGACAAGTTCGCCGATGCGGTTGGCGGCGTGAAGCGCGGCTCGATCATCACCGTCGAAGTGACGGCGATCGAGGATGGCGGCATCGAGGTGGAATACGAAGGCATGAAATCCTTCATCCGCCGCTCCGACCTGTCGCGTGACCGCGCTGAGCAGCGCCCCGAGCGTTTCTCGGTCGGCGACAAGGTCGACGTGCGTGTCACCAACGTCGACAGCAAGTCCCGTCGTCTCGGTCTGTCGATCAAGGCGCGCGAGATCGCCGAAGAGAAAGAAGCGGTCGAGCAGTATGGCTCCTCCGATTCCGGTGCATCGCTTGGCGACATTCTCGGCGCAGCGCTGAACAAGAACGACGAGTAATCTGTCGCCGCCTTCGGGCGTCGGCACGGGCCCCGGTCATCATGGCCGGGGCCTTTTCGTTGCGCGAATCGGGCGTCGCGTCTTCCGGCGATTTGACCGGGTCGAGGCCGGCGCAGAAGCGGGCAGGGGGCCGAAAAATCATCATCTCGGCCATGTTCGGGCCAGGGATCAGCGCAAGAATTGGTTTCAACACAGACGTTTGCGCCCTATACTCTCGTTTAACGGTGCGGGCGAAATCGTGCCGGGAGGGGTGAAGATGATCCGATCGGAATTGATCCAGAAGATCGCGGACGAGAACCCGCATCTCTACCAACGCGACGTTGAGAGGATCGTGAACACGATCTTCGAGGAGATCACCAACGCGATGGCGCGTGGCGATCGCGTGGAGCTTCGCGGCTTCGGAGCGTTCTCGGTCAAGAAGCGCGACGCGCGGACCGGCCGTAATCCGCGGACCGGCGAGGCGGTCGAGGTCGAGGAAAAGCACGTTCCCTTCTTCAAGACCGGCAAGCTCCTGCGCGACCGACTGAACGGAAAGGCCTGACTTCGTGACACGATATCTCCGTTACTTCTTTCTTGCCGCCGTGGCCGTGGTGCTGATCGCGGTTGCGCTTGCCAACCGGGGCATGGTGACGTTGCAGCTCTTGCCGACGGAGATGGCGGAGCTTCTCGGCATTCAGAGAGACGTCTCCCTGCCGCTGTTCATCGTGATCTTCGGCGGCATCGTCGTCGGTCTGATCCTCGGCTTCGTGTGGGAATGGCTGCGCGAGCACAAGCACCGTGCCGAGGCTGCGCGCAAGGATCGCGAAGTGCGTCAGCTCGAGCGCGAGCTGCGCCGCACCCGCGACGAGCGGGACAAGGACAAGGACGAGGTTCTCGCACTTCTGGACCGCGCGGGCTGATCGGGCCCCGCCACGCTCCGCATTTCAATACCGGGACGAAGAGTGTCATGGATTCCGTGCGCGTCAAAATTTGCGGCCTGACCCGCGTAGAAGACGTGCGCGCCGCCGCGGAGGCGGGGGCTGCCTATGTCGGCTTCGTGTTCTTTCCCAAATCGCCGCGGAATGTGTCCGTCGAGGCCGCGCGTGAACTTGCTCTCGAGGTGCCTCCCGGCATCGCCAAGGTCGGGTTGCTGGTCGATCCGAGTGACGCGCTTCTAGATGAGATCGACGCGGCGGTACCTCTCGACATGATCCAACTGCACGGCCGCGAGACGCCCGAACGTGTGGCCGAGGTGCGCGCGCGCATGGGGCTGCCCGTGATGAAGGCGCTCGGTGTCTCCAGCGAAGACGACCTCGCCAAGGTTGCCGCTTACGGGCGCGTCGCGGACCAGCTCCTCATCGACGCGAAAGCGCCGGAAGGGGCGGAACTGCCGGGCGGCAACGGACTCGCCTTCGACTGGCGGCTCGTGCAGGGTCGCCGCTGGCCAGTGCCTTGGATGCTGGCAGGGGGGCTCACGCCCGAAAATGCGCGCCGCGCGGTCGCGATGACCGGCGCGCAGCAGCTCGATGTCTCTTCAGGCGTCGAGGAGTCGCCGGGGATCAAGGATGCCGGGAAAATCCGGGCTTTCATCGCGGCCGCGAAAGATGGCGAGGCCGCGCCGCGCCTTTAAAGCCAGCTTTTCCGACCTGATCCCACGGCTTCGGCCACGTTGCTGAAGCCGTCCGCAGCTAGACGGCGATCGAGCCCCTCGAGAATTTCGCGCACGAGACCGAGCCCGCCATAGACAAGCGCGGTATAGAGTTGCAGCGCTGACGCGCCTGCGCGGATCTTCTGGTAAGCGGTCTCGGCGTTCTCGACCCCGCCCACGCCGATGATCTGGATCTCGCGGCCTGTCAGCTCGGAGAGCTTCGCCAGGATCCGGGTCGAACGCTCGAACAGGGGGCGACCCGAGAGACCGCCAGCCTGGCCAGCATGTGGCGAGGTCAGCCCATCGCGGGCGAGCGTTGTGTTGGTCGCGATGATCCCGTCGATCTTCACCGCTCGCGCGACCTCGGCCACGTCGCGCAGCGCATCCGCGTCGAGATCGGGCGCGATTTTCAGGAAAACAGGCAGCCGCGCGCCCAGCTCGTCCCGCGTCTCGATCACGTTTCCAAGCAGCGCCTCGAGCGCCGCGCGCCCCTGCAGATCGCGCAGCTTCTCGGTATTCGGAGACGAGACATTGACCGTCGCGAAGTCGATCAGAGGCGCGGTTCGGCGCAGCACCGTGACATAGTCGGAAGCGCGGTCGTCACTATCCTTGTTGGCACCAAGATTGAGCCCGATCACGCTATCGCGGGGGCGGGTCTCGAGCCGCGCGGCAATCGCCTCCATCCCGTCATTGTTGAAGCCGAAGCGATTGATCGCGGCGCGGTCCTGGCTCAAGCGGAAAAGGCGCGGGCGCGGGTTGCCCGGCTGCGGGCGGGGCGTCGCGGCTCCGACTTCGAGAAAGCCGAACCCCGCGCGGGAGAGACCCCGCATCGCTTCGGCGTTCTTGTCAAAGCCCGCCGCGAGGCCCAGCGGGTTTGGCAGGCGCAGCCCGGCGACCTCGGTTTCGAGGCGCTCGGTGGTGACAAGGCCCGGCGCTGGCGCGATCCCGGCCTTCAATGCGGCCAAGGCCAACCCATGTGCGCGCTCGGGCTCGACGCGGTGCATCAGCGCGAGCCCCGCGCGTTCGGCGATTCTCATGCCATTCCGTGCGGAAAAATATGCCCGTCCGGGCCGAGTGGCAGATCCGCGACCCAGAGCGCCTGGTCCCGCCGGAGACGGGCATAAAGATGTGGGAACAGCTGACCGCCCCGCGAGGCCTCCCAACGGAGCGGCGTGAGCATGTCGCTGTCGTAGGCCAGGAGCTTCAGTCCGGTCTCGCCCGCGAAGTGTTTCGCCGCCGTCTCGGGCGCTTGCTCGGCAGTCGAGAAATGGATGTAGCCATCTTCGACATCGATCGGCGCGCCCCGGCTCTCGCCCTTTGCATCGAGTTCAGTCCATTCGTCCGCGCGTAAAATCTTGTAAATGATCATGGGCGTTGGGATGCCGCCTTGCCGAGCGTCGGTCAAGTCCGATCACAGGGCGGCTTGGAGCCGAGTTCGCGTCCATTGCCGGCGACAGAGGTACTCGCGCCTCGGCGCGGGCTGTGCGATCAGAGGGAGGGCCCTTGTGAACGGAGCCGGCATGGTCAGCGTAGCCGAACAATACGAAGCGTATCCTTATCCCGACCGCGATCCCGCGGAGGAAAAGACGCGGCTGGTGACGGGCTCTCCCTCGCATCCCCTCGAGATGGATCACTTCCTCTGGGGCGGCGCGCGGGACTGGTCCAAACCCCTACGCATCCTGGTGGCAGGGGGTGGCACCGGCGATGGCACGATTCAGCTCGCGCAGATCCTGGCCTGGGCGGGACGGGAGTGCGAGATCACCTATCTCGACCTGTCGCGCCGGGCGCGCGAGATCGCGGAGGCGCGTGCCTCCGCGCGCGGGCTCACCTCGATCACCTTTCACACCGCGAGCCTTCTGGATGCGCCGGATTTCGGGCGTTTCGACTACGTGGATTGCTGCGGAGTGCTGCATCACTTGCCTGAGCCAGAGGCGGGCTTCCGGGCCCTGCGCGAGGCATTGGCACCGGGAGGCGCGGCCGGGGTCATGGTGTATGCGCCTTACGGTCGGTCCGGTGTCTATCCGCTGCAGGAGGCCTTTGGCGCGCTCTTCGACGGCGCAAGCCCGGAGGTGCGGCTTGCCGAGGCCCGGAAGATCGTTGCGGAGCTGCCCGCCGGGCATCCGTTTCGCGCCAATACCAACCTCGTAGATCACGAACAAAGCGATGCCGGGTTCTACGATCTGCTCCTGCATTCGCAGGACCGAGCCTACAGCGTGTCGGAACTCAGCGAGACGCTGGATGCCACCGGGTGGCAATTGGCCAGTTTCGCAACGCCCGGGCTATACGATCTCAGCCGGATCACGGGGCAGGGCGCGGATTTGCCCGAGCACAGGCGCATGGCGCTCGCCGAAAAGCTGCGTGGCACGATCAAGGTTCACAATGCCTATCTCGTCCCGGCAGAAGCGCAGCGGCCCGAGCCTGCCAGCGGGCACCGAAGGGCGAACGTGCCGCATCTGAGGGGGCTCGATCCACGCGCGTTGGCGCAGGCAATCGGCGCTGGCAAACGGCCGAGCCTCAAAGCGTGCGGCGTGTCGGTTCCGCTTTCGCTCGACAAGCGCACAGCGCCACTGATCGGGTCGATTGACGGGACGCGAAACTTGAATGAGATCGCGGCGATGGCGGGGCTGGACCCGCTGGCATTCTGGCGGCTCTGGCAGCCGCTCGAGGCGGCGCTCGCGCCGTGGGGCATCCTGCTCTATTCCTCGCTTTACAGGAGGGTGCGCTGATGTGCGGGCGTTTCGCCGTCACGCTGCCGCAGGATGCGATGGCGCAACTTTTCAACGCGCGTCCGGCGAACGACCTGCCGGTCGTGCCGAATTCAAACGTCTGTCCCACGGACGATATTCACGTCATCCGGCGAGGCGGAGAGGATGATGCTCCGCGATCGCTGGAGGCGATGCGGTGGGGGTTCCTGCCGCGTTGGTACAAGGCGCTGAAAGACGGACCGCTTCTCATCAATGCCCGGGCGGAAACCATGGCAGAGAAACCGGCCTTCCGCGACGCGGCGCGTCATCGGCGGTGTCTGATCCCTGCCTCAGGCTTTTATGAATGGACCAAGGACGAAGGTGGCGCGAAGCAGCCCTGGTACATCACGCGAACCGACGAAGCTCCCATCGCCTTTGCCGGTCTTTGGCAGGATTGGGAACGCAACGGCGTCACCTGCAGGACTGCTGCCATCGTCACCTGCGCGGCCAATGCAGAGATGGCGGACTTGCATCACCGGATGCCCGTGATCGTCGAGCCGGAAGAATGGGCACTTTGGCTGGGCGAGGACGGTAAAGCGGAGCTGCCCAACCTGAGAGCGCAGCCTGCGCCCTTGAGCTTCAAACCTGTGACGGGCCCACTTTGAAGGAACGCGGCGAAAGTTCGAGCGCGAAAGAGCGGTGCTGCTTCAGGCTATGCCGCCCGACAGGACGGGCCTCGTCAGTGCTCTCGTGCGGCCTTTTCCGCGAGACCTGAACGGCTTTGCCGGGTCTCGAGTTCGGCCATGACGTCAGCAAGCGGAACGCCTTGCGATTTCAGCATCACGAGGAAATGGAAAAGCACGTCGGCAGCCTCCGAGGTCAGGCGGGCGCGGTCGCCGCGCGCGGCCTCGATGATCGCCTCGATCGCTTCCTCGCCGAACTTCTCAGCGCATTTCTCGGGGCCCTTTGCCAGGAGCTTCGCAGTCCAGCTCTCGTCCGGCGCGGCTTCGGCTCGCGCGTCGATGATCCGGGCAAGTTCCTCAAGGGTCATCGGCGCACCGGGATACCGTGCGCGGCCATGTGATCCTTCGCCTCGGCGATGGTGAATTCTCCGAAGTGAAAGATCGAGGCTGCGAGGACGGCAGACGCTCCGCCTTCGGTCACGCCTTCCACGAGGTGATCGAGCGTGCCGACACCGCCGGAGGCGATGACGGGAATTGTCACCGCGTTCGAAATCGCGCGGGTCAGCGGGATGTTGAAGCCCGAGCGGGTGCCATCCTTGTCCATCGAGGTCAGCAGGATCTCGCCCGCGCCCTTGGCCTGCATGGTCAGCGCGAAGTCGATGGCGTCGATCCCGGTCTCGCGGCGGCCGCCATGGGTGAAGATCTCCCATTTGTTCTCGCCCACGGACTTGGCATCGATGGCGACAACGATGCATTGGCTGCCGAACTGGTCGGAGGCGCGCGAGACGACGTCCGGGTCGGCGACGGCGGCGGAGTTGAAGCTGACCTTGTCCGCGCCCGCGAGAAGCAGCTTGCGGACATCCTCGACGCTGCGAACGCCGCCGCCCACGGTAAGGGGGATGAAGCATTGCTCGGCGGTGCGCGTCACCACGTCGAGCATGGTGTCGCGATCCTCGTGGCTCGCGGTGATGTCGAGAAAGCAGATCTCGTCCGCGCCGGCGGCGTCGTAGGCGCGCGCGGCATCCACCGGATCGCCTGCATCGCGCAGATCGACGAAGTTGACGCCCTTGACGACGCGGCCATCGGCCACGTCGAGGCAGGGAATGATGCGGGTCTTCAGCATGGGCTCGCTCTCGTTGGCTCACTCCCGGATATGCCGAAGGCTGGCACGGATCACAAGTCGGCCAGTCAGGGAACCCAGAGAGCCCTACTGCGAGTTGCGCCTCTGTTAACCAACAGGAGGTTTCGATGATTCGCGTTCTGATCCGTACTGCCGCCCCTCTCGTCCTCGCGCTCGGCGTCGGCGCGCCCGCTTTGGCGGACGATCATGTCATCACCAAGGACAGCCCGCATACAGTGGCCGAGACGATCGACAAGCTCGAGGCCGCCGTGAAAAATGCGGGCGCAACGATCTTCGCCCGTGTCGATCACGGCAGCGGCGCCCAGAGTGTCGATATGGATCTCGGCGCGAGCGAATTACTCATTTTCGGCAATCCTCAGATCGGGACCCCCGCGATGCAGGATGATCCGCTGGCGGGGCTCGTATTGCCGCTGAAGGTTCTGGCTTACGAGGATGCGACGGGCCAGGTGCGCGTCGCCTATGTCGAGCCCGAGGAAACCTTCGACGAGTTCGAGATCGACGACGATGCGGAATACATCAGGCAGATGGAAGGCGCGCTCGACAATCTGACGAGCGCGGCCGTCGCCGAGTAACGGATCAGGCGAGCGCGCTCAGGGCCTCGCGAAGGTCGAGCGCGCCGTCATAAAGGGCACGGCCCGAGATCGCGCCCGAGATGATTCCGGTGTCGCGAAGGGCTGTCAGGTCCGCGAGAGAGGATACGCCGCCCGAGGCTATGACCGGGATCGAGACGGCACGGGCCAGTGCCTCGGTCGCCTCGATATTCGGGCCGCCCATCGCGCCGTCACGGTTGATGTCGGTATAGATGATCGCCGCGACACCGGCGTCCTCGAAGCTTTTTGCAAGCTCGGTCGCGTCGACATCCGTCTCTTCGGCCCAGCCCTTGGTCGCGACCTTGCCGCCGCGCGCGTCGATCCCGACTGCGACCCGACCCGGAAAGGCGCGCGCGGCTTGTCGAACGAGGTCCGGGTTCTCGACTGCGACCGTGCCCAGAATGACGCGGGCGAGGCCCTTGTCGAGCCAGGTTTCGATCGTGGCCATGTCGCGGATGCCGCCGCCAAGCTGCGCCGGAGTGCCGGGGCAGGCGGCGAGGATCGCCTCGACCGCCGAGGCGTTCACCGGCGTTCCCGCGAACGCGCCGTTGAGGTCCACGAGGTGCAGCCATTCGCACCCGGCATCCACGAAGGCGCGTGCCTGCGCCGCTGGATCGTCGTTGAAGACAGTGGATTTCTCCATGTCGCCGCGCAGGAGGCGGACGGCCTGGCCGTCCTTGAGGTCGATGGCGGGAAAGAGGATCATCTGGCGGCATACCCCGGAGATTTGCGTCGCCGAGCCAGATGACATGACGGAACGGCACATGCAACGCGACCTTGCGTCAAGCTTGATCGGTGCGGGGATTGGGCGTCAGGCTGTATCCCATTCAAGGGAGGAGAGCCATGAAAACCATTCTGACAGCCATTGCGGGCCTCGCACTGAGCGCAACCGCCGCCTTCGCCGACCCGATTCTCGGAACCTGGAAAACCGAGGTCGATGACGGCTCCTACGCTTATGTGGGCCTCAAGCCCTGCAACGGCGGCAAGATCTGCGGCACGATCGACCGCACCTTCAACGCGCAGGGCGAATACAATTCGCCGAACAAGGGCGAAGTGCTTGTCCGGAACATGGTTCCGCAAGGAAATGGCCGCTACGAGGGCCGCGTGTGGCGACCGTCGAACAACAAGGTCTATCTCGGCAAGATGAACCTCAACGGCAACACGCTGCAGCTTCAGGGCTGCGTGGCGGGCGGCCTGCTCTGCTCGAGCCAGACCTGGGCGCGGGTGAACTGAGCTTCACCCTGACGCCGGTGACGAAAAAGGGGGCTCTAGCCCCCTTTTTTTTGCGCGCCGTCAGGGCCGCCAGGTCAGGAAGTTGGCAATCATCCGCAGGCCGCTTTCCGCACTCTTCTCGGGATGGAACTGCAAGCCGATGCGGTTCTCCGAGCCCACGATGGCGGTGACGTGCTCGCCGTAATCGACATAAGCGATGCGCTGTCCGGGATCGGCCATGCGGATCTGGTAGGAATGCACGAAATAGGCGTGATCGCCAGTCTCGATGCCCTCGAGGACCGGGTGAGGCTGCTCGATGACCAAATCGTTCCAGCCCATATGAGGGACTTTTAGCGACGGATCGGAGGGTACGATCTTCAGGACTTCGCCGTCGACCCAGCCGAGCCCATCGGCCTCTTCGTATTCGTGGCCCTTGCGCGCCATGAGCTGCATGCCGACGCAGATGCCCATGAACGGGCGGCCCTTCTCTTCGACGGCCTCGACCAGAGCCTCGTAGACGCCGCCCTGGCCGCGCAAAGCCGCGGCACAGGCGGGAAAGGCCCCGTCGCCGGGCAGAACGAGCCGGTCGGCCTTGGCAACGACATCGGCCGAGTTGGTGACGACGACGTCGCCGCCATCCACCTCGCGGGCCATTTTCTGGAAGGCCTTGTCGGCCGAGTGCAGATTGCCGCTTTCGTAATCTATGATCGCGGTCAGCATGGTCAGAGCGTTCCCTTCGTGGATGGGATGGCATCGGATTTGCGCGGATCGGGCTCGATGGCCTCGCGCAATGCCCGGGCGACGGCCTTGAACGCGGCCTCCGCGATGTGATGGCTGTTGAGGCCGTGCAGCCTATCGACATGCAGCGTGATGCCGCCGTGGGTGGCGAAAGCCTGGAAGAATTCGCGCACGAGCTCGGTGTCGAACGTGCCTATCTGCGCGGTCGGCATCTCGACGTTCCAGACGAGGTAGGGCCTGCCCGAAAGGTCGAGCGCGGCGCGCACGAGCGCATCGTCCATCGGCAGAAGGCACGCGCCGTAGCGGCGGATGCCGCGCTTGTCGCCAAGCGCCTCGCGCAGCGCCTGGCCGAGCGCGATGCCGACATCCTCGACGCTGTGATGGTCGTCGATATGCCGGTCGCCCTCGCAGCGCACCTTCATGTCGATGAGCGCATGCCGGGCGAGCTGATCGAGCATGTGGTCGAAAAAGCCGACGCCGGTCTGGTTGTCGTAGCTGCCCGTGCCGTCGAGATCGAGCGACACGGTGATGTCGGTCTCGGCGGTCTTGCGTGTGATGTCGGCCTTACGCATCGGGTTCGTCCTTCGAGCGGTTCGGGCGGGTTATAGGGTCAGCGCACGGCGAGGAAAAGGGTGGGGCAGGGCCCATTGTGCGCCCGTGACTTCCGTGCCAGCTTGACGCCGCGAGAGAAAAGGACCCCTCATGAGCGCCTGCGTCTTCATCCAGATCCGCTGCACGCCCGGCAAGACCTATCAGGTCGCCGAGGAGATCGCCCTCAGGGAGATCCATTCGGAGCTCTATTCGACGTCGGGAGAATACGATCTTCTTTTGAAAATGTACGTGCCGGAGGATCAGGATATCGGGAAATTCATCAACGAGCATCTGCTGGTGATCCCGGGGATCGAGCGATCGCTGACGACGCTGACCTTCAAGGCGTTCTGAGGGGCGGCGGTCAATGGCGCCTGGTTCTCTGCCGGAAAAAGAGACCGATGGAGCGGGCGAGGCGATTCGAACGCCCGACCCTTACCTTGGCAAGGTAATGCTCTACCCCTGAGCTACGCCCGCAAATCCATCGTCTGGCTCGATTTGGAGCGGGCGAGGCGATTCGAACGCCCGACCCTTACCTTGGCAAGGTAATGCTCTACCCCTGAGCTACGCCCGCTTACCAATCGATTAGCGGGGATGTAGAAAATCGCCGCGCGCGCTGCAAGGGGAAAATGTCGCCGACCCTACGGATTTTCGCGCCCGAAGACCGCGATCACCAGATTGCGTGGGTCAGCAGCCCGAGCGCCGTGAGGCCGAGCATCGCGAATGTCAGCACCATGCCGCCCGCGCGGAGCGGCATCGAGGGCGTCACACGCGACAAGGCCAACGCATGCATGCCACGCCCGATGAGCAGCGTCAGGCCCGCCGCGTGCACCGCGATGGCCGGGGCGCCCATGAGTTCGGTCAGGAGCAGCAGGACGATCCCGAGCGGCGCGAATTCGGCGAAGTTGCCATGCGCGCGTATCCGCCGCTCCAGCGCGACGTCGTCTCCTGCGCCAAGCGATGTCTTCGTTTCGCCCCGCCGTTGGATCACGCGAACGGAAAGGACGATGAAAATGAGGGTCAGAAGAGCCGCATAGGTTGCCGAGATCGCGACGCTCATGACTTGGCCTCGTCCTTTTCAACCGCGCCGCCCTTGGCGACCCAGTCATTGAACCCGTCGCGCAGATGCGCCGCTTCGAAGCCCATCTTCTGCAATTGGAACGCGGCAAGCGCCGAGCGCCATCCCGAGGCGCAATGCAGAACATAGCGCTTGTCTTCCTGCCCGAAGACCTCGCGGTAATAGGGGCTGTCCGGGTCGATCCAGAATTCGAGCATGCCGCGCGGTGCGTGAACCGAGCCGGGAATGTAGCCCGTCTTCGTCCGCTCGCGCACATCGCGGATATCGACGACGACCACGTCCGGTTCGGAGAACATCGTCAGCGCCTCGTCCGTGGAGACCTCTGCGACCTGGCTGCGTGCCTCCGCCACGAGGTCGGCGGCCGAGAGTTTGAGTTGTGACATCTACGTGTCTCCGCCTTCGAGATGGTCCTGCATCACTCGTACTCGACCAAGAGATCCTTGGCGTCGATCTGGGCGCCGGGGGTCGCGTTGACGGCCTTGATCTTGCCGTCCTGCTCGGCGTGGAGGCCCGTTTCCATCTTCATTGCCTCGATGGTGAGGAGCAGATCGCCTTTCTTGACCTCCTTGCCCGCCTCGACCGCGACCGAGGCCACAACGCCCGGCATCGGAGCGCCGACATGCTTTGGATTGCCCATTTCCGCCTTGGGCGCGGCTGCCTTGCCGCCGGTGGCCTTGCGGTCGGTCACGCGAACGGAGCGGGGCTGGCCATTCAATTCGAAGAAGACGCGGGCCTCGCCGTTTTCCTGCGTCTCTCCGACGGTGATGAGCCGGATCTCGAGCGTCTTGCCGGGATCGATTTCCGCCGTGATCTCCTCGCCCGGCTCCATACCGTAGAAGAAGGTGCGAGTCGGCAGCGTGCGGACGGGGCCGTAGGTCTCGTGACGGGCGATATAGTCGGTGAAGACCTTGGGATACATCAGGTAGCCGCCGAGATCCTCGTCGTCGAATTCGACATCCTCGAACTTCTCGGCGAGCTCTTCGCGCTTTTTCTGGAGGTCCACCGGCTTGAGATGCTTGCCAGGACGATCCTTCAGCGGCTTCTCGCCCTTCAGAACCTTTTTCTGGATCTTGTCCGGGAAGCCGCCCGGAGGCTGGCCGAGATTGCCCTTCATCATGTCGATCACCGAGTCGGGGAAGGAGATATCCTTCTTCGGATCCTCGACATCGGCACGGCTGAGGCCCTGGCTGACCATCATCAGGGCCATGTCGCCAACGACTTTCGAGGAGGGCGTCACCTTCACGATATCGCCGAACATCTGGTTCACGTCGGCATAGGTCTTTGCGACCTCGTGCCAACGTTCTTCCAGACCCATCGAGCGCGCCTGCGCCTTGAGGTTGGTGAACTGCCCGCCGGGCATCTCGTGCAGGTAGACCTCGGAGGCCGGGGCCTGCTGGCCGGTTTCGAAGGCGGCGTACTGGCCGCGCACCCCTTCCCAGTAGTTCGAGATCTCGCGGATCGCATCGATATCGAGGCCGGTTTCACGATCTGTGAAGCGCGTGGCCTCGACGATGGAGCCGAGCGTCGGCTGCGAGGTATTGCCGGACAGTGCGTCCATTGCCGCATCGACCGCGTCAACGCCTGCGTTGGCCGCGGCCATGACCGTCGCTATCGCCGCGCCGGAGGTGTCGTGGGTGTGGAAATGGATCGGCAAGCCGACCTCTTCCTTGAGGGCGGTGATGAGCGGCCCGGCTGCGGCGGGTTTCAGAAGGCCGGCCATGTCCTTGAGGCCGAGGACATGCGCGCCCGCGTCCCTCAGTTCCTTGCCCATCGCAACGTAATACTTGAGATCGTATTTCGCGCGGTCGGGATCGTTGATGTCCCCGGTATAGCAGATCGTGCCTTCGCAGACCTTCCCGGACTCGATCACCGCATCCATCGCGACACGCATGTTCTCAACCCAGTTCAGGCTGTCGAAGACGCGGAAGACATCGACGCCCGATGTCGCGGCCTGTTTGACGAAGAACTCAACCACGTTGTCGGGATAATTGGTGTAGCCCACGCCGTTCGAGGCACGCAGCAGCATCTGCGTCATCAGGTTCGGCATCTTTGCGCGAATGTCGCGCAGGCGCTGCCACGGGCATTCCTGCAGGAACCGGTAGGCGACGTCGAAGGTCGCGCCGCCCCAGCATTCGACCGAGAAGAGCTGCGGCAGGTTGGCGGCATAGGAGGGTGCCACCTTGATCATGTCGAGAGAGCGCATCCGCGTCGCCAGCAGCGACTGGTGCCCGTCGCGCATCGTCGTGTCGGTGATCAGAAGCTGTTTCTGCTCGGCCATCCAGTCGGCGACGGCTTGCGGGCCCTTCTCGTCGAGCAGGTTGCGCGTGCCGGGCGGAGGCGTCTCGAGGCGTGGCTTCGGCGGTTTGGCGGGCTTGAGGTCGGCGGCCGGTCGCACACGGCCTTCGGTCTCGGGGTGCCCGTTCACCGTGATGTCCGCGATGTAGGTCAGCACCTTCGTGCCACGGTCCTTGCGCGGTTTGAAATCGAAGAGGTCCGGCGTCTCGTCGATGAACTTGGTCGTGTAGCGGTTGTTCAGGAAGGTCGGATGCTTGAGCAGGTTCTGCACGAAGTCGATATTCGTGCTGACGCCCCGGATGCGGAACTCGCGCAGCGCCCGGTCCATCCGTTTGATCGCCTTCTCGGGGGTCGGAGCCCAGGCCGTGACCTTCACGAGAAGCGAGTCGTAATAGCGGGTGATGACCCCGCCCGCGTAGGCGGTGCCGCCATCGAGACGGATGCCCATGCCCGTGGCCGAGCGATAGGCGGAGATGCGGCCGTAATCGGGGATGAAGTTGTTCGTCGGATCCTCGGTCGTGATCCGCGTCTGCAATGCGTGACCGTTCAGGGAGATGTCATACTGACTGGCCTTGCCGGTCGCTTCGGAGAGGCTCTTGCCCTCGGCGATCATGATCTGCGCCTGCACGATGTCGATGCCGGTGACTTCCTCGGTCACCGTGTGCTCCACCTGAACGCGCGGGTTCACCTCGATGAAGTAGAAATTGCCGGTTTCCATATCCATCAGGAACTCGACGGTGCCGGCGCATTCGTAATTCACATGGGCGCAGATCTTGCGGCCAAGCTCGCAGAGCTCTTCGCGTTGCGCGTCCGAGAGATACGGAGCGGGCGCGCGTTCGACGACCTTCTGGTTGCGGCGCTGGACCGAGCAATCCCGCTCGAAAAGGTGGTAGATGTTGCCTTCCTTGTCGCCGAGGATCTGTACCTCGACGTGGCGGGCGCGGGTGATCATCTTCTCGAGATATCCCTCGCCATTGCCGAAGGCGGCTTCGGCCTCGCGGCGGCCTTCCTTGACCTTGTCCTCGAGCTCGTCGGCCGAGAGGATCGGACGCATCCCGCGCCCGCCGCCGCCCCAGGACGCCTTGAGCATCAGCGGATAGCCGATCTCGTCGGCCTGAGCGCGGGTTTTCTTCATGTCGTCGTCGAGCACGTCCGAGGCGGGGATCACCGGAACGCCCGCCTCGATCGCGACGCGGCGCGCGGAGGCCTTGTCGCCGAGCGCTCGCATCGTCTCCGCGCGCGGTCCGATGAAGGTGATGCCCGCCTCGTCGCAGGCGTCGACGAAATCGGGGTTCTCGGACAGGAGCCCGTAACCTGGGTGAATAGCGTCCGCGCCCGATTCCTTCGCGACGCGGATGATCTCTTCTATCGAGAGATAGGCTTGGACGGGTCCAAGCCCTTCACCGATACGATAGGCCTCGTCGGCCTTGAAGCGGTGCAGGCCCAGCTTGTCCTCCTCGGCGAAGATCGCGACGGTGCGTTTGCCCATCTCGTTGGCGGCGCGCATGATCCGAATGGCGATCTCGCCGCGGTTCGCGATGAGGATTTTCTGGAAATCGGGCATGAAAGGTCCTCGGTCCGAGAGTGTGTTGTCTATGTGTTAGGCAAGTCGAGGAACATCCTCAACGTGTAGCGATAGGTAAGCTGCCGCCGCGAAGGTCCAGAGGGCGCGAAACGCCCAGTTGGCCCAGATTTGCGGCAAGGTCCGCCGTGAGGATGTGATGAAGATGGGCAGGGCCCTCCGCGCCGAGAGCCGCAAGCGCATAATGCCATGCGCGGCCGAGCATGACGAAATCCGCGCCGAGCGCGATGGCCCGCAGGATATCGAGCCCGCCCTCTATGCCGCTGTCGAAGATCAGCGGCAAATTGGTGGCGGCGCGAATGCCCGGCAAGACCTCGATCGTCGGCGGGGCGGCGTCGAACTGGCGGCCCGCGTGATTCGACACCCAGATCGCATCGACGCCTTCGGCTTCGAGCCGGCTTGCATCCTCTTGGCGCAGAACGCCCTTCACGATGAGCGGCCCCTGCCAATGTTCACGCAGCCAATTCAGATAGTCCCAGCCTGGCGAGGTCCGCAGAAGGTAGCCCACATGCGCGGTCGACGAGAGGTTCTGGCTTGAGCTGGTATAGCGGTCGAGCGTCTCCATCCGGGGCAAGGAGCCGCGGCGGGCCATCGCGAGTGCCCAGGCCGGGCGCAGCGCGGTTTGCGCCAGAAGGCGTGGCGTCAGCCGCGGCGGCTGCGTCAGCCCGCCCTTGAGCTGGCGTTCTCGGCGCGAGGCGACAGGCACGTCGGCCGTCAGAACGAGCGTCGAGAAGCCGGACTCCTTCACGCGGGCGAGGAGATCCTTGCGAATCTCGGGATCCCGCGGGGGGTAAAGCTGGTACCATCCGCGCCCGCCCGTCTCGGGGCCGACAGCTTCGGGCGTCGTCGCCGCGACGCTGGACAGGCCATAGGGGATGCCCGCCTTGTGCCCGTGCGCGGCAAGGAGCCGTTCCGCATGCGGCCAGAACAGTCCGGACATACCCAGGGGCGAGATGCCGAACGGCGCGCTCCAGTCTTCGCCGAGAAAGGTGGTGGAGAGATCGGTCTCGATCTCGCCGTGCAGGATCGAGGGCAGGAACCGGATATCGTCAAGCGCGCGGCGATTGGCGGCTTGGGTTATTTCGCGCCCCGTGGCGCTGTCGAGATAATCCCAGACAAAGCGCGGAAGCCGGCGTTTCGCGCGGTCACGCAGGTCGGAGATGGCGGGGTAACGGGCGTCGAGCGACATGGGCCAGATAAGAAGGTGCGAGGGCAGGATTGTCCAGCCGCCTTGCGAGCTTCAACGAAAGCCGGGGGCGCTGCCCCCGGACCCCCGCGGGTATTTGGGCCAACCCAAAGCAGGGAAGGGTCGCGGATTGGTGTGAAGAACATTTTGCGAACGCCGCTTTATCTCCGCTGCGTCGTCCGCTATTTTCTCACACATGAGCAGTTTTGACGAAATGGATGCCTTCGAAGGGGCCTCGCTGTCGGCACGGGCCATGCAATCGCGCGGCGCGCCCTATCTCGACGGGCTGAACCCCGCGCAGCGCGAAGCCGTGGAGACGCTGGACGGCCCCGTTCTGATGCTGGCTGGCGCCGGCACCGGCAAGACGCGGGCGCTCACGGCGCGGATCGTGCATCTTCTGAACACCGGCCGCGCGCGCCCGAACGAGATCCTCGCCGTGACCTTCACGAACAAGGCCGCGCGCGAAATGAAGAGCCGGGTCGGCGGTATGCTGGGTCAGGCGATCGAAGGGATGCCGTGGCTTGGCACCTTCCATTCGATCTGCGTGAAGCTTTTGCGCCGGCATGCGGAACTGGTGGATCTGAAGTCGAACTTCACCATTCTCGACACCGACGACCAGGTGCGGCTGATGAAACAGCTCATCCTTGCGCGGAATATCGACGAGAAGCGCTGGCCCGCCCGGCAACTCGCCGGGATCATCGATGGATGGAAGAACCGCGCGATCTCTCCGGACAAGGTGCCGGCGGGCGATGCGGGCGCGTTCAACCACGAAGGCCCCGCGCTCTACGCGGAATACCAGGCGCGCCTGCGCGAGTTGAACGCTGTCGATTTCGGCGATCTTCTTTTGCACATGGTCACGATCTTCCAGACCCACGAGGACGTGCTCGCGCAGTATCAACGCTGGTTCCGTTACATCCTCGTGGACGAATACCAAGATACGAACGTTGCGCAGTATCTCTGGCTCAGGCTGCTGGCGGGGGGGCACAAGAACATCTGCTGCGTCGGCGATGACGACCAGTCGATCTATGGCTGGCGCGGCGCGGAGGTCGGCAACATCCTGCGCTTCGAGAAGGACTTTCCGGGCGCGCATGTGGTCCGGCTCGAACAGAATTACCGCTCGACGCCGCATATCCTGGCCGCCGCCTCGGGGGTGATCGCGGGCAACCAGGGACGGCTCGGTAAGGAGCTCTGGACCGAGGCGGAGGACGGTGAGAAGGTGCGCCTCATCGGTCATTGGGACGGCGACGAAGAGGCGCGCTGGGTCGGCGAGGAAGTCGAGGCGATGCAGAAGGGCACGCGCGGGATGCGTGCCTTCTCCCTCGACGATATGGCGATCCTCGTGCGGGCCTCCCACCAGATGCGCGCCTTCGAAGACCGCTTCCTGACGATCGGGCTGCCCTATCGCGTCATCGGCGGGCCACGCTTCTACGAGCGGATGGAGATCCGCGACGCGATGGCCTATTTCCGCCTCGTCACCAGCCCCGAGGACGATCTCGCGTTCGAGCGGATTGTGAACACGCCCAAGCGCGGGCTCGGCGACAAGGCGCAGCAGACGATCCAGCAGATCGCGCGCAGCCAAGGCGTGCCGCTCATCGAGGGGGCTCGCCTCGCGGTCGAGGATGGCGCGATCAAGGGCAAGGGTGGCGCGGCCCTGAAAGTGCTGGTCGAGGATCTGGCGCGCTGGAGCCGGATGACCGGAGATGCGGATCTGAGCCACATGGAACTGGCCGAGATCGTGCTCGACGAATCGGGCTACACGGGCATGTGGCAAAACGACAAGACGCCCGAAGCGCCGGGGCGGCTCGAGAACCTCAAGGAACTCGTCAAGGCGCTTGAAGGCTTCGAGAATCTGCAAGGATTTCTCGAGCATGTCAGCCTCGTGATGGATAACGAGTCCGATGATGGCGGCGCGAAAATCTCGATCATGACGCTGCACGCGGCGAAGGGCCTCGAATTTCCCGCCGTCTTCCTTCCAGGCTGGGAAGATGGTCTGTTCCCGTCGCAGCGCTCGATGGACGAGTCGGGGATGAAAGGGCTCGAGGAGGAGCGGCGGCTCGCCTATGTCGGAATCACGCGGGCCGAGGAGGTTTGCACGATCTCCTTCGCCGGCAACCGTCGTGTCTTTGGCCAATGGCAGAGCCAGATGCCCTCGCGTTTCATCGATGAGCTGCCCGAAGCGCATGTGGAGGTGCTGACGCCGCCGGGCCTTTACGGGGGCGGCTACGGCGCCGCGGGGATGGCGGCCAGCGCCTCGCCCGAGAGCATGGCGAACGCGCAGAGCGATCTGCACGAACGCGCGAGCCGTGCCGACGTTTATAACAGCCCCGGCTGGAGGCGGTTGCAATCGCGCTCGCAGGAACGGCCCCTGAGCCAACCGCGGGAAAGCCGGAACCAGGTGATCGACCTAGATGCGACCTCGTCCTACGTCATGGGCGAGCGCGTCTTTCATCAGAAATTCGGCTACGGCGAGATCACCGGCATTGAAGGGGACAAACTGGAAGTGGCCTTCGAGAAGGCGGGCACCAAGAAGGTCGTCTCCCGTTTCGTCTGCGCCGCCGACGACGTGCCCTTCTAGGCGCAGCTGCCCGCGGCGGAGGTAGCGCTTGTGGCGCTTGGCGGGCCTCTGCAATATGCGCCGACGCCCCCACGAACCAGCAGCGAGCCGCAATGGAAATTTTCACCTTCAGCCAGGATGTTGCGGCCTATATCACGCTCGCCGTGATTGCCGGCATGTTCGTGCTCTTCGTGACCGAGCTTTATCCGGTGGAGGTGGTGGCGCTGGGCGGCGTCGCGGTTCTTCTGGTGTTGGGCGCGCTGCCTTACGACTCGGCGCTCGAAGTGCTGTCGAACCCTGCGCCCTGGACCATCGCGGCGATGTTCGTCGTGATGGGGGCGCTCGTGCGGACGGGGGCGCTCGAAGCCTTCACGAACTTCGCGCAGGCCAAGGCGGAGAAACGCCCGAAAGTCGCGTTTCTGGCGATCATGACGGTCGTTGTCCTCGCCTCGGCCGTGATGAACAACACGCCGGTCGTGGTGGTCATGCTGCCGATCTTCGTGCAGCTCTCACGCACGCTGGGGCAGGCGCCGTCGCGGCTTTTGATCCCGCTCAGCTATGCTGCGATCCTTGGTGGCACGCTGACCCTGATCGGCACATCCACGAACCTTCTTGTCGATGGCGTCGCGCGCAGTCGCGGGCTCGAGCCGTTCTCCATCTTCGAGATCACGCCGCTCGCGACAGTCCTTGTCGTGGTCGGGATGGTCTTCCTCTACTTCTTCGGGCCGGTGCTGCTTCCAGAGCGGTCGAGTATGGCGGGGATGCTGCAGGATCGCAGCCGCATGAAATTCTTTACCGAGGCCGTGATCCCGCCGGATTCGAACCTGATCGGTCGGGATGTGCTCAGTGTGCAGCTCTTCAAACGCGAAGGCGTGCGGCTCATCGACGTGATCCGGGGCGATCAGTCGCTGCGGCGCAACCTGGATGACGTGCAATTGCAGCTTGGTGACCGGGTGGTGCTGCGAACCCAGATGACCGAGCTTTTGAGCCTGCAGCGCAACAAGTCGCTGAAACGGGTGGACCAGGTGTCCTCGGTCGAGACCACCACCGTCGAGGTTCTGATCACGCCGGGCTGCAAGATGGTCGGACGTTCCCTCGGGGCATTGCGTCTTCGTCGACGCTTCGGGGTCTATCCGCTGGCAGTGCATCGGCGGAACCAGAATATCGGGCGGCAGCTTGACGATCTCGTCGTGCGGGTCGGGGACACGCTTCTGCTCGAAGGGACGCCTGAAGACATCAAGCGGCTGGCTGACGAGATGGCGCTCGTCGATGTTGCGCAGCCCTCAGCACGGGCGTTCCGGCGCGGCCATGCACCGATCGCGCTCGCGGCGCTAGCCGGGATTGTCATCCTTGCCGCGCTTGGCATCGCACCGATCCTCGCGCTTGCAGTGATCGCGGTCGCCGTCGTGCTTCTGACGCGCTGTATCGATGCGGACGAGGCGTTCTCCTTCGTCGAAGGACAGCTCCTCGCTCTGATCTTCGCCATGCTGGCTGTCGGTGCCGCACTCGATGAGACCGGGGCTGTCGAGATGGTGGCGGGCTGGGTCGCGCCATGGATGTCGGACCTGAGCGGGATGTGGATCATACTCGCGGTCTTCCTGCTGACGTCCATCCTCACCGAGCTTGTCTCCAACAACGCGGTCGCGGTGGTGATGACGCCGATCGCGATCTCGCTGGCCTCGGCGCTCGGCATCGACCCGCGCCCGCTGGTCGTGGCGGTCATGGTGGCGGCCTCCTGCGCGTTCGCGACCCCGATCGGCTATCAGACGAATACGCTGGTTTATGGTCCGGGCGGCTACCAGTTCACGGATTTCATCAAGATCGGTGTCCCGATGAACGCTCTCATGGCGATCGTCTCGTCGCTTCTGATCCCTCTGATCTGGCCGTTGACACCCTGACAACCTCTGTTGCCAGCCGGTAAAGCGCGGCGGCCTTACCGCGTGCTGAAGGATTCTCGTGAATTTTGCCAGTCTCGGGGGCGCTCCTTGTGACCCGCCTCCGAGCGATACCGTGCAACAAGACGAGGCAGAGACACGCATGAGCCTGATCGAACCGACGCTGCGGGACGCGGCGCTCGAGGAGGAACGCGAAGAGTTCCGGGAGACGCTCGCCGAGCTGCGACTGGCGCTCAGAGACCTGAAGGAAAAGGTCCGGGCCGGAGAGATGACCAAGGAGGACAAGACGAACGGCAAGCGGCTTCTGGACGAGGCCCGCTACTGGCTGAAGGCACTTAGAGAAACGGAGGCGGAACTTGTCAGGATCGAACGCGAGAAAGCAGGAATTTCAGGGGCCTGGGGGCTCGATCTCGACCAGAGCCGCGAGGCCGTTCGCTGCCTCTTGGCGAAACTGCCGAGATGCGGATGCGCGGGCGGCGGCACTTGAGGGGCTCGATCCCGGCTCCGAGATCGCGTTGCCGTATCTCTTCGATCTCTGGGCGCTGCCGTATCAGCTGCCGCCCGAGGGTCGCTGGCGATCCTGGGTCATTCTGGGCGGACGCGGCGCGGGAAAGACCCGCGCCGGGGCTGAGTGGGTGCGCGGTCAGGTCGAGGGCGCTCGGCCCAAAGATCCGGGGCGCTGCCGGCGCATCGCGCTTCTGGGTGAGACCTTCGATCAGGTGCGCGAGGTGATGGTCTTCGGTGACAGCGGGATCATGGCCTGCTGCCCGCCCGACCGGCGACCCGTCTGGCAAGCCTCGCGGTCCTGCCTCGTCTGGCCGAATGGGGCCGAGGCAATGGCCTTCTCGGCGCAATCGCCCGAGGCGCTGCGCGGGCCGCAATTCGACGGAGCCTGGGCGGATGAGCTCGCAAAATGGGCGAAGGCGCAGGATGTCTGGGACATGCTGCAATTCGGCCTGCGCCTTGGCGACCTGCCGCAGGTCTGCGTGACCACGACCCCGCGCAACCAGCCGACGTTGAAGGTGCTTTTGGCGCGGCCCTCCACGGTCGTCACCCATGCCGCGACGGAGGCGAACCGGGCGAACCTTGCCGCCTCCTTTCTCGAGGAGATGTCCGCGCGCTACGCGGGCACGCGCCTTGGCAGGCAGGAACTCGACGGGGTGCTGATGGAGGATGTGCCTGGCGCGCTCTGGAATCCGGCAATGCTGGAGGCTGGACGGCAGGAGGAGGTGCCCGCGATGGTGCGCGTCGTCGTGGCTGTCGATCCGCCCGCGACGGGGTCCAAGACCTCGGATGCTTGCGGGATCGTCGCAGCCGGTCTCACCGCCGACGGGCGGGCGGTTGTGCTGGAGGATGCCAGCGTCCAGGGCGTCAGCCCGACGGGCTGGGCCGAGGCCGCCATCGCGGCGATGACGCGTTGGGGTGCGGAGCGCATGGTGGCGGAGGTGAACCAGGGCGGCGACATGGTCGAGGCCGTGCTGCGCTCCGTCGATCCGGATCTTCCTCTCCGGAAGGTTCACGCCTCGCGGGGCAAATCCGCAAGGGCCGAACCTGTGGCGGCGCTCTATGAGCAGGGTCGGGTGCGGCATCTCAAGGGGCTCGATCTGCTGGAAGACGAGATGTGCCGCATGACGTTGTCGGGCTATGCGGGGCAGGGTTCACCGGACCGGGTCGATGCGCTGGTCTGGGCGCTGACGGAGCTCTGCCTGCAGAAAACCGGGCGCGCGCGGCCGGCTCTGCGATGCCTCTAACTGACTGAGAGAGGGCGGTGTTGCGCGGTTTCCCCTGAACCGCGCGGCACCGTCAATCCGCGTTAACCGTTTGGCGACCAATCTGTTTCCACGCCGAGAGAGCACCGCTCGCAGCGGCAGGAATGGAAACGGGACACGAGGTCGGGCGAAATGGTCGTCAGCATCTTCCGCAGGAAAAACGAGACGCCCGCGATCGAGGCGAAGGCGTCGGCCACCGGACCGGTCGTCGCCTATGCGACTTCTGGCCGGATCGCCTGGTCGCCGCGCGACACCGTCTCGCTCACCAAGACCGGCTTTGCGGGCAATCCCATCGGCTTCCGCGCAGTCAAACTCATCGCCGAGGCGGCCGCCGCTATTCCCCTCGTCTTGCAGGATGCCGAGATGCGGTACGAGTCGCATCCCGCGCTCACCCTCCTGGCCCGTCCGAACCCGGCGCAGGGGCGGGCGGAACTCTTCGAGGCTCTCTTCGGCCAGCTGCTTCTCGCAGGGGATGCCTATGTCGAGGCGGTCGCGGACGAAGAAGGGCTGCCGTTCGAGTTGCATGTGCTGCGCTCTGACCGGATGCGGCTCGTGCCCGGTGCCGATGGCTGGCCGGTCGCCTATGAATACACGGTCGGGGCCAAGACCCACCGGTTCGCGGTCGGCGCCGGTGCAAGCCCGATCTGTCATCTGAAATCCTTTCATCCGCAGGACGATCATTACGGACTTTCGCCCATGCAGGCGGCGGCTCAAGCGATGGATGTGCACAACGCCGCCTCGCGCTGGTCGAAGGGGCTGCTCGACAATGCCGCGCGGCCCTCGGGCGCCATCGTCTTCTCCGGTGGCGACGGGGCGGGCACGCTCAGCCCCGAGCAATATGATCGGCTCGTCTCCGAAATGGAGAGCTATCACATGGGCGCGCGCAATGCCGGACGGCCGATGCTGCTCGAGGGCGGGCTCGACTGGAAGCCAATGGGCTTTTCGCCGTCCGATATGGAATTCCACAAATCCAAAGAAGCGGCTGCGCGCGAGATCGCTGTTGCCTTCGGAGTGCCGCCAATGCTGCTGGGCATCCCCGGCGAGGCCACGTTCGCCAATTACCAGGAGGCGCACCGCGCGTTCTATCGCCTGACGGTGCTGCCGCTTGCGACCCGCGTCGCGGCCAGCCTCGGGGCGTGGCTTTCGGGATTCGCGGGGCAGGACTTCGCGCTCAAACCCGATCTCGACCAGGTGCCCGCGCTTGCTGCCGAGCGCGACCAGCAATGGCAGCGCGTGGCCGCGGTGGATTTCCTGTCGCCCGCCGAAAAGCGTCGCCTACTGGGCCTGCCGCCGCTTGCGGAGGCAGGGGATGATTGAAGGACGGATCGCGCCCGAGAGCTTCGAATGTGCGCCTGGACTGAAACTGGCGGCCCACGAGCGGCTTTCGAAGCTGCAGGTCGACACGCTGACCCAGCGGCTTGACCGGATCGAGAGCCTGATCGAGCGGATCGAGCGCCGGCTCTGGCTCGCCGTCTACGGCGTCGTGGCCGCGATCCTGCTGCAAGGCGCGGTCGACCTGATGAACCTGGTGCCGTGATGCGCCGAACGAAAGGAAGCCCGATGATCGAGCTGGAACACAAACTCTGCCGCTTCTCGACGAACGTGACCGTCGATGACGGGCTCGAGATCGAGGGCTATGCCTCGCGCTTCGGGGCCTGCGACCAGGGCGGCGATATCGTCGCGAAAGGGGCCTACGCCGCCTCGCTGGGGCGCATGGCGCGGGAAGGACGGGCGGTGAAAATGCTTTGGCAGCACGACCCCGCTCAGCCCATCGGGATCTGGAGCGAGGTGCGGGAAGACGGGATCGGACTTCACGTGAAAGGCCGCCTTCTGCGCGGTGTGGCGCGCGCCGAGGAGGCGGCGGAGCTGCTGCGGGCGGGCGCGATCGACGGGCTGTCGATCGGCTACCGCACGCTCCGGGCCACCAAGAACGACAAGGGCCAGCGGGTCCTTACCGAACTGGAGCTCTGGGAGGTGTCGCTTGTCACCTTCCCGATGCTTCCCAGTGCGCGGATCGAGGGCAAGGGGGATGATCCTCTCGCCGCGGATTGGCGCGAATTGGCGGAGACGCTGACGCGGCTTCGTTGCGACATGGCGGGCGGCTGACGCGCGCTTCACTGAACGGGATCAGAGTGATGACGACAACCGAGACGACCTCTCGGGCCGGAGAAGATGTGTCTCCGGTCGCCCGGGTCGGGGCCGCGATGGCGGGCCTCGTGGGGGACATCAGGGCCATGCAGGCCGAACTGCACCAGAAACTAGACGCACAGGAAGAGCGATTGACCATGCTGGACAGAAAATCCGCCATCCGCGCCGCACGGCCGGCTCTGGCCGCCACGACCGAGACCGGAGCCCCGCATCAGAAGGCGTTCACCGCCTATCTTCGCAGCGGCGACGACGATGCGCTCCGGGGACTCGAGCTTGAAGGCAAGGCGCTGTCGACGGCGGTCAATTCGGATGGCGGCTATCTCGTCGATCCGCAGACCTCCGAAACGATCGCCTCGGTGCTGGCGGGGGCGGGGTCGATCCGCTCGGTCGCCAATGTCGTGAATGTGGAGGCGACCTCCTTCGACGTGCTCATCGACCGCAACGATGCGGGCGCGGGCTGGGCAAACGAGACGAGCGCCACCGGCGAGACCGGCACGCCGACGATCGAGCGGATCTCCATCCCTCTTTTCGAACTGAACGCGATGCCGAAAGCGTCACAGCGGCTTCTCGACGATGCGGCCTTCGACGTGGAGACCTGGCTCGCAGGCCGGATCGCCGACAAGTTCTCCCGTGCCGAGGCCGCGGCCTTCGTCTCCGGCGACGGCGTGGACAAGCCCAAGGGCTTTCTTGGCCATCCGCAGGTTGAAAACGAGACATGGGCCTGGGGCAGCCTCGGCTATGTCGCAAGCGGCACTGCGGGCGATATCGGAGACGGCGATGCGCTGATCGAGCTGGTCTACGCCCTTGGCGCGGACTACCGCGCGAAGGCGGCGTTCGTGATGAACTCCAAGACCGCAGGCGCGCTGCGAAAGCTCAAGGATGCGGACGGACGGCACCTCTGGTCGGACGGGTTCGCCAGCGCCGAGCCTGCGCGCCTGCTGGGCTACCGCGTCGTGATCGCCGAGGACATGCCCGATATCGGCGCGGATGCGACGCCCATCGCTTTCGGTGATTTCGGCGCAGGTTACACGATCGCCGAGCGCCCGGACCTGCGCGTTCTGCGCGATCCGTTCAGCGCCAAGCCGCATGTCCTGTTCTACGCGACCAAGCGCGTCGGCGGCGACGTGTCGGACTTCGCGGCGATCAAACTCCTGCGCTGCGCGGCGAGCTGACCCAGAGACGTGCGGGCGGCGCGACGTGCCGCCGCCCGACCCCAAAGCGCGGCTCCCCGCGCCAATGAGAAGAAGACCGATGATGCTGACCGAAGAGACACTCGTGCCCGAGGCGGCCTTGCCCGTCGACTCGCTGAAACAGCACCTCCGAATGGGGTCGGGCTTTGGCGAAGACGATCTGCAGGATGCGGTTCTCGGATCGTTCTTGCGCGCAGCCATCGCCGCCATCGAGGGGCGCACGGCGAAAGCGCTGATCGCGCGTCAGTTCCTGCAGATCGTGCAGGGATGGACGCGACCCGATGCCCAGACCTTCGCAATCGCGCCCGTCCGCTCCGTCGAGAGCGTGTCGCTGGTCGACCGCTTCGGGGCGGCCAGCCCGGTTGCGCCCTCGGCATATCGGCTCGTCCGCGATGCCCAGGCGCCGAACCTTCGTGCGCTCGCCACAAGCCTGCCCGCCATACCCGAAGGTGGTGCGGCCGAGCTGCGCTTCGTCGCGGGCTTCGCAGAGGCCTTCGATGACCTACCGCCGGACCTGTCGCAAGCCGTGCTGATGCTTGCCGCGCATTTCTACGATCACCGTGAAGACACCGGACTCGCGGCGGGATGCATGCCCTTTGGCGTCACCAGCCTTCTCAGCCGCTATCGCCCGATGCGAATGGGATTTTCCGCATGACGGCCCCGCGTCTCAATCGAAAGCTCGTTCTCGAGCGCAAGACCGAGCTGCCGGACGGCGCCGGTGGACGGTCGGAGGGGTGGCAGGAGGTCGGCACGCTCTGGGGCGAGATGACGCCCCGCGCCGGCCGCGAGGTCCAGGGTGAGGGCGGCGCGCTCACGCGGTCGGGCGTCCGCATCATCGTGCGCGCGGCTCCTGCCGGATCGCTCGCCCGTCCGCGGGTTCAGGATCGGTTCGCGAGCGGCACGCGCCGCTTCGAAATCCTTGCAGTGCAGGAGGAGGGGCCTGCCGCGCGGTACCTGATCTGCACTGCCGAAGAGAGAGCCAGCGCATGAGCTATGCCATATCAGAAGCGCTGCAGGCGGCGATCTTTACGCGCCTTGCCGCTGATCCCGCGCTCACCGCCGAGGTTGGCAGCCACATCTACGATGCGCTGCCGGCGGGGCCGGTCCCGAGCCTCTACGTCTCGCTCGGGCCCGAGAAAGTGCGCGCGGCCTCGGATGCGAGCGCGGATGGAGCCTGGCACGACATCTCGGTCACCGTCGTGACCGATGCGGGCGGGTTTCGGCAGGCCAAACGCGCCGCGGTGGCGCTGTCCGATGCGCTCGAAGGAGCGGACCTGACGCTCGCGCGGGGGCGCCTCACCAGCCTCAGGTTCCTCCGGGCCGAGGCGCGGCACAGAAGCGGCGGGCTTCGGCGGATCGAGATGATCTTCCGTGCCCGCGTCGACGACGATCAATCCCAGTAACGGAGTGTAGCGACATGACCGCTCAGAACGGCAAGGACCTTCTCATCAAGCTCGACCTGACCGGGGACGGGCAGTTCCATACAATGGCGGGCCTGCGTGCGACGCGGATCGCCTTCAACGCCGAGCAGGTGGACGTGACCTCGCTCGAAAGCGAAGGGGGATGGCGCGAGCTTCTGGCAGGCGCGGGCGTCCGCAGCGCGGCGATCTCGGGCTCGGGTGTCTTTCGCGATGCCGATACCGACGAGCGCGCGCGACAGATTTTCTTCGGCTCCGAAACGCCGGCATTCCAAGTGGTGATCCCCGATTTCGGGACAGTCACCGGCCCGTTCCAGGTCACCGGCCTTGAATATGCCGGCACCCATGACGGCGAGGCGACCTACGAGGTCTCGATGGCTTCGGCGGGTGCGCTCTCGTTCGTCGCGCAAGCGAGCTGATCCATGACGAATCCCTGGCGCGGTGAAGTGGAGATCGTGATCGACGGGGCGCCGCGAGCGATGCGGCTGACCCTGGGCGCACTCGCGGAGCTCGAGGCGAGCCTTGGCGAAGACACGCTCGTCGCGCTTGTGGAGCGGTTCGAGACAGGGCGCTTTTCCTCGCGCGACGTGCTGGCGCTGATCGTCGCGGGGCTCCGTGGCGGGGGCTGGCAAGGACGCGCGGGCGATCTGATGCAAGCCGAGATCGCGGGCGGGCCCGTGGCAGCCGCCAAAGCGGCGGCGCTTCTTCTGGCACAGGCGTTTGGCCCGGTGGAGGCCGCCGATGCGGTTTGACTGGCCGGGCCTCATGCGCGCGGGCTTCCAGGGTCTGCGGCTGCCGCCCGAGGCGTTCTGGTCGCTCACACCGGCCGAGCTTCGGCTGATGCTGGGCGAGGGCCAGGGGCCGCGCCCGATGGCGCGCGCGCGGCTCGATGAATTGATGGCGAACTTTCCCGACGATGAAGGGGCCAAGAGATGACAGATCCAGAAAAGCTCGAGGCCGAGATCGACGCGCTCGATGCCGCGCTCTCGGGCGCGACCGGCATGGCCGCGAGCTTCAACGCCGAGATGAAGCGCATCCACGAGACGTTCTCGGAGACGGGCGGCGGCGTGCGGCGGCTCCAGAAGGCGCTGTCCACGGGGCTGTCCTCGGCCATCGACGGCGTGATCCTCGACGGGATGAGCCTGACACAGGCGCTGAACGAGGTCGCGCAGGCGATGATCGACACCGCCTACAAGGCAGCGATCGATCCGGTCGCCGACCATCTGGGCGGGCTGGTGTCTGCCGGCGTGAATTCCGTCTTCGGTCAATACTCCCCGTTCGAAAAGGGCGCTGGCTTCGCGCAGGGCCGGGTGATGCCTTTCGCCACGGGCGGCATCGTCACCGGGCCCACGACCTTTCCGATGCGGGGCGGCACCGGGCTCATGGGTGAGGCCGGGCCAGAAGCGATCATGCCACTCGCTCGCGGACCCGACGGCAAACTCGGGGTGAGGGCGGGCGGCGGTGGGCAAGCCATCAACATCACCATGAACATCACGACGCCCGATGTGCAGGGCTTCGAACGCAGCCAGAGCCAGATCGCCGCGCGCATGGCGCGGATGATCGGGCAGGGCGGCCGCAACCGCTGAGGAGACAGGCATGGATTTTCACGATGTCAGATTTCCCGCCCGGCTGAGCTTCGGCTCGATGGGCGGGCCGGAGCGTCGCACCGAGATCGTCGCGCTCGCGAACGGGCACGAAGAGCGCAACACGCCCTGGGCGCATTCGCGCAGGCGCTACGATGCGGGCGTCGGCCTCAGATCGCTCGACGATATCGCGGAGCTCGTCGCCTTCTACGAGGCCCGGCGCGGCGAGATGTTCGGATTTCGCTGGAAGGACTGGGCGGATTTAAAATCCTGCGTCCCATCCCGCGAGGTGCATTTCGAGGACCAGGTGATCGGCATCGGTGATGGCGAGACGACGCTGTTTCACCTCGTGAAGACCTATCGCTCGGGCGGGGTGGAGTATCATCGCCCCATCGCGAAGCCTGTCGCGGGCAGCGTGCGGATCGGGCTGCACGATACTGAGCAGGTTCAGGGCACCGATTACGAGATCCATCTGGCGACGGGGCGCGTCACATTCGCCGAGCCGCCCGTGGACGGTATCGCCGTGACAGCGGGGTTCGAGTTCGACGTGCCGGTGCGCTTTGCCACCTCGCGGATCGTGACCAGCGTCGCGAGTTTCCAGGCAGGTGAGGTGCCGGACGTGCCAGTGGTGGAGGTCCGGATATGAGCGCTGAGGCGGAGGCCCTGCACGCTCATCTGTCAACGGGTTCCACCAGCGTCGTGCGCTGCTGGGAAGTGATCCGCACGGACGGAGTGCGCCTCGGTTTCACCGACCATGACCTCGATCTGGTCTTCGACGGGCTGACATTCCGCGCCGAAAGCGGGCTGACCGCGCGGGCGCTCGAACAGGGCACGGGGCTCGCCGTCGACAATTCCGAGGCGATGGGCGCGCTGTCGAGCGCCGCCATCTCGGACGCGGATATCGAGGCGGGACGCTATGACGGCGCAGAGGTCGTGGCCTGGCTTGTCAATTGGCAGGACGTGACCGCGCGGCAGATCCTGTTCCGCGGCCATATCGGTGAGATCCAGCGCGGCAAAGGCGCGTTCCGCGCGGAGCTTCGCGGCCTGTCGGACCTGCTCAACCGTCCGATCGGACGCATCTTCCAGCGGCCCTGCACGGCGGTACTCGGCGACCGGACCTGCGGTGTGGATCTCTCTGCGCCGGGGCTGTTCTGGGATGGCACCGCGCTGGCCGTTGTCGAGGCGCGGCAATTCTCGCTCCCTGAGCTAACGGGCGTGCCTGAGGGCTGGTTCTCGCGCGGACGGCTCGATGTTCTTTCCGGCAGCGGCGCGGGGCTTTCCGGCTGGATCAAGCGCGACGCGATCACCGAGGCCGGCCGTGAGATCTCGCTTTGGGAACCTTTGTGCGCCGAGATCGCGCCGGGTGACGCGCTGCGCGTGACGGCGGGGTGCGACAAGAGGATGGAGACCTGCAAGACCAAGTTCGATAACCTCCTAAATTACCAGGGATTTCCGGATATCCCCGGCGACGATTGGCTGATCGTGCACCCGGCCAACGCATCCGATACCTCGGGGGGCAGCCGGAGATGAGCGGCGCGGACAGGATCGTTGCGGCTGCGCGGGGCTGGATCGGCACACCCTATCGCCACCAGGCCTCGCAGGCCGGCGCGGGCTGCGACTGCCTCGGTCTCGTGCGCGGCGTCTGGCGCGAGATCGCAGGAGCCGAGCCGGAAGTCGCGCCGGCCTACAGCCGCGACTGGGCCGAACCTCAGGGGCAGGAGGCCCTCTGGGAGGCGGCGCGGCGGCATCTGATCGCGCGCCCTGGCCATGCCGCGCTCCGGCCGGGCGAGATCCTGCTGTTTCGGATGCGCGAGGGCGCGGTTGCCAAGCATCTCGGCATTCTCTCCGTAGCCGGTTCCGCCCCACGCTTCATCCACGCCTATTCCGGGCACGGCGTGATCGAGTCGCAGCTCACGCGGCCGTGGTCGCGCCGCATCGTCGCGCGCTTCGTCTTTCCTTTCGCCTCCCCGACCACAGATGAGGAGATCTCCTGATGGCCACGATCCTTCTCTCCGCTGCCGGTGCCGCGTTTGGCGGCTCCGTCGGGGGATCCTTTCTCGGGCTCTCGATGGTCGCATGGGGCCGGTTTGCCGGCGCCGCGCTCGGGCGCGCTATCGACCAGAGCCTGATGGGCAAGGGCGCCGAGACCGTAGAGACCGGCCGGATCGAACGCTTCCATCTTGCCAATTCCGGCGAGGGTCGCGCGATCCCCCGGCTTTATGGCAGGGCGCGGCTCGGCGGACAGGTGATCTGGGCGAGCCATTTCACGGAAACCACGACGACCGAGGGCGGGGACGGGGGAAAGGGTGCGCCCGCGACGCCCGAGATCACGACCTACCACTACTTGGTGAACCTTGCCCTGGCGCTTTGCGAAGGCGAGATCGCGGGCGTCACGCGGATCTGGGCGGACGGTGTCGAGATATCGATGAACGATCTGCAGATCCGGGTCTATCCCGGCTCGCAGGATCAGATGCCCGACCCCAAGATGGAAGCGATCGAAGGCACTGGGGCGGTGCCCGCCTATCGCGGCACGGCCTATGTCGTGATCGAGGACTTCAAGCTCGAGGACTTCGGAAACCGTGTCCCGCAATTGTCGTTCGAAGTTCTGAAACCGAACCTTGCCGCCGATGACATGCCGCAGCTTTTGCGCGGCGTCGCCTTGCTGCCGGGATCGGGCGAATACACGCTCGCGACGAGCAAGCAATATTACGGTGGATCGGGCGGCGGCTCATCCTCGGCGATCAACGTCAATACGGCATCCGAGGTCGCAGATATTGTCCAATCGCTGACCGCGCTCGAGGATCAGGCCCCCAATTGCGACGCGGTCTCATTGGTGGTGAGCTGGTTCGGGGACGATCTGCGCTGCGGGCAATGTCAGCTGCGCCCCAAGGTCGAACAGAAAGAGCATGACGCGGGCGGCATGGCCTGGAGCGTGTCGGGGCTGAACCGCGCCAGCGCCGTCCCGGTGCCGCGCATAGAGGAAAAGCCGGTCTACGGCGGCACGCCCGCCGACCGTTCCGTGATCGAGGCGATCGTGCGGATGCGCGAGAGCGGCAAGCGCGTGATGTTCTACCCGTTCATCCTGATGGAGCAGCTCGTCGGGAACGGCAAAGCCGATCCTTACGGCCGCGACGAGCAGCCGCCATTGCCGTGGCGGGGTCGGATCACCTTGAACCGCGCGCCGGGTCAGGACAGCAGTCATGACGGCACACTTGCCGCGCGGGCCGAGGTCGCCGCGTTCGTTGGCACCGCCCGCGCCGCCGATTTCCACGTCTCGGGGCAGAGCGTCAGCTATTCCGGCCCAGCGGAGTGGAGCTTTTCGCGCTTCATCCTGCACTATGCCGCGCTCTGCAAAGCGGCCGGAGGGGTCGAATCCTTCTGTATCGGCTCGGAGCTGCGCGGGCTGACGCAGATCCGCGACAACGCTGGTTTTCCATTTGTCGAAGCACTGCGCGATCTCGCGGGCGAGGTGCGAACGATCCTCGGGCCGGAGGTGAAGCTTGGCTATGCCGCCGACTGGTCGGAATATTTCGGCTATCGCCCCGACGACGGCTCAGGCGATCACTACTTCCATCTCGATCCGCTTTGGGCCGCGCCCGAGATCGACTTCGTCGGGATCGACAATTACATGCCGCTCTCCGATTGGCGGGACGGTGTGGAGCACGCCGATGCCGGCGCGGGCCGGGTCCATCACCTCAGCTACCTCGACGCCAATATCGAAGGCGGGGAAGGATTCGACTGGTATTACTCCAGTCCCGAAGCCATCGCCGCGCAGCGCCGCACGCCGATCCGCGACACCGCCTACGGCGAGGATTGGGTCTTCCGCTACAAGGATCTCGCGAATTGGTGGGGCCAGAGCCACCACAACCGCATCGGCGGTATCCGGCAGGACCAGCCCACCGAATGGATCGCGCAATCGAAGCCGATCTGGTTCACTGAGCTCGGATGCCCGGCCGTCGACAAAGGCACCAATCAGCCGAACGTGTTCCTCGACGCGAAATCCTCCGAAAGCGCCTTGCCGCGGGCATCGTCCGGTGCGCCCGACGAGGATATCCAGCGGCAATATCTGCGCGCGATGCACCTTCATTGGACGGATCCAAGACACAACCCTGTCTCGGCCATCTACGAGGGGCCGATGGTCGATATGGATCACGCCTTCGTCTGGGCCTGGGACGCTCGGCCCTTCCCGTGGTTCCCTTCGCTCTCCGAAGTCTGGTCGGACGGGCCGAACTACCGGCGCGGACACTGGATCACAGGGCGGCTTTCCTCGCAGCGGCTCGGATGCGTCGTGGCCGATATTTGCACGCGCTCAGGCGTGACGGCATTCGACGTGAGCGACCTCGTCGGCATGGTGCGGGGCTATGTCATTCCCGATGTGGGCGATGCGCGGCAAGCGCTCCAGCCTCTGATGCTGACCTACGGGTTCGATGCGGTCGAGCGCGAGGGCACGCTCGTCTTCCTCATGCGCGAGGGGCGCCGGGCGGTGCCGCTCGACCCCGAAGCGCTGGCTGAACACGACGAGATCGAGGGCAAGCTCTCTCGAACCCGCGCGTCTGAGGCGGCGATGTCGGGGCGCGTGCGTCTTTCCTTCCATGAAGCCGAGGGGGATCACGACACCGTTGCCGAAGAGGCGGTTCTGCCGGATGACCGCACCCATGCTGTCGCGGCGAGCGAGGTCGCGCTGAGCCTCACCCGCGCCGAAGGGCGGCAGATCGTCGAGCGTTGGCTCGCCGAGGCGCGGCTTGCCCGCGACACGTTAAGCTTCGCGCTGCCGCCATCTGCGCTTTCGGTGAGGGCAGGCGACGTGGTGACGCTACCGGGCGCGGGTGGCGCGGTGCGCGCGCGCATCGACCGGGTGGAGATTACTGATCGCCAGCTTGTCGAAGCGGTGCGGATCGAGAACGACATCTATGCCGCACCCGCTATGGAGGATAGCCCTGCGTCCCTGTCCCCTTACGTGGCCGCGACGCCTGTGACGTCGCTCTTCATGGACCTGCCCCTGCTGACCGGCGACGAGGTGCCCCACGCGCCGCACTTCGCCGCGCACGCCGCGCCCTGGCCGGGCCCCGTCGCGATCTACGCGGCCCCAAGCGATGCCGATTACCGGGTGAACGGCGTCTTCCCGCGCCGCGCGATCATGGGCATGACCGAAAGCCCGCTACTTCGCGCGCCCGTGGGTCGGTTCGATCACGGCCCCGCATTGCAGGTACGGCTCTGGTCCGGAGCCTTGCAATCGGTCTCGGATACCGCGCTCTTCGCCGGCGCGAACGCCTTTGCCATCGGTGACGGATCACCGGGAAACTGGGAAGTTTTCCAGGCGCGCGACGTTCAGATGGTGTCCGCAGGTCGCTGGCTTCTCTCCGCGCGGCTTCGCGGGCAGGCGGGCAGCGACGGCGTGATGCCGGATCTCTGGCCGGAAGGCTCCTACATCGTGCGGCTCGATTCCGCGCCCGAGCAGATCGCGATGACGTCGGCGCAGCGGCGTCAGGAGATGCATTTGCGGGTCGGCCCGGCCTCCCGTCCCGTCGACGATCCAACCTATACTTACGTCGTTCATGCGTTCGAGGGGATCGGTCTGCGCCCTTACGCGCCGGTGCATCTTCGCGCGGAAGAGACCGGTGACGCGATCACTCTCAGCTGGATCCGGCGCACGCGCATCGACGGTGACGACTGGTCGGTGCCCGAAGTGCCTCTCGGTGAGGAGCGAGAGGCCTACCGCGTCACGGTCACGCGCGGACAGCAAATCCTCCGGGAGGCCGAGACCGCGACGCCGCGCTGGGCTTATGATGCCGCCGCACGCGCTGCCGATCTCGCAGGCGGGCCGGTGATCCTTTCGGTCGCGCAGCTTTCGGCGCGCTTCGGGCCGGGGCCCGCGGCTCGGATCGAGATCGCCGGCTAGCGCGCGCAGGAGATGCAACGCCGCGCGGTCGGGTCGAGCTCGAGCCGCTTGACTGCAATCGCTTCGCCGCACTCCTCGCAATACCCGAACTCGCCTTCGTCGATCCGGGCAAGCGCATCCTTGAGGCCGCGCTTGGCGATATCGCGCCGGGCCTGCGTCGCCTTTGCCATCGCCTGCGATTGCAACGCATCCTGCCTGCTGAGCCGACCGACCGCCTGCTGGTCGAGCTCGACCGCCTTCTGCCCGTCGCGGCCGAGCCGGTCCTCCTCGTCGAGAGCCGCAAGGCGCGTCTTGATCAACGCGCGGAACCGTTCGGGATCAGCTTCGGTCACGGCGATGTTCCTCCTCGAAGCGCTTGGCGTTTCTCCTTGTCGAGACTATCTGCTATTCTCGTGCCCGCAAAGGAGACCGCGATGGCCGAGACCAAGACCAACCTCAGCGAATTCGATCCGGTCTGGAGCCGGATCATGGACGAGGCCGAGGATGCCGTGCAGGAGGAGCCGCTGCTGGGCGGCATGGTCCATTATTCGGTCCTGCATCACCCGACAATTGAGCGCGCTCTGAGTTACCGGATCGCCGTGAAGCTGACGTCGGGCGAGATCTCGGAGCAGATCCTGCGCGAGATTTGTGATGAGGCCTATGCGTCCGATCCCGAGCTGGCACTGGCTGCGCGGGCCGATATCGTCGCCGTCTATGAGCGCGATCCGGCCTGCCATCGTTTCCTGCAGCCGCTTTTATTCTTCAAGGGCTTCCAGGCGCTGCAATCCTACCGGGTGGCGAACTGGCTCTTCCGGCAAGGTCGGCGCGATCTGGCGTTCCTGTTCCAGATGCGCTGCTCTGAGGTGTTCGGCGTCGACATCCATCCTGCGGCGCATATCGGGCGGGGCATCATGATCGACCACGCCCACTCCATCGTCATCGGCGAGACCGCGCGCGTCGGCAACAACGTCTCCATGCTGCATTCCGTCACGCTGGGTGGGACCGGCAAGGAGGAAGAAGACCGCCACCCCAAGATTGGCGACGGCGTCCTGATCGGTGCTGGGGCGAAGGTGCTCGGCAATATCCGAGTGGGCTCCTGCTCGCGGATCGCGGCCGGCTCCGTGGTGCTCGACGAGGTGCCGCCCTGCAAGACCGTCGCGGGCGTGCCCGCGCGCATCGTCGGTGAGGCCGGGTGCGACCAGCCGTCGGTGAGCATGGATCATCTGTTCGGCGGAACAGCGTCGGATCCATAAAAATACGCCACCAATAGTCACGTTTTCTTGAAAGGTCTGTGCGCGGCCGTGAGCCGCGCCACGTCACCCGCTGTCCGAAACGAAATGACAGTGGAGACGACGTGACATATTCCAATTCCCGCAAGACCTTCCCGGCCGCGAGTGCGGTTATCGCCCTGACTGCCGGCCTCGGCGCGCCGGCCTTCGCGCAAACCACCGACGCCCAGCGGATCGCCGAGCTTGAAGCCCGCGTTGCGGCCCTCGAAGAAAGCGGGAACGAGCCTTTGTCTTTCGGTCTCGGGCCGAACACGACGCTCGAATTCTACGGCTACTTCAAGACCGATTTCATCTACGATTTCGACTACAATCTCGGGAACACGACTTTCGGGCTCGTTAGTTTAGGTGTTCTGAATGACGACGATGAACGCATTGTATCTAGAGACGGTGGCTTCACCGGCACCGTGAACCAGACGCGCCTCGGTTTCCGCACCACGACGCAGACCGCGCTGGGCGAACTCGGCACACAAGTTGAACTCGACTTCTACGGCGCGGATGGCGCGTTCTCCGATGGCGAGGCCGAGCCGCGCCTGCGCCACGCGACCGCGACACTCGGCGGCTTCCGGGTCGGCAAGTACTGGACGACCTTCATGCCGCTCTCGTCCTACCCGTCCACGCTCGATTTCCAGGGCGTCGTCGGCATCCCCTTCGCCCGGCAGGAACAGCTGCGCTATACTCACGAGTTCGGCAACGGCTTCGTGGGCGAGGTCGCGATCGAGGATCACAACACCGGCAGCGAAGATCCGGTCTTCGTGGCCGCGATGGCCTACGACACCGACCCCCTGCTGCTGCGCCTCTCGGGCATCACCGGCTCTATCGACGACGAGACGGGCGATGACGAGAACTTCTACGGCGTCAACGTCTCGACCTCGGCGCAGCTCTGGCAGGGCGCGACCTTCGATGCGGCCTATACCTATGGCGAAGGCATTGCGTCCTATCTGGTGTTCCTCGGTGACGACGTGGACGCCAACGGCGATCTGATCGAAGTGGAATCCGCCTATGCGGGCCTCACTCAGGAAGTCGGCGAGAAGTGGACCTTCCGCGGCATCTACGGCGTGCGTGAGAACAAGAGCGGCGCGGTGGGTGATACCGAACGCCTGCGCTCGGTTCACCTCAATGCTGAGTACCAGCTTCTCGAGAACGCGACGCTGGGCGTCGAGTACTTCAACGGGGAGCGCGAGGAATTCGGCGGCGACACCTACGACACCGACCGCATCCAGACCTCGTTCCAGATCAACTTCTGATCCTCGTAGCCTCGGGGCGCGTCGCGCTCCGGGGCTTGATCGTGCCGGGTCGGCAAGGCCCGGCCACTCTCAGGCCGGATCGCCAAGAAGGCCTGCGATCCGGCCGAGAAAGGCCGCCGCATCCTCGGTTCCTATCGCGCCGGGCGCGACCGACAGGGTCAGCGTGACGCGCGCATCGTGGCTCTCTCCGACGCCAAGCGCGGCGTCATGTCCGGCAGGCACCGGCGGATCAAGGCTTTCGATCCCGTAGGAGCTCAAGTCGATCACCTGGACAGAGCGTCGCATTGGCGGGGCCGCGTCTTGGATGAGGGCCTCCAGCAGGTCCCGGCGCGAGACATCCCGCGCGACCTCGTGCGCCGCGACCGCATCGGCCGGGACGGTGACGCGCAGGATGATGGCGTGAGCGGTGCCGAAGGGCCCCGTCTCGGTCGCAGCGACCCGCCTTTCGAGGTCCGCCGCGACGACCCTGCCACCCGGCCCGCTGCCTTTCATTTCGGCGAGATCGAGACCGCGCTCGCTCGCAAGCCGCCGCGCGAGGGGAGAGGCGGCAACACGCACCGTCACGACCCTCCCTCGGTCAAGGTCACGACGTCGAACGGTGCATTCGGTGTCTCCCCGCGCGACAGCTCGGCCACGGCGCGTGCAATCGCCCTGCGATGCGCTGCGATCCATTCATAGGCGTCCTGGTGGCTTGGCCGCGCGCCAGGACGCAGGCTCTCCATCAGGAATTCGGGGACAAGCGCAACGCAGCCCTCGGCGCGCACGCGATAGGCCTCGGCCCCCGCATCGCGGCCCAGGACCTCCACGACGCTCATGTGTAGAGCACCGCGCGTGCGGCTTGCAGCACCGCCTCGGCCCCGGGCAGCGCCGCGTCCTCGAGCGCACCGGCATAGGGCAGGGGCGTGTCGGCTGCCGCGACGGTTGCAACGGGCGCGTCGAGATCGTCGAACGCCTCCTGCATGATCGTCGTCGCGATCTCCTTGCTGAAGGAGGCGACCGGCCAGCCTTCCTCCACGATCACCGCGCGGTTCGTGTTGCGAACACTTGCCAGCACGGTCTCGCGGTCCCACGGACGCAGGGAGCGCAGGTCGATCACCTCGGCCTCGACACCTTCGCCAGCAAGCGTGTCCGCCGCCTTCAACGTCGCGGCCATTGCGACGCCCCAGGAGATCAGCGTGACATCCTTGCCCTCGCGCCAGATCCGGGCTGCACCGAGCCGCGCGGGCTCCGCTTCGTCATCGGGCAGCGGAAAGTTTTGACCATAGAGCCGCTCGCTTTCCAGAAGAACGACCGGGCCCGGATCGCGGATCGCTGCGACAAGAAGGGCATGGGCGTCCTCGGCGGCATAAGGCACGACGACCTTGAGGCCCGGCACATGCGCCAGCCATGCGGCAAGGTCATGCGAATGCTGCGCGCCCATGCGCTCGCCGCCGCCCTGCGGTCCGCGCAGAACGAGCGGGCAGGTCACCGCCCCGCCCGACATCGCCTCGCTCATCGCGGCGGTGTTGACGATCTGGTCGAGCGCCTGCAGCGCGTAGGAGACGTTCAGCACTTCCACCACTGGCCTCAGCCCGGCGAATGCCGCGCCCGCCGCGAGCCCCATCAGCGCGGAATGGGTCGGCGGCGCATCGACGACGCGCGCCGCGCCGAAGCGCTCGATGAGGCCTTGGCTGACCTTGTAGGCTCCCTGCGCCGCGCCGACTTCCTCGCCGATGAGGAAAACGTCGGCATCCCGCTCCATCTCTTCCGCGAGCGCCCGGCGCAGTGCTTCCCGCACAGTCTGGCGCGGCGCCCCGCTGCGCGGCGTCTTGCGCTGAGACCGGGGAGCGGGCGCATCCGGCACGGGCTCCGCCGCGGCGTCTGCATTCTCTGCCAGAACGGCGATCGGAGTTTCGACGGCCACCGGCGCGCCGCCTTCTGCCACGAGAAACCGCTCGATCACGCCGCTTTGCGGCGCTTCGAACTCCATCACCGCTTTGTCGGTCTCGATCTCGGCGATGACGTCGCCCTCCTCCACGTGGTCGCCCTCGGAGATCAGCCAGCGGGCGAGCCGGCCTTCCTCCATCGTTGGCGAGATCGCCGGCATGCGGATCTCATGCGCCATCGTGCCGGACCTCCGCAGCGATGTGTGGGGCAAGGTCGCCAAGCGTGGGGCTGTCGCTCGCACGGGCGCGGTCTGCGGCCTCGTTCACCAGCGCCTTCACCTCGGCGTCGATCTCGCGCAGCTCGGCCTCCGTGGCGCCCTCTTCGAGAAGTTTCTCGCGTTCGCGGGCGATGGGGTCGCGCTCGGCGCGCACGCGCTGCATCTCGTCGAGGGTGCGGTATTTCGCGGGATCGGCCATCGAGTGCCCCCGGTAGCGGAAGGTCGCGGCCTCGATCAGCCACGGCCCCTTGCCGGCGCGCACATGCAAGGCCGCATCGAGCGCGACCTCTCGCACCGCGCGCAGATCCATGCCGTCCACCCGCGAGATCGGGATGCGGTAAGCTGCCGCCCGGTCCGAAAGACACATGCCCTTGGGCGCGCTCGCCTCGGCATTGTTCTCGATCACGAAGAGCAGCGGCAACGACCACATCGCGGCAAGGCGGTAGGTTTCGGCCACGTGCCCCAGATCGGCGGCGACATCGCCATAGCTGACGACGGTGATCGCGTTGGTCTTGCGGTAACGATCGGCGAAGGCCAGTCCCGCACCCACAGGCACCTGTGCGCCCAGCATGCCGTGGCCGCCGAAAAAGCCGTCGTCGGGGCTGAACATGTGCATCGAGCCGCCGCGGCCACGCGAATATCCGTCCGTCCGTCCCAGTAGCTCGGCCATGATCCGGGCCGGGTCCATGCCGGAGGCCAGCATATGGCCGTGACTGCGATAGGAGGCGGTGCGGCGATCACCCTTGCGGAGCGCCGCCTCGAGCCCGGCAACCACGGCTTCCTGACCGATGCAGAGATGGCAATACCCCTCGATCAGGCCCATGCCAAAGAGCTGGCCCGCCTTCTCCTCGAAGCGGCGGATCATCAGCATCTGCCGGTAGCCGGACACATCCGTCTCGGAGGTCATGCGTCGCCTTTCGCCTCACTGAACCAAGCCGAGGTTACGAGCGCGGCGATACGGGGGCAATCAGCAATTGGGCACGTTCACCGCGAGCCCGCCGAGCGCGGTCTCCTTGTATTTCTCGGACATGTCCGCGCCGACCTGTCGCATCGTTTCGATGCAGGCGTCGAGCGGCACGAAATGCTGCCCGTCCCCGCGCAGCGCCAGCGAGGCCGCAGAGACCGCCTTGATCGCGCCGAGCCCGTTGCGCTCGATGCAGGGCACCTGGACAAGGCCCTTCACCGGATCGCAGGTCATGCCGAGATGATGCTCGAGCGCGATCTCGGCCGCGTTCTCCACCTGCTCGGGCGTGCCGCCCATCACGGCGCAGAGCCCGGCCGCAGCCATCGCCGAGGCCGATCCGACCTCGGCCTGGCAACCCGCTTCCGCGCCCGAGATGGAGGCGTTGTATTTGACAAGCCCGCCGATCGCGGCCGCGGTCAGAAGGAAGTCCGGCAGCTTCTCGCGGCTCGCACCCGGCACGAAATCGAGCCAGTAGCGGATGGTCGCGGGCACCACGCCCGCGGCGCCATTGGTCGGCGCGGTCACGACTTGTCCGCCCGCGGCGTTTTCCTCGTTGACCGCCATCGCGTAGGTCGAAATCCAGTCGTTGATCGTGTGCGGCGCGGTGAGGTTCAGCCCGCGTTCGGCCTCGAGGGCCTCGCGGATCGCGCCCGCGCGGCGGCGCACGTTGAGACCGCCCGGCAAATGGCCGGTGCCTTCGAGCCCGCGGTCGATGCAGCCTTCCATGACTTCCCAGATGCGGGCCACGCCGGTATCGAGCGCCGCCTGCGGACGGCGCGACAGCTCGTTGGCGCGTTTCATCTGCGCCACGGAGAGGCCCGAGGCGCGCGCCATGTCCAGCATCTCGGCGGCGGATTTGAATGGATAGGGAACGGCCGGGCCGTCATCGGTATCCTTCCCGGCGGCAAGCTCCGCCTCGGTCAGAACGAAACCGCCGCCTACCGAGTAGTAGGTTTCCTGCAGGAGCGTATCGCCCTGCGCGTCGGTCGCCGCGATCCGCATCCCGTTGGCGTGGCCGGGCAGGGCCTCGTCGTAGTCGAAGACGAGATCCGATTTGGGGTCGAAGGCGAGTGTCGGCAGACCCTCGGGCGTGACGGTCTTTTCCTCGGCGATCCGGGCCAGCGCCGCCTCGGCCTCACCCGCATCATAGGTGTCGGGCGCAAAGCCGGCGAGACCCAGGATGACGGCGCGATCGGTGGCATGACCGACGCCGGTGAAGGCGAGGGAGCCGTGCAAGGAGGCGCGGACCCCGGCGAAACGGTATTCGGAGGCCCGCATGGCGTCCAGAAACCGCGCTGCCGCCACCATCGGACCCATCGTGTGGGACGAGGACGGACCGATCCCGACCTTGAACATCTCGAAGACGGATAGAAACATCGACGTCGGCTCCTGCCTCGTGAAAGTACATCCCGGCACGGATAGCCGGACAGGTGCAAGGGGGCCTGACGAAAAGCGGCACATTGTCGATGATTTGAAACATGCGGGCGCAATGGGTGATTGCCTCTCGCACCATGCGCGCCCGCGGCCTATAAGGGCGACGCTGCTATGAAGGAACGCCCCATGACCGGAGAGCTCTCCCCCATCGACAAGGCCAAGTACGTGGCCGCCAAGACCGCCGCCGACCTGGTCGAGGACGGAATGCGCGTCGGCCTCGGAACCGGCTCCACCGCCGCCTGGCTTGTCCGCTGCCTCGGAGAGATGGTGCGCGAGGACGGGCTCGAGATCCGGGGCGTGCCGACATCGACCCGCACCGCAGAGCTGGCTCGAGAGGTCGGGATCGAAGTGATCTCGCTTGACGAGGCGCGGTGGCTGGACCTCACCATCGACGGCGCGGATGAGTTCGACCCCGAGCTGAACCTCATCAAGGGCGGCGGCGGCGCGCTTTTGCAGGAAAAGATCGTCGCGACCGCGTCCGACCAGATGGTCGTGATCGCCGATGCCGCCAAGGAAGTCTCGTCGCTGGGACACTTCCCGCTGCCCGTCGAGGTCGTGCCCTTCGGCTGGCAGACAACCCAGGCGCTTCTGGAAGAGACGCTGATCTCGATGGATGTGATGGGCCGGCAAAGCTCGCTCCGCATGAGCGGACAGCGCCCCTTCATCACCGACGAGGGCAATTACATAATCGACCTGTATCTCGGGCGGATCGGCAATCCCCGCCAGATGGCGCTGGTGCTGAACCAGATGCCGGGCGTGGTGGAGAACGGGCTCTTCATCGACATCTGCGACAAGGTCATCATCGGCTACGGCGATGGCCGCGTTGAGACGCGTGACATCAATGAAGGTACGGTCGAGACGGACCGGCTCGATTTCGTCGAGGACGACAACCTCTTCAGCGACCTCGGCGATTGAGGGCATCGGGCGGACAACCCGCCCGCGTCACCGAGGATCGCGCCGTGATTTGCGCGCCGCGCAGGTCGTCCCGCACGCTCCAGCGGTAGGTCATCCGACACCGCGGCCCGGACCCCGCGCCGCACCCCTTGCGTCTGGCCTTCCCGGTCGGCCTGTGATCTACCCTCGGGCGCGACGGCAATAGGGGTGATGCATGAGCGAATTCGACTACGACCTCTTCGTGATCGGCGGCGGATCGGGCGGTGTGCGCGCGGCGCGCGTGGCGGCCGGTGAAGCCGGGGCCCGCGTGGCGCTGGCCGAAGAGAGCCGCTACGGCGGCACCTGCGTGATCCGGGGCTGCGTGCCCAAGAAGCTCATGGTCTTCGCTTCCGAATTCCACGGGATTGCCGAAGAGGCGCAGGGATATGGTTGGTCGATGCAGGAGGGGACCTTCTCCTGGCAACAGTTCTCGTCACAGTTGCGCGAGGAGCTGGACCGCCTTGAAGGCGTCTACAAGAAGCTTCTCGATGGCTCCAACGTGGAGCGGTTCGACATGCGTGCCAAGCTGCGCGACGCTCACACGGTCGAGCTGGCGGACGGCACCACCAAGACCGCCAAGCACATCCTGCTCGCCAATGGCGGCCACCCCGTGCGGCCTGACATGGTGAATTCCGATCTTGGCATGGTCTCGGACGATATCTTCCTCCTCGAGAACCTGCCGAAATCCATCCTCATCATCGGCGGTGGTTATATCGCCTGCGAGATGGCCTGTATCCTGCACGGGCTCGGCGTCGAGGTCTCGCAATACATTCGCGGCGCGCAGATCCTGAACGGCTTCGACGACGAGGCGCGCGGGCTGATCGCGGATGCGATGGAAACGCGCGGGATCGACATTCATACCGGCACCAACATCGTCGAGATGCGCTGCGCCGAGGATGCCGATTACACCGACGCCGATGAAGCGCATATGGGCGCTCCGGTCGAGGACGCGGGCGCGCTGGTGGGCGACAGCGGCATGCGGTCGACCGGCAAGCCTTCGGAGACCTCGAAGAAAGGCCCGATCTGGGTCAAGTCCACCAATGGCCGCGAAAAAATCTTCGATGCGGTGCTGTTCGCAACGGGGCGCAAGCCCAATACGGATGGCATGGGCCTCGAGGAGGTTGGCGTGAAACTGGGTCGCGGTGGCAAGGTCGAGGTTGACGAATACAGCCAGACCTCGGTGCCCTCGATCTACGCCATCGGCGACGTGACAGACCGGGTGAACCTCACGCCCGTCGCGATCCGCGAGGGGATGGCGTTCGTCGAGACCGTGTTCAAAGGCAACAAGACGCCGGTCGATCATGCCCTGATCCCCTCGGCGGTCTTCACGCAGCCTGAATACGGCTCGGTCGGGATGACTGAGGCGCAGGCGGCCGAGCAGGAGGAGATCGAAGTCTATTGCACCTCCTTCCGCCCGATGCATTCGGCCTTCGCCGGAAAGCCCGACCGGGTGCTCATGAAGCTCATCGTCTCCAAGGAGACGCGGCGCGTTCTGGGCTGTCACATCGTCGCACCGCATGCGGGCGAGATGATCCAGCTCGCCGGCATCGCGGTGAAGATGGGCGCGACCAAAGAGGATTTCGACCGCACATGCGCGGTGCATCCGACGATGGCCGAAGAGATGGTGACGATGCGCCAACCGGTCAGAACAGCTTGAAATATGGCTCAAGCTGCACAGTTAGAGTGAAGAGAAATACTGTGTCCAAAGGGAAGGAAGCAGATGGCAGGGAATAGCGGCGGCCCATGGGGCGGCGGCGGCAGCTCGGGAGGCGGCAATAACGGCCCCGAGCGCCCTCAAGGCGGTGGCGGCGGCGGACGTCGCCCGGACAATAACCAGATGCCCGAGATCGATGAACTGGTCCGCAAGGGTCAGGAGCGCCTTCGCGTGCTGATGGGCGGCAAAGGCGGCTCCGACAACGGTGGCGGCTCCGGCGGCGGTGGCGGCGGCTTCAGCCGCAGCACGCTGATGATCGGCGGCGCCATCGTGCTGGGGGTCTGGCTCTTCTCGAGTTTCTATACCGTCCGGCCCGAAGAACAGTCGGTCGAGCTGTTCCTCGGCGAGTATTCGTCGACAGGCAATCCGGGTCTGAACTTCGCGCCGTGGCCGCTCGTCACCTACGAGGTGATCAATGTCACCTCCGAGCGGACCGAGAATATCGGTGAGCGCCAAGGAGTGAACGATGACGGGCTGATGTTGACGACAGACGCCAACATCGTGGATATCGAGTTCCAGGTCGTCTGGAACATCAAGGATCCGGCGATGCTGCTGTTCAACATCCGCGATCCGCAGCTGACCGTCGAGGCGGTCTCCGAGTCGGTCATGCGCGAGATCATCGCCGCGTCGAACCTTGCGCCGATCCTCAACCGGGACCGGGGTCTGATCGCCGATACGGCGCTTCAGAATATTCAGGAGACGCTCGACGAATACGAATCCGGCATCAATGTCGTTCGTGTGAACCTCGACCAGGCGGACCCGCCCGCCGAGGTGATCGACGCCTTCCGCGAAGTCCAGGCGGCCGAACAGGAACGCGACCGGCTCCAGCGTCAGGCCGACGCCTATGCCAACCGCGTTCTCGCAGAAGCTCGCGGTCAGGCCGCCCAGACGCTCGAGCAGGCGGAAGGCTACCGCGCGCAGGTCGTGAACGAAGCGATCGGTGAAGCGTCGCGCTTCATCTCTGTGGCGCAGGAATTCAATCAGGCACCCGAAGTCACGCAGCGCCGCCTCTATCTCGAAACGATCGAACGGACGCTCGGCAGCATCGACAAGATCGTGCTCGACCAGGAGAACGGTGGCAACGGCCAGGGCGTGCTTCCCTACCTGCCGCTGAATGAATTGTCGCGCAACCGAGGTACGCAGACCCAAAGCGGTGGAGGGTCGAACTGATGACGAAACTCAATCTTTTCATCGGTGTCGTCATTCTGGCGCTTGTCGGCATCCTGTCTGCGATCTTCATTGTCGACGAGCGCGAGAAGGCTCTGGTCCTGCAGTTCGGTCAAATCAAGCAGGTTCGCGAAGAGCCGGGGATCGGCTTCAAGGTGCCGTTCATCCAGGAAGTCGTGAAATACGATGACCGAATCCTGTCGCTCGACACGGACACGATCGAGGTGACGCCGTCCGATGACCGCCGTCTCGTCGTCGACGCCTTCGCGCGCTACCGCATCGCGGATGTCGTGCGCTTCCGTCAGGCGACGGGCGTCGGCGGTATCCGTGCCGCCGAGGACCGTCTGTCCTCGATCCTGAACGCGCAGATCCGCGAGGTTCTGGGTGCAGACCAGGTGACCTCCGACACGATCCTCTCCGAAGAGCGCCGGAGCCTTGCCCTCCGCATTCGCGAGCAGGCTCGCAACGAGGCCAATAGTCTTGGTCTGCAGATCGTCGACGTCCGGCTCAAGCAGACGAACCTGCCGCAGCAGAACCTCGATGCGACCTTCTCGCGGATGCGGGCAGAGCGTGAACGTGAGGCGGCGGACGAGATCGCACGTGGTAACGAGGCGGCGCAGCGCGTTCGAGCAGCAGCCGACCGGACCGTGGTCGAAACCACGTCGAACGCGAGCCGGGAAGCGGAGATCGTCCGCGGTGAAGCTGATGCGGAGAGAAACCGGGTCTATGCCGAGGCCTTCGGCGACAACCCCGAGTTCTTCTCCTTCTATCGCTCTCTCTCGGCGCTTGAGCGCTCGCTTCAGCGGGACAACTCGACGTTGGTGATCTCGCCCGACAGCGCCTTCGTCGGTCCGCTCTTCGATGCGATCCGCGCCGATGGTCTTTCGGCGGTGGAAATCTCGGATACCGATATCGAGCGCCTGCGCGAGCTGGCCCCCGAAACCGAGATCTCGCCGGATCTGCCGGACAGCGCCCGCGACCAGATCGACCCCGACGGGGACGGTCAGGGCCCGGTTCGGGACGACGGCTCGCTTGAGGAGCCCATGGACGAGACGACCGACGTGCCGCTCGGTGCCGAGCCGGACGATGGCGAGGCGACACCGGAAGCGACGGATACGCAGGAAAGCGATCCGCAGCCGACAAACTGAGCCGGCGAGTATGGACGCGAACATCATCCTGGTGATGCTCGCAGGCGCACTGATCGTGGAGGGGCTGGCCTATGCGCTGGCCCCTTCGCTTGTGGAGCGCCTGCTCGAAGCACTGGCCGCCATGCCGATCGAGACCCGGCGAACGCTCGGTCTCGTGACCGCAGCGACGGGAATCGTCATTCTCTGGGCCGCGTTCTAGCGGGCGTGTCCCTCACAACCTCTTGACCCTGCGGATGGGCCTTTGAGCCCGCCGCGAAAGGGCCTATCTTTGCGACAATGGAGGCGCGCTGCCCGGCAGAGGCCGCCCTCGGACCGGATCACAAAAGGGAGACTGCCTTGACCTCTCACGCCCATGCCATCGCCCGTAGGGAAGACGCGCGGTCCCAGCCCGCGCTGCGCTATTTCTGGCTCGCAAGCCTGTCGATGGTGCTTATCCTCGCGCAGTCGGTTTTCGCCGCCGCGCAAGGCAACGCGCCGCGCAGCTTCGCCGACCTTGCCGACCGGGTGAGCCCGGCCGTGGTGAACATCACCACCGAAACGATGGTCGAAGGGCGCACCGTGCCGGAAGGCATCGTGCCCGAGGGCTCCCCGTTCGAGGACTTTTTCCGCGAGTTCCAGGACCGCAACGGTCCGGGCGACCGGCCGCGCCGGTCCTCTGCTCTGGGCTCCGGCTTCGTGATCTCTGAAGACGGCTATGTGGTGACGAACAACCACGTCATCGAGGGCGCCGACGAGATCCTCGTCGAGTTCTTCTCCGGCGAGGAGCTGGCCGCCGAGGTCGTGGGCACCGACCCGAACACCGATATCGCGCTGCTGAAGGTCGAGGCCGATGCGCCGCTGCCGTTCGTGACGTTCGGCGACAGCGATGCGGCCCGCGTTGGCGACTGGGTCGTCGCGATGGGCAACCCGCTCGGGCAGGGCTTCTCGGTCTCGGCGGGCATTGTTTCCGCGCGCAACCGGGCGCTGTCAGGCACCTATGACGATTACATCCAGACGGACGCCGCCATCAACCGCGGCAATTCCGGCGGCCCGCTCTTCAATCTTTCGGGCGACGTGATCGGGGTGAACACGGCGATCCTGTCGCCTACCGGCGGCTCCATCGGCATCGGCTTTTCGATGGCCTCAAACGTGGTCACACGGGTCGTCGACCAGCTCCGGGAGTTCGGTGAGACGCGCCGCGGCTGGCTCGGCGTGCGTATTCAGGACGTGACCGAAGACGTGGCAGAGGCAATGGACCTCGACAGCACCGCCGGCGCGCTGGTGACGGACGTTCCCGAAGGACCGGCGATGGAAGCCGGGATGCTCTCGGGCGATGTGATCGTGCGGTTCGACGGAACGGATGTCGAAGACACGCGCAGCCTCGTGCGTCAGGTCGGCAACACCGCGGTTGGCAAGACCGTGCGTGTGGTCGTCAACCGCGAAGGCGCCACCGAGACGTTGATGGTTACGCTTGGCCGCCGCGAGGAAGCTGAAAGCGCAGAAACCGAGAGCGCGCCCGAGGCCGAGCCCGAAGAGCCCTCCTCTGCCGATGTACTCGGCCTGACGCTAACGCCGACCTCGCCGGATCTGGCTGAGGAATACAGCTTCGACGAAGGCACCGAGGGGCTGGTGGTGACGGGCGTCGACGATACGTCGGAAGCCTGGGAAAAGGGACTTCGCGAAGGCGATGTCATCACCGAGGCGGGTCAGTCGCGGGTGGCGGAGATCGCCGATCTCGAGGACCGGATCGACGAGGCGCGCGATGCGGGACGCACGTCACTCCTTCTGCTGGTGCGCCGCTCGGGCGATCCACGCTTCGTTGCGCTCAGCATCGACGAAGAGGACTGATCGCAGGCAATATATGTCTGCCAGAGGAGGGCGGCGCGATCTGCGCCGCTCTCTTTCGTTTCAGGTGCCTGCGTCCTCAAGCTCGACCGCGACAAGCCCGAGGTCTCTCGCCGTCTCCAGCGCGAGCTTGTCGCTGTCGAGCCCGCGCGCGCTTTGATATGTGCGTATCGCGGCGCGGGTTCCCTGGTCGAGCTGACTGGTGATCGCCCCTGAATAGAGCCCGCGCGCGGCGAGCGCCCGCTGCACCGAGGCGATGAATTCGGGGGTGTAGACCGGCGGGCAGGGGGCCGGAAAGCGGAGGACCGTTCCCTCCTGGTCGATCTGGCGCACGCTCGTATTGCGATAGACCGGCGGGTTCACCAGGACGCCGTCCGCTCCGTATTCGGCCGGGATCACCTCGACCTGGCGCGGCACCTCCTTGTAGGTGGGATCGGTGCGTTCGGTCGCAACGCAGCCGCCGCCCGGGGCGGGCCGGGAATCGTCGTCGCCAAGGCCCATCGTGTTGAAATCCGGGCGCTGTTCGTCCTCGCCCGTATCGAGCGGAGTGCACCCGGCCGCCGCAAGGGCGGCGGCAAGACAGAATGTCCGCAGAAGGATCGGTGTCATCGGGCTGCTCGGGCCTCGGATTGTCGCTTGCGCGCAAGCCTACCCGGTTTCGCCGCTCCGTGAAAGCGCCTCGGGCGGATCGAGCAGGCGGTCGAGCAGGGACGAGATATCCTCGATCTCCTCGGCGATGACATGCGTCACACTCGATTCCCGCTGAAGCCGGCCGGTGACCCGCAGCATCCGTCCCGAGATCACCGCGCGGCGAAACTTCTCGTACATCGCGCGCCAGACGATGACGTTCACGACGCCGGTTTCGTCCTCCAGCGTAAGGAAAATCACGCCTTTCGCCGTTCCCGGACGCTGCCGCAGGATCACGAGCCCCGCCACGGCGATACGCGCACCCTGGGGCGGCTCCTCGAGGCGGCTGGCGACAAGGCAGGAGGGCGGGCGGGGCCATCCGGCCTCGGTGCGGGGCGCGACGATCTGCATGGGAACAAATATAGAACAAATATCGGCGGACGCAATCCCGCGCACGATAAGGTCTTTATCCCGCGCGCAGTCTTGCTAGGAAAGACCGGATGAATTTTGAGGAGACAGGATCATGGCGACGATCACCTATGTCGAGCACAACGGAAAAGAGCACGTCGTCGACGTGAAGAACGGCCTCACGGTCATGGAAGGCGCCCGCGACAACGGCATCCCTGGCATCGAGGCCGATTGCGGCGGCGCCTGCGCCTGCTCGACCTGTCACGTCTATGTCGACCCCGCCTGGGTGGACAAGCTGCCGCCGCGCGAGGACATGGAAGAAGACATGCTCGATTTCGCCTATGAGCCCGATCCCGAGCGCTCGCGCCTGACCTGCCAGCTCAAGGTGAGCGACGCGCTTGACGGGCTGCGCGTGCAGATGCCTGAAAAGCAGATCTGATGCGGCCTCTCGCGGCGGCCCTGGTTCTTGCGACGCTCGCGGGTCCGGCTGCCGCGGAGACAATCGTTTCAGCGCGCTACGACAGCCCGACGACGCGCTACGCGCATGGTGTTCTGGGCGACGCGGTGGAATACGAAGATCTGGTCGTCACGCTGTCCGGCGGCACGTCTCTTCGCGTGCATTGGGATGCGCCGATGGTCTTCGAGGATACCGCGCCCCGGCTCGCCGACGTGACCGGCGACGGCACGCCGGAGATCATCACGGTCGAGACCCATGCAGAGCGCGGAGCGCGGCTTGCCATCTGGCAGGTCTCAGAGGGACGTCTTTCGCCACTCGCGCGCACGCCTTTCATCGGACAGACGAACCGCTGGCTTGCACCTGCCGGTGTGGCCGATCTTGACGGTGACGGGCGGATCGAGATCGCTTACGTGGACCGACCGCACCTTGCGCGCGTCTTGCGCCTCCTGCGCCTCGAAAGTGGCGGCCTCCGCGAAGTCGCGGCGCTCTCGGGTGTCAGCAATCACCGGATCGGATGGGACACGATCTTCGGTGGTGCGGCGCTCTGCGAGGGACGCCCGGCGCTGGTCCTTTCGGATGCGAATTGGCGCGATGTGCTGGCGGTGAGCTTTGACGGTAACGCGCTCTCGACACGCCGCATCGGTGCGTTTCAAGGTCCGAACGCGGCGCTGCCCGAAAGCTGCGACGCTCTGCCCGCCCGCTGAGATCAGGTCATCACGATCCCGCTCGCCTTCGCCTTGTGCTCGGGCTCGACATGGATGGTCACGGTGCATTCGCTGATCTCGGCCTTGAGCGCGGCTTCGATCCGGTCGCAGATCGCGTGGGCGTCGAGGACGCTCATCTCTCCGGGGACGATCAGGTGAAATTCGACGAAGGTCGCGCGCCCGGCATTGCGGGTCCGCAGGTCATGCGCCTCGAGCGCGCCGTCCGCGTTCTCGTGGATGATCTCTCGCAACCGTGCAAGGTCGGCCGCGGGCACCGCGGCGTCCATGAGCTCGTCCGCCGAGCCGCGGATCACCTTCGCGCCGGACCAGAGGATATTGACCGCCACAAGCGCCGCCAGGAGCGGATCGAGCCAGAGCCAGCCAGTGGCAAGCGCAAGGCCTATCCCGAGGATCACGCCCGCCGACGAGATCACATCGGTCCAGAGATGCCGCCCATCCGCCCCGAGCGCCGGGGAGGAGAGCCGCCGCCCGGCGCTCACGAGATACGCCGCCCAAAGGCCGTTGACGACGCTGGCAATACCAGTGATCGCAATTCCGAGAGCCGGTGCGGCGATGGCACGCGGCTCCGCCCAAGCGGCCCAGGCTTCGCGCAAAATGAACAGCGCGGCGAGGATAATGAGGACGCCTTCGAGCGTCGCGGAAAACAGCTCCGCCTTGTGGTGGCCGTAAGGATGACCGTCATCGGCGGGGCGCTCGGCGATGCGGACCGCCAGGAGCGCCGCAAGCGCAGTGGCGACGTTCACGATGCTTTCAAGTGCGTCGGAGAGAAGCGCGACCGATCCGGTGACCCACCAGGCCAGCGTTTTCATCGCGAGCACGGCGATGCCCACGAGGACGGAGAAGGCGGCGATCCGTGTCGTCTCGGTCATGGCGGCCTCCTGCGGCATGTCCTGCGAGGCTGATACGCAAGCCATGCCGCGCGCACAACGCCCCACGCATAAAAAACGGCCCGCCAGCGGGGCGGGCCGCTCGAGAGGTGCGTCTTGTGATCAGCGCTTCAGAGCGTCGCGGATCTCGATCAGGATATCGAGCTCGGACGGGCCGCTCTTCACTTCCGGGACGACCTCGTCGGGTCTTTCCGCCGCGGCTTTCACGCGGTTCACCATCTTGACCAGCATGAAGACGACGAAGGCAATGATGAGGAAGTTGATGACGGCCATCAGGAAGGAGCCGATGGCGAAGACCGGCACTCCGGCTTCGCGCGCGGCGTCGAGCGAGCTCTGGTCCGAGCCGTCGAGCGTGTAGAACCACCCGGAGAAATCGATCCCGCCGGTAAAGAGCGCGATGATCGGGTTGATCAGATCGCCGACAAGCGAGGTGACGATCGCGGTGAAGGCCGCGCCGATGATGATGCCGACGGCCATGTCCATGACATTGCCCTTGGCGATAAAATCCTTGAATTCGTTAATCATGTCCCACGCTCCCAGTAGCTGCGGCCCTTTTCGTGACCGCGCACAGGATTACCCCGAAGCAATATGTCGCGCGAGATGTAAATTCGTGGAGCGTTGTAGCTTCGCGCGCTAGTTTGCAGTGATTTGCATCGAAGTTTGCAGCAAGTGTCATCAAACTCGCCAGCCTTGGCTGAAGTACGCCAAGATGACTGAACGTGAGCAAGCAGAACTTGCGGCTTCAGCCACCTCGTGCGATGCAAAAAGAACATCAAAACGATCTCAGGCAGGGCACAGGACACCATGTCGATGGCAGAAGTTCACCAATCTCAAGAGTTGGTATTCAATTACCGGAACTGGCGCGGGACTGAGAGTACTAGGCGCGTGCTTCCGAAAAGGATCTGGTTCGGCGAGAGCGAGTGGCATTCGGGTCCCCAATGGTTCATGCAGGCTCTAGACCTCGAGAAAAATGAGATCCGCGATTTTGCACTCGTCGATATGGTGTTCACCCATCCTCCGGCGCGCTAAAGGCCTATCACTTTCAAAATCAATGCGATCTTTCCTGCGAGACTTGTCGCTTTCTCCGCCATTCCGTTGATGCTTCCCAACGCCTTTTCGCATGTTTCAAGTGAATCCGCTGCAGATTTGAATGTAACTTCCGAGGGCGCTTTTTCAGCTTCATCTAGAGCGCTTTGTGTTGCTTCAAGCATGTCTGGAGGAAGTGGTGCGTCCTTGATGATTTCTCGGGCGTCAGAAATTGCAGACAAGCCCTGTTCCCAATTCATAGTGCCAGAATTTGCAACGTTGGAAGCTCTGGAAGCATCGATGTCACCCTGTCCAGAGAGTGACGTGCCAGACATATTTCCAGAGTTGTTGATGTTGATATTGTTCGTCACTGTGTTTCCTCCTGAGAAAAGGTCATTCTCTCTGTACTCCATCTGTCTGAGCGTCTTGTAAAGATCGGTGCCCTGTGTAGCGCTGAGCATGACTTGTCGCATAGTTTGGTCGTTCTCAAAGCTAGAAAACAGGCTGGGTACATGTGCATGGTAGTCGCTGATGCGTTCTGCTTGGCGTGATATATGGTCAAGTAGATATTTCTGCACCTCCGTGTCTTCCTCATCGTAGAACCAGTCTAGCACGATTGGACCAATTCCATCGTAAGCATTGTCTCGTAAGCCTATTGCCGCTCCAAGTCGCGCCTCAATATCCTTATCGGTAGATGCCGCCTCAATAACGTCGTTCTGCAGAGGTATAGGCTCTTTGTTTGATGCGTAGAGACGGTAGATGTATGAGCGTATATTTGGAGGCATTTGCTCAATGTCTTTGACATCGACAGAAACATCCAAGACACCCAGACTAGAATTTTCAGATGCGGCCCAAATTGAGTATTGGGAAACAAGCGGATCGTGATGAGTGCTCAGGCTTCGGATGAGTTCGTTATTTTGATATTTGGGATGAAATAGGTTCTCGGGCGCACGTTCCAACCCAACCAGTATGAGAGAGAGTTTAAGCGTTGTTACACTTGCTTCCTCAACGTTTAAGCTTGGAGGGTTATCCTCAAAAAGTGAGTGCGGTGCCGTTTGCATCGCAGAAATTGCAAGAAACTCAGGCGAAACAATATCTTTTGCCTGGAGCTCTCGAAATGCTGCTTTTCCATCTAGTTTAAATGCCGCGGCAATGCCCGCGGATACGACCTGCGGTTCATGTTCATGTTGGATGATTGCTTGTAGAACCGGCGACCAACTGACCTCAGGACGACCCAGCTGCGCTAGGGCACTCAATGACCAACGGCGAACTTTTTCGTCGGAGTCGCTTCTTACCAGTGCGCCGAGGATGGTTGGCTCGAGACTCTGCCGGCCTTGTGGCATGAGCCGAGAACCATCCCAATAGAGCTTGCACAGTGTCTGAAGTGCGCGCTTTACACGAGGATTGTCACCCGACTCTATTGATACTTTAAGTAATTCAGCCTCAAGTTCCTGAATGAAGCCTTTGCCTGCGGTTGGCGGCATTTTTAGATCCAAAAACGTTTTCTAGAAGAACTTGCGACCAAGGGTCGAAATCGGAGATGTTGTTTAAAGCGCAAGGGTCCATCCAGCCAAGATCGTTGATAGACAATCTTGGGCCCGCGGGTTCGAACCAGTCGGGCGCTATGATTTCAACGAGGGCAAGCAGCTCTACGCGACCTTTGCGGTACGTCTTGAACAAGCTCTTAAACTCATGAAGAAACATCGAGCCCAAATTGTCGGGGTCGTTCTGTTGGTCAATCGGGACGTTCAGGTCTGTGGAGGCAGCAGTCAGGGCGCACTCAACGATCCCGAGACCAATCCAATCAAAGAGTGTTCTGTCGTCCTCTGCGACTAAGCCCGCGAAACAGATTGAACGCTTGTGCGCGAAACTATCGCGATCGTCTCTATACCTGCCTGTACGATAAGTAAGTATCTTCGATCGGCGGCGTACGACGGCGATCGACCAAACCAAAGCCCATTCCTCATCGATCTCGCGAGGGTTCAGGTACCTGTAACAATGCTCATCTTGGAGTTTCTCCAACGTCGCCCCGGGGTCCATCTGCGATCCGTCAGTCAAGCTCTCGACGCATTCTTTGGACACTCCGAGAGCTGAGTTGCGCAGAAGATCTCGTGTGCGGCGTCTTGCGCGCATCTCACGTCGATACTCCGGTGGAACTGAGGAATCGGAGAGGAACTCGCGCAAGAAAAACCGTCCGGGAGAATTACGAAAGAAACGGCTTCGCTCCCGCTGATGCAGGATGTCTTCGCTTAGGCGCGCTTGCAGTGTCTTCTCTTGGGTTTGTCCATACAGGTGAGTTGGTACCAGATCATGCTCGTACGCCCTTCTCAGAAGGGCACGGGCACTGAGAGGCCGACGCTCGAGCCGAAGCACAGTCTCTGCAAGTTCAAGATAGCTGCTCATACATCACACCGACTCGATCAAAAGACGCTAGCTGGCATAGACGCGGATGGCAAATCGCGGTTTCACTCTTTTGGGCCTGCGATCTCCGCCTCGAAACGGGTCGTTAAAGTCCGCATTAAAACGTGCGTCACGCTCCTCAGGTGAAACCGCCCGCCGAGCTCTGCGCGCAGATCCGGGAATTCGACGAGCCCGCCCGCGAAGAGCCCTGGCCAGAAGCCCCCGAGCTCTCCGGAGACGCTGGTATTGCCGCGCTCCGCGCGATCGAGGGCGGCCTGGGCGGCGCGCTGCGCCTCGTCCTGGCTCCCGAAGGGATGGCGGAGGCGGCGTTCCGGTTTGCCGCTGCCGACGGTCACCTTGTGGAGCGTCGCAGTTCCGGTCTCGCTCCACTCGGCCGTGACGCTCTTGTATTTGCCGCGCTCGCCGAGCGCCCAGTCGTAGCTGCGAAACTCCCGCTTCAGGAGCGCGATCACTGGCAGGGCCGTGCCGTCGGCCGCGGTACCGGTGCCGCGACGAACAACGACAAGTCGGCCGTCGGCGGGTTTCGCGGTGGCGTCGAGGACGGCTGCAAGGCGCGTGAGGAGGTGCAAGTCGCTCTCGGCTGTCTGCGCGACGTAAGTATAGAAGGTCGGCGCGATGTCCTCGCCTACTGTCGGTGTGAGGTTCGCCTCACCGGCGATCGTCTCTACCATCTCGCCCAGCGTGACATTCTCCCAGGCGCGGGTTTTCGGGGCGCGGATCTGGCTCGACATGTCGGCCGCCTTGGCGTCGATCGACATCGTATCGGGCATGCCCCGGCCGGAGCGGCGCTCGACGACGAAGGTGCCGATGCGGGTGAGGCCAGTCTCACGAAACCCCAGCGAGAGCTCGAGCTGCGCCTCGGCCGGCGGCACGGCGAGGAGGTTGCCCCGATCGTCGAGCTCGAAGCTCAGCTTGTCGGCCTTCAGGCCTTCTTCGTCGGTGACGGTGAGCGAGATCAGCCGATCGCGGATCATCGCCGTGACGTCGTCGCCATCGGCGCGGAGCTCGAAATCGGGTGTCACGCGCTGCGCCCCCAGAGCCGGATCGGCACGTTCACCGTTCGCGGATCCGCCTCGGGTAGGAAGACGATCACGCCCGAAGGCAGGACCGGACCGCGCGTGGCGAGCCCAGGATTGGCGTCATAAACCCGCTCGACCATGTCCTGGCGACCGTAGTGGCGGAAGGCGATCTCATCGATCATGTCGCCGTCGATCGTGCGATACTCGGTCATAGGAAATCGTCTCCGTAGGCCATGAGTTCGACGGAGAATTCGAGCTTGCGCGGGGCGCCGTCGGCGAAAAGGACGGTGCGGGTCTCCTCGGCCGAGGCGATACACCAACGCTGCCAGATGAAGCCCATCCCGTCGGTGAGCATGAAGGGCAGGCCGAGCCCGGCCTGAAGGCGCATCTGCTCGACCTGGCGGAAACTGCCGGCGAAGCTGGGATAGATCACGCCAGAGAGCGAGATCGTCTCGGTGTCGGGGCCGGCGAACTGGAGCGCGGGCGCACGGCCGATGCGATCAACTTTCTCCCAGCGGTAGGACGCGGCGCGGCGGAAGGTCTGGTAGTCGCCCGAGGTCAGACCGAAGCGAAAGCTGCCGAGCGCCATCATCACGAGATCAAGCATCGAAGAGCCCTCCGTCGTGAAGCGCGTCGTCATCGTCGTCGCGAGCGCGGCGATGGAGCTCGGCGACTGCTTCGCGCGCCAGGCGGCGCTCATCCATGCCCGGCGCGGCGTGGATATGGATGTCGCCAACGCTTACGCGGGTCTCGCGGGCGGCGCCGCCGGCGCGGGACGAGAGGAGGGGCTTTGCGGAGGCAATAGCAGGCATCGAGGTCATGCCTTGCACAACCTCGCGCGACATCGCGACCATCTCTTGCAGCTGGCCGTGATGGGCGATGAACCCGCCCCGGCTGCGGTATTCGAGCTCGGGGCCTTCTTCGCCGGTCAGAAGCCAGCCGGGGCCGAAGTCGCCGCCTGCGGCGCGCGCCTGAACGGGCACCGAGGCGGTCTCGGCCGCGAGCGTCACGGCGGGGCTTGTCGGCAGCGCGGCGCTGACTTGCGCTGCCATCGCCTGCGTTGCGGCTATGACCTCGGCCGTGCCGGCGCGGATCCCTTCGGCGAGGGTGTTCATCATGCGCTGGCCGTGCCCCGTGAAATCCAGCCCCGACAGGATCCCCTCGACATCCGTTACCATCGCCCGGATCTCCGGCGGCAGCGCCTCGGCCGCTTCGGTGACGGCGGCGATCTTGCGCTCGAGGTCGGCCACGTCTTCGGCATCGGCCGCGACATCGGCGATGGTCGGCATCTGGGTCGGCGGCGGCAGTTCGATCGGCACGTCGAGCGTGGCGCGGCGCGCCTCGATGCCGTCCAGGATCGCGATCATCTCCTCGGCGCGGTCCCGGTCATCCTCAGAGAGCGTCGCGCGCGCGTCTCTCAGGCGCGAGACGGCCGCCTCGACCTCGAGCGAGCCCGCCTCGATCTCCGCGACCAGGTCCTGGCCGAGGGTGAAGTCTTCACGGCCGAAGGGAATGAAGTCGCCATTGGCCGCTTTGCGCGCCTCATCAAGCGCCGCCTGCATCTCGGCCTTCGCGGCATCGACCTCTTCGCCGCCGAAGGAGAACATGCCTCGAAGATCCGCAAGGCTCGGCATTTCCGGGATGATCTTGCCCCAGTCCCAGTCGGGCAGCACATCGGCCCAGGCAAAATCGAGCGCATCGTCGAGCACCGCGCCGAGATCCGGCAGATCGGGGATGATGAGATCGTCCAGGAATTCGAACCATTCGCGCATCTCGCGGCCCGCGCCCGCCCAGTCGCCCTCAAGAAGCGCAGCGACAGTGCCGGTGATCGTTTCGAGCCCGCGCGCGATCGCCTCGATCCCGCGCGCAGCGCCCTCGACCGCAAACCCAAGCAGCGTGCCGAGGATCCGGTTGATCGTATCGAGCCCCGCCATCGAGGCATCGAGCTCACCGGAGCTGCCAAGCCCGCTCATCAGCTCCCAGATCGAGGAGAAGATGCGCCGGTAGTTCTCGAGAACCGGCCCGAGCTGATCCCAGGCATCGCCGAGCCGCGCCTTCGCCCGCTCGAAGGGCTCGGTAAAGCCGTCAACGAAGGTCTGCAGCCCTTCCGGCACAGACGGATCGAGAAGAAAGCTCGGCAGGACCAGTTCGCCCAACCAAGCGAAGAAGGCGCGGACATCGCCCAGCGCGGACCGCCAATCCCCCTCGGCGATCGCGGAGCTGAACTCCGAGATATCCCCGATCACCTCCGAGACCCGCACGCCGGCGGCTTCCGCTTTCTGGAAAATCCCCGCCAGTTCCTCGCCGGCATCGCCATCCGTTGTCCCGAAGACGAACGCGCCGATCGCCGCGCGGATCTCGGCGAGCCGCTCAAGAAGCGCCGCGCCCTGACCACCGCCGATCCCGGCCATGAACCCGTCCCAGCTCGTGCCCAGCCGGTCGAAGACGGTCACGCGCTCGTCGAGCGTCGTGAGGAAGTCGAGCGTGGATCGCAGCGCATCGTTGATCGGATCGAGAAAGGTATCGCCGTAACCCACGACGCCTTCGCCAAGCGCGTTGCGGACCTTGCGCCAATTGTCGACCACATCGTCCGAGAGCGCCTCGAACTCGGCCTGCATCGAGCCATCGGCGAGCTTGATCTGCGGGATCCGGCCGAGCGCCTTCTCGAGGTTCTCGACATTGCCGAGAAGCGGGCCGAGCGCGCGCCCGGCCTCCTCTCCGAATAGCTTCGAGATCGCGTTGTTCTGGTCTGCCTCGGGCAGGGTCTCGATGGCCGTGACGACGCGCCGGATCGCGCCCTCGGCATCGGTATAGAACTGCGTCTGGATGCTCGACCATTCATCGGCGAGGCCGATCTTCTTGACGATATCCGCCTCGGCGCTCGACATCCCATCGGCCGTCTCGGTCATGGTGCGCATGAATGCGCGCAGACCCGTCGCCGCGACTTCGGGCGCGCGGCCCGAGGCGATCATCGATGCGCCCAGCGCCAGCACGGTTTCCTCGGCCATGCCGGCTTCCTTGGCGATGCCGACGACGGCGGTCGTGTATGAGGCGATGCCGGCGCTGTCGGCCGCGGTTGTGTTGCCGAGATAGTTGATCTGGTCGGCGAGCCGGCGCACCTCGTCCTGCGTGTAGCCCATCTGCTCGCGCCAGGAGCCCATCATCTGCGCCGATTGCCCGGCGGTGACATCGAAGGTCGCGGCCATCTTGGCAGCGTCTTCGGTGAAGGCCAGCACGTCCTGGCGCCCGCGTAGGCCGAGCTGTCCCGCAACCCCTGTGATCTCGACAAGCCCGCGCGTCGCGATCGGGATCTCGGTCGCAAGGCCCGCGACACCGTTCTTGAGCGCTTCGAGCTGATCGGGCGTCATCTCGAGCGTCTTGTTCGCCTCCGACCAGGCATCCTCCATCGAGGCAGCCTGGCCGATGGCAGCGGCGGTACCGGTGGCAGCCGCCGCGCCGATGCCGAGCATCGCCTTGCCGGCAAAGACGCCGGCTTTGGCGAAGCGGTTGGTGCGCCGCTCCACCTGGCCGAGCTCGCCCTGGATATCCTTGAGCGGTCCCGTCACCCGATCGACGAGCCGCATGATCAGCGCGACGTTCAGATCCGACATGGGGGCTCAGGTGTCCTTTTTCTGCTTCGGGGTGCGCCGGCCGGCATGGCCGTGCCAGCGCATCAGCTCCTCGAGGCTCATCGGGTCCATGTCCCGCGGAGCCCATCCGAAGACGACGGCGAGATCGGCCATGACCTCCTCGACATCGTCGGGCAGGGTCAGCTCGTCTCCGCGTCCTCGATCGTCAGCGCCCGGCCCTCGAGCTGGTGGCGCTTCACGAAAAAAGCCGTCACGCGCACCGCGAGATCGGTGAAGTCGGCCGGATCGAGCTTGGCGAGATCGTCTGCCGTCAGCGCGGGCTGAGAGATCCGCGGGATGACTGTGAACATCGCGTTCACGTCCATCTGCAGAAGATCGGTCAGCTTCACGCCGCGGAGCTCGCCGGTGCCGGGCTTGCGCAGCTCGACGGTATCGACCGTGCCTTCGGCGGTCTTGATCGGGAATTGCAGCTTCGAGCTGTTCAGCTTTTCAACGCTCATGTGAGACCCCCTTAAACGCCCATTTCACGGCGGAGCGCGGCGAGCTGATCGGTGCCGCCGATCACCCGCTTGCCCGCCTTGAAGTCGATCTCGCAGAGCTCGTCGCCCTGGTAGACCATGCGGTAGTAGTCGGCGGCGAGATTGAGCGTGATGGTCTGGCTCGTCCCGCCCGGCTCGAGATTGGCGAACTCGAGGCCCGACCAGAGCCCGCCGATCGTGCATACGAAAGCGGCGGCTTCGAAATCGCCGGCATTCGAGCGCTCGGTCGGGCGCAGCGTCATCGTGGTGTCGGGCCGTCCGAGCATCTTCACGAGCTCGGGCATCCACTGCGCGAGCGTCACGCTCGCCTGCATGTCCTCCTGGCCCATGTCGATCGGTGTGCCGCCATCCATGCCGGCGCCGCGGTGGCGATCGACCTGCAGCATGAGGTTCGGCAGCGCGGCGGCGGTGGCGAGGCCGGCATAGCCGACCCCGTCGATGAAAGCGTTGAAGTTGCGGATCTTGCGGGGGTAGCGGATCATGTCTCGGTCCTTTCCGGATCAGGCCGCGGACTGAACGTCGGCTACGAGGTCCTCGTAGTAGTCGCCGTTCCGGTATGCGCGGAAGATGAGGTGTTCGAGCGGCGCGGGCGGCTCGAAGTCGAAGTTCATGTAGAGCTTGCCCGCTTTGAGGTTCGCCTCGGTGTTCAGCTCGGGATCGAGCCAGCAATTGAAGCCGAGAAGCGCGCCCTGGTTCACGAGGCTCTGGCCGAAAGCCTGGACGCTGTCGCGGATGTCCTCGATGAGCTGCGCCGAGAAGGGCCGGTCCATCGCCCAGAGATGCGCGGCCTCGATCGACTGGTAGAGCACGTCGGCCGTACGCCGCACCGCGAGGAAGGCCCAGAGCGCATCCTCGCCCGCACCGCGGTTGCCCCAGAGGCGGAAGCCAGAGCGACGGATGATGGTCGCGATACCCGCCTCGTTGAGTCGGTTCGATTCCGTGTCGGGCTGCGAGAGGTGGAAGGTGATGGGCCGGGCGGTGCCGGTGATCCCACGGATGATCTGGTTCGAGGGCGACCACCAGAAGCCGCGCTCGAGATCGCGCTTGGCGATGAGCCCGGCGACAAAGCCCGAGGCGGGGCGGGTGACATCCTGCGCGGTTTCTGTGTCGAAGACCAGGACGCCGGGATCGACGATGTAGAGGCGGTCAGAGCCGTAATTGACCTTGTCGGCCACGGCGTCGGTCTCATCGGTGTTCGGCCCGTCCATGATGACGACGGCGCGGACCTTGTCGGCCACGCTCAGGAGCGAGGACACGACTGGGTTCACCGCATCGATGTCGCCGGTCGTGAAACCGGGCGCGGCTAGGATGCGCGGCGTGAGGCCGAGCAGGCTCTCGGATTGCTCGAGCGCGAAGACACCGGTCTGCGTGACGGGATCTCCGACAACGGCCGCTTTCGTCGCCTCGGCATCGGCACCTTCTTCGATGCGCACCATGACGGCGGTCTTCGCGCCTTGCTGCAGGACGGCCTCGTAGGCATCGCGCAGCGTGCCAGTGGTACCGAGAAGCTCTGCAGCTGCGCGCGGTCCGGCGACGAGAAACGGCTCGTTGATCGGAGTAGAGGCGGGCGCGTCGGGCGCGGTGCCGACAAGCCCGATGATCGAGGCGTTGGCGGTAGCGATGGGCCGGATGCCGTCGTCAACCTGGACGACCTCGACCCCATGGAGGAACTGTTCCGGCATCGTGATGCTCCTTTCGTGCCGTTGCGGGCGTGCCGTTTGGCGCGCGGATGGTCTGCCGGCGAGGCCGGCTCTTCGTCGTCTAGCGCCAGCCCTTGAGGCTGACGGCGAGCCACATGGCGAGGCGGCGGGCGCGGCCCACGCCATCGGCCTTGAGCGCGTCGTGGAAGATCGCCCCGGCGGTCACGCGGTCCCATCGCATGCCGAGGAGATGGTCGTGGATCGCCGAGGCTTTCAGGAAGCGCGGATCGTGCGGGTCGAAGGCCCAGCGAAGGCCGCGCGGGATCGAGCAGTCGAAATATGTACCTCGCCGCACCTCGATCTCGAGCCCGGACCATTTCCGGCCGATCTCGAAGGTGAGCGGAGCCGTGGTGCGGTATTCGATCCCGCTCACGTGCTCGCACCAGGTGCCGATATCGGTGTAGACGCTCAACGCGCCGCCTCGATATCGGCCTTCGCTTCTTCGAACGCCGCATCGGCTGAGGCTTTTGCCGCGCTCAGAACGGATGCTATCTGGGCCTCGATATCAGAGGCGTCGTCGGGGATTTCGGAGACGGCCGCGTTCGTCTCCGCCTCAATCGCCTCGATCAGGAGAGCGATCTGGCGGTAGGCGGTCGCCTGGGCCGTGATACGTCCGATCAGCTCGTCGCGTGTGATACTTCGCGCAATCGCCTCGCGATCGATAAGGGCAAGCTCAGCGGCATCGGCGGTGTCGGGTTCGCGGGCGATCTCTTCTTTGACGCGGTATGCCTGAAGCTTGCCTGCCGAGGTGCTTGCGAGCCGTGCTCGGTAAGTTTCGGCATAAGAAGCCACTGTTCTGGCGGCTGCAGCTTTGATCGCCGCGCCAATCACGACAGCGGGCACGCCCTTGTCGGCGAGGAACTCCGGAGATGCTTCGAGGAATTGTCGGTCGTTGACCGTGAGCGTCAGTTGAAATGCCATACTGCTTATGCCTCCAGGAGGTTGGTGCCGAGTGTGCGACCGTTGTGAATGCCGCCGCCGCTCGTCAGCGTGACGTTGTTCTTCGACACCAGAAGCACGCCCGAGATGTCGAGAAGGGTTGCCTTGTCGATTTCGACGCCATTGAGGGTGAGCGAGAAAATAGACGGGGCATTCGATTTGCATAAATACGGCGCGTCGCCATCGATGTGACAGTTCCAGAACTGAAGATCGCGGATCCCTTCAAAGCGGAATGGATGGTGCTGGGCATTGAACCCGGTGCCTCCGGCCTGGGTCGCGTCTCCAAGGTCGAAATCGACGTCTCTGAAGAACAGGCGTTCGACAAATCCACTGATCCTCAGGAAATCGACCGCGTTGCTGCCGCTATTTTCATAGAGCCCCGCCATCAGGACTGGCCGGCTTCCCGCGCTCAGACCATCCGGTCCTTGAAAGCGCAGTTCGGCCGCCTCGGTTGAGAGAATGGTCTGAGGGATGAGGTAGGTCTCGCCGGGAAAGACGTTGACCGTTACTCGCGCGCCGGTTGGAACGAGACTGAGGAAGGCATTCAACTGCGAGAAGGTCGAGACCTCACCGCCGTCGACGCGGTTGTCGAGGCCACCCGAGGGACGCCAGGCGATCACCTGATCCATGACCTCGGTCACGACCGAGCGCAGATCTGCCGCCAGAGCATCATAGGCCGCTTGACGGGTGGCAATGTCGGCGTCGATGTCATCGAGGAAAGCGTTCATCCGCGCCGTGAGAGCATTCTGAGCGGCGGCGGCATTGTTGATGTCTGACATGCCCATAAGGCTGATCTCCTTAGATGGCGGATTGCAGATCGCGGATCATGATCCGCTGATCCCATTGCTCTGCGGCAACGATCGCGTGCGTTTCGAGGTTAAGGACGGCGTGATCGAACAGCTCCCAATCGGGGGCGTTTATGACCACGACGCCCTCAGCGGCGCGGTCGAAGGTGAGCGGCTGCTCGAGGATGTAGTCGAAGCCGCCCAGCGAGCGTGGCTGGAAGCCGGCACCGGCAACGATCACGATGAGATCGCCATCTCCGTCGAAGAAGCCAATCTCGCGCACCTGCATGACCGGAACGATGTCGGCCGCGAAACTCGCCCGGACGAGCCAGGTACGCGCCTCGATACGGACGCGCTGGTCGATGGCGCGGCGGATGACCTCGTTCTGCAGGGCAGTCTGCTCGAAATCAGGCTCATACGCCGCGCCGCCGCCATTCCCGAGAGCGACATGGGTGATCTCGACGGCGAATGCGTTGCCAGCGGCGGCGGCGATCTTATTGAGGCCGATATCCGTGATGAGAGCGGTGTCAGGCATCAGGCGGCACTCCTGTCGATTGGTGTGAAGCTTGCGCGGTCGTAAGCGCGTTGCCGCAGGCCCGCCGCGGGCAGTGCGGACGCGACGATACGAAAGGTCGGCGGGGTTACGGCGCGGGGCTCTTTGTCCCGAGCGATCTCGCGGTGACCGGTGCGACCGAAGACCTCTGAGCGGAAGCGCTCGCCAAGCCGAAGATCGAAATGCGCGCGCACCGGTTTGACGTTGCCAAGGATGGTGTCGACGGTCTCGACGAGCGCGGGATTGACCCGGAAGCCGGCCTCGAACACCTCCTCGATGAGAACATCGATCCGAAAGGTATGCGGCTCACCGCTATACTCGAACCACTCGGACAGGCGTCCCTCCATGCCGAGTGACGCCAGCGCGTCGAGGACTGCGGCCTTCGTGCCTTTGCGGCGATGCACCTCGATGGACGAGGCGACGACGGCTCGCTTCACGGCCTCGGGCCAGTCGGCGTCCCACTCGTCGACAGAGAGCGCCCAGGCGAGCCAGCCGAGAAGAGGGGCCGCGACCTCCTGCGCATCGAGGAGGCTCGAGACGATGGAGAGATCCGGACGTCCCGATCGAATGGCAGTCTCGAGGGCGCGTTCTGCATCACTGGCGTTCGGCGGAAGGATCGACACCGGATCAGACATCCCGACCTCCGATCGTCAGGATCGGTTCCGAGGTGAGATGCGCGACCTCGCTCGGGCTCACCACGATGTCGGCGGCGGGCTTGGTGAGCTCGACATAGGCGACACCGTCCTGATGCAGGGCGGCGAAGATCGCCGAGCTGCGGATATCGACGCCCAGCCGGCGGGTCTCGGCGATCATCGCCTCAAGCGCCGCTCGGGCGGCTGCTTCGACAACCGCCCCGTCCGGCCCGGGGCGCAAAATCAACTCCGCCTCGATCTCGAACCCGATCACGTTCGGTGCCTGGACGGAGACGAGATCGGTAAGCGGGCGCACATCGTCCGCCGAGATGGCAGCCTCAACGGCATCGAGGAGCGCCTGGTCGGGCGTGCCATCCCCGTTCTGAGACAGCACCGTGACAACGACATCGCCCGGCGCCGGGCTTTCGACGGCCGCGTCGCGCACCTCGCCCGAGGCGGAGAGCGCGTGAAAGAGGTAGCTCGCTTCCGAGCCGGCCGTGGTGAAGCCTTCGGGCGCGAGCTGGATCCGCCGGCGCAGGCTCGTATCATCCTCATACGTTGGCTCGATGGGTGGGATCGCATCTGGATCCCCGGGATCGACCACGAGGCGCGCAACGCCCCAGGGCGCGCCGAGATGCTCGAGATCCGCGCCGGTGGCGAAGGCCAGCATATTGCCGCGCGCCCGGTCATTGAATTCGGCATGATCGAGCATGCGGTAATAGGCGCAGACGCGCAGGACCTTCGTCGCCGGCTCGCTTTCGAGCATCAGTGCCTCGGCGAGGTCGGGCTCGGCCGCGATCGCGGCGGCGCGCATCTCGTCGAAGAGTGCCTGGAACTCGGGAACCTGAACGATCTCCGGCGGCGGCAGGCGATCGAGGGGAACGGCGGTGTAAGCACTCATGCCGCACCTCCCGCCACAAGAGCCTGCGCTTGTCTCTCAGGCGAGAGCCCGAGCGTAAGATCGAGGACAATGGGCTGGCCGTCCCGGCCTCGTGCAGAGATCTGCAGTTCAACACGGCCGGCGGCGCTCGAGACCATCGACACGCGCTCGAGGCGGATCCTTGGCTCCCAGCGATCCAGCGCCTCTGCCGTCGCCTGGTAGAGATCGATCTTAGTTTCGCCGTTGATCGGGTTGTCGAGAAGATCTGGCAGATCGGAGCCATACCGCCGCTCGGTCACGAGCGAGCCTTTCGGCGTCATGAGGATATCATGCACCGATTGCGCGAGATGCGCGTCCTGGCCAATCGGCCGGGCAGTATGGCGATCGAGCCCGATCATGCCTTGGCAGCGCTCTCGGTTGCGGGCTTGGACGCCTTCGCGGGCTTGGGCTCGGACTTGAGCGCGAGGCGCGGCTCGTAGCGCGCCGCACTCTCGGTCATCTGCAGCTCGTCGCCCTGTTTCCGGCGCTTGCCGGCAACGCGGCCATCGGCGGTCACGACATAGGTTTTAAGGTCGGGTGACTGAGGGGTTTTACGGCTCATTTAACAGGCTCCTTGGTTTCAGCATTGCCGGGAGTGACCCCGTCATGGACGTGCTCGACGAGGCTCACGCCCTGGGCGATGACGTCCTCGCTCGCGATCAGCTTGCCGGTCAGGACGATGTCGCCGGTGATGCGGAGCTCCGCGCCGCCGAGATCGATGATCATGTGCTCGTTGGGATCGCCGGGCGTGTTCGAGGCCGAGACGGCGAGACCCAGCATCGCGCGGGCCATGTCGCCGCCCGGGGCGAATACCATGCGCTGCTCGCCGACCGACGGCATCGACTTGATGCGCAGATTGCCCATTGCGGTCTGTCCGACCGGAATGAGCGGCGTGATGATATCGCCGATCCGAACCCGCGCCTTGTCGCCCGAGACTTCGGTGACGACGCCGACCTGGACCATCTGGCTGATACGGCGATCCGCCTCGGCTGCCTGGAAGCTGCTCATGCCAAGCTCCCGATTTCGTCGTAGGCGTCCTCGTTGCCGGGGCCGATATCCGGGGCCTGCCCGACATAGAGCTGGATTGGGACCGGTGCGCCGGGATCGATCGCCTCGAAGACGCATGGCTGCCGCCAGGTGACGGCCCAGAGGGACGCGGCGGATTTAAGGCTTCCTTGGCTCACGAGAGGCTCGGCGCGCAGATCCTTGGCAGCGCCGCAATCATCGAGCCCCCAATCCGTTTCGGCGATAAGCGAGACGAGTGTCTGGGCAATGGTTGCGGCGGCGGCGTCGCGCGGCAGGCCCATCCGGTCCTTGGTCACGACGAAGGCGGCCATGTGCAGAAGGAAGCCGTGATGGTGCTCGGCGAACTCTTCGTTGCCGCTCAGCCGCAGGAGCGAGACGAGAACTGCCGGCGCGGCGATGCCCTCTGAGGTCAGGCGCTGCAGATCAAAGCGGCCGGCGACGGCGCGGCATTCGCGCAGCTCGGGCAGGAGTGTCCCGATCTCGGCCGCGATACGATCCGGCAGATCTTTCAGGAGTGTCTCGATCGCCATCAGAGCAGCTCCTCGAGATAGTCGATGACCAGATCCTCGATCTCCGCGGCATTCTCGTCCGAGACGCCGAGATAGGGGCGCGCAGGGATCGGCATCCCGACAGGCTCGCCGCCGAACTGGTGGATCGCGCCATAGACGAGGTTGGTGCCGACCTTGGCTTCGGCGCCGGCCGAGTAGTTCTGAACGCTCTCGAGAAGGTCATTCTCACCGACGAGAAGCGAGTGCTGCGCCGAGCGGGTGGCGGCGTAGTCGGCGCTCCAGGCGGCCCATGGCGCGCCGCCCGGGGCGACCTTCTCGTCCGAGATCCGCGTGCGCGATTGGGTCTCGAGGAGTTGGCCGACATTGAAGGCCAGCTCGTCGATATCAGGATCGGCAAGTCGCGCGATTGCGTCCGCCGCGCGTCCGAAGTCGAAATCCGCGCTCAAGACGACGCCCGACATCAGAAGTCCCTCAGCTTGTCGCGAGAGAAGAGACGCGGAGGACCGTCGATCACCACGGGCTGCGGGCCGTCCGCCTCGCCATCCTCGTCGAGATCGGAGCTTGCGATCGCGAGGCTCTGCTCGCCCTTGGCAAGGCGCTTGAGCGCACCGACCGCGTCTTCGTAGCGCCGGCGCAGCTCCTCGGTCGCGACATCGGCCGCGCTTGCCAGGCGGTAGAGCGCGATATCGACGCAAAGTTGGGTCAGCACGGGATGCGTGGTCTCGAAAGGCAGCGAGTAGCGAGAGGCGAGGTAGCTGTCGATCTCGGCCGAGGCGGCATCGAGCGCGCGCGTCACGGGCACCGCGTCGGCCACGCCGTCACCATCGCGGTCGGCGGCGAAGAGCGCGTCCGGGCCATAAAGATCGGTTATGTCGTCCTGCGTGGCGTAGGCCATGTGCGTCCTCTTGCTGGGTGCCCGGCCGGGGATGTGCCTGTTCCCCGGTCCGGGCCTTGGCCGGCGCGCGTGTCATCTGAGGGATGCCTGCTCGCTTGCGCGCCGGGTTTCGAATTCAGGTGCCGGTCTCTCCCGGCTGTCACGGCCCTCTGTCGGCTCCGTCGCTCCGACCTACTCACCGCGCTCCCCGGGCTGCCTCTTCTCTGCCTGTCCCGGATCGGCGCGCGGTTTTCGCCTGGTATGTTCTCAGGCCTTCGGGGCCTCGAAGCCGCCCTCGGTCATCAACTTCCAGACCGCATCGCGCAGCGTGGCGTCGATCCGATCTTTCTCCTCTGGCAGCCATTTGCGGATGGCAGTGATCTTCGGCTTGCCGTCCTGGCCGAAATCCCCCGGCTCGAGCGCACGGATGACCTCGTCGAGGCGTTCGGCGAGCTCGGCGGCGGCTTCGGCGTCGAGCGGCTCGGCTGTGACCGCCTGGGCCGCGACCTCATCGTCGCGCGCCTCGCGGATATGCAGATACTTGTCCGCTTCGAGGCGTTTCCATTCGTCGTTCTCGAACTCGCCCAGAGCGACGACGGTGCCGGAGGTCGAGAAGACCCGGCCGCAGCGGCAAAGCGTGGTCTGCTCGGGCATCCGTGCGACGGCGGTGATTACGAAATGCTGCATCTATCAGCCTCCTTACTGGAGCCAGGACGAGACGATGACCTCGCACGCGTTGTAGTGCGGGTTGGATGCGCCGTTGGCATCCACCATCGTCTTGAAGAGGCGGTTGGCTGCGCTCTCGTTGTCGGGCGAGACGAGGCAGACATTCGGGCGGATACCGAGCGGGCGACCGCCATCGGCGGTGATCTTGCGCATCGCCGTGCGGTAGGCCTCGAAGTTCGCGGGCGTCAGATCGTTCCGCGAGCCGTAGGCCATTTGCCAGAAGCCGTAGCCAGCGTTGCAGCGATAGCGCGTGCCCCACTTGTACTCATCGGCCATGAAGACATCGTCCGAGGTCGCGGCGTTTGTCTTGGCCTCGAATTCGGGGCGCGTGCGCTCCTGGAAGATGAAGGGCTTGAGCGGCTTGCGCGTGTCGAGGAGAAGCCAGAGCGGATCGCCCGAGCCAGCATCGTCGTCATAGTTCGACACGGTCGTGACCGCGCCAGTCCCGTCATGGTTCGCCGCGATCGGGTGATCGGTGTCGAGGAAGTTCTGCCCGTCATAACAGACGCCCGCGACCGCGTTCTCGATCAGCGTGGAGATCAGGCGGTCGGGATGGTTCGCGGCTTCCATGCCCATCATCGCCATGAGCGGGCCGAACTGGCCGAACGTGTCATCCTCGATCGAGGTGCGCGGCACGCCGACGGTGCTCTCGTAGAGCTTGTTCTGCAGCTCGTAGCCCGAGGACTTCATGTCCTTGACGACGCGGTTACCGATCCATTCGCGCAGCTGCGGCGCATCGCCGAGCCAGCCATAGGTATTCGAGGCGGTCATGGAGGGCACGACTGTCGCGACATCGCGGAAGAAGCTCTCCTCGACGGTCGCCTGGTACGTCGTCTGAAACTCCCGGCGGTAGCCGCGGTTCAGGGTCGAGAGGAATGCGGGGGTGATAACGGCCATCGGGCTCAGTCCTTCTTGTCTTTCGCGTCGGAGAAGGCACTCCGCGCGGTCTCGTCATCCCATCCGAAGGCCGCGGCGATCGCGGTCTCATCGGCGTTGAGCGCGGTGCCGCCCGCGGGATCTTTCTTGCGAGGCTTGGCCGCACCGACGATCTCGGGCATCTCGCCGACCATCGCGGTGAACTTCTCGAGGCCGTTTGCCTGGCAGGCGGCGATGTGGAAATCGCGGCTGGCGGGTGCGACCTTGCCGGCCTCGATCGCGGCATCGACGGCCGTCTCGATCTCGGATTGCGCGCGCTCTTCCTCGGCGGTCTCGAATTCGCGCACCTTGTTGAGCGCGATCTCGTGGTCCGCCTTCGGCACGAACTTTTCGGGGTCGGGTGTTTCGGCGCGATTGAGCGCGGTCTGCTCGCGCTCTTTCAGTTTGTTGATGGCGACCACGGCATCGGCCGCGCTCGCATCGGTATTGAGGCCAAGGGCCTCGAGGACCGCCTTGTCCATGGCGCGTGTCTCCTGCGTTGGGGTGAGTGCCTGGTTGAGTGCCACCAGGTCGAGGTTCGGATTGTTTGTGAGGCCGACCGAGACGAGGCGGCTGATATTTCGCGCCTGGTCGTAGACGAAGACCGGCGAGCAATGCGCGTAGGAGCGGGCCTTGAGGATGTCCTCACCGGCCTGGTTCCATTCAACGCGCGCCCAGAGACCGGTATCGCGGCCTTCCATGTCGGTGATGAAGCCCACGGCCGGGGCCGCTTCGCCGCGCGCGCCCTTGATCTGGGTTGCATGCTCGATATCAACCGGCAGACGGTTGCCGCGACGGCGGAAGGTTTCGATCACCGCGTTGGCGTCAGTCATCGTCCATTGCCGGCCGTCGATGCCCGTCAGGCCGGTCTCGGCCGGGATCACATTGATCCAGTCCGGCACCTCGCCCTCGGCGAAATTCAGAGCAATGAGATGGGATGGCACGACCTCGTTCATGAGGTCCGTTCTAGACGGCGGGAGTCTCGCGATCTCCGCCGACAGCTGTCGGGGGATTCGCTTCGAAGCTAATCTTGCGAGACCCCCGCCCAAGCTTCACGCTAGCGACCGAGCGTCCGGCTGCCAAGAGATGAAGCGCTGAGCGGCCTCAGGAGCGCCCTTAATGCCCGAACCGCCCTCCCGGTCGGAAAATCGGCTCCTGCGCACACAGACCCCTTTAATGGGTATTTAACGGACGTCCTGAGACGTTGCGCTCGATGCAGATTGCGGCTCGGCGGCGAATTTGGGCGTTTTGCCCCGGTTATTCCCTCAAAAGCGTGCGGGTTTCGCGCGCCAGCCGCTCGCGCCATTCGGCGCGGCTCGTCTGGCGCACGGCGCTGATCCAGAGCTCGTCGGTCTCGGGGAGCGATGTGACGATCGCTTCCCATGCGTCCGGCCCGTCGACGAGGATCGCGAGGCTCCTGCGACCCTCCGCGTCGGTCTCTTCGGCCAGCGGCCCCTCGACCAGGGCATCGGAGACGCGCGCCATCACCTCCGGGGTCACGGCTGCGCCGGATTGCGCGCCGATTGTCTGTCCGGTCCGATCGGTGATCCGGACAAAGCGCGCCTGGTTGCCGAGCGCCGCGCCGATCTCGGGCGGCATCAGCGCCACTGGCACGGCCGCATCCGAGCGGCCCTGGAGGACGCGCTGCACGGCCCAGCTCGAGGCCATGTCGCGAAGTGCGGCGCGCGCCTCGGGCTCGCTTGCGGCCGAGAGCTTGCCTTCGAGGAGCTGTTCCATGTGCTGGCGGCGCAGCTTGCCGGGATTGCGGTCCCAGCTTGGATCGAGCCCGACGGGCACGTCCTTCACCTCGCCGGTGCGCGGATTGATGAACTCGCGGGTCTCCCTGCCTGGCGATCGCGAGATGCCCTTTTCCTCGGCTGCGCGGCGGGTGATCTGGCGCACCCAGCATTTACAGCCCCAGCCATTGGGCGGCATCCAATCATCCCAGAAAGGATCGTCCACCGGCAGCACGAGCCCTTCCTTGGCGACATGGTGCGGGCGGTGCCGCTCGGAGGGGCCGAGGCGATACTCGAGATAGGGCATCGCGCGTTTCGTCCGCTCGATCCGCTCCCATTGCCCGGCGGCACGGGCGGCGCGCAGATTGGCGCGGTAGATCGTGCGCAGGCGGCGCGGCGAGCCGAGCTGGACGATGCGCTCCTGGCCCGTCACCGGATCGGTCTGGACCTCGCGGCCCCACCATTCTTTGAGTGCTGCATTGCCGCGCCAGCTCTTCTTGAAAGCCTCGAAGGTCATCCCCTCGTCGATGGCGCGTTGCACTTCGCCCTTCGCGGCCGAGAGCATGTCCTCCTGCGCCATCTTCGCGACGACGAAGGAGACGGCGTGCTCTGCCGGCTCGACGTCTTGGAAGGAAAACGACGGCGCGATGCCCTTGTTCGCGAAGAACCGCGCGACCTCAGGTGGCGGGCCGGGATCGAAGCTGTAGCCCGGGCGATCGGGAAACTCAGTCATCCCGCGCGTCCCCGAGGCCGCGCGCTTTCACCATGCCTTTTACCAGGCGATCGATCAGCTCGGCCGAGGACATCTCGGGGCGCAAGGCCTCGAGTTTTGCAAGCGCGTCCTCAAAGCTCTCGGCGGTCTCGATCGCGGCGTCGATCGGATCTGCCATCGGGCGGATTACCGGCTCCCAATCCTCGGACATCTCGCGCTCGAGAAGGTCGAGATCGTCGAACGGCGTCTCGGCCGCGTTCCGGGCGATCTCTTCCGTGGGCTGCGATCGGGCTGATTTGCGCGGACCGCCGATGATCTCTTCTTTGGGGTCGGGCTCTGCAAAACCGAGCCGGCTGCGCACATCCGCCTGAGAAAAGCGCGTGCCAAGCCGCGCCATCCGGTGGACGTTCTGCATGACCTTGTCGGTGTCCTCGGCCTCCTCGATCTGAATGACGAGGCGCGGGTATTGTCCGTCCGCCGGCCGACCGAAATTGAGATCGACGAAGGGACGGACGAGATCTCGATTGATGGAGCCGGTGACCCCGCGCGCATCGGCCTGCGCGATATCGTGGCGCACTTCGTTGTGGACCTTGGCCTGCGCCTGGCTGGAGCCGTTGTCGCTGGTCATGGTCTGACCGAGCACGGCTTTCGAGATCTGCTCGTCGACATAGCGCGCAAGGTTCTCGAAGACCTTGTCGCCGCCCGTGGCCTTGGTCTCGGTGAAGTCGATCTCCATCGACTTCGGCAGGATCGCCGCGGCATCCGTGCCGATATTGGCGACGGCACGGAGGAGCATCTCCTGGTCTTTCTTCGTCGCCCCGGCATCGTAGCGGCCGAGGCGCAGCGGCAGACCGTAGGTTTCGACGAAGGCCGTCCAGTCCTTGAGCGTGTAGGCCTTGCACATCCAGCTGAAGGCCGCGACGCGCGCCATGCCGCCCCGGAAGGTCAGGCCGGATTTGAGCTTGGCGCGGTGTTGAATGAAGCCGAGAGGCGTGAGCGGAATGCCGTTGGCCGGGTCCTCATCGTCGATGAGACGCATCTCGCGCCCCGTCTCTCGATCGAAGATCACGAAGCGCGGATCGACATGCCGGAAGCTGCCAGGCCACCACTCGCGCCCCGATCGGTGCCAGTCGATCTCGACGAGGGAGAAGCCCTTGCCGAGCGCGTCGAGCAGATCTTCGACGAGATCGGGAAACTCCTCATGCTCTGCGATCCGCTCGTTCACTGCCTCGGCGATCCGCCGCGAGGCGGCGTCTTCGCCAGCGGGCTCGACGCGGGGCGCCACGCCCGAGACCGCCCGCTTGCGCGTACCGAGGACCGAGAAGTAATGCGGGTCGCGCTCCTCGATCTCTTCGGCGAGCGTCACGAACTCGGTGATCTCGCCCTGGTCGCAGGCGCGCAGGATATTGGCGAGCTTCTGCGGCGTGAGCCCGGCGGCGACGGTCTCGGCGAAGGCATTCCGGATCCCCGCAAGACGCGGTTCGGACTGCATCTCGAGAAGTTCCTTTCGGCGCACGGGCTGGCCGTTCTGATCGAGAAGCTGGCTCACCAGACCCCCTCCCTTGTTCTGAAGCCGCCGGTGACGGCGATGTCGCGATCCATGTCCTGGCCCATGCGCACGGGCTGGTAGGCATAGGGCTGATAGTCGAGCTCGGCCGCGCTCGAGGCGAGGGCGAGCGCCCAGAAGCGGTCGGCGTGACCGTCCGAGCTGTCATCGGCGATGAGGCGGCGCGCACCGGTCGGGCCGACGCGGCTCTTGACCGCATGCAGGTCCGAGCGGATTTCCGGGTCCCCGAGCGGCAGGAGAAGCTCGCGGTCCTGCATCCGCTCTTTCATGCCCGTCGCCATGTCGAGCTTGGCCGTGGCGGTGAAGAGGATGCCTTCGACGCGCTCCTGGCCGTGCCGTCGCTTGGCGTCCTCGACGGGTTTCTCGCCCATGCCGGTCTGGTCCATCCGGACGCGGACCACGTGATAGCGGCGCATGACATCGTCGAGGAGCATGTCCTGCTCGGCGAAGGTGATCCGGCGCTTGGCGATCACCTCGCGGGTCAGGAGCTTCGTGCCGACCTTCTCGAGAACCCAGATCACGAAGAGGTCGTTACGGGCGGCGATGTCGATACCGACGAAGCACGGCCCGCCCAGGTATCGGCGCGGCGCGCCAAGGCCTTCGCGCTCACATTCGCCTATCAGATCGTAGCTCAGCCAGGACGAGGCCTCGTCGAGCCATTTGAGCTCGAATTCCTGCGCCCAGGCATCCTCGTCGGCCATGCCGGCGCGCAGCTGTTCGATATCGACATCAAGGCCCTGGCGCACCGCCTCGTAGATATCGACGTGATGCTTCGACCAGCCATTATCCTCGGTGGTCATCAGTTCGTAGAACTTGTTGCCCTTGCCGTTCGGGGTCGAGATCACGCGGATCTTGTGACCGCCGCGCGCCGCAACCGGGAAGGCGGAGGCCCAGATGCGCCGGCTGTCCTGGTGGAAGGCGAACTCGTCGAGGAGAAGATTGCCGCCGAAACCGCGCGCCGCGTCGGGGCTCGCGGAGATCGCGACGACGCGGCTGCCGCCCGGGAAGCGCACCTCGTGGGTCTTGTAGGTCGCATCGAGCTCGCGGCTATAGAACGTGTCCTCGCCGAACTCGGGCTCACCGCCAAGCTTGGAGACCTCGTTGTAGACCGCCCAGAAGGCGCGCGTGATCGGTTTCAGCGCGTCCTCGAGTGCCTCTTTCGCCGTGTTGTCCGAGCGCGAGAGGATCGTCCAACGCACGCGCCGTCGCTCCATCTCGGCGCGGATGCACTCGTCGACGATCTCGCCCGAAGAGCCGAAGGTCTTGCCGCCGCGCCGAGTGAACATCCCGATCTTGAAGCGCGCCCGGTCCTCGATCCATGCGCGCTGATAGGGCAGCCAGTCGATGACGGATGGTGTCTTGCTCATGTCAATTTGTACCCCTCGATCCGGTATCCCGCATCGAATGCTTCTGGCATGAATTGCATGGCGATATCGAAATCGACCCGGAGCCTGACACCGTCTTGGTGCCACTCCTCCTTTTTGTGGTCGTGGACCATGTCCAAGAGCGCTGTTTTCAGCATTCGCCGCGTTCTCAAACGACGACCATCGGGCCGAATTGCGGCATAAGCCCCACGAGCTTGCCGGATCTGCTCGATGGTCAGGCCCATCTCAGCTCACCAGCCGGTAATTCCGCACCGCCACGAGCCCGGTCAGCGCCGCGCCGATCCACAGAATGACCGGCATGCTGAGCGAGAGCGCGAGCCAGGCGAGGCCGCCTGCCACGCCGAGCTTGAAGGCGATCCACCCATGCCGGCCGAGCCGCTCCATGGCCCAGCGGATGATCGGATTGGTCTCGGTGTAGCCGGCCTCGAGGCCGCGGATCGTTGTCCAGACATCGGCCAGCTGCGCCAGTGCCAGCGCGATCAGCGATATGATCGTCATCGTCGTCATCAGTCGAACCCCATGATTTCCCGGGCGCGCGCAAGTGCCGCCTGGTCTGCTGCATCGCCCGAGGCCTCCGCGGCCGCGAGCTTCTCGCTCATCGCCTGGCGCTCCTCGGCCGCGATCTTGTCGCGGAGCTCGGTCGAGCGGATCAGATTGTTGAGCGCCGTGGTCAGATCCTTCATCCCGCGCGGATCCGGCAGCTCGTTCGCCGTCGCCATGGCCATCTGCACGCGAAATGCGATTGTGGTCAGCTGCTGGAAGAGCGCCTTGGTGACGTCGATCTCTTGCCCGAGCGAGGCATCCGCCAGGAAGGCGCGGATCTCGTCCTGGGCCTGCTCCTGGAGCTGGGCGTATTCGCGAAACTCCGAGCCGTAGGCGTGGAGCGCCGACTTGCCGATCCGGAGCTCGAGCCCGGCCTCCTCGAGACGCCAGTTCAGCGCCTCGGCCAGCTCCTCGTAGCCGCCGAAGCCGCGCAGCTTCAGCTCCTCCTGGAGCCAGTCGCGGATCTCGGAGGGAAGAAGATCGACCTTGCGGGGCGGCGGCATCGCTTAGCCCCTCGGGCTCGGCCGCTTGACGCCCGGATGCAGCGCCCGGCCGAGCGCCACATCGACCCCGCGCGTCGTGGCGGTCGCAACCGACACCGTCTCGAGATCGGTGAGCGTGATCAGCTCCTGCTCGTCGAGCCAGGCAAGCGCGCTCCGGAGCTGATCCTCGGTCGAGCTGACACCGACGCCGCGCACGACGTCGAGGAGGATCGAGGAGTTCGCCGTGTAATCCGCCGCCTTCTCGAGATGGCGCAGGATCGCCAGGCGGCGGTGAAGGGTGGTTTCGTTGTCCATTCAAGGTCTCCTTCAAGGGTCGGGGCGCAGGACCCCGGGATAGAGTTTCTGGCCCGATGCGACGTCACGGCCCAGTGGCGTCAGCCGGGCGACGATCGCGTCCTCGACACCTTCGAGGGCGACGAGGTCATTCTCGTCGAGCCATGTCAGAGCGCCGATCATCTGGTCACTAGTCGTGGGCACGCCGAGGCGATGACATTCGTGGCGGATGAGGCTGGCCGAGGCGCGGTATCCCGGGATCTTCGCAAGGAAGCGCAGCGCTTCCAGGCGGCGCTTCTGCGTCTCGATCCGGGTGGCGCTCGCCGCCCATTCTGCCAGGAAGTCCGTCATCCTCTGGGCGCCCGGTCCATGATCGCCCGGTAGAGCGTGTCGAGCTTCTGGTCGCTCGCTAGAGATCTCTCCTCGACACGCGCCAGGGTGATCGCGAGCTTCTGCTGGTCTTCGTGCCGAGCCATTCCGCCCAAGCTCTTCTCGACCGCCGCGAGTTGCTGCTTGAGCGCGCGGACATCGCCTTCGACGTCCTCGAGCCGCTTGACAACGTTCCGGCTGCTGACCGCGAGCGGGTCGACGCTCGAGGCGACCTTGATCGATACCTTGCCCCAGACCCAGCGCACGAGAGCGGCGAATGCACCGAAGAACAGGACGATCAAGCCGATGACCACCTCAACCGATTTGAGGATTTCGAGATCTACCATGCGAGCCATGCCAGACTGACACCGCAGAGGATGACGAAGACGATCTCTATCGCGGCGATCAGCCGGCGGTGTTCCGCATCACGGCCCGTCGAAAGGATCGCTGTGGCACAGAAGAGACAAGCAGAGGCGACCATCCCCGACAGGATCTCCGGGGCGGGATGCATCGACCAGAGATCAACCGGCGAGTTCACGAGAAGCCGCGCAATGACGTAGTAGCAGCGCTCGACCACGAGGGCGGAGGCGACACCCGTCAGCGCGAAGCGCAAGAGCGGCGTCACGCGGATCGTATGCTCGCGCGCGCTGAGATAGACGGCGTTCCCGAGCGCAATCAGGATCGACAGGATGATCGCGAGATGCGCGGACATCGTGACGGCAGACCAGGCCAAATCCATCAGCGCGCTCCCCCGCCTCCGATAAGAGGCGTGGACTTCTTCAATTCACCCAGAAGCGCCGTCTTGTCCTTCGATCCGGACGAGCTGCCGAAGTGGAACGTCACGACCGCCATGGCCATGGTGCCGACGACGCCGAGCATCATGTATACGATCTCGCCCGAGCCCTCGGCAGGCGGGCGCCACCAGATCGCAAAGGTCAGAGCGAAGAAGCCCGCGAGGATGACGCCCGACAATGTCGTGTTCGTCAGGCTGCCGCTCTTCGCCTTCATCTCGCGCGCATCGGCCCGATCGCTCGCGGCAATGCGCTCTAGCTGGATGTCGAGCTCGGCCATCGTTTGGCGAAACTCGCGATCTGCGTCCTGAAGCGTCGCGAGGTCCTCGGCGGACGGCGCGGCGAAGCGCTGCTCGATCGCCCGGGCGTCGGTTTCTTCTAACCCTAGAACGCGCGTCGAGATCTCGCGGGCCGCAACGCCTGCCAAGGGGCCGGCGAGGGCCGAGCCGAGCGTCGGCGCGACCGAGCCGATGATGTCGCGAACCTGTTGTCCCAGCATCACGCGACCCCGTCGAATTTCTGGCGCATGGTGGCGACGGAATCTGCCAGATCAAGGGTGCGGGCTTCCACCTGGCGCAGAGCCTCGTCGACCGGCTCCAGATCGGGCAGCGGCTCGAGGCCAGCGTCCGGCACCGGCTTGCCGTGCAGGCGCTCCAGAAGCTCGCCGCCCCGGATCGTCGTCATCACGCCCAGGAGCTTGCCTTGGCCGTTGGTGCGCCAGATCGCGATCTCGTCGCCGTTGGCATCATAGTCACCCGTCTCGAAGAGCCGCTTTTCGGCCGTGCGGCGCTTGCGGATCTCCGGCGGCTTCAGCCAGCCGAAGAAATGGCGCGAGGCATCCGCGTCGCCGCGATTGATCGCGGCCGTCAGCTTGGCGCGGTAGATGCCGCCAGTGTTGAGATCGAAGCTCACCAGGGCATCGCGCTCATAGGGCTTCAAGGCGACCTTCACGGCATCGCCGACGCGCCGGGCATAGCGGGCGACGTCGATCCGGAACTGGTCGAGCACCTCCTCGATCGCGGCGTCGATATCGTTCGGCATGGCGCGGTTCATCTTGGATGGGTCCGGCCCGCCGGCCGCTGCGGTATGACCAAGCCCCCAGGTCCAGACGCCGACGCTGTCGCGGTAGGGGGCAGGCACGATGCCTTCATGCTCGGCGATTTCGAGGAGACCACGGTCGGTGATCTCGGCGACATCGGTCAGATTGCTCATGATCTTCTCCGGAACCTTAGGAACAGGTCCCGAGATCGCATGTCAGGGGCGCGCGATCTCCGCCGACAGCTGTCGGGGGCTAGTCGTCGTCGAAGAGGGATAGCTGTCGATCTTCGCGGAGTTGCCGCCGGTAGCGCTCGACGGAGCGCGTGTGAAGATCGGCTTGGCGGGCAACATCGCGGGTCGCTGCCCCTTCGGTCAAGAGCCGTTTTGCATGGGCTCTGCGGCCTGCCTGGCCGCGGACATCGCCCATGGGCAAGACCAGCCTGCCGGGGCCGAATGTTGCGATGAGCCGGGCGACACCATCGGGTCCGATGATCTTCGAGAGTTTCGATCTGCGCGCAGTCTGCGGCACCTCAATGCGCGTGCCGCCGAGAGTACGCAAAAGCTTCTGCGTGTCGATTTCGCCGAGACAGGCGATGAGCTGATCGTGGATCTCGCTCACCGGCCGCGCTCCGGGCGGCTCCGTTCGATGCAGGTGATCACCGTCACGCCGCTCTCATCATGTGCGAGTTTGTAGATCAGCCGGCCGATCGCCACGCCGCTCGCGCCCATCGGAACGTCCGCTGCGTCGACCGCGCGCCCAATCCGGCGACGCACGGTCTCGATATCGATGTCGAGCTCGCGCTCGAGATACCGAATGACCGCGTGGTCCGTGACGTGGGCGCGCGACTTCTTCATTGCTCGGTGTCGATCCCTTCACGGTGACACCAGTCGCGCAGAGCACGGATCACCGCGTTGATCTGGGCAGGCTCGCGGAGCGCATCGACATCGATCGGGACCGACTGCCATTTGCCTTCGAACCGCGACCTGAGGAAAGCGTTGAGACCGTCTCTGCCGGGTCGGGTGAGCTTGCCGGCATTGCCGAGGAGGCTCCAGAGGACGTGGATGTAGCGGATGTCTGCGCGCTTTGCGCGGGGCTTGCGGCCAGTGCCCGCGGAGAGCTTGAAGCCTCGATCTTTGAGGGCCGAGACAACTGCCTTCAGCTCCGTCTCATTCATGTCGCGCAGGCTGGCCTTGCCGGTCACGAGGAGCTGGAGGTCGTGCCGCGCCTCGGCATTAAGGCCGAGTTCACGGCAGCCGACATGGATGGTTTTCTGAAGCGCGCGGGTCATGGCTATTCTCCGGCCGCGCGTTCTGTTGCCGTGTTCAGGACTGATGCGAATTCGGCGACCTGGAGCATCAATGCCGGGTCCAGGTAGGCCATCAACTCGTCTGCATCCTCGGATGTGAAGTTCCCGGCGAGCTCCTGGAGGGCGTAGGCCAGCTCTTCCGGATCGTCCCGGAGCTTTCGGCCGATCTCGTTCCCGGTGATTGTGGTCTCAAAGGTAATCATCAGCTCATCCGTCCTTTGAAATTCCCATCGAGACGGCGGTGCGCTTCGGATGCGCCTTTCTCGAAATTGCGGTTCATCAGCTCCTCGATGTCTTTCGGCGCGATGCCGCACGTGGCGGCGACGACGCTCAGACGTCCGGTGAGGTTCGCGAGAAGTCCGATCTGATCGACGGGCGAGATCCCACGAGAGCTCATGCTCTCGACAAGCGACTGGATCGCTTCGATCTCGGCTTCGGGCACTTTCCTTTGTTCGAACGCGGCCATCGGTTCAGACCTTCGCCAGGTCGATGGTGATCGGCTGCCACGGGCCATCGTGGGTCTCGCGGTGATAGCACCGCACGTAGGTCTTTGAGCCGACGACGCGCATCGCGTCCCGGATCGCTGACATGGCCTTCACCCAGCGCGGATCGCCAATATCGAGGCGCAGGAGCATGAAGATCTCCGAGCGGTTGATTTTGCCTTCCTTGTCGGTGTTGAAGGCGCGCGTAACGACTGACCGGAGCTCCGGGCCGGCATCGGCGGCCCACTCGTTCAGACACTCGTCCACGAGCTCCTTGGCGATCTGAAGCTGCGGCCCGAAATCGATATAGTCGGCGACCGAGACCTGAACCTTCATCAGCCCGTCATGGCTCATGAAGGTTTTGTTGCCCTTCGCGCCGCCTTTCTTGGCGTCGTATTCCTGGGCGAGCAGCGCTTCGAAATCCGACAGATCCTCGAAGGTGTGCTCCTTGAACCGCGCGATCTGGCCCGAAAGCGCCAAGGCGTAGCCGATGATCTTGCGCACGGTCTCGTCCTCGAGAAGATCCTGCGGCTTCACGGTCTCGACCGGCTGCAGACCGCCCTTGGCGTCGACGACGTAGATCTTGCCGTCGATGTCCTTGCGGCCGCTCGGAACGGGGATGGGGGTGAACTCGCTCATGTGTCCTCTCCTTCTGGAGCTGGTGGATTGGCGTTGGCCGGATTGAGAAGGATCTCGAACAGCCGGGTGTCGCCTGACTGGCTGAGGGTATCGAGAAGCTCTCGAACGAAGGCCGCGAGGGCTATCTCGTGTCGATCTGCATGGCGCTCGAGCCTCGCGAGCACGTCGGCCGGGATCGGCACGCGCGGATCGAGATCGGGCGCGCCATCCTCGACCGTCTCGGATGGCGGGAGGCTCGGGATCCCGAGAAGCGCGAGGGTCACGCACATCGCCTCGATCTCGACCCAGGTGACATAGCTCACGCCGCGTGGGCCGGAGGTGTCGACCTTGTGGATCGCGTGGCCTGTATGGGTGATCAGCTCGGCGGGGGTGAAGGGTGCATCACTCATCGCGATCACCATCATCGAGAATGGCATCGGTCAGGTTTTCTCGCGCCACGACGTGAAGGATCTGCGAGATCAGCTCCCGCGTCGTAATCTGCCGCTCGGCGGCGACCGGGTTGAGCCGGATGAACACGTCCTTGTCGACGAGGACCCTCGGCGAGCGTGACGCCCCGAGATGATAGCCGTGGACGCGGGGGATATCCGCGCCCCCGACCCGGGCCTGCGAGATCACGGTGTAGACGGCTTGCACGTTGATGCCGACTTCCCGTGCGATCGTGGGGCGGGCATAGCCCTTCTTCGCCATCTCGACGATTTTTGCGTTCCGTGCTTGGACATCAGCTCGCATCCGTCGTGCCTCCGTTCTTGAAAATCGGGCAGCGGTGGCAGGCGCGGTACATCTGGACGCGCAGCGTGTTGCTGCCCTGAAACGCCGTCGCCTTGCGCCGCCATGCCTGGCACTCGTTGAGCGGCAGGCGGCCGAGCGCCGGGCAATCGACCGTCGCCTTCATCAGGATCCCCCGGACGAGTTCCTCGATCGGATCGAGGCGGGCCGGGTACCGCGCGCGCAGGACCTGACTCACGAGCGCGCCGGACTTGCCGAGGCGCGTTGCCACCTGGTTCTGGCTCGTGCGGTCGCATTCGGCGGCGAGCGCCTCGATCCAATCGGGCAGGGCGCTGCCCCATGCGTCGCGTGCTGCCTCTACCCGGCTCATGACGCGGTCTCCGGCAGATGCGTGAAGCAACCCTCGTTCTCGTCCCAGACCGCGCGGACACGCTTTTCGATGGGCGGTTTCGGGCCGGTATCGCGGGTCAGGCGGTAGCGCGGCTCGACGCCGTCGCTCGGACGTGCCTTGCGCAGGACGCGCACGTACCCCGCGCGCAGAAGCATCCGGCAGAAGCGCGTGGCATCGTCGATCGACACCTCGGTCTCTGACGTGGCCGCGTGCGCCGCAACATCGCGCGGAGTGAACGTCTTGAGCATGCGCGCAGCGGTCCAGAGCTTCTTGGCGCGCCGCTCGCGCGGGGCGAGACGGTGATCGCTGCGCGTGAAGGCGGGGGCCGTGTCGGTGTCGAGTACGCGTGTGTAGAACCGGACCTTGCCGTCTCTGTGCGAGAACCGGATCGCTTCGGCCTCGAGCCAGTGATTGAGCGCAAGCTCGGCCGTGTTCCGATGCAGGCCGATCTCAATGAGATCGGGCACGCTGACCGTTTCCGCCTCGCACAAGAGATCCCAGGCGATCTGGCGATGCGCGCGCGGATCATCCTCGGCGACCTCGGTGCGGATCTCGCGCGGGGCCTCTGCGGTGTCCTGTGCCGCGCGGAAGAAGCGGGTCTTGCCGTCCTGGTGATCGAGAACGATCGCGCCGTTGCGCTTCCATTCGGCGAAGTACATCCGGGCGGTGTTGAGCGGGATGCCGGCTTCAGCTGCGGCGGCCGGGGTGAGTGTGCCCTCAGTGCGCAGGAGATCCCAGAGCGCCTGGCGACGGGTTGGTGACTGATCGCTCATCACACGCCCCTCCGCGGTCCCGGTGCTTCGCCGGTCCAGAATTGCTTCTTGCCCCAGTCCTCGAGCGTGACGGCGTCGAGCCCCTCGAGCCGCGCGAACTCACGCACCATCTCGAGATTGACGCAGATCCGCCGGATCGAGCCGTTCGCGGCCTTCATAAGCCGATCCTGCAGCTCGCTCGCGATATCGATGCCTGGTGCGTAGATCGGCATCAGCGCTGAAAGATCGCGCGTATCCGCCGGCTGCGCGGCCACCCAGTCAAGCATCCGGCCGTGAACGCGCTCCCATTGCTTGAGTTTCTGGGGCAGTAGCTCTTCACCGATCAGGATCACGGGTGCGCCCGAGCCTTCGTGGAAGTCGCGCACGATCTCGATCATGCGGCGCTTGACCAGGAAGTCTGCCTCGTCGATCAGGAGCGGCGCGTCCGTGACGGCGAGCGTGGCACTGATCCGGTCGACCATGTCGCTGATCGTCATGCGGTGCGGGGGCACCGACATCTCGGACAGGATGGCCTCGCAGAGCTTCTTCTGCGTCCAGGTGGATTTCACCTGGACGCAGACCGCGTCGAATTCGTTGGTCACGTAGGTGCCGGCCGTCGTCTTCCCGTAGCCCGAGGGACCATAGAACGTCGCCATGCCCGGCAGCCCATGCGCGCGGTTCTTCAGCCGGTCCACGAGCGCCGCGAGCGCGGAGACGTTCCGCAGCGGTGCGAGGCTATTGTAGAGTGGTGTGTCGTCTGGCATTTTCACCTCTGTTGTAACTGCTCAACACGCCGTCGCTCGGGAGGAGGGTCCCGGGCGGCGGCACTCTCACCCGAGAAGCAGCCGCTCCCCGAATTTCTCGTACATGTTGCGGAGCTGCCGGTATTCGGGCGTCTCCTGGTAGGATTGGAGCCACTTCGCCTCGGCCTCTCCGATGCGCTCTCCGGCCTCGCTACGCGCCTCGACGTCCAGCGCCCGGCGGAACCGGGAGCGTGCCTCGTCCTCGACCGTCTCCGGCTTCTTGCGGCCCTGCTTGCCGTAGAAGACATGGACGAAGGCGGAATGCTCGCTTTGGGCCTCGGGCGATGTGTCCGGTGTCGGCAGAGCCGGCTTGCGCACACTCGCGCCGTCAGTCTGCGCCGGATCGCCAAAGGTCGGGCGCACGACACGAGCCTCGGCTGCAGCCGGCTCCTCCGGCGCGAGCTCGTCGAGCCTTGTTGCCACGTCCTTGACGCTGCCGGGATTGATCGCCTGTGCGAGCTGCTTTTGCGCGCGGCGGATCTGGCCATCCTGACGCGCCTTGTCATGCGCCTCGGTGAGGTCAAAGAACCCGACCGCCTCGCGGCAGGCGGCGAAGCCCAGGTAGCGGCCCTTGAGATCGTAGATTTCGGCCCCGGAATGCAGATCGGCCGGATTGAAGCGCGCGACGATCTGCTGACCGGCATGCTCGGCCATCCAATCGGCCCAGTACTTGTTCTTGAAGAGCGTCAGCTCGCCATGGTTTGCATGCAGCTTCCGGGGCTCCTGACCCATCAGCCAGAGCCGGCGCTGCTCGATCGCAGCCTTGCGGATCGGCGCATTGGCGTAGCTCGCCGCGAAGGTCTCGTCGAAGCTGCGCCCGTTGGCGGTCTGCGACAGGCGACCCTGGCGCGCGTTATGCGCATCGATGCCTTCGGCGACGATAGCGATGAAATCGTCGATCGGGATCGCGCGTGAGCCGTAATTCTCCGGCTTGGCATCTGGCCTGTTGCCGACATAGGCACCGGCGAAGCGCGGATCCTTGGCGATGTCCTCGGCGAGGTCGCGGAAAGCACGCTCGATCGGCTTGGCCTGGCCGTGGCCGGGTGTCGCCCAGTGGATATCGATGCCGAGGAGGGCCAGAACGCCGAGCGGATCATCCTCGCGGATCTTGAAGCGGAACCGCGTATCTGCGCCGCCAGTCAGCCACTTGTTCGCGAACTCGCGGCCGTTGTCGAAAAGGGCGTGTTTCGGGATGCCGAAATTGTCGATCATGTCGCCGAAGGCGGCCATCACCATGACCTTGTTCGGGGTGTGATCGATCCGCCAGCTGAGGATCTTGCCCGAATAGATATCCTGGAAGGCAACGAGCTGGGCACGGGCTGGCTTATCGCGGCCCTCCCATTGCACGAAGACATCGAACTTGTGGCAGTCTGCGTTCACGCCCTCCATCGCCGTCATGCCGGTCCGGTCGCGGATCTGCGGCGGATAGCATTTCTGCAGGCCGGTCAGACCTTCGCGCTGATAGATCTGCGACACGCGCGGCACCTCGGCGTCGAGATGCCGGCGCAGGCGGCTTTCCGGCGGACACTCAATGCCTTGTGCCTCGCAGACGCGGACAGCGCGGCGATAGGCCGAACTGATACCGGGTCCTTCAAAGCGTAGGTAATCGGCCTTGAAGACCTCCATGAACTCCGGATCGATCTCCTTGCGCCCGCTGTCCCGCCGGACCAGGCCGCGCCCATCCGCGAGACAGGGCAGCCAATCGCTGCGCTCAACGCCGAGAACCTTGTCGAACCAGTTCCAGATCGAGCGAGCCGCGCAGCCCTCGGCTCGCGCCACTTCGCGCACGGCGATATCCTTGCCGAGCCCAGCGGCTTCCTGGGCCATGACGGCGTTGAGGATGCGCAACCGTTTGCGTGCGGTTTGCTTCGCGCGCTCGGACAGCTGTTCGAAGGCATAGTGGCGCTCGGCGAGATCGAGCGATGACTGCGCGATCGCATCGATCGCAGCACCGGCGCTGGCATCCTTCAAGAGCCTGGCGCGCGCCTCAAGCGGCAGGAGCGTCCAGTGATATTCCCAGCCGCCTCCTCCGCCTACTTTGCGTCGTGCCTTGTCCGCGTACGAAGTCCATTGCTGTCGTTTGGCTAAAGCATTGATCCGCTGTCGCGTCCCCGGCAGCCCGGGAAGACGCGCTTCGGCAAGCTCCGAGACGCTCCACCAGATCTGTTTGGGTTGCGCGACGTCACTCATGCGTCTGACCAGCCCTCGTCGATCTCGGCGACAAGTTCGGCAATCTCGTCAAGGTGGCGCTCAACGAACCGTCGCTTCACTCCAGAGGATGCGCGCGACCAGAGTTTCCAAAGCTGGTCGAGGAGCTTCTCGGCGGGACTGGGCGTCTCCGTCTTGGGGAGATCCCGGGCCTTCCAAGACCGACGTGCATCGGCGGCGCTTTTGGCGGTACCCTCCGCGAGCGCGCCGACAACGTGATAGCGCTCGGGCGGATTCGTGATCTTTCCGATCGCTTGCAGATCTGCGAGCGAGACTGGCTTCGGGGCTGTTCTGAGCCGGGTACGCTCATCGGGGGCCAGCGCCTTGCCTGCCGAGACGAGCTTGCGGACCTGACGATCCGAGATGCCATATTTCTCCGCTGTCGCTGCGGCGAATGACCAAACGGAACCGAGTTCCACTTGATCGCTCCGACGGTCGCCACCGTGCCTCGCGCCAGGGTTCAAGCGCTCATAGACATCCTTTCGTTCGGCCAGGAAAATCGCGGTGTCCAAAGCCGTGAGTTCCGAGCCGCCGACATTGTCATCGATCTCGACCAGCCGAGCCCAGTCGTCGGCGCAGTCCCAGACAATCGCGGGGATCGTCGTCCACTCCAGACGCCGCGCAGCTTCGAGCCGATGCGCGCCCGCGATCAGCACGAGCTCATTCTCGCGATGCCGGACCTGGCGCACCTGGATTGGGTAGGTGATCCCGCCAATATCCTCGATCGAGGAGATCAGCGCGGCGACGCCTGCATCAGATACCGGACGCAGACGATTGCGTTCGAGAACTTCGGCGACAGGAACTTCGGTCACGCCTTCGATCCGACGAGCTTCACGCATTCTTAGGGGCCTCCAGCATCGTGTAGAAAAAGCGCCAGTCGTCGCCGACCTTCTTGCGCTCGCAAATGATCTTCGCGCCGTGCTGGCGCAGCTCGGCGACCGCGGCGCTGATCGCCAGGAGATGCGCACGGCGCGCGATATCCTTCGTGGTGTGCGGTTTCCCGTCCTTCAGGACGCGAAGAAGTCGCTGCAGGCGGGGGGATGAGAGCGGAGCGGCATGCATCAGGCGTCACCCCCGTAGATGACGACAAGCATCGCGCGGATGTCGTCGAGGATTTCGCTTTCGTGAGACAGGCGCTCGAAGGCATCTACAGCCTCGACGAGCGACGCCTCGGCCAGCGTGTCTTCGAACGCTTTGTGCGGCTCGTTGCCCGCGCTCGCCTTGGCTTTGGCGCGGTGCTCGCTCGCGTCGCGAAGCGAGCGGACAAGCGCGTCGAAATCAGCGAGGGGATCACGCATGGCAAGTACCTCCCATGGCGCAACAAACAGAATATAGCGTTCTGTTCTGAAACGGATCGCCACATTTTGTGCTATGTTGGCGGTGCCAGCAGGCGAATCCGCGCCCGCCGGCACCTATCGACCCCTCCAACCTCAGCTCAGAGGAGACGAATACGATGTCTGAGAAGAAACCCATTTCCGGCGAAGGCCCCACAAAGAAATCTGCAGGTCCACGCCAACCTTCGAAGCTCAAACCGGAGCAGGCGCCGCCGCCCAAAAAGGACTGATCAAGATGAATGACCGCGAGATAATCCGTTTCAACGTTCTGAGAAACGCGCTCTACCACACGGCGCGTCGCCGCTGGCTCGAGCGCGCCAACCGGATCTGCAATCTCCTGGTCATTCTTCTCGGCACGGCGGTGGTCGCTGATCTCGCCGCCCGCGCAGGCGCGGGGGCGCTCTATATCGGCGGTGCCGTCGCCTTCATCGGCGCGCTTCAGCTCGTCCTCGATTTCGGGCGGCAGGCCCGGGATCATCAGATCCTCCAGCGCGACTACTACGTCCTGCTGAGCGAGATCGAAAAGCTTGCCGATCCGACCGAGGCTGATCTGGCGCATTGGCGCGGCCGCATGTTCGAGATCACGGCCGAGGAACCGCCGACGCTTCGCGCCATCGACGCCAAGGCTTACAACGACGCGCTCGACGCCGTGGAGGTGTATGATCAGGGAGAGCGCCTGGTCGTCCCGTTCCTGCACCGGATTGCTGGCAGCTTCTTGAGTTTCGACGGTCATACGTACCGGAAAGTCAGCGAAGCGCAGGCTGGCTGAGCACATCACGACAACCCCCAATCGAGAGCGAGCAGACCGAAGAGTATCGCGAACAGCGCGAGCGCTCCGGTGAGGTCACCTAGGAATAAAAAGCCCCGGCCGGCCCGCCTCGAAGAAGCTTTGCCCGACCGACCGGGGAGGTGGCGATCGGGGGACAGTGAAGCCCGATCGCGGCAGATTTCTCCGCCGACAGCTGTCGGCGGAGACAGACGATCACTCGCCTGACAATCCTGACGGCACCGATGGGTGTTCAAGCGCCCACTGGAGCCTATCGACCCCTTAGAGGGGCCGAGTTCTTTGACATTGTGAGCCGAGCTTCGCTCATCAGTTCCACACCCCGAGGAGTCGAGCTGGCGCAGTCGCGCTTCGTTGAGCAATAGGCGCAATGCCAGGTGTCTGCTGGGCTTGGAGATATCGGCTCGCACTGCATGAACGCATGTCCGCCGATAACAATCGTCGAAGCTGGGGCGCTCTGCGCGAAAGAAGTCTGCCGACAGCATGTCGATGAATAAATTGAGAGGCTTATTCATGCGCTCTCTCCCTCATAGGCATCGCGCAACATCAGCATTGCGCTTTGATCGGCGACGCGGGCGAGGCGCATCAAGCCTGAGGCCTGACGCGCATCGGTGACGGTGTTCGCCAGGGAGATCGCCAGTGCGATCTTCTGCTCGTCGGTCAGCTGAAGAGCCGAGGTCTCGAAATCGGGCGTGGCTGTCATTTCGATACCCCCTCGGCTGGCTCAGGCCGCGGGATATCGGCGGGCCACTCGAGGTCGCTCGGCCAGTTGGCGGAGAACCAGGACAGCGTCGAAGCAAAAGTCTTTACTGAGCATCCTCTGCCGGCGCGAAGACGTGAGAATAAGCGGGCATGGCTGCCAGCTCGTTTTGCCAAGGAAGCTTCTGCACCGCCCATGTGGGCGGTGTAGAGTTCGGCGAGCACAAGGAGGTGGTCGGTGTTCATGGGGACTGATTATGCGTTTTTACACCTATCAGTCAATGTAAAATTGCATCAAAAATCGAAACGGTCTTGTGCCGAGTGTATGGGTTGTGCCTGGAGGGTAGTTCGGTGCAAATTTGCACTTATGATACCGGATCGAATCCAACTCTTTGAGCTCTTCGAAGCGCGTAGAAAGGAGCTAGGCCTTAGCCAGGCTGAGGTCGGGAGGAGGGCGTTCGGAAAAGAGGACAACTCCGCACTTCAAGGCATTAGGCGAGGTTCGTCACCTTCATGGGATAAAGTTCGAGCCCTTTGCGAAGCTTTACGTCTCGAACTATACGTTGGCGAAGCGCGAGACTTTAGTAATTCCAACCACAACACTTCCTTCCCCGATGAAGAATTCGCACATATCCCAGTCCACGCCGCTACGTTAGCTGCGGGTGTTGGAAGGCTTAACTCTGACGAAATAACTGATTATCTCGCGTTCAAACGAACTTGGCTGCGACGTATTGGTGTCGCGCCAAAGGATGCTGTTCTCGCAAGAATAGAACTGGGCGAAGCAGGCGAGAGTATGTCGCCCACAATTCAACCCGGCGATATGGTTCTCATAGACACATCGCGTGTAACCATACCTATCAGGACGGCTTCCAATAAGTTTAAGCCACCAATCTACGCTATCCGAACAGAGATGGGAGCCCGTGTGAAACGGGTGTCCAAGGTGGATGAAGGCATTATCGCTCTGGTCTCCGATAACCCAAATATTTCGGTTGAGCTGCTATCATCTGAGAGTTTTGGTGAGCTAGAGATCTTGGGTAAAGTCGTTTGGTGGGGTCACACTGCCGAAACCTGATCGTTAGTCTTTAGATGGGTGGATCATGTATTTGCTTCGTGTTGCTCTTGAGAGATTTCTGCTGCCTGTCTTGCTTATTCAGCCTTTTGCGGCGCAAGCAGTCAGTGCGGTGGAAATGGACCACTGTGAAGAGGTGTCAAATTGGACTTTCCAACTTTTCACTGATCGCTTCAGGGGTGACCTCAATATCTTTGATGTCCTCGAAAACATCGACGCGGCTCCTGCTGAACGGATTCGCGAAGAGACGACGCTGACCAAGGAAGAGTTGTCCGCGATAGCGATCAGCGTTTTCCAGGTTGGGATCGCGACCGACGAGGCCGAGAACGTCAGAGCCGCTAAGAACATACGGGACAGAGCAGCTGCGGAATGCCTCTTGGAGGAGAAATAGCGTTCCACTTCGTCCGCAACGGACCAGCCGCGGTGCCGACATAAGTGTTTGTTTTCGTATCGATTTTATCGAACTGGAACGGAGCAAGACAACCGGAACGCAGCCGTTCCAGTTCACGACACTCGAAGCGCACGTTTGAAAGCCCTTCCAGCTGCCTCTAACGGGCCTTTAAACTCAATATTAAAAGGCTTTCGTGGCAGTAACGCATCGCGCCATGGTCTGAGGACAGGATCCTCTTCGAAACCCCTGAAAAGCCCGGTTTCGGGGCTCACTGCAAACATTGAACATAATCGCACTTCTGCGCCGCAACCGTTCGCAAAGCCCTTATTTACATGGCGCTTCCGGCATCTTCCGATGTCATCCGGGCTCTTCCGGCTCACTGCAGTCTACGGTGTCAATCTACAAGCGTTTCGCGAAAACCGTCAGCCGGGAAGTTGGCCCGTCAGTACGTAGCGCAGGATCTCCACCACCTCGGAAGGATCACGGGCAACCGCGGACGCGGCGGCGTCGACTTCCTTCAGCGCATGGTCGTGATCCTCGGGCTGCAGGATGACGAGGCTCTTACCGAGGGCGGCCGCATAGCCCGCATCGAACGCGGCGTTCCACTGCTTGTACTTGTCGCCGAAGCGCACCACCACGATGTCGGCATCGTCCAGCGCCTTGCGCGTGCGTATGCCGTTCAGAAGCGCGCCTTTGCGGTCATGCCAGAACTTGTTCTCTTCCGCGCCGAGGATCGCCACGCCGCAATCGTCCGAGGCCGCATGGTCGGTGACGGGTCCCGAGAAGGTGACGTCGAGCCCTTGCGCCCCGTCGATGATCTGGTCGCGCCAGTCGGTGTGAATCTCGCCCGCGAGGTAGACGTTGAGGCCCATGTCGCTCTCCCTTGTTGCACCCGTCTTCAGCTATCCCGCCGCAGAGGCCGGACAAGGTGAGGGGGTCAGCCCCGGAGCGTGCCGCCCGTCGCCTTGCCGACCTTCTCGACGATTTTCACGCCCACGGCCTCGATGTCCTTTTCCTTCAGCGTCGCCTCTTTCGGCTGCATTCGGACGGTGATCGCGAGGGATTTCTTGCCTTCGCCAAGGCTGCCGCCGACGAATTCGTCGAAGACGCGCACCTCTTCTATCAGAGCCTTATCGGCGCCTGCGGCGGCATTCACGAGATCGAGCGCGGCGACATCCCGGTCCACCACGAAGGCGAAATCGCGCTCCACGGGTTGCAGGTCGCTCTGCGCCAGAGCGGGGCGGGTCGACACCGCCTTTTTCGGCATCGGGATCGCCTCGGGCCAGATCGTGAAGCCGACGACGGGGCCTTTCACGTCGAGCGCTTGCAGAATGCGCGGATGAATCTCGCCGAAGATTCCGAGCACCTTCTTGGGCCCGAGGCACAGCACGCCGTGGCGGCCCGGGTGCCACCATGCATCGCCGCTCCGCAGGATCTGCATCTTCGCGGGCGCGCCCATAGCGGACAAAAGCGCCTCCGCGTCGGTCTTGGCATCGTAAAGATCGACCGCACGCGAGGCGCCATGCACATCCTTCGGCCCGGTGCGGCCGACGAGAATGCCCGCGAGGCACAGGTTCTGCTCGCCTGGCTCGCCGCCTTCGAAAACATGACCCATCTCGAACAATGCCAGGTCGGACATGCCGCGTGCCTGGTTGCGCGCCGCCGCCTGCAGCAGACCCGGCAGCAGCGCCGGGCGCATGTGGCTCATCTCCGAGGAGATCGGGTTGGCGAGCATGCTCGCGTCCTGTCCACCGCCGAAAAGCTCTGCCGCGGTTCGGTCGATGAAGCTGTAGGTGACGCATTCATTGTAGCCAAGGCTCGCGGCCGTGCGCCGTCCTGCCTGCTCGCGCTTCTGCAGCGCCGACAGGATCGGGCGCGGGACGCCCGAATGCATCCGGGGCAGGGGCTTGCCCTCGAGCTTGGTGAGCGACGCGATCCGCGCGACCTCTTCCACGAGATCCGCCTCGCCCATCACGTCGGGCCGCCAGGACGGCACATGCGCCATGTCGCCGTCCATGACGAAGCCGAGCGCCTCCAGCGTCGCGCGCTGCGTCTCGGCCGGAATGTCCATTCCGACGAGCCGGGAGCAACGCTCCGTGTCGAGCCGGTAGGCGCGCGCATGGTCCGGGATCTCGCCCGCAACCACCACTTCGGACGCCTCGCCGCCTGCGTGATCGAGGATCATCCGCGTCGCGTGCTCGATGCCGTGCGGCGTCCACTCGGGGTCGATACCGCGCTCGAAGCGGTAGCGCGCATCGGAATTGATCTTGAGCGAGCGGCCCGTATAGGCGGTGCGGATCGGGTCGAAGAAGGCTGCCTCGAGAAAGACATCCGTCGTCTCCTCGGTCACGCCCGACGCCTCGCCGCCCATGATGCCGCCCAGGCTCTCGACGCCGGTGTCGTCCGAGATCACCGTCATGCCGGGCGCGAGGCGGTAGGTTTTCTCATCGAGCGCGAGAAGCTCTTCTCCGCCTTTCGACAGATGCACGCGCAGATCGCCTTTGACCTTGGCCGCGTCGAAGACATGCAGCGGGCGGTTGCGGTCATAGGTGAAGAAGTTCGTCACATCCACGAGGAAGGAAATCGGGCGAAGACCGATCGCCTTGAGGCTCTGTTGCAGCCAATCGGGGGAGGGGCCGTTCTTCACGCCGCGAATGAGACGGCCATAGAAAACCGGGCAGGCCTCGCGGGCCTCGTCGTTGATCGTGACCTTGATCGGGCTTTCGAACGTGCCCGGGACCGGGTCCGTGTCCCGCGCGATCAGCGTGCCGAGGCCACGTGCCGCAAGGTCGCGCGCCACGCCCCTGACACCGAGCGCATCGGGCCGGTTGGGGGTGATCGCGATCTCGATCACGGGGTCGATCTTGGCAGGGTCGTTCGCGGTGAGCCAGTCGACGAAGCGCTGGCCGACCTCGCCCGAGGGCAGCTCGATGATGCCCGAATGCTCGTCCGACAGCTCCATTTCGCGTTCGGAACACATCATGCCGAAGCTCTCCACGCCACGGATCTTGCCGACCTGGATCGTCGTGTCGATGCCGGGCACATAGGTGCCGGGCTTGGCGAGGACGACGGTGATACCCTCGCGGGCATTCGGTGCGCCGCAAATGATCTGGCGCTCGCCCTCGTCGGTCTCGACCCGGCAGACCTTCAGCTTGTCCGCATCGGGATGCTTCTCGGCGGCGATGACGCGGCCGAGGGTGAAGTCGCCGAGGCGCTCCGCGGGATCTTCCACAGCTTCCACCTCGAGGCCGAGATCGGTCAGCGTCTCGGCGATCTCCGAGACGGAGGCCGTGGTGTCGAGATGGTGCTTGAGCCAGGAGAGGGTGAACTTCATCGCATGCGCCTCGGGGTCTTGGATCGGGTCGGGGATCTCCTAGCGGATCGCAGACGGGACGGAAAGGGCTCAGCCGATCTGGTCGGCCTTGGCGAGCGCGTCGGTCTCGCCGATGCGGTAAAGGTGGATTTCGCGGATCAGGCGCAGTGTCGGCTTCACGCAAAAGAACACCGAGCCGAGGACGAAGCACCAGATCGCTGCGGTTTCGAGCGACTGCCAGAAGAACAGGACCGAGCCCACGAGAAAGAGAAACGCGGCGGCGAAATCGACGGCGGTATGGGCAAGCTCGTAGCGGGCATAGAGACGGCGGGTCTGATCGGTCTGCTGGCGGTTTTCATGGCGGAAGAGACGCATGGGGTTTCCTTTCGGCAGTGGTCACGCGCTCTTTGTCGCAAAGAGCGCGCGCTTTTCGACGCGAAAAGCGTGCCCGTCCGGTTAGGGTTCCGATTTTCGCCGCGAGAAGCGGTCACGCGCTCCGCACGGCTCCGGTTTTCGCGTCGAAAACCGGCTCGCACTCCGCGTGCGGAGTGCGTCAGGCCGAAAGACCCCCATGCAGCGTCGGAACGCCGAGGCTCGAAAAGCCGTAATGCTTTAGCCAGCGCAGATCGCTGTCGAAAAACGCCCTGAGATCCGGGATACCGTATTTCAGCATCGCGATCCGGTCGATCCCCATGCCGAAGGCAAAGCCCTGCCATTCGGACGGATCTACCCCGGCCGCCTGCAACACCTTGGGATGCACCATGCCGGAGCCTAGAACCTCAAGCCAGCCATCCCCTTCGCCGATCTTGAGCTGCCCGTCTTCCCAAGAACACTGGATATCCACCTCGGCGGAGGGTTCGGTGAAGGGGAAATGCGAGGCGCGGAACCGCGTCTTGATCCCGTCCACCTCGAAGAAGGCCGCGAAAAACTCCTCCAGCACCCATTTGAGGTTCGCCATCGAGATGTCGCGGTCGATCGCGAGCCCCTCGACCTGGTGGAACATCGGCGTGTGCGTCTGGTCGTAATCAGCCCGGTAGACCCGGCCCGGAGCGATGATCCGGCAGGGCGCGCCGTATTTCTCCATGTGCCGGATCTGCACCGGCGAGGTATGAGTCCGAAGGACGTGAGGCGGGCGATTATCGCCTTCGTCGCGGTGCATGTAGAACGTGTCCATCTCCGCGCGGGCGGGGTGATGGCCGGGAATGTTCAGCGCGTCGAAATTGTACCAGTCGGTGTCGATCTGCGGCCCTTCGGCGACCGAGAACCCCATATCGGCGAAGATCGCCGTCAGTTCTTCGGTGACCTGGCTGATCGGGTGGATCGAGCCCGTCCGCATCGGCCGGCCCGGCAGCGTCACATCGAGCCATTCCTCGCGAAGCCGCGCATCGAGCGCCGCATCGCCGAGCGCGGCTTTCTTGGCGGCGAGCGCGGCGTTGATCTCGTCCTTGAGCGCGTTGAGCTTCGGGCCCGCGACCTGCCGCTCCTCGGCGCTCATCTTGCCGAGTTCGCGCATCTTCAGGCTGATCTCGCCCTTCTTGCCGACCGCCTCGAGGCGCAACGCCTCTAGCGCGGCCTCGTCCTCGGCCCCGGCAATCGCCTGAATATACTTGTCGCGCAGATCGTCCATCTCGTCCTCGCAGGCTCGGCCCTTCGCTCTTGCGCGCCTTGCTACATGCGGGTTGCGAGGCGCGCAACTGGACCGCGCGGCTTCCTGTGCAGATCGCGCGAAACTTATTCCCGGCGGCTTTCGTGGATGAGGCCGAGCGTCAGGGGTGAGCCCTGCCGCGAACAGATGAACAGAACGGAAGTATGTAAGATGATCCGCACTATTGCAGCCACGTCCATTCTCGCTCTTTCCGCCGCTGGCGCAGCACATGCCGCCTCCGGCTATGCCCTCGCGGAAGACGGCAGCACGCTCGTCGTGATGGCCGATATCTCGGCGCCGGGCGAAATTGAAACCTATGAGCTGAACATGCCGCTCTCGGCCATCGCCTATCGCCCGGTCACCGGCGATCTCGTCGGGTTCTCCGCAGATGCGATCTACACTGTCGATCCGGCTTCGGGAGAGATGACCGATCTCGAAGCGAGCTTCGGCGACGATGCAACCATCGGCGACGGCGCAATGGTGGCCTTTGACTTCAACAACGCCATCGACGCCGTGCGCGCCGTAACGACCACGGGCGACAATCTCGTCTACTTCCCCGAAGGTTTTGGCGACAATGACGACCGCGCCAACACCGTCGTGCGCATGACGGATCTCGCCTATGCCGAAGGCGACGACAACGCGGACGCGACGCCGATGGTCTTTGCGAACGCCTACACCAACGCCATCGATGGTGAGACCGCGTCCGAGACGTTCCAGTACGGTCTTGACGCTGAAACCGACGCGCTGGTGAGCGTGGCGAACAACGAAGGCACGCTCGAAACCGTCGCGCCGATCATGGTCGACGGCGAGGCGGTCGACCTTGCCCCGATGGGCGGCTTCGAGATCCTCTCCGCATCCGAAGGCGAGAACGAAGCTTACGCGATCCTTCAGATTGAAGGCGCAGAAAGCGCCGGCCTCTACATGATCGACCTCGAGACCGGCGAAGCGACCATGCAAGCCGATCTCGGCATGGGCGGCTTCACGGGCTTCGCCGCGTCCAACAGCATGTAAGTCACGGCTTTGGTATGATACGCGACAGGGGCGGCCGGGTTCGGCCGCCCTTTCTTTTTCGCACAACACACCGGGCGCCGCGTTGCCTGTCGCGCAAGCGCCGCTAGGCTGTTCCCGGACTGCACGGAAAGGACGACACATGCGCCTCGCATTCGCATTTCTCCTCATCGGCCTCGTCGCGGCCTGCGGGCGCGGCGTGCCGGAGGGCGCGCGTCTCGTCGTGGCGGGCGATTCCGTCATGGCCTGGAACCGGACGCAGGACGCGTCCGTCGCGCGGAACCTCTCGCGCCTTCTCGGGCAGCCTGTGGGCGATGTATCCTTGCCCTTCGCCAGCGTCACCGGCTCGACGGGGCGCGGCGCGCTCAACATCACCGAGCAGGTTTCGGATCTGAGCCCCCGCTGGGTCGTGATGAATGGCGGCGCGAACGATCTGCGGGTCGGCTGCTCGGGGCCCGATACGCGCGGCACGCTCGACACGCTTATCTCGGAGGATGGACGCTCCGGCGCTATACCTCGCATGGTCTCGGGATTGCGGGTACGGGGCAGTAACGTCCTTTGGGCCGATTACTATACGTCGCCAAGATTCGCCGGCACCACATGCGGGCGCATCTACGACGAGATGGCGGCGCGCACCGAACGCATGGCCGCCGCCGATCCCGGTATCGTCTTCGTCGATATGGGAGACGTGGTGCCCTTCTCGAACGGAGCGCTTTTCGCGCGCGATCAGATCCACCCTTCGGTCGAGGGCTCCGCGCGGATCGCCCGGCAGATCGCGGAGGCGCTGAGGGCTGCGGATCCGGCCCTGACGCGATGACACGCGGACAAATAAAAAGCCCCGGCCGCATCTGGTGCGCCGGGGCTTTCTTTTGGTGACGGGCGTCCGGCTCAGGCGGCCAGCGCGCCTTTCGCCTTCTCGACGATCGCACCGAAGGCTTCGGGCTCGTGCACGGCGAGATCGGCGAGAACCTTGCGGTCCACCTCGATACCGGCCAGCGTCAGGCCGTTGACGAACCGCGAATAGGTCAGCGCTTCGTCATGCGCGCGGACGGCGGCGTTGATCCGCTGGATCCAGAGCGCGCGGAAATTGCGCTTGCGGTTCTTCCGGTCGCGGGTCGCGTACTGGTTGGCCTTGTCGACGGCCTGCGTCGCCACCTTGAAGGTGTTCTTGCGACGGCCGTAATAGCCTTTTGCGGCCTTGGTGATTTTCTTGTGACGGGCGTGGGTCGTGGTCCCACCTTTGACTCGAGACATGATCTAGCTCCTTCTCGTATCCGTGGGATCAGCGATCGTAGGGCATATAGCCCTTGATGATCTTCGCATCGGGCTCCGACAGCGTGGTCGTGCCGCGCGCGTCGCGGATAAACTTCTTCGTGCGTTTGATCATGCCGTGGCGTTTGCCGGCCTGGCCCGCGATCACCTTGCCGCTTGCCGAGATCTTGAAGCGCTTCTTCGCGCTCGACTTCGTCTTCATCTTGGGCATTTCCATCTCCTCAGACTTTGAGTGTCGTTCCATGCGACTCGGCAATGCCACTTGGCCGGCCGCACGAGGCGTGAGCGGTCCCTCTAAGGGCTGCCGCGTCCAATTGCAAGCGCCGCGTTCCTCAGCGGAATTCGGCGATCAGGCGCACGAAAGACATCGGGATATCCTCGAATGTCAGGGAGCCGCCGCTTTGCTGCCAGGCGAGCCATATCGACGCGGCGCCCCCTAGGACGAGGAGGCCGCCCACCAGGGGGCGGCGACCTTCGGCAAGAGCCGCCAGGATCGACGTGATCGCCAGCGCGACAAGAAGAACACCGAACGCCAAAGCGATGTCGGGCGACATGCCACCCCCAAACCCAAATCACCTCGGAAAGGTTATTCCGGGTCGGTGGCGTAGATCAAACGCTCATCGCAGGGCGCGACGCGCAGAATGTTCGTCGTGCCGGTCGTGTTGAAGGGCACACCCGCGGTCACGACGATCAGATCTTCGGACGTTGCATAATCGAGCTTGCGGGCGGCCTTGGCCGCATCGACCACCGCCGATTTGAAACGGTCGAGATCTCCGGTCGTCACGCATTGCGTCCCCCAGGTGAGCGCGAGGCGCCGCGCCGTCGAGATCGAGGAGGACAGCGCGAGGATCGGCACGCGCGGACGCTCGCGGGCCACCAGAAGCGCGGTCGTGCCCGATTGCGTATAGCAGCAGATCGCCTTGACCTTGGCGCTCTCGGCGATCTCGCGCGCGGCGGCGACGATACCGTCGGCGACGCTCTTCTTGTCGGTGATGCGCGAGGCTTCGATGATCTCGGTATAAGTGGGGTCGTTCTCGACCTCTTCGGCGACGTTGTTCATCGTCGTCACGGCCTCGATCGGGTAGTCGCCCGCCGCCGATTCCGCCGACAGCATGATCGCGTCCGAGCCTTCGTAGATCGCCGTTGCCACGTCCGAGACTTCGGCGCGGGTCGGCATCGGGCTCTCGATCATCGATTCGAGCATCTGCGTCGCCACGATCACCGGCTTGGCGGCGGCGCGACATTTGCGGATGAGCCGCTTCTGGATCGGCGGCACGTTCTGGACCGGCAACTCGACGCCGAGATCGCCGCGCGCGACCATGATGCCATCGGAGGCGTAGAGAATCTCGTCGAACGCTTTGACCGCCGCCGGTTTCTCGATCTTCGAAAGGATCGCGGCGCGTCCCTTGGCAAGGCGGCGCGCCTCCTCGACGTCGGCGGCGCGCTGCACGAAGGACAGGGCCAGCCAATCGACGCCAAGATCGGCCACGAATTCGAGATCCTCGCGATCCTTCTCGGAGAGCGCCGCCAGCGGCAACACCACGTCCGGGACGTTCACGCCCTTGCGGTTGGAGATCGTGCCGCCGACCGTGACCGTGCAATTGGCGAAATCTTCTCCGCATTCCTTCACTTGCAGCCGGATCTTGCCGTCATTGACGAGAAGCGACGCGCCGGGTTCGAGCACCTGGAAAATCTCCGGGTGCGGCAGCGTCACGCGGGACTTGTCGCCGGGCGCATCCGTGAGGTCGAGCCGGAAGTCCTGGCCTTCCTCGAGTTCCTCCTCGCCGTTGGCGAAAGCTCCGACGCGCAGTTTCGGCCCCTGAAGGTCGGCGAGAATGCCGATCGTCGAATCGAGATCGGTCTCGACCTGGCGGATGATCCTGTGACGCTCGCGGATCTCGTCATGGGTGCCGTGGCTCATGTTGAGCCGGAACACATCCGCGCCCGCCTCGTGCAGCTTGCGGATCATCTCGTAATCCGAGGAGGCCGGGCCCAGCGTGGCCACGATCTTCACGTTTCGCATCCGTCTCATATCGTTCTGCTCCTCGACGCGCCTTGGGGCGTCCGCTTGGGGTCTCTTGCAGCTGTTACCGCTATCGGTTGACCGCCTTATGACGCAAGGTCGCGCCCGGCTCAACTTCAACCGAACAGGGACGCGCGGCGCAAGTCTTGGGACGCATCGCGCAAGCGGGGCCTTGCACATGCCGCAGAGAGAGACGATTTTTTGACTTAAGCGATCATCAGGAGACCTCAGATGGACGATCAGACCCGCCTCGAGCTCGAAGCCGCCGCCTTCCGCGGCCTGCGACAGCACCTGATGGAGGAGCGCACGGATGTGCAGAACATCGACATGATGAACCTTGCGGGCTTCTGCCGGAACTGCCTGTCGCGCTGGTACCAGGAGGCCGCAAACGCGCGCGGCATCGAGATGGACAAGGAAGAGGCGCGCGAGATCTTCTACGGAATGCCGATGTCCGAGTGGAAGGCGAAGTACCAGACCGAAGCCGGGGCCGACAAACAGACCGCCTTCGAGACCGCCTTCGCGCAGAACGTGGGTTCGAAGGAGTAGCGCCCGGTGCGGCCGGAGGAACGCCGGGACGCCTTCGTGCGCGAGGCCCTGGCGCGCGGCACGGCGCGCGCGGAAATCAGCGCCGCCCTTGCGGATGTCGGATGGTCCGAGGCCGAGATCGCTCGCGCGCTCGGTCAATGGGCTGACGGTCCGGGCGGAATGCCGGTGCCGCGTCCGCAGCCTGCGCTCGGCGCGCGCGACGCCTTTCTCTACGGCGTCCTGTTCCTCGCGCTCGGGGCCAGTATCGGCTATATCATCTCGCTCGGCTTCTCGCTCATAAACGTGTGGTTTCCCGATGCCGCCGATCGTCCCTGGCGGTCCGGCTTCTCGTGGACGATGCGATGGTCGATCGCGAACCTCGTGATCTTCGTGCCGCTGTTCCTGCTGCTTGACCGCAGAATGGTCGTGAACCGGCAGAGCGATCCGGCGGGAGGACGGTCCTCGACGCGGGCCTGGCTCGGCCATGTCCTGCTGTTTCTCGCGGCGGCGGCGCTTATCTGCGATGCCGTGGCGGTCCTTTACGCGTTCCTGTCGGGGGATCTGACGATCCGCTTCGTAGCCAAGGCGGCGCTGGTCGCTGCCGCGGCCGGGCTGGTCTTCCTCTATCTCAGGGGCCTCATGGCCGAAGGAGCGCGCGCATGACGCCCGATCGTATCGCCGTGGCGGGCGTCACCGGGTTGGCCGTGCTCCTGGTCGTGGCCGCGCTCTGGCAAGTCGGCGGTCCGCAGGCCGGGCGGATGGAAGCGCGCGACGAAACCCGCTTCTCCGATCTTCTGTCGCTGACATCGCTCGTCACCTGCAAGGCGACGACGGAGGGCAATGTCCTGCCGCAGGATCTGACCGAAAGCGCGTCATGCCGCTACGATGTGCGCCTCAACGATCCCTATACGGATGCGCCCTATCGCTACGAGATCGTGGACAAGGAAGAATACCGGATCTGCGCCGATTTCGAGCGGCCCGAGCGTCTGACGGGCCGCGCGCAGAGTTTCGATGCCGAGGAGGGATGCCTCTACCAGCAGGTGGCTCTCGACCCCTGATGGCAGATGCGAGGGGCCAGCCCCTCGCGCTCCCCGGGTATTTGGACCAACCCGAAGAAGGGCTCAGTCGCCACCCTTGAGGATGAGCTGCGGCGAGGTGACGTCGAGGCCGAGCGCCCGGCCGACCGCGTAATAGGTCAGCTTGCCCGCATGGACATTGAGCCCTTCCATGAGGTTGGGATCGTCGATCATCGCTTGCTGCCAGCCCTTGTCGGCCAGCGCCAGCATATGCGGCATGGTCGCGTTGCCGAGCGCCATCGTGGAGGAGCGCGCGACTGCGCCCGGCATGTTGGCGACGCAGTAATGCATGATCCCGTCCACCTCGTAGACCGGATCCTGGTGCGTCGTGGCCTTCGAGGTCTCGAAGCACCCGCCCTGGTCGATCGCAACATCGACGAGCGCCGCGCCTGGCTTCATCTCGGAGAGCTGATCGCGGGTGACGAGCTTCGGCGCGGCGGCGCCGGGGATGAGCACCGCGCCGATGACCATGTCGGCCTCGGCCACCAGCTCGGCCGTGGCGGCGCGGCTGGCATAGGCGGTCTTGAACACCCCGCGGAAGGCTTCGTCGAGATGGCGCAGACGGGGCAGGGAGCGGTCGAGCACCGTCACGTCCGCGCCCATGCCCGCGGCAACCCGCGCCGCATTGGTGCCGACGATGCCGCCGCCGATCACCACGACGTTGGCAGGCATCACGCCCGGCACGCCGCCCATCAGCACGCCGCGTCCGCCATTGGCCTTCTGCAAGGTCCAGGCGCCCATTTGCGGTGCGAGCTTGCCCGCGACCTCGGACATCGGCGCGAGAAGCGGCAGGCCGCCCTTGCCGTCAGTCACGGTCTCGTAGGCGATGCAGGTCGCGCCGCTTTCCATCAGCTCGCGCGTCTGTTCGGGGTCGGGCGCAAGGTGGAGATAGGTAAAGAGCACCTGGCCTTCGCGCAGCATGCGTCGCTCTGCGGGCTGGGGCTCTTTCACCTTCACCACCATCTCGGCTTCGGCGAAGATCTCCTCGGCGGTTTGTACGATCCGCGCGCCAAGGCTCGTATAGGCGTCGTCCTCGAAGCCCGCGCCTGCGCCGGCTCCGGTCTCGATCAGCACCTCGTGGCCATGCGCGATGGCCTCGCCTGCCGCTTCCGGCGTGAGGCCGACGCGGAATTCCTGCGCCTTGATTTCCTTGGGACATCCGATCTTCATGGCAACTCCTCCTCTGATTTGCCAAGAGGCTCGCAGAGGGCACGCGCAATGTCCTCGGCAATCCTCTGGTCTTCGGGGGTAGAACGGGCAATATTCATGCGCGAAAACCTGGTTTGGTCGAAGGATCTTCGCGCATCATGTCACTCGATACGATGGACAGTCGGCTGTTGCGGCTTCTGCAGAAGCGCGGGCGGATCTCGAATGCCGATCTTGCGGAGGCGGCGGGCCTGTCGCCCTCGGCCTGTCATCGCCGTGTCGCGCGGCTCGAGGCCGAAGGCTACGTGGCGGGCTATGTCGCGCTGGTCGATCCGCGCAAGGTGCGCCTCTCGGCGACGATCTTCGTCGAGATCACGCTGACCCACCAATCGGACGAGACGCTCGATGCGTTCGAGACCGCGATCCGGCGCATCCCGAACGTGCTCGAGTGTCACCTGATGGCGGGGACGGCGGATTACCTCGTGAAGATCGTGGCCGAGGATACGGAGGATTTCGCGCGCATTCACCGGCAATACCTGACGCGCTTGCCGGGCGTCGCGCAGATGCATTCGTCGTTTTCGCTGCGAGGGGTCTCGCAGACGACCGCGCTGCCGCTCTGAGCGTCTTGCGCCCGGCCGCGGCATGGGCGAGCCTGCAGCTCGGGGGAGGAGAGCCGTGATCGAAACCGACTACATCGTCGTGGGCGCGGGCAGCGCAGGCTGCGTTCTGGCGCGCCGCTTGTCCGATGCGGGCCATTCCGTCCTGCTCCTGGAGGCGGGCGGGCGCGACAATTACCATTGGGTGCATATCCCGATGGGGTATCTTTACTGCATCGGCAATCCGCGCACCGACTGGATGTTTCGCACGCGGGCGGAGCCGGGCCTCAACGGGCGCTCGCTCCTGTATCCGAGGGGGCGCATCCTCGGGGGCTGCTCGGCGATCAACGGGATGCTCTACCTGCGCGGGCAGGCGGCGGATTATGACGGCTGGCGGCAGAGCGGCCTGTCCGGTTGGGGCTGGGACGACGTGCTGCCCTATTTTCTCAAGAGCGAGGATTACGTCGACGGGTCCAGCGACATGCACGGCGCGGGCGGGCCTTGGAGGATCGAGGACCAGCGGCTGAGCTGGAAGGTGCTCGACGACTGGATGGAAGCGGCCCACGCGGCCGGCCTGCCGAAGACGCGGGATTTCAACACCGGCAACAACGAGGGCGTCGGCTATTTCCGTGTCAGCCAGAAGCGCGGATGGCGGGTCTCGATGGCCTCGGCCTTCCTCAAGGGCGCGGACAAGGCTCGGCTCAGGATAGAGACAGGGGCCCAGGTGACGGGGCTGACCTTCGACGGCGCCCGCGTCACGGGCCTCGGCTTCGAGCAAGGCGGCGTGCGGCGCGAGGCGCGCGCGCGGGCCGAGGTGATCCTTTCGGCAGGCGCGATCGGCTCGCCGCAGATCCTGATGCTCTCGGGGCTCGGGCCCGCCGATCATCTGGCAGCGCACGGAATCGAGGTGCGGCGCGACATTTCCGCGATCGGCGGCAATCTTCAGGACCATCTGCAACTGCGCTGTTCCTGGCGGCTGACAGGTGCGAAGACGCTGAACACGCTCGCCAATTCGCTCTGGGGTAAGGCCCGGATCGGGCTGGAATACCTTGTGAGCCGATCCGGGCCGATGTCCATGGCGCCGTCGCAACTCGGCGCGTTCGCCAAATCGCGCGCCGGGCTCGAAACGCCGGACCTCGAATACCATGTGCAACCGCTATCGCTGCCGGCGTTCGGCGAGCCGCTCGATCCGTTCCCGGCGATCACCGCAAGCGTGTGCAACCTGCGCCCAGAGAGCCGGGGGCATGTGCGGCTGACGTCCAACGATTTCCGGGACGCGCCGGAGATCGCGCCGAATTACCTGTCGACCGAAGGCGACCGCCGGGTTGCGATCGACGCGATCCGGCTGACGCGGCGGATCATGACGGAGGGCCCGATGGCCAGCTATGCGCCGGAAGAGATGAAACCGGGCGCGCAGATCGAGAGCGACGCCGACCTCGCGCGCGCGGCAGGTGATATAGGCACGACGATCTTCCATCCGGTGGGAACGGTGCGGATGGGTACGGACGAGGCCGCGCCGCTCGACGGGGCGTTGCGGCTACGGGGCACGGAGGGTCTGCGGGTTGTCGATGCGAGCGTGATGCCCACCATCACATCGGGCAACACGAACGCGCCGACGGTGATGATTGCCGAAAAGGCGAGCGACATGATCTTGCAAGCTGCGCGGGGCGGGTGAGCGGAGAAAACGTCGGGCCGAAACCGGAGAAGCCCCCCAAAAGCGACAAACCCCCGCGGTTTCCACCGGCGGGGGTCGTCTCACTCGGGCTAAGCGCCCTCAGTGTTCAATCTGGCAGCTCAGAGCATGCCTTCGCGCTGTGCCTTCTTGCGCGCCAGCTTGCGCGCACGGCGGATCGCTTCGGCCTTCTCTCGGGCTTTCTTCTCGGAGGGTTTCTCGAAATGTTGCCGAAGCTTCATTTCCCGAAACACGCCCTCACGCTGGAGTTTCTTCTTCAGCGCACGAAGTGCCTGATCGACGTTGTTGTCGCGAACACTTACCTGCATGTGGTTGTCACCACCTTCCTAAGTTGAGTTGCAATGAAATTTGCAGGAGGTGGCCGTATAGCAAAGGCTCGCTAGCTTGTCTAGGGTACCGCAGACAACCAGCCAGAGAGGCGCCATGACCGACGATACCCGCGACAAGCTCATCGATGCCGCCCTGATGCATGTCCCGTTCGATGGCTGGACAGAGACGAGCTTCCGCGCCGCCATCGAGGATTCCGAGGTCGATCCGACCGTCGCGAAGGCGCTGTTCCCGCGCGGCGCCGTCGACCTCGCGCTTGCCTTTCACAAGCGGGGCGACGAGGCGATGATCGCCAAGCTCAAGGAGGCTGACCTCTCGGGCATGCGCTTTCGCGACAAGGTTGCTTTCGCCGTGCGGACGCGGATCAAGGCCGCGGAGGATCGCGAGGCGGTGCGGCGGGGCACGACGCTCTTTTCGCTGCCGCCCTATGCGCCCGATGGCGCGAAGGCGATTTGGGGCACGGCGGACGCGATCTGGACCACGCTCGGCGACACGTCTGACGATGTGAACTGGTACACCAAGCGCGCGACGCTTTCGGGCGTGTATTCCTCGACCGTGCTCTATTGGCTAGGTGACGATTCGATTGACAGTCAGGCGACCTGGGATTTCCTGGACCGCCGCATCGACGATGTGATGAAGATCGAAGATGCCAAGGCGCGGATCAACAAGAACCCCGTCCTGTCGCGCCTCATGGCCGTGCCGAACCGGCTCGGCGCTGCGATCAAGCCGCCGCGAAAGCGGGATGATCTGCCCGGCCAGATGCGCTCCGATCAGGTGTAAAGCGTGACCATCGTGACCGTGTGAAGCACCGCGATGGCGGCATTCGCACGGGCCACGGGATGGCGGAGGCCGAGCGCGGGCAGGGTCAGGATCTTGTAGAGGATCTGCAGCGGAAACAGCGTATGCGCGATCTCTGCGGCCTTGTCGGGAAAGACCAAAGCGGCGAGCGAGGCCAGAAGGATCGTAGCGTAGACGCAGGCAAGGATGCGCCGCGACGGCGTGTCGGGGCCGAAAGCGCCGTCCATGCCCTTGATGCCGCGCACGAGCCCGACGAGGACCGGCACCAGCACGGCGATATTCACGAGGAAAGACACCCAGATCATGCGCGCCACTCTAGCGCTGGTTCGGGCGCGCGCAATCCGGTTGCCCCCGCTGCGGCGATTGGCCAGTCTCCGCGCCAAGCGATAGAGGAGCGAGACGATGTCTGAGACGATGCGCGCGGTGGAGATTTCTGAAAGCGGCGGGCCCGAGGTTCTGGTCCCCGTCACGCGCGAGAGGCCCGAACCCGGCCACGGACAGGTTCTTCTCAAGATCGCCTATGCGGGTGTGAACCGCCCCGATGCGCTCCAGCGTGCGGGCAATTACGCACCGCCCCCCGAAGCGTCCGATCTGCCGGGGCTCGAAGCCTCCGGCGAGGTCGTCGCGCTTGGCCCCGGCGCGACCGGGCTGTCCATCGGCGACACCGTCTGTGCGCTGCTGCCGGGCGGGGGATACGCGGAATATGCGGTCACGCCAGCCGATCATTGCCTGCCCGTGCCCGCTGGCATGGGCATGAAGGAAGCGGCCTGCCTGCCCGAGACCTATTTCACCGTCTGGTCGAACGTGTTCCAGCGAGGCGGGCTTGAAGGCGGCGAAGTTTTTCTCGTGCATGGCGGCTCCTCCGGGATCGGCACGACCGCGATCCAGCTCGCGCATCATTTCGGCGCGCGCGTCTTCGCGACAGCCGGCTCCGCAGACAAGTGCGCGGCGTGCGAGAAACTCGGCGCGGAGCGCGCGATCAATTACCGAGAGGAGGATTTCGTCGAGATCCTGAAGGCCGAGGGCGGCGCGAACCTCATCCTCGACATGGTGGGGGGCGATTACATCCCGCGCAACCTCAAGGCGCTCGCCGATGACGGCCGGCTCGTGCAGATCGCGTTCCTGGGCGGGCCAAAGGCCGAGGTCAATTTCGCGCCGCTTATGGTGCGCCGCCTGACGATCACCGGCTCGACCTTGCGTCCGCAATCGGATCTCGCGAAGGCGCGCATCGCCGAGGCGCTGAAAGAGCATGTCTGGCCGCTTCTCGATGCCGGGCGGATCGGACCGATCATGGATTCCGAATTCCCGCTCGAAGAGGCGGCAGAGGCGCATCGGAGGATGGAAGGCTCGACCCATATCGGCAAGATCGTTCTCAAGGTCGCCGGGTGACATGGGCGAGGAGAGCCCGCGCAAAAGCCCGCTCGACCACCTCTACGATTGGGCGGTCAAGGACAGTTTCGAGGCGTTCCGCGTCGAGATGTCCGGCGCGATGCTGTTTCCCGAGAAGCGCCAGATCCGCAAATACTGCCTGTCGCGCGCTGTCGAAAGTTGCGGCCAGGGCGGGCTATTCGCTGAGTTCGGTGTCTGGCGCGGTCATGGGGTGAACCTTTTCGCCAAGCAGCTCCCGGGTGTGACGATCTGGGGCTTCGACAGTTTCGAGGGCCTCGAAGAAGACTGGACCGGCCATGCCAAGGGCGGACAGGCGGGCCGCTTTTCGCTGAACGGGACGCTGCCCGAGGTCGCGCCGAACGTCCGGCTCGTCAAAGGCTGGGTGCAAGACACCGTGCCGGGCTGGCTTTCGGATCACGAGGGCATGCCGATCCACTTCGCGCATCTCGATCTCGATACCTACACGCCGACGCGCTTCGTCCTCGACGCCATCGCCGCGCGCCTCGCCCGGGGCAGCGTGCTGCTGTTCGACGAGCTTTACGGCTATCCCGGCTGGCGTCATCACGAGTGGAAGGCGCTGTCGGAGGTGCTAACTGCCGATCAATACCGCTTCATCGCCTTCTCGGAGCAGGCGGTGGGGATCGAAATTCTCTGAGGGAGAGGGACATGGCCACAACGATGATTATCGCCGAACATGGCGGACCCGAGATGTTCAAGCCGGAGGACCGCGAGATCGGCGATCCCGGCGCGGGCGAGATCCGTATCCGCCACGAGGCGGCGGGGCTCAACTTCATCGACGTCTACCAACGCACGGGGCTCTACCCGATGGAACTGCCCCATGCGCTCGGCATGGAGGCTGCGGGGGTCGTGGAAGCCGTGGGCGAGGGCGTCACGCATCTGAAGGAAGGCGACCGCGCCGCTTATGCCAGCGCACCGCCGGGCGCCTATTGCGAAGCGCGGGTGATGCCCGCGGCGCAAGTCTGCAAGCTGCCGGATGCGATCTCCTTCGAGGAAGGCGCGGCAATGATGCTCAAGGGACTGACCGTGCAGTATCTTTTCCACCGCACGACGCCGATCTCGAAAGGCGACACGGTGCTGTTTCATGCCGCCGCCGGGGGCGTGGGGCTCATCGCCTGCCAATGGGCGCGGGACGAAGGCATCCGCCTTATCGGCACGGCCGGGACGGACGAGAAATGCCGTCTCGCCGAAGAGCATGGTGCGGAGACCTGTATCAATTACCGCGACGAGGACTGGCCGGCCCGCGTCCGGGAATTGACGGATGGCAAGGGCGTGCACGTGGTGATGGACGCGGTGGGCAAGGATACGTTCGAAGGCTCGCTCAATTCGCTGCGCCCGCTTGGCATGATGATCTCCTTCGGCAATGCCTCGGGTCCGGTGCCGCCGTTCAACATCGCGGAGTTAGGCGGAAAGGGCTCGCTCAAGATCACGCGGCCGACGCTGTTCACGCATATCGCCGATCACGCGACCTGCCAGGAGATGGCGGGGATGCTGATGTCCAAGGTGGAAAGCGGCGCGGTGAAGATCCGCATAGATCAGCGCTTCCCGTTGACGGATGTGGCGGAGGCCCATCGCACGCTCGAGGCGCGCAAGACGACGGGTTCGACCGTTCTGACGATGTGACCCGCGCGGCGCGCGCCTCAGAGCGCGCGCCAGCCGATGTCCCGGCGACAGAACCCCTCGGGCCAGTCGATCGCGTCGACTTGCGCGTAGGCGCGGGCTTTCGCCTCGGTAAGGCTTGAACCGCGGCCCGTCGCATTGAGGACGCGCCCGCCTGTCGCGACGATCCGGCCATCCGCCTCGGCCGTGCCAGCGTGAAAGGTCATGTGGAAGCTGTCCTCGGGCAGATTGTCCAATCCGCCGATGACGCTGCCTTTCTCGTAGCTACCGGGATAGCCCTTGGCGGCCAGAACCACCGTCATGGCATGATCGTCCGCCCAGTTCACCTGCGCCTCCGCCAGCCGGCCTTCGGCGCAGGCATGGATGAGGTCGAGCGCCTGTCCGCCGAGCCGCATCATCAACACCTGGCATTCGGGATCGCCGAAACGGACGTTGTATTCCACGAGCCGGGGCGCGCCGTCCTCGATCATCAGCCCTGCGTAGAGGACACCTTGATAGGGATGCCCGCGCCGCGCCATCTCCGCCATTGTCGGCTTCACGATTTGTTCGAGCGCGGCCTCGGTCACCGCGTCGTCCATGATGGGCGCAGGCGAATAGGCTCCCATGCCGCCGGTATTGGGGCCGGTATCGCCCTCGCCGACGCGCTTGTGGTCCTGCGCGGTGCCGATGGGCAAAACCGTCTCGCCATCGCAGAGGACGAAGAAGGACGCTTCCTCGCCGGTCATGAACTCCTCGATGACGACTTCAGCGCCTGCCGCGCCGAACGTGCCTCCGAACATGTCTTCAAGCGCGGCCTCGGCCTCTTCCAGCGTCTCGGCGATGATGACGCCCTTTCCGGCGGCCAACCCATCGGCCTTGATGACGACCGGGAAGGGGCCTTGCCGAACATGGTCGCGCGCGGCGTCGAGATCGGTGAAATGGGCGTAGCCTGCGGTCGGCGCGCCGGCAGCGTCGCAGATCTCTTTCGTGAAGGCTTTGGACGCTTCGAGCCGCGCGGCCTCCTGCGAGGGTCCGAAGACGAGGATGCCCGCCGCGCGCAGCGTATCGGCAACGCCCGCGACAAGCGGCGCTTCGGGTCCGATGATCACGAGATCGATGGCGTTGTCGCCTGCAAACTCCGCCACGGCGGAACCATCCTCGATGTCGAGGCGCGCGCAGGTCGCGATCTCTGCGATCCCGGCATTGCCCGGCGCGACGATCAGCTTGTCGCATTTGGGGTTCTGCATCGCCGCCCAAGCGAGCGCGTGCTCGCGTCCGCCGCCTCCGAGGATGAGAATGTTCATGGCGCGGGCGTCCTCTCGCGTTGTCCCTCTCGGGCCGGCGTTCTAGGGTGCGGTCACGCAAAGGACAAGCGGCAGGCTGATGGATCTCATCGACGACGACGGCGAGGGCGCGGAAAGCGGCAATACCCCCGAATTCACGGTCTCCGAAATCTCGGGCGCGGTGAAGCGCACGATCGAGGGGGCGTTCGGCCATGTCCGCATTCGCGGCGAAGTGGGACGCGTCTCGCGGCCGCGTTCGGGGCATGTCTATCTCGACCTGAAGGATGACCGCTCGGTCATCTCGGGCGTGATGTGGAAAGGCGTCGCCGCACGCATCGAGACGCAGCCCGAAGAGGGAATGGAGGTGATCGCCACCGGGCGCATCACCACTTTCCCCGGCCAGTCCAAGTACCAGGTGGTGATTGAGGATATCCGCCCAGCCGGGCAGGGCGCCCTCATGGCGATGCTGGAAAAGCGCCGCGCGGCGCTCGCCGCCGAGGGGCTCTTCGATGCAGGGCGCAAGCGCAAGCCGCCTTTCCTGCCCGAGATCATCGGCGTCGTGACCTCGCCCTCGGGCGCGGTGATCCGCGATATCCTGCACCGTCTGCGCGAACGCTTTCCACGCAAGGTGTTGATCTGGCCGGTCGCGGTGCAAGGGCAGAAATGCGCCCCCGAGGTCGCCCGCGCGATCGAAGGATTCAACGCGCTGACGCCGGGCGGCGCGCTGCCCCGGCCCGACCTTCTGATCGTCGCGCGGGGCGGCGGATCGATCGAGGATCTTTGGGGCTTCAACGAGGAGATCGTCGTGCGCGCGGCCGCGGCGTCCGAGATTCCGCTGATTTCCGCCGTGGGCCACGAGACGGACACGACCCTGATCGACTTCGCCGCCGATCTGCGCGCGCCGACACCGACGGCGGCGGCGGAGCTTGCCGTGCCGGTCAGGCGCGACCTTCTGGCCTGGACCGGCGAGATGCAGGCGCGGCTGGGCCGGGCGGTGTCGCAGCGGATCGAGTATCGCGGCCAGCGGCTTGGCGATCTGTCGCGCGCGCTTCCCCGGCCCGAGACGCTGCTCGACACTGCGCGCCAGCGGCTCGACACCAGCGGTGAGCGTCTGCCCGCGGCCCTGATCCGGGGCGTTCAAAGCCGCCGCGTGAGCCTGTCTGAAAGCGCGGGGAGCCTGCGCCCGTCGATGCTGCGCGGGCGTCTCTCCGAAGGGCAGCGCGGTGTCGCGCAATGGGGTGCACGCCTTGCGCCCGCGCTGCTGCGGCTAACAGAGGCGCGGGGCCAGAGCCTTGGGCGACAGGCCGACCGTCTCGACATCCGCCCCATCACGACGCGCATCATGCAGGGCGGCGAGCGTGTCGCCGACCTCTCTCGCCGGCTCGACCGGGCGTTCGGGGATACGGCAGAGGCAAGCCGCCGCAAGCTCGACGCGCTCGGCCGATTGCACGAGACACTGGGCTACAAGGCGACGCTGGAGCGCGGCTACGCGGTGGTGCGCGCAGAAAGCGGCGTCGTGACGACGAAGGCCGCTGCCGAAGCGGCGGGGGGGCTCGAGATCGAGTTCAAGGACGGCCGCCTCAAGATCGGTGGCAGCGCGAAATCCTCCTCCGCCAAGAAAAAAGAGAGCCCCGAACAGGGCTCTCTCTTCTAGTTTCCGCAATCTGCGGAGGCCTTACGCCGCTTCCGCCTCGGAGGGGCCGAAGCGCCCGTAGAAGCTCTGGTTCTTCTCGGCCATCTCGCGCAGAAGCGCCGGGCAGGAGAACCGCTCCCCGAACTTGGCTTCAAGCGCATCGCAGCGCTCTGCCGCATAGGGTGCGCCGAGAATGTCGAGCCAGGAGAGCGGGCCGCCCGACCAGGGGGCAAAGCCCCAGCCGAGGATCGCGCCGACATCGCCTTCGCGGATGTCCATGAGCACGCCTTCCTCGAGCGCGCGCACCGCTTCGAGGGCCTGCGCGAAGAGGAGACGGTGCTGCACGTCGGTCAGCTCGGGCTGCGTCTCGGCCTCGGAATAACGCGCGGCGAGTCCGTCCCAGATACCCTGGCGCTTGCCCTTCTCGTCATAGGCATAGAAGCCCGCGTTGGACTTCCGGCCAAGGCGGCCTTCGCCTTCCATCCAGAAGATCACCTCATCCACGGCTTCGTCGGGATAGTCGTCGCCCATCGCGGCCTTGGTCGCGCGAGCGATCTTGGCACCGAGATCGATGGATGTCTCGTCCACGAGCTGCAGCGGCCCGAGCGGCATGCCCACCATCTTCGCGGCATTCTCGATGAGCGCGGGGTTCACACCCTCGGCCACCATGCGGATGCCTTCGTTGATGAAGGGGATGATGCAGCGATTGGCGTAGAAGAAGCGTGCATCGTTCACCACGATCGGCGTCTTGCGGATCTGGCGGACGTAATCGAGCGCCTTCGCAACGGCGCGGTCGCCGGTTTCCTTGCCGCGGATGATCTCCACGAGGTTCATCTTCTCCACGGGTGAGAAGAAGTGGATGCCGATGAACTGATCGGGGCGCTTCGAGGCCTTGGCAAGGTCCGAAATCGGCAGGGTGGAGGTGTTGGTCGCGAAGATGCAGTCGTCACCGATGACCTCTTCAACCTTGGCGGTCACCTCGGCCTTGATCTTGGGATCTTCGAAGACCGCCTCGATGATGAGGTCGCAGCCTTCGAGCGCCGCGTAATCCGTGGTCGCGGTGATGAGGCCGAGCACCTTCTCTTTCTTGGCCTCGTCGACCTTCTTCTTCTTGATGCCTTGGTCGAGATAGGACTCGGTATAGGACTTGCCCTTGTCCGCGGCTTCCTGCTTCTGGTCGATCAGGACGACCTCGATCCCGGCCATTGCCGAGACGAGACTGATGCCCGCGCCCATCATGCCCGCACCAAGAACGCCGACCTTCTTGACCGACTGGTCGTCGATGCCTTCGGGGCGGACCGCGCCTTTCTCGAGCGCGCCCTTGTTGATGAAGAGCGAGCGGATCATCGCGGACGAGGACGGGTTCATCAGAACGTTGGTGAACCAGCGCGCCTCGATCTTGAGCGCGGTGTCGAAGGGCACGAGCGCGCCCTCATAGACCGCCGAGAGAAGCGCCTTTGCCGCAGGATAGACGCCCTTGGTCTTGCCGTGCACCATTGCCGAGGCACCGACGAAAGTCATGAAGCCTGCCGGGTGATAGGGTGCGCCGCCGGGCATCTTGTAGCCCTTGGCATCCCAAGGCTTCACGATGTCCTTGTCGCTTGCCTGCAGCACCCATTCCTTAGCCGCCTCGACCGGATCGGCGACGACCTCATCGACGAGCCCCGCCGATTTCGCCTTCATCGGATCGGACAGTTTCCCTTCGAGCAGGAAAGGCGAGGCGGTCATCGCGCCGAGCTTGCGGACAAGCCGCGTCGTGCCGCCGCCGCCCGGGAAGATGCCGACCATGATCTCGGGCAGGCCGATCTTGGCCTTGGGGTTCGGGGTCACGAAGATGCGGTGGCAGGCGAGGGGCAATTCGAGCCCGATGCCGAGCGCGGTACCGGGCAGCGCCGCGGCGATCGGCTTGCCGCCCTTCTGGGTCTTGGGGTCCATGCCGGCAAGTTCGATTTTCCGAAGCGCCTTGTGGAGCGACATGATTCCCTCGAAGAGACCTTCGGCGGCGTTCTCGCCCGCCTCGGCCTTCATGCCGGCGATGACGTTGAGATCCATGCCCGCGGCAAAGCTGTCCTTGCCGGAGGTGATGACGATGCCTTTCACAGTATCATCGGCGAGCGCGTCGTCGACGAGGCTCTCAAGATGCAGGGCCGCGTCGATGGACAAGACGTTCATGGACTTGCCCGGGCAATCCCAGGTGATGATCGCGACGCCGTCGGCGCCTTTCTCCATCGTGAAATCGGTCATGGTGTCGTTCCTCTGGTTTGCGGTTGGATCGTGCGGGGAATGACCCTCACGCGTGCCGCCTCGAATTTCGGTGCGCGACAGGGCCGCAGCCCGGTCGCTCGTGTCTCAATTGTGCGCCTGCCCGCCGGAGCGGAGCCGGCCCGTGGCCGGCCTAGTTCATCAGGCGAAACGGCTTCTCGTCGGGAAACCGGACGGAAAGAAGCGCGTCCTGGTGCGCCTTGTCGTTCTGGACGCCGTAATTGCTGCACGCGATGCCCCAGCGATGATTGCGCCGCACGATCTCGGCCATCGTCTCGTAAGGCTCGTTCAGCAAGGTCTCGCCTTTCATGATCCGCGAACGATTTGTGGTGCGGATGCAATACGTGCTGACGAAACTCGCGCTGACGACCTCGCGATCGAGATGGGTCATTCCGAGCCCTTCGAAATGCGCCCGGACATTCGCGAACAATGTGCGAAAGTCGTCTTCGCTGTTCAGGACCACGACCCCTTCGGTTGTCACATGCGTGTAGGGCAGATGGAACGCACTCAGCATGAGCGGGAAATCCCGGCTTTCGAGAGCCCGCCCCGTGCGCTGAAGCAGTTCTTTCGCGATCTCCCATGCAAGTGGGTCATCGTCCTGAACGCCGCTCATGACGTCACACCCGCTCGATGATCGTGGCCGCCCCCATACCCGAGGCGATACAAAGCGTGGCGAGGCCGGTCTGCTTGTCGGACCGCTCCATCTCGTCGAGCAGCGTGCCGATGATGATCGCGCCGGTCGCACCAAGGGGGTGGCCCATCGCGATCGCGCCGCCATTGACGTTGAGCTTACCGTGGTCGACGTCGAATGCCTGCATGAAGCGCAGCACGACCGACGAGAACGCCTCGTTCACCTCGAAGAGGTCGATGTCGGAGATGTTCATACCGTTGTCGGCGAGGATCTTCTCGGTCACCGGCACGGGGCCCGTGAGCATGATCGTCGGGTCGGTGCCGATCTTCGCGGTCGCCTTGATGCGCGCGCGGGGCTTCAGCCCGTGCTTCTCGCCCCATTCCTTCGACGCGATCAGAACGCCCGCCGCACCATCGACGATGCCCGAGGAATTGCCCGCGTGGTGGATGTGGTTGATCCGCTCGAGATGGGGGTATTTCAGAAGCGCCACCTTGTCGAAGCCGGGCATCGTCTCGCCCATCTCCTTGAAGGAGGGGTTGAGCCCGCCCAGCGATTGCATGTCGGTGCCGGGACGCATGTATTCGTCATGATCGAGGATCGGCAGACCGTTCTGGTCGCGGACGGCGACGATGGATTTCTCGAAGCGCTTGTCTTCCCAAGCCGCCGCTGCGCGCCGCTGGCTTTCGACCGCGAAGGCATCCGCGTCATCGCGCGAGAACCCGTATTCGGTGGCGATGATGTCCGCCGAGATGCCCTGCGGCACGAAATAGCTGTCCATCGCGACGGACGGGTCGACCGCGATCGCGGCACCGTCCGAGCCCATCGCGACGCGGCCCATCATCTCCACCCCGCCGGCAATATAGGCTTCGCCCGCGCCGCCGCGGACCTGGTTGGCCGCAAGGTTCACGGCCTCCATGCCGGAGGCGCAGAATCGGTTGATCGAGAGGCCGGGGATCGACTCGTCGAGATCGGAGGCCAGAACCGAGGTCCGCGCAAGGCAGCCGCCCTGTTCGCCGACCTGGGTCACGTTGCCCCAGATCACGTCCTCGACCGCGTGACCTTCGAGGTTGTTGCGCTCCTTGAGGCTGTTCAGCACATGCGAAGACAGGCGCACGCTCGTGACCTCGTGCAGCGCGCCGTCCTTGCGGCCCTTGCCGCGCGGCGTGCGGATCGCGTCGTAGATATAAGCTTCGGTCATCCTGTGATCTCCTTTCATGCCCGGTCGGAAGGATTGCCGGGCATCAGCTCGTAGGGGTGTTTCCAGCCGGGTTGCTGCGACAGGCGCGTCAGCCAGGCATCGATATTGGGCCAGTCCTTGCGGTCAAAACCGAAAGGTTCGGGGTAATAGAGGTAGCCGCAGCAGGAGAGATCGGCATTGGTGACGCCGTCTCCGACGATCCAGTCGCGGCCCGAAAGATGGGCATCGAGCACCTGGTAGGCGGATTTGAGGCGGCCCTGCATGAAGCCGATCACCTCTGCGGGGCGTTTTTCCTCGGGCAGGAAGTTCATGAGGAACCGCGTCATGCCTGCCTGGGACGACAGCTTGTGATTGTCCCAGAACACCCAGCGCATGACTTCGCGCGCGTCTTCGGGGCTCGTGCCGCCGAACTTCCCGCTCTTCTCGGTGACATACATCTGGATGACGCCGGACTGCGTAAGCTTGACCTCGCCGTCGACCATCACGGGCGCTTCGCCCATAGGATTGAGATCGCGGCGGTACTCCTCGCTGCGGGTCGCGCCGCCGAAGAAATCGACGAAGACGGGCTCCCATTCGAGGCCGGAGAGCTGGAGCGCCAGCGCGGCCTTGTAGGCATTGCCGCTCTCGCCGAAGCAGTGAAGCTGGATCATTCTCTGCCCTCCTCCCAAAGGGTCGCTTTGACGTTCAGCGTTTCCGCGCCTCGAGCTCGGCATTGAAGAGCCTGAGCCGGGCGGGCAGCGCCTCGTCATCCGTGACGCTGTCGAAATTCTCGAAGAGGAAACTCAGAGCCTCCCCCTCGTCGAGGCCGGCCTCCGCCGCGAAGCGTTTGAGCCTGCGATATCCGTCTTCGGTCATTGCGACGGGAAAACGTCTGGTCAGGCGAAAGCGTTTCGGCATGAGGCCTCCTGGCGGATGAGGTGGGCGGTCACCCGCCCACCGTCACCTCAGAAGTTCGCGGCGTCCAGTTCCATGACCGTCTCGGCGCCGCTTTCGATGCGCTTGAGGTGCATCCCCGTCGCGGGAAGCTGGCGGGCCATGTAGTAGCGCCCCGTCGCCAGCTTGGTTGCATAGAAGTCATCGCTCGCGCCCGCATCCATCGCGGCTTTCGCGGCAAGGCCCATCTTCGCCCACATCAGGCCGAGGCAGACATGCCCGAAGAGGTGCATGAAGTCGTAACTGCCCGAGAGCGCGTTGTTGGGGTTCTTCATGCCGTTCTGCATGAAGTACATGCCGGCGGTCTGAAGATCCTTCGAAGCGGCCTTGAGCGGCTCGAGGAAGTCGCGGTCGAACGCCTCGTCCTGGCCTTTGTTCTCCTTGATGAAGTCCTTGACCATGTCGAAGAAGGCCATGACGTGCTTGCCGCCATCGACGCCCAGTTTGCGGCCCACGAGGTCGAGCGACTGGATGCCGTTCGTGCCTTCGTAGATCATCGTGATCCGGGCATCGCGGACAAACTGCTCGAGGCCCCATTCCTTGGTGAAGCCCGACCCGCCAAGCGTCTGCTGCGCCAGAACGGTCGTATCGAAGCCCTTGTCGGTCAGGAAGCCTTTGATGACCGGCGTCAGGAGCGAGATCATGCCCTCGGCCGCCGCATCCTCGTTGCGATGCGCCCGGTCGATCATCTGCGCCCCCCAGAAGGTGAAGGCGCGCGCGCCCTCGACGAAGCTCTTCTGGTGCATCAGGTTCCGGCGCACGTCGGGGTGCACGATGATCGGATCTGCCGGACCATCGGGGTTCTTCACGCCGGTCACGTCACGGCCCTGCAGACGGTCCTGCGCGAAGGCCAGCGCGTTCTGGTAGGCGACAACGCCTTGCGCGTAGCCCTGAAGGCCGACGCCGAGCCGCGCTTCGTTCATCATGGTGAACATCGCGCGCATGCCCTTGTGCATCTCGCCGATCAGGAAGCCCTTCGCGCCATCGTAGTTCATCACGCAGGTGGCGTTTCCGTGGATGCCCATCTTCTCTTCGAGGCCACCGCAGGAAAGGCTGTTGCGCTCGCCGAGGCTGCCATCCTCGTTCACCAGGAACTTCGGCACGATGAAGAGCGAGATGCCCTTGATGCCATCCGGGCCGCCGGGGATCTTGGCAAGAACGAGGTGGATGATGTTCTCCGAGAGGTCATGCTCGCCCGCGGAGATCCAGATCTTCTGGCCCGAGATCGCATAGCTGCCATCGTCCTGCGGTTCCGCCTTGGTGCGGATGAGGCCGAGATCGGTGCCGCAATGAGGCTCGGTCAGGTTCATTGTGCCCGACCATTCGCCGTCGATCATCTTCGGAAGGTACGTGGCCTTCTGCTCGTCCGAGCCGTGCGCGTGGATCGCCGAGTAGGCGCCATGCGTCAGGCCCTGGTACATGTTGAACGCCATGTTGGAGGAGACGAACATCTCGCCCACAGCGCAGTTCAGCACGTAAGGCATGCCCTGGCCGCCATATTCGGGATCGGCATCAAGGCCCATCCAGCCACCGGCGCGCATCTGCTCATAGGCATCCTTGAAGCCCTCGGGCGTGCGAACGACGCCGTTCTCGAGCGTGCAGCCCTGGCTGTCGCCCACCGGGTTCAGCGGCGCGAGGACGTTCTCGGACAGTTTGCCGGCCTCGTCGAGAATGGCCTGAACGGTTTCCCGGTCGAGATCGTCGTAGCCCGGAATATCGGCTTCGGAAATCTTCAGCACTTCGTCCAGAACGAAGAGCATGTCCTTGGTAGGGGCGTGATAGACGGGCATGGAATCCTCCCAGATCGTGCGGATTGTTACTCTGCGGCTTTGTGGTTGTGCTCCATCGAGGCGAGGATCCTCTCGCCCCAACGCATCTGTTCTTCGAGATCCGCTATGGCCTCGTTCAGCTCGTCCCGCTGGGCGATCATCGCATCCAGCCGCTCCTGCGCGATTTCGTAGGTGCGCGCGAGCTGGGTGCGCTGCTGGTCGCCCATGTCGTAGAGGTCCAGAAGCTGGCGGATTTCCTCGAGGCTGAAGCCGAAGCGCTTGCCGCGCAGGATCAGCTTCAGACGGGCGCGATCGCGCCGGGTGAAGAGACGTTTCTGGCCTTCCCGATGGGGAAACAGAAGTTCTTTCGATTCGTAAAAGCGCAGCGTTCGCGGAGTGACGTGAAAGGCGTCACACATCTCGCGGATGCTCATTGTGCGGTCGTCGGTCATGATGTCTTTCATTTGAGCCGTGGTCCGATCGCGATGGATTAATGCGCTTCGGTGGTCTCATACAATGAAGGGTGACGTTTACGTAATCTCAACGTCACGTCACTTTGCCGGTGACGTAAGATCAGAAAATATTGACCCTGGGTCAGCGTAATTTTCGTAAGGTAAAGATCCGCGCAGGGGCGGCGGCGGTGATCGCGCTGGCGCGTTTCAGCCCTTGAGCGAGCGCGCGGTTTCGTCCCGCAAGGCGCCAAGCTCGGCCATTGCCTCGTCGAGCTGCGCGCGCTGTTCGGCCAGCTCTTCCATCTGCCGGTCGGCCATCTCGATCCAGGCCCGCATCTGCGCCTCGGTGCCTTCCTTCTCATAGATCAGGAGCCACTGGCGGATGTCCTCGAGCTGGAAGCCGAACCGGCGGCCCCGCAGGATCAGCGTCATCCGCGCGATTTCCCTCGGCCCGTAGAATCGCGAACGGCCCTCCCGTTCGGGCTGAAGAAGCTCGATATATTCGTAATATCGCAGGGTGCGCGGCGTGACCTCGAACTTCGCGCACATTTCCTTGAAGCTCAGGCGGGTCTCGTCTGTCATGCGTCTCTCCTCACGCTTCTCCGCCGCACCGTGCCCCGACACGTAATGCCAATCACGATGCCACAGCAAGAGGAGCAACCCGGCAGGCTCGGGGCTTGTTCCCGCCGGTCCAAGGGTCGATAACCCGAACCGAACGGACCGAAGACGGTCAAAGAGGGGTTTCGAGGTGGCAGCAGACAAGGCGCGGATCGCACGGGAATTCATCGCCGCAATTCCGCATTCCAAGATGCTCGGAATGCAGATCGAGGAGATCGGCGATGGCTATGCCCGCATTACCATGCCCTATAGCGAGCGGATCGTCGGCGATCCGAAAACCGGCGTCATTCATGGCGGGGCGGTTTCAGCACTGATGGATACCTGCGGCGGAGCGGCGGTGATGAGCCATCCGACCGCGCCCGGCGGCACCGCCACGATCGATCTCAGGATCGACTACATGCGCGCGGCCAAGCCCGGCGATACGATCACCGCCGAGGCACGCTGCACCCATATCACGCGCAACGTCGCCTTCGTGCGCGCCACCGCGACCGACGCGGACAGCGACAACCCGGTCGCCACCGCGACCGGCGCCTTCACCGTGGAGGGCAAATGATGGCCGACAGACGCCGCCCCGAACCCGTGCAGGTCGTCAAGCAGCGCCGCGATGCCGCGCTTCATGCGCTGGCAGGGGGCGTTCCGTATATCCAGACGCTCGGTATTGTCTTCGACCGGCGGGGGGACGAACTGACCGCGATCCTGCCGTTCAAGGACGATCTGATCGGCAACCCGTTCCTGCCGGCGATCCACGGGGGGGTGACGGCGGCCTTCCTGGAGATGACCGCGATCATCACGCTCAGCTACCAATGGCTCTGGGAGGACGTCGAATCCGGAGAGATTCGCGTCGACGAGCTCGAGGCCGGAGAACTGCCGCGGCTGCCGAAGACCATCGATTTCACGGTCGATTACCTGCGCTCGGGCCTGCCGCGCGACGCCTATGCGCGCGCCCGCGTCACCCGTTCGGGCCGCCGTTACGCCAGCGTGATGGCCGAGGCCTGGCAGGACAACCGCGACCGGCCCTTCGCGATGGGCACGGCGCATTTCCTGATGCCGCGCGGCGATGTCTGAGACGGCCGAGGGACTCACCCGTCCCGAGGATGTCACCCATGGGCGCGTTCTGAAGATCGCGCTGCCGATCGTTCTGTCGAACGCCACGATCCCGATCCTCGGCGCGGTCGACACGGGCGTCGTCGGCCAGCTTGGAGCTGCCGCGCCCATCGGCGCCGTGGGGCTCGGCGCGATCATCCTGCAATCGATCTACTGGATCTTCGGTTTTCTGCGGATGGGCACGACGGGACTTGCCGCCCAGGCAGCGGGGCAGGGCAACCGTGCCGAGGTCGCCGCGCTCCTGACGCGGGTTCTGATGATCGGCCTTGCGGCGGGCACGGTCTTCATCGCCGCGCAGAGCCTTCTGTTCTGGGGCGCGTTCCAGCTTGCCCCCGCCAGCGCCGAAGTCGAAGACCTCGCGCGCGACTACATGGGAATCCGCGTCTGGTCCGCCCCGGCGGCGATTGCGATCTACGGCATCGTCGGCTGGCTGATCGCGGCGGAGCGCACCCGCGCCGTTCTCGTTCTGCAAGTGGGCATGAACCTTCTCAATGCCGCGCTGTCGATCTGGCTCGTCCTGGGCCTCGGTTTCGGCGTCGAAGGCGCGGCATGGGGCACGTTCATCGCCGAATGGGCGGGCCTGGCGCTCGGGCTCTGGCTCTGCCGCGCGGCGTTCCGCGTGCCCGATTGGCGCGACTGGGCGCGGGTCTTCGACCGGATGAAACTTGCGAACATGGCGCGGGTGAACGGCGATATCCTGATCCGCTCCGCCCTGCTGACGGCGATCTTCACCTCCTTCATGTTCATGGGCTCGGGCCTTGGCGATGTCACGCTCGCGGCCAACCAGGTGCTTTTGCAATTCCTGCATATCACGGCCTATGCCCTCGACGGGTTTGCCTTCGCGGCGGAAGCCATCGTCGGACAGGCTTTCGGAGCGCGCGCCGTCGCCACCGTGCGGCGCGGCAGCCTTATCGCTTCCTTCTGGGGGCTGGTCTCGACCGTCCTTCTGGCGCTCGCCTTCGCGCTCTTCGGCAGTGCGATCATCGAGATCATGGCCGATGCGCCCGAGGTCGTCGACGAGGCCCGTCGCTACCTGCCGTGGATGGTTGCGGCGCCAGTGCTCGGGCTCGCCGCCTGGATGCTCGACGGCATCTATATCGGCGCGACGCGGACGGCGGACATGCGGAACCTGATGGTCATTTCCGCGGCGGGCTATTTCGTGGTCGCGGCGCTTTTGATCCCGGCCTACGGCAACCACGGGCTCTGGGCGGCGCTGATCCTGTCCTTCGTTTTCCGCGGGCTGACGATGGCCTGGCGTTATCCGGCACTCGAGCGCGCGGCGAGCGCTTGAGCGAAGATTTCCGGATCGACATTGCCGCCGGAGATCGTAACGATCACTGCATCCCCCGCGATCTGGTCTGAATGGTAGAGCGCCGCGGCCAACGCCACCGCGCCGCCAGGTTCCGCCACGAGCTTCAGGCGCAGGAACGCCTCGCGCATCGCGGCAAGCGCCTCCGCCTCGCTGACCACGACGCCGGGCCCGCAGAGCCGCTGCATGATCGGGAAGGTCAGCTTGCCGGGCTCAGGCGTCACGATCGCATCGCACAGGCCGCCGGAGAGAGCCGCGTTGCGCTGCGGCGTGCCGGCTTCAAGGGAGCGGGTGACATCGTCGAACCCCTCGGGCTCGACCGGGCGCACCCGGAGGCCCGGCGCATCGGCCTCGCAGGCCAGCGCGATGCCGGACGTGAAGCCGCCGCCACCGCAGCAGACAAGGAGGTCTGCCTCCTCGATGCCGAGCGCACGCGCCTGCTCCGCGATTTCGAGCCCGCAGGCGCCTTGTCCGGCGATCACTTCCGGCTCGTCGAAGGGTTTGACCAGAGTCAGACCGCGCTCCTCGGCAAGCTCTGCACCGATGGCGTCCCGGTCTTCGGTCGCGCGGTCGTATAGCACCACCTCGGCCCCAAGCGCGCGCGTGTTGTCGATCTTCAGCTTCGGCGCATCCGCCGGCATCACGATGACGGACGGCACCTCGTGGAGGCGCGCCGCATGAGCCACGCCCTGCGCGTGGTTTCCCGAGGAGAAGGCGATCACGCCCTTCGAGCGCGCGGCGGGCTCGAGCGCCGAAAGCGCCGACCACGCACCGCGAAACTTGAAGCTGCCGGTGACTTGCAGGCACTCCGGTTTGACCAGGACGCGCCGTCCCGCGATCTCGTCTAGGAAGGGCGACGACAGAAGCGGCGTGACGCGCGCATGTCCGTCGAGGCGGGCTTTCGCGGCCCGGATGCGATCGATGTCCATCAGCGCACCATCTTCAGCCAGCGCGACAGCGCGTCGAGCGCTTCCGGCTCGTCGAGGAAGGGAATATGCCCCCGGTCTGGCACTTCGGTCGCGACCATGTCGGGACGGCGCTTGCGCATCTCGGCGAAGGTCTCGGGCGACAAGAGGTTCGAGTTCGCGCCCCGGATCGTACAAAGCGGCAGGCCCGAGAGCGCTTCGAAGAGCGGCCAGAGGTCGGGCGCGGGCTGCGCGCCGCTGCCAAGAACCGCCTCGCGCAGTTTCGGATCGTAGGGGATGACGAGCCCGTCCGGCCCTTCGCGGAACAGCGTCCGCACCTCCTGCGCCCAGCGTTCCGGCGGCACGTTGTCGAATCCCGCCATCCGGGCACCGATCACGTCGGCGGCTTCCTCGTAGCTCTTCCAGACCGGGTTGCGGCCGAGGTAATCCTTGATGACCTCGAGGCCCTCGGGCGCGATTTCCGGCCCGATATCGTTGAGCGCGACAGCCGAGAGGCGGTCCTTCGCGGTCGCAGCCAGCATCATCGCGATGAGCCCGCCGCGCGACGTGCCGAGGATCGCCGTCTTGTCGATCTCGAGATGATCCAGCAGCTCCACCGCGTCACGCGCTTCGACCGGGATCGTGTAGGTCTCGGGATCGCCCCAATCGGATTGCCCGCGCCCGCGATAATCGAGCCGGATCAGCCGCACGGCTTCGAGATGCGGAGCGACGTAGTCGAAATCGTGCCCGTCGCGGGTAAGCCCGGCAAGACACAGCAGCGGCAGGCCCGCGCCATCGTCGGTATAATGCAGCGACAGACCGTCAGAGGTGGTGAAACGGGGCATCAGGACACAAGCTCCGGCAGGCCCGAAAGGTCGGGCAGGTTGTGATGGGGACGGCCGGGCAAGCGGTCAGTGGGCTCGCCTTTGCGGTTCACCCAGACCGTCTGGAACCCGTATCCCGCCGCTCCGGCGGCATCCCAGCCATTGGAGGACACGAACAGCACCTCGTCCGGCGTCGTGCCGAACCGCGCGCCGACCATGTCGTAGACGGCGCGGGCCGGCTTGAAGATGCCCACCTCTTCGACCGAAAGAACCGCGTCGAGATATTCCTCGATCCCGGCGCTGTCGACAGCACCTTCCAGCATGTCCGGGCTGCCGTTCGAGAGGGTCGCGCAGGTCTTGCCGGCGGCCTTCAGCTGCGCCAGCATCTTCGGGACTTCGGGGAACGGCGCGAGCTCCCAGTAGAGCGCGAGAAGGCGCTCGCGCAGCTCCAGATCCTCGCTCAGCCCTTGCCGCTCCAGCGCCCAGTCGAGCCCGTCCTTCGTGACGTCCCAGAAGGGCACGTGCTCTCCGGTGATGGTCCGAAGCCAGGTGTATTGCAGTTGCTTCAGCCGCCAATCCTCCGCGATCTCCGTCCAGACGGCTTTGAGCGCGTCGCGGCCAGGCTCTTCGGCGGCGGTGCGGGCAGCGGCAGCGACGTCGAAGAGCGTGCCATAGGCGTCGAAGATGCAGGTGGTGATGGCCATGCGGGTGTGCCTCCGTTTCGAAAGGGAAGGTGGCATGGGGCGCGGGCAAGGGAAAGGCCCCGGCTTCCCTTCACCGGGCCGAGCGCCTAAAGGCGGGACGAGATCAAGATCGAAGGCCACCCCATGTCCGACGAAATCCTCGCCGAAATCCGTGCCTCGCAGGGCCGCCGCTGGTTCGGGATCCTGAGCCTCGCGATCGTGGGCGCGTTTTCGCTCTACGTTGCCGCAGCCTCGCCACCGCCGCTGGGCTGGATGATCGTTCTGGTCGTGATCGGGCTCGGCGCGCTCTGGATGGCGCAGGCGATGCACAAGGCCACGGCGTTGCGGCTGGAGCTGACGCGGCATGAGCTCAGAGACAGCACGGGCCGTGTGCTGGCACGGCTCGACGACGTTGTGGCAGTGGACCGGGGAATGTTCGCGATGAAGCCGTCGAACGGCTTCGTTCTGAAGATGACGGGCCGCCAAGCGCGAAGCTGGCGGCCCGGTCTTTATTGGTCGCTGGGGCGGCGGGTGGCCGTGGGGGGCGTGACGCCCGCGTCCCAGACCCGGCCGATGGCCGATGCGATCTCCATCATGCTCGCGGAGCGTGAGATGGGGTGACGATTACCACCACCACCATTTCTTTTTCTTCGATTCGCCGGTGCCCTGGTTCTCCGAGCCGTCGATATTCTCGTTGCATTCGTTGGCGGCATCGCCTTCGTCGGCATTCTCTGCATTGTTGTTGCAGAGTGACCCGCCGGGCGCATTCTGGTCGCCGTTCCCGTGACCGTTATTCGCGTTGTAGGTCTTGCCTTCGAACAGTACTTGCGGCGCGAAACGCGGACGGGTGAAGGAGAAGGTCTCGATCTCGAAGGGCGACAATCCAGCTTCCAGAACGGGGGCGTAGTCGTCCCAGGTCTCGACGAGGATCAGCTGGTCGTTGTTCGCCATGACCGGCAGTCGGCTGCGAAACGTGTTCGCGTCGTTCGTTTGCAGCGCGGAATATTCGCCACGCGCCTCCGACCAGAGCACATCGTACCTGTCGTTGTTACTGGTATACCGAACGACGCTGATACGCATGTCGAGGTCGTCGTTGCCGGCCTTCGACATGTGCTTCATGAGCTTGTAGGCGTTGTCGATGTAGTCTTGCGTCAGCGGATCGGTCTCGCGAGAGATCGCATCGGCGATGGTGAAGTTGGCCTTCTGGTTCACGGCCTGCTGGCGCGAGACGTCGAACCAGACCCATGTCGCTCCGAAAAGCCACAGCAGGAGCGGGAAGACGATCACCGCCTCGACGGTTACCGTGCCAGCGGTGTCCTCGCGGAACCGGGCCAGTGCGGATTTGAAACGTGTCAGCATGGTCTCACCTCAGCTCGGTTCGTGCACGAAGGCAGCGCTGGAGACGATGGCCGAGTAGCCATTGGCGTCCTTGACGAGCGCCTGACTGAAATCGGACGTCGGCGCGATCGGATCGAACATGTAGCAGGCGCGCAGGAACATCATTTCGTTGTCACGCCCGTATTCGAATTTCACGACCGGGGTCGCTTCGCCCACGTTGCTGCCACCGCCGCCGCTCGTGTCGGCGCAGGCGGCCTGGCTCGGCGGGTCCGTCCAGTCGCGCAGGTCGAGGCTGACCATCTCGAGCTGAAGGTTCTCGATGCAATCGGGCAGGATGCTGGCCCGGTCGCAGATCGCTTCCTTCAGGCTGGCGCGGGTGTAGGTCGTCCCGGTGCCGAGGCGCACGTCGCGCACGGTCAGGTCGAGCGCCTGCTCCAGCGAGGTGTGGCGTGCGGTCAGGGTCGCAAGCTCGACGCCCGAGAGGATCACGGCCACGAAGACCGGTGCCCAGAGGGCGAATGGCACGACGGACGATCCGTCTTCGTCGCGCCAGAAGCCGCGGGTAGGGTTGAGAAGTGAGCGCATCATTGGGTGAGCCTCAGCTGGTTGATCGAGCGAGCGATGGAGCGGAACGCGTCTTCGATTTCCACGCCGTCCACGTCGAAGTAATGGGAGGGCGACGAGGCGCAGTTCTGCATCACGGACCGGCCGTGATCCTCCACTTCGAAGCCGACGGCCCAGATCACGATGTCCTTCGCCTTGGCGGCATCGCAGATGTCGTCGAGAAGCCTGTCACCGAGTTCGGCGTTGTACTTCTGGTAGTAGAAGGACGAGCGGTTGTATGAATGGACGTTCCGGTTCAGGTAATACCAGAGGTTGTAGCGCGCCCAGTGCGCGACCTCGTCACGGTGGTCATACACCCAGTTGGACAGCCGGTATGACTTGTCGTGCTGACCATCCGTCATCAGAACGATTGTCTTGAGCACGTCCTCGCGTCCGTAATCGAACGGGCGCCCCTTGAGCGGCGAGTCGTCGGCCGCGCTGGAGTTGATGTTGGTCGCGATGCCGCGCGTCGAGGGATCGAGCAGCGCCGTGCCCCATTTCATGCCGAGGAAGATCGACGTGCCGGCGCGCGGCTCGAGCTTGTCGATCTGGTTCTTCAGCGATGTCTCGTTGTTGGAGAACGCCTGGATCCGCTCGTAGCTGTATTGCGGGCAGATCGTGTCGACGACCTCGTTCGATCCGAAGTAGTTCCACTGGAAATGCTGCATCTGCTCGTACGTCGTATGCGTGTTCAGCGCAGCGGACGTGAATGCAGAGTCGGGGAACTCGAGGCAGTGGGAATATCCGTGCCGCCAGTCCACGTTCAGCTGGTTGGCGATGTCGGGGCCAGCATTCACGTGCTCGGAATAGGGAACCAGAGACACGGATACGAGGCCTTCGTTGTCCTCGCCGAGCACGGTTTCGATGAATGTGTCCGCCGCGTCCTGCAGCAGGTCGATCTTGTCGTCTGTGGTTCCGCTTGCCGGGTCGGCCATCGAGCCCGAGATGTCGAGCACAAGCGAGATCTCGACGTTTTGGATATGTTCCTGCGCGACCGCCGTCGCCTTGGCGTTGAACCGGTCGATCCCGAGGATCTTGGTGAAGTTCGCGTCGAGCGATTCCTCGGCCTTGGCCGTCACGCGGCGATAGTTCAGCCCCTCGTCGGGATCGACGAAGGTGAGCGCGTCGGGCATACGCGACTTGTCGAAGTAATCGCGCACCACGCTCTCGGCATCGAGTGTCTGGTCGAGGTCGGCCGCTGCGAGCACCGCGCGGTCGAGCGTGTTCTGCAATTTTGTGCGCTTCATCTCCGCGTGCATCATGTCGATGCCCACACCGCCGATTGCGATCAGGCTGAGCGATCCGAACACAGCGAAGATCGACATGTTGCCATCTTCGGAGTGGAAGAACCGCGCGACCGCAGTCGACGCTCTGTGAGAGAGCTTCGCGATGCCCTGGTGACGAAGGGCTCGTCCCTTTTCACTGGTCTTGCACATTCCGTACCTTTCCCGCCCCTGATGGGGCCTGCGGCATTAACCGTCTTTTTTGAGACCGGATCGGTCCCGCACCGGAGGTTCTTGCACTGGCAAATGGGCTAAAATAAGACCGTTTTCCCAATGGATTTGGGCATTTGGTGACGCCGGGCTGACAATCATGTGCGGCGTTTCGATCTGTCTCCGGGCCCGAAACTGATCGCCACGATTTCGCCGCAATTGTTAACCTTGAGGCTTTCGCATGGACGCCGCGGCTCAGGTGCGCGAAGCTCGGGGCGTGTCGCCGCGCGCCCGCGCCGGCGGCGACGCCTGATCTTCCCGCGGCGCGGGGCAGGGAGTGCGACAGTGACGATCCAAGGCACCAGACCGACCGAGCCGTCGTTCCGCGACAGCGTGAACATCATGTATAACCGCGCGGCAGACCTGATGGAGATCAGCCCCGGCCTTCGAAAGAAGATCCAGGTCTGCAATTCCACCTACACGGTGCGGTTCGGGGTGCGGCTGCGCGGCGAGATCCAGACATTCGTCGGTTACCGCTCCGTCCATTCGGAGCATATGGAGCCGGTAAAGGGCGGTATCCGCTTCGACATGTCGGTCAGCCAGGACGAGGTCGAGGCGCTGGCGGCGCTGATGACCTTCAAGTGCGCGCTTGTCGAGGCGCCGTTCGGCGGCTCGAAGGGCGGGCTTTGCGTCGATCCGCGCGAATACGACGAGCACGAGATGGAACTGATCACCCGCCGCTTCGCCTATGAGCTGATCAAGCGCGACCTGATCAATCCGTCCCAGAACGTGCCCGCGCCCGACATGGGCACGTCCGAGCGTGAGATGGCGTGGATGGCGGACCAATATGCGCGCATGGCCACCACCGACATCAACGCGCGTGCCTGCGTGACCGGCAAGCCGCTCAACGCGGGCGGCATTCACGGCCGCGTCGAGGCGACGGGGCGCGGCGTGCAATACGCCCTGCGGGAGTATTTCAGGCATCCCGAGGACGTCCGCCGTGCCGGATTCGAGGGCAAGCTCGACGGAAAACGGGTCGTGGTTCAGGGCCTCGGGAACGTGGGCTACCACGCGGCGAAGTTCCTCGCGCAGGAGGATGGCGCCCGGATCGTCGGCATCGCCGAGCGCGATGGCGGGCTGTGGAACGAGGCCGGGATCGCGGTGGATCACGTCCGCGAATACATGAACGAGACCGGCGGATTGAAAGGATTTCCCGAGGCGGAATACATCACCGACGGTGCGTCGCTGATCGAAGCCGAATGCGACATCCTGATCCCGGCGGCGCTCGAAGGCGTGGTTCATCTCGGTAATGTCGACCGGATCAAGGCCCCCCTCATCATCGAGGCGGCGAACGGACCGATCACCGCCGGGGCCGACGAGCGTCTGCGGATGCGGGGCACCGTGGTCATTCCCGACCTCTACGCCAATGCTGGCGGTGTGACCGTGTCCTATTTCGAATGGGTCAAGAACCTCAGCCATATCCGCTTCGGCCGGATGCAGCGGCGTCTCGATGAGGGGCGGCAGGAGCTGATCGTGAACGAGCTCGACCGGCTGTCCTCCGCGCTTGGCGGGACGTGGAGCCTGTCGGACGATTTTAAGCAGCGCTACCTGCATGGCGCCGACGAGCTGGAACTCGTCCGCTCGGGGCTCGATGACACGATGCGCGTGGCCTACCAGTCCATGCGCGAGCCGTGGATCGAGCGGGAGGACGTGACCGATCTCCGCACGTCAGCCTACATGGTCGCGATCGACCGCGTGGCGCAGAGCTATCGTGCCAAGGGACTCTGACACGGCCGTGAGCCTTTCGGCTTTTTTCCGCCGTCAGCGGAGCCGACGCGCCATCGCGTCCGCAACTCTTTCTGACGCGAGGCGTTTATACGGCAATTCGCACCTTTCGAGAGGACGACCCAATGAGAACAGCAATTGCAGCCATCGCGCTCTCCTCACTCGCAACTCCGATCCTCGCGCAGGACGCCGGATCGGAATGTGGGGTCCAGTCGGATATCGTCATGCAGGTGGTGGAAGCACGCCAATCCGGCGACAGCCGGCAGGCCGCGCAAGCCAAGGTGTCGGGCGAGCTGACCGGCTCGGCCGAGAAGTACGTATCCGTCGTGCCGCAGATTTCCGAATGGATCTACTCGCTGCCCGAGGACCAGCTCGGCCCCGAAGTCGGAGAGAGCTGGGCCGCACAATGTGAGAACATGTGACCGGCCACGGACCCGCCGCATGATCCGCCTCGCGCGCGCCTTCTGGACTCGGCCCGCGCGAGGCCCGATATTCTACCCATGAGTCTGCCCCCCGGTTTCCTGGATGAACTCCGCAGCCGCACGAGCCTGAGCCAGGTCGTCGGACGGAAAGTCATGTGGGACAAGCACAAGTCGAACCAGGCCAAGGGCGACCTCTGGGCACCTTGTCCTTTCCACCACGAAAAGACCGCCTCCTTCCATGTCGACGACAAGAAGGGCTTTTACTACTGCTTCGGCTGCCATGCGAAGGGCGACGCGATCTCTTTCGTGAAGGACACGGAGAATGTCGGCTTCATGGAAGCCGTCGAGATCCTTGCAGGCGAAGCCGGGCTGACGATGCCCGCGCGAGATCCCAAGGCACAGGAAAAGGCGGACCACCGCACCGAGCTTGCCCGCGTCATGGAAGATGCGGTCCGCTTCTACCGGATGCAGCTCAATACCTCGGCTGCGGGGGAGGCGCGCGACTATCTCAAGCGCCGCGGCCTCGATGCGGCGGCCCTCGAACGGTTCGAGATCGGCTTTGCGCCCGAAGGCTGGCAGACGCTTTGGGATCATCTGACCGGCAAGGGGATCGCGGCGGACCTGATCCTTCAGGCGGGCCTTGCGCGGCCATCGTCGAAGGGCGGCAAGCCATACGATGTCTTCCGCAACCGCATCCTCTTCCCGATCCGCGACGGGCGCGGGCGCGCCATCGCCTTCGGCGGCCGGGCGATGGACCCGGCGGACAAGGCGAAGTACCTCAATTCCTCCGAGACCGAGCTCTTCGACAAGGGGCGCAATCTCTACAATCTCGGTCCCGCGCGGGAAGCTGCGGGCAAGGGACAGCAGCTCATCGTGGCTGAAGGCTACATGGACGTGATCGCGCTTTCCCGGGCGGGGTTCGAGGCGTCCGTCGCGCCGCTCGGCACGGCGGTCACGGAAAACCAGCTGCATCTCCTCTGGCGCGTCGCGGACGAGCCGATCATCGCGCTCGACGGCGACGCGGCGGGCGTGCGCGCGGCCTACCGGGTGATCGACCTCGCACTGCCGCTCCTCGAGGCGGGCAAGTCCTTGCGGTTCGCGCTGATGCCCGAAGGGCTCGATCCCGACGATCTCATTCGCAGCGAAGGCGCAGACGGTGTCTCGAAGGTCCTGGCGAACGCGTTGCCGATGGTTCAGCTCTTGTGGCAGCGCGAGACCGAAGGCCGCGTCTTCGACAGCCCCGAGCGCAAGGCAGCGCTCGACCGGGCGCTGCGCGAGAAGGTGCAGATGATCCGCGATCCGTCCCTGCGCCATCACTACGGTCAGGAGATCAAGGAGCTGCGCTGGCAGCTCTTCCGACCGAAGCGGACGCCTTCGGCAGGCCGGACGACCTGGCGGGGGCGCGATGCGCCGCCGCAGCCCACCGAGGCGGCGAAGGCGTCGCTTCTGGTTTCGGGTGGCGCGGCCGGCGAGCGGCATCTGCGTGAGCAAGTGATCCTCGCGACGCTCCTGAACGCGCCCGGCCTTGTCGATGAGTTCGATGCGGCGCTCGAGGAGATGCGATGCGAGACGCCGGATCACCGGGCCGTGCGCGATGCCCTTCTGCGCGGCGCGCCCCAGACCCGAGAGGCCGCGATGGAGCTCGCCCGGTCGGCGATCGGTGCGGAGCCTCTTGAATCTTTCCTTGGAGCGCGCCATCTCGCCATCACGCCGTGTTTGCGCCATCCCGACGATACGGAATTGGCGCGGCTGACGATTGCCGAGGAACTTGCCAAGCTGGGCGCAGTCCACGGACTCGAGGCCGAGATCGCCGAGGCGGTCGAGGACATGGGCGAGGGCGCAGACGAGGCGCTGACATGGCGTCTCGGCCAGGCTGCAGAGGCCCGCACGCGCGCCGCACGCGCGCAACGGGAGGACGATACGGAATACGATACGGGGGCGAATGGTGCCCTGGTGGACAAGGCAGAACGACAATCCTTTGCCGCGCTTCTCGACACGATCTCGTTCGAGAAGGGCCGAAACCGCGGCTGAGACGCAAGAAAGTGACAAAGAATCATGGGCAGACGGGTGTGCGAATCAGGTGATCGCGCTATTGATTCGGACCAACGAATCACCTGCCCACGGATTCTCCCGCTTCGAAGGAGCAATTGATGGCCGCCAAAGACAATGACGACGCCAAGCCGGACACGCAGGAAGAGGACGTCTCTTTCGACATGAGCCAGGCCGCGGTCAAACGGATGATCGCCGAGGCGAAGGAACGCGGCTACATCACCTACGATCAGCTGAACGAGGTGTTGCCTCAGGATCAGGTCTCTTCGGACCAGATCGAGGACGTGATGTCGATGCTCTCGGAGATGGGCATCCAGGTGACCGAAGAGGATGAAGAGGCCGAGGACGAGGATGACGGCAAGTCGACCTCGACCGAAGTCGTCGACGCCTCCAAGGGCAAGGACGTCGCGGTGTCCTCGGGCGGGCAGGAAAAGCTCGACCGGACCGACGATCCGGTGCGGATGTACCTGCGCGAGATGGGCTCGGTGGAGCTGCTGTCCCGCGAAGGCGAGATCGCCATCGCCAAGCGCATCGAGGCCGGCCGCAACACGATGATCGCGGGGCTGTGCGAAAGCCCGCTGACCTTCCAGGCCATCACGATCTGGCGCGAGGAACTTCTGAGCGAAGACATTCTTCTGCGCGACGTGATCGACCTCGAGACGACGTTCTCGGGGCAGATGGGCGAGGACGGCCAGGAGCTGGCCGCCGCCGTGGCGCAGGACGATCTGGCATCCGAGAAGCATCAGGCTTCCGAGGCCCGCAAGCCGGAGAAGAAATCCGACGAGCCCGAGCTCGACGCCGACGGCAACCCGATCCGCAACAACGACGATGACGACGAGGAAGAGGACGAGCAGGCGAACATGTCGCTCGCCGCGATGGAGGCCGCGCTCAAGCCGCGTGTCCTCGAGACCCTCGACCGGATCGCGCAGGATTACGAACAGCTCGCCGCGATGCAGGACAACCGCATCTCCGCCACGCTGAACGAGGACGGCTCCTTCTCCGAGACGGATGAGGCGACCTACCAGAAACTCCGCTCCGAGATCGTGGAACTGGTGAACGGCCTGCATCTGCACAACAACCGTATCGAGGCGCTGGTCGACCAGCTTTACGGCATCAACCGCCGGATCATGTCGATCGACAGCGCGATGGTGAAGCTCGCCGATCAGGCCCGCATCAACCGCCGTGAATTCATCGACGCCTATCGTGGCTACGAGCTCGATCCGAACTGGATGGAGCGTATGTCCGAGAAGCCGGGACGGGGCTGGCAGACCTTCATCGAGAAATCCACCGACAAGGTCGAGGAGTTGCGCTCGGACATGGCGCAGGTCGGCCAGTATGTCGGTCTCGACATTTCCGAGTTCCGCCGCATCGTTCAGCAGGTCCAGAAAGGCGAGAAGGAAGCCCGGCAGGCCAAGAAGGAAATGGTCGAGGCGAACCTGCGGCTCGTCATCTCCATCGCCAAGAAATACACGAACCGCGGGTTGCAGTTCCTGGACCTCATCCAGGAGGGCAATATCGGCCTGATGAAGGCCGTGGACAAGTTCGAGTATCGGCGCGGCTACAAGTTCTCGACCTATGCGACGTGGTGGATCCGCCAGGCGATCACACGCTCCATCGCGGACCAGGCGCGCACGATCCGCATCCCTGTCCACATGATCGAGACGATCAACAAGCTCGTGCGGACCGGCCGCCAGATGCTCCACGAGATCGGCCGCGAGCCGACGCCTGAAGAGCTGGCCGAGAAGCTGCAGATGCCGCTCGAGAAGGTTCGTAAGGTGATGAAGATCGCCAAGGAGCCGATCAGCCTCGAGACGCCCATCGGCGACGAGGAAGACAGCCAGCTCGGCGACTTCATCGAGGACAAGAACGCGGTTCTGCCGCTCGATGCCGCGATCCAGGACAACCTCAAGGAAACCACGACGCGGGTTCTATCCTCGCTCACCCCGCGCGAGGAACGGGTTTTGCGGATGCGCTTCGGCATCGGCATGAACACCGACCACACGCTCGAAGAGGTTGGCCAGCAGTTCAGCGTGACACGCGAACGGATCCGCCAGATTGAGGCGAAGGCGCTGAGAAAGCTCAAGCACCCGAGCCGGTCACGCAAGCTGCGGTCGTTCCTCGACCAGTGAGGATGCGCAAATGTCGATCCTGAAACGTCTCTTTGGTGGCGGTGGCAGCAAGAGCGAGGGCAGTGCGTCGCCCGTTGCAGGGACCGCGGTGGACTATCAGGGATTCACCATCATTCCCGAGCCAATCCCCGAGGATGGCCAGTTTCGGCTGGCCGCCCGGATCGAGAAGGAGAATGGCGGCGAGACGAAGAGTCATCGCCTCGTTCGCGCGGATGTGCTCCGCGATCGCGACGAAGCGATGGACGCGGCGGTTCGCAAGGCCAAGCAGATGATCGACGAGCAGGGCGCGCGCCTCTTCGGCTGATCCGTTCCGCGCTGGGCGCACAGCGCCTCTGCGCGGCTTGGCCTGTCAGGCGGCATCGTCGGTGACGATATGGAGGGGATCCAGACAGGAGACCCGTCATGCGCCTTTCCTCCCTGATCCTGACCACCACGCTTTTCGCGATTGTCAGCTTTCCCTTGGCGGCAGCATCGCTGCCTGCAGCCTTCGTTCAAGCGAGCGATCTCAAGGCTCCCGGCACCGTCTACCTGCCCGAACCCGATCCGAGAGTTCAGCAATAGATGACACGGGCGGGCATCGTCTGCCCGCCCGAGAGCCGCATCAATTGACCGGCATCACGAAGACTTCCTGCACGTTCGCCCTCGGGTCGGCCTCGAGCGCGAAAACCACGGAGCGAGCGATATCCTCGGGATGCAGCTTGTCGGGCTTCGGGCTGTCGAAGAAGGGCGTGTCGACCATGCCCGGCGCGATCACCGTGCAGCGACCGCCGAATTCGCGCATCTCCTCGGCCAAGTTGCCGCCGTATCCATGCACGAACCATTTAGAGGCCCCGTAGACGGACCCCTTGATGTGCCGCCGACCGGCGGCCGAGCCGGTCAGAAGCAGCTGGCCCTTGCTTTTCTTCAGGTGCGGCATCGCGGCTTTCGTCGTCCAGAGCAGGCCGAGAATGTTGATCTGCACCAGCTTTTCCCATTCCTCTGGATCGCCCGCCTCGGTGCCCGCTGCGCTGAGCCCGGTGCCGGCATTGGCAAAGGCCGCATCAACCGAGCCGAACTGATCTGCCAGCTTGTCCAGAGCCTCCACCTGCGAGGACATGTCGGTCACATCGCCCGGCAGGGCCATCGCCTTGTCGCCCAGTTCGGAGGCAAGCTCCGCGATCTTGTCCTCGGAACGCGCGAAAAGCCCCACGTTCCAACCGGCTTGAACGGCGGCACGGGCGCTCTCGGCACCAATGCCGGAGGACGCCCCGGTGATGAAAATCGTCTTTCCGGCCATGATCCAACTCCTGTGTTCATCAGTGAAATTACCCGCGACAACGCACCGTGACCCTCGGGGGTTTCGAAGGAGCACGCGGGATTGTCGACGTTTTCGTGACGTAGCGTTCACCGGCCGAAGTGAAACCTTTGGCGCAGATAGGCGTTTTTCCGCCAAGCAAGACGGGGGAAAGTCCCATGAACCGTATCGTACTCGCCGCTGCCGCCGGCTTCACCTTCATCGCCGCAGCAGCGCTCGGCGCGACAGATGTCCTCGACCGGGACACGCGCGAGGTGATCGAAATCGACGTAACCGCCGACGAGCTCGCTGAATGCCGCGAGACATTGGCGCAGGTCGCCTCCATGCCCGCAGTACATGACAATGGCACGCCCGTCCTCTTCAATTGGGGGCAAAGCGACCTGCCAGAGGTGCGCTGCGTCGTCTCAGAGGTGTGATGGCGGGCCGGCTCAAGCTTCGCTAACGTCGCCTCATGCAAACGACCTTCACGATCGCGACGCGCGGGCAGGGCCTCTACGAGTTCACCGACGAGGTGGCCTCTTGGGTGACAGGCGATGGTCTGCTCACCCTTTTTATTCGCCACACATCGGCCAGCTTGCTGATCCAGGAAAATGCCGATCCCGAAGTTCGTCACGATCTTCTGGCCTATATGCAGCGGCTCGTGCCGCCGACGAGCGATCCGTCGATGTCCTACCTCACGCACACCTACGAGGGCCCCGACGACATGCCGGGGCATATCAAGGCCGCGATGCTGCCCGTCTCGCTGTCCGTTCCCATCAAGGCCGGGTGGCACCTGGCAAGGAATTTATCTCTTCGAGCATCGCGATGCGCCGCATATGCGGCAGGTCGCGGCCCATCTGTTGCATGACCAACCCTCCATATAGGGGGTGAAAATCCCCTCTACCCAAATTATGGCCAAGCTCCTATAGTGACTGTGGATAAGTGGGGGCCAACCCCATTTTTGAGGCAGAAAAGACCAAGGGGGACGGTGCATGCGCTGCCCGTTTTGCGGAAATATCGACACACAGGTGAAGGATTCGCGGCCTGCCGAGGATCATGTCTCGATCAGGCGTCGGCGGTTCTGTCCGGCCTGTGGCGGGCGTTTCACGACCTATGAGCGGGTTCAGCTGCGCGATCTGGTGGTCATCAAGACCAACGGGCGGCGCGAGGATTTCGACCGTGACAAGCTCGAACGCTCGATCCGGATCGCAATGCAGAAGCGGCCCGTGGAGCCCGAACGCATCGACCAGATGATATCGGGTATCGTGCGGCGGCTCGAAAGCATGGGCGAGACGGACATTCCCTCCAAGCAGATCGGCGAGATCGTCATGGAGGCGCTCGCGCGGATCGACACCGTGGCCTATGTCCGCTTCGCCAGCGTCTACAAGAATTTCCAGGCCGCGGACGATTTCGACAAGTTCGTGAGCGAGCTCAGACCGCCCGACAAGTGACCGGGGAAGACGAGCGCCATATGGCCCATGCCCTGAGCCTGGGCCGCCGGTGTATGGGGCAGACCTGGCCCAACCCGGCCGTCGGTTGCGTGATCGTGCGGGACGGGCGCATCGTCGGGCGCGGCTGGACGCAAGCTGGCGGACGACCCCATGCCGAGACCGAGGCGCTGCGCGGGGCCGGCGAGGCCGCGCGGGGCGCGACAGCCTATGTCACGCTTGAGCCCTGTGCCCATCACGGTCTGACGCCTCCTTGTACCGAGGCACTGATCGCGGCCGGGGTCGCCCGCGTCGTCTCTCCCTTCGCTGACAGCGATCCGCGCGTTTCCGGTCGAGGCTTCGCTTCGCTTCGTGCAGCGGGGATCGAGGTGACGACCGGCGTTCTGGCCGCGGAGGCGGCTGAGGATCACGCGGGCTTCCTCGCCCGCATTCAGCGCGGCCGGCCCCGTGTGACATTGAAGCTTGCCAGTTCGTTCGATGGACGCATCGCGACTGCCAGCGGCGAGAGCCAATGGATCACAGGCCCCGAGGCACGGGTCTGGGTTCACGGCGCGCGGGCGCGCTCGGACGCAGTCATGGTGGGTGCGGGCACCGCGCGGGCGGACGATCCGGCGCTGACCGTGCGCGGCTTCGGCGCGCGTCGTCAGCCGGTGCGCGTGGTGGTCTCGCGGCTCCTTGATCTGCCGCTGATGGGTCAGCTCGCCCGCACAGCGCAGGAGGCGCCGGTCTGGATCTGCCACGGGCCCGACATCCGGCCCGAGATCCGCGAGGCATGGGAAGGTCTGGGTGCGACGCTCTTGCCGTGCCGGCTCGCGGGACGCCAGATCGATCCGCTTTCGGCGCTGGAGGCGCTCGGGGAGCGCGGCTTGACCCGCGTATTCTGCGAAGGCGGCGGGGCCCTTGCCGCGACGCTCCTCGGTGCGGGGCTCGTCGACGAATTGGTCGGCTTCACCGCAGGCGTTGTGCTTGGCGCAGAGGGGCGTCCAGGGCTCGGCGCGCTTGGCGTCGGACGGCTCGCGGATGCGCCGCGTTTCGAGCTGATCGAGAGCCGCGCGGTGGGCGCGGATGTCCTGCATGTCTGGCGGCCGGTCTGACCGGGTGGTTTCCGCGCCGGGAAAACCGCGCGTTTCCGCGTTTTCCTAGCGCCAGAGCCGCGATTGGCTCGCGAACAACCCTTGCAGTTTCGACAGCCCGCGATGAAACGGCCCGATCTTGGGCAGATCGCCCGCCGCGAGCCGCTCCGCCACGACTTCGACCGGGCAGGGGCGGCCCGTGACCGGATCGCGGTAGCGCGGATAGGCAATGAGCGTTGCGTGCACCAGCCCCTCGAGCGAGATCTCCGGCCCACCCCGCCGCCGCGCCGGCACGCGCCCGAGATCGCGCGTCAGACCCCATCCTGCATAGAAAGGCGTGCCGAGCGTCACGACGCGGCAGCCCCGAATAAGTGCCTCGAAGCCGGTGAGGGATGTGATGGTCCAGACCTCGTCCACAGCGTTCAGCGCCTCGCCGATATCGACACCGCCAAGCGTCAGGTCCGCATAGGCTTCGGGGTTCTTGACCTCTCCGGTCCGCAAGCCCGCCAGGACGTCCGGGTGCGGCTTCCAAAGGATCTTTGCGCCCGGATTGCTCGCGCGCGCACGCCGCAAGAGCTCCGCGTTGGTGCCGACCTCGTCCGCGCCCCTCAGGATCGAGGCGTCGTCTTCCACCTGGCCGGGCACGAGGATGCGATAGCCCGGCGGCAATTTCGGCAAGTCCCCCGCGAGATTGTATTTCGACAGCCCCTCGCGCGTGAGAAACCGGATCAGCCGCCGCGCGCGGTCGAGCGCATCGGCGGGCAGGGACGGGCTCTCGGCAATCAGCGTTTCGAGGCGCGAGGGGCGCTGCGGATCGTAGTAGATCCCCAAATCGTCAAGGGCGAGCGACAGCGGCGGGATCAGCTCCGCGCCAAGCCCGCGCGAACGCAGGAACCCGTCCTCCACGCGGACGATGTCTTCGTCCGGCTCGGTCTTGCCAGCCCAGGCCATGAGGCGGCGTCCCTCCGCTTCGGCGCGCTGCCTCGCCTTGGAGGCGTTGTCCTCGAAGATCAGCCGCTTGGTGCCGCCAAAGAAATCTTGCAGCGCGCTTCGCTTCCAGAGCCGCATGCCGCGAGCGACCCAGCCTGTGCGGTCCTCGCGCCAGGCGCGCGCCTCGGCCTCGAGCGTCGCGATCACGTCTTCGAGGTCGGCGCGGCGGTCGCGATAGGGGTCGTACCAGACTGGATAGAGGATCATCGCCGCCGCGAAGAGCTGTGCGCGGGTGAGCTTGCGCTGGCGGCGGTCGATTGGAAAGGCGTCCTCGGTCAGGCCCCAGCCAGCATAGAAGGGCTGGCCGAAGACATGCGGGCGGTGCCCCGCGAGGATCGCCTCGAAGCCCAGCTGCGACGACACGGTGTAGACCGCGACCGCCCCATCTAGGAGCATCCAGGGCGAGATATTCCCGTCGTGAAAGGCGAGTCCTTGCCCAAGGTCGCTTTCCTCGAAATGGCCGGGCCTGTGGCCTGCTGTCGTCTCGGGATGAGTGCGGATGAGGATGCGGGCGCCGGGATGGGCCTCCCGCGCGTGAAAGAGCATTTCGAGAAACCGCATCCGGTCGCCGCCCGAGGCCGTCACCGAGGCATCGCCACGGGTCTGGTCGATGACAAGAACGTAGCCTGGCTCAGGCGGGGCGAGATCGGTGCGCGTCGCAGCGTATTTCGTCAGATGGCTCGTGCGAATGCGGGCGATCGCGGCGCGGGCTCGCGCCAGAAGCTGCGCGTCGTCGAGCGGATGCTCCGCCAGCAATCGCTCCAGATCGGATGGCGTCGAAGGATCGAAATGTGCGCCGCTGGTATCGATCAGAAGGCCGAGCGGCGGCTCGCCCGCACGGCCGGGAAAGAGCGAGCGGAGGAAGGCGTCTTCGATCCGAACGAGCGGCGCGTCCTTCGCCTCGGCAACGCGTTCGCCTCGGTGGGCAAGGGGCGAGGCGCCCCATACCCCGACGGCATCACCCTCTCGGGGTGTGCCCAGCGAGACCTGCCAGCCCGCGAGCGTCAGGATGCGGACCAGCCGGGCGTCAAAGCGGAGTTTCCGCGTGTAGACGCAAAGACGCCGGGGACCTTCGCCCCCGGCGTTCGGTTCCGGCCCTGTGCCGGGCATGCCTGTCAGAGCCCGCCCGTAGCGAGGTCGTCGACCGATGTCGCAAGATCGCCGATCGCGGTGACCGAGCCCAGCGAGCCGGTCAGGGCGGAGATCGTCTTGTCCCACTGTACGAACGGGGCTTCGGTGACATAGAGCGTATCGTCATCCCTCACCACGAAGTCGCGCGCGGTGAACATTCCGTTCGGCTGCGTCAGGTCGAGCACGTAAACCATCCGCTGCGCGCCTTGCAGATCCGTGCGTCCGAGCACCTGGTTTGCGATCTCGGCAGGCTCGTTGCGGAAGATGAAGACGCCGGTCGGATCGGACGCGGTCGCAACGAGGCCGCCCACGGTCGCCAGCGCCTCGACTGCCGACAGGGTCTGCGTCTCGAAGGGCACGCGCGCCTGGCTGCCCGTCGCGCCGAGCGCGGTAAAGGCGCGGGTATCTTCGGAAATCAGGATCTTGTCGCCGCCGCGGAGCGCAATGTCCATGTGCGGGTTCTCATAGAGATCCTGGAACCAGATCTTCCCGGTATGGCCGCCGCGTTGCACTGTGATCTGCGCGATCTCTGGGGGAATGGCGATTCCGCCGGCCTGGGCCAGCATCGCCGACAAGGTCCGCGTCGGGCGCTCGATGGCGAAGACACCGGACGTGCCCGCTTCGCTGATGACCGTCACCGTGGAGCCGTCGCCCGCCACGCGGCGTACCTGCACCTGCGGGTCCGGGGTCTGGTCGGAGAGACGGTCGGTGATGATTTGGCGGACAGCCTCCGGCGTGTTGCCCGCCGCGCGGATCCGTCCTGCATACGGCACGAAGATGAAGCCCGCGCCGTCGACCTGCACCTCTTCGAGCGCGGTGGCGTTCACGCCTTCCCCCGCGAGAAGGCCATCATCGACGTTCTCCCAGATCGTCAGGCCAAGGATGTCGCCCGGTGAGATCACGTCGGAGCCAAGAACGCCGGCATTCTGGAATTGTTCTGTAAAGCCGAAGGAGGGGACAAGGGCGGTTGCCCGCGTCACGCGGTCGTTGACCGACACGATGAAGGCGTCGCCTTCGCGCTGAACGGAGCCTGCATAGATTTCACGTTTGTTCGGGCCCACGCGAGGTAGGCCGCAGGACGCCAGGATCGACGTCGCGACTAAAAGGGCGACGCCCCGCGCCCACCGGGATTTTACGGCTGCCACTGCTCGGTCTCCTCGACCTGTTTTTCTCTGCCTCGGTGCTTTTTTGGAAAACCGTAGCCAGAAAGGTCAGGAAAAGAAAGCGTTGAGCGTCCGGGGTCTCAGGTCACCGCGCGCAACTGTTGCCGTGGGGCCGCGGTGCCGCGCGAGAGCGCTTCATAGGGGTCGTCGGGCGAGAGCATCATGTCGACCACCTGCCGCAGAAGCTGGCGGCGCCCGCGCGCCGAGTAAAAGCCGCCCGGAAGCTGGCTCGTCTCGAGCAGGTATCGCCGGTAATCCTTGTAGGCGCGGTTGTCGGGCCGGGTCGGCTGCGCGAAGAATTCAGGCAAGGGCTGGGTGGAGACGAATTCCGGCTTGGCATAGACTGCCTCGCCGAAGACCTTGAGAGGTATGCCGCGCCATAGCACCTGCTGCGCCGCGGTCGAGTTCACCGTCACCGCCGTGCGCGCATCGTTCAGAAGCTGCGCGAGCTTGCCGCCGCGCACGTAATGCACGCGGTCAGACACGCCGTGGGCGCGAGCCAGATCCCTGATCGTGCGGCGTACCGGCACGCGGCCATCCTCGAGGGGGTGCGCTTTGAAGACGAGGTGGTGGTGTCCCGCCGCGCCCTTGGCGAAGCCTTCGATCACCAGTTTGAGGAAGTCCGGCATCGTGTCGAATGGCGAGTGCTGCTGGAAACTGGAATCGTGTTCGAGTTGCAGCAGGACAAGGTGATAGGGAAAGCCGCCATAGCGGATGCGCGCGGTCTCGAGCACACGCTCGGCCCATCCGAACGGCATCAGGAGAAGCCGCTTGAGGTAGAGCTGGAATTCCTTGGTCACGGGAAGCGACCGGTGCGGGCGGAAGCTGCGGTAATCGCCGTTCCGGAACATCACGAACCAATGGTAGAGCGCGCCGTAGAAAATGTGCTGGCGCATGTCGCCCCAATGGGCGGGCGGCAGCGGCGCTTCCATGTCGGACAGGGCGAGCGCCGCCTGCATGTCCTCGACCGACATCTGCATCAGCCGCGAATGTCCGTTCGAGCCGCCGCGCTCGTAAGTGACCCAATAGGGCCGCATGTAGCCTTCCTCGAAGACGTGGACGGTCAGGCCGCGCGCCCGCGCCTCCTCGACGGCATTGGCGTGAATGCTGCGGACATCGCCGTAAAGCACGATGTCGGTGACGCCTTTTTCCTCGACGAGAGCGATGAACTCGGCCGGCCAGTCCTCTGCGGTTCCGCGATAGGGCAGGTAGCTCCGGGGGTGGAACCAGAAAGCGCGGTCGCCCGCATTGAAGCCCACGCGCCAGACCTCGGCGCCGGTCTTTCGCAGCATCGCGCCGAGGCGATGAAAGAACGGTCCATGCGGGCCCTGCAGAAAGAGGAAGACCCGCTTGTCTCCGGTTGCGTAAGGCATTGGGGCAGTTTATCTCCAGCCGTGTCGACGCACCTTACTACCCCTTGAGATGGGCGAAAATATGGCCCCTTGCGGCACCTGTCCGCTTGGGCCGCCAAGGCGAAGGGACGCAAAGCCATGTTCACCGGATTGATCACCGATGTCGGAGAGGTGCGCGAGCTCGAGCAGCGCGGCGACCTGCGCGCGCGGCTCACCACCGGCTACGACACCAGCACAATCGAGATCGGCGCCTCCATCGCCTGCGACGGGGTGTGCCTGACGGCCATCGCGGTCGGGGCCGATTGGTTCGACGTGGAGATCAGCGCCGAAAGCGTCTCCAAGACCAATATCGGCGCGTGGTCCGTGGGCTACCGCGTGAACCTCGAGCGCGCGCTCCGCGTCGGCGATGAGCTTGGCGGGCATATCGTCTCGGGCCATGTCGACGGTGTCGCCGAGGTCGTGAAGATGGAAAACGACGGCGACAGCACGCGCATCACCTTCCGCGCACCTGAACATCTGGCGCGCTTCATCGCGCCGAAAGGATCGGTTGCGCTCAACGGCACGTCGCTGACCGTGAACGATGTCGACGGGCGCGATTTCTGGGTGAATTTCATTCCGCATACCAAAGAGGCGACCACCTGGGGTGCGACCGAGCTTGGCGACCGCGTCAATCTCGAGATCGACACGCTGGCGCGTTACGTGGCGCGGCTGGCCGAGGCGTCCTGAGCCGCGCGGCGCGCTCCGAGGACAGCATGGGCGCCCGCCCCTGCAACGTAGCAGGCCACCAGCGTCAGGAGCGCCGCGTCGCGCCCCGCGACCGACAGCAGTGCCAGCAGGACCGGTGTGCCGGTCAGGTTTCCAAGGTTCCCCATCTGCGCGATCGCGCCGTTGGCCATCGCCCTGTCACTTGCCGTATGGGCCAGCTGCGGCACCGCCGCAAAGCCTGCCGCCTGCACCAGCCCGAGGCAGAGGAACAGGCCCAGCAGCGCCCAGGTCGCCCCGCCGGTGGCGAGCAGGGCAAGCGTCAGAATGGCCGATAATCCGAACCCGGCGACTGAGATCTGCACCGCGCTGAAGCGCGACAGCAGCACGACGCCCAGGGTGAGCGACGTCATGATCGCGGCGAGTGGCAGCGCGGTCGCGAGCCAAAGCGGCGCGCCCGGCGCGACCTCGGGCAGCAGCGTCAGCACCGCGACGAAGGTGAACGTGTAGAACAGCCATCCCCAGCCCGGAGCCGAAAGCCACGGATTGCCATAGAGCCGGACGTGACGCCGGAGGATGCCATCGCTTTCGCCTGCGGGCTCGGATCTTTCGGGGCGGGGCAGAACCGGCGCGAGGATAGCCGCCATCGCCAGAAGATAGGCGGCGTGACCGAAGAGAAGGCCGCTCAGCCCGTATGCCTCGATGACTGCAGGTCCAGCGAAGGCCGCGAGCGCGAAAGCGACGCTGAAAAACGTGCTCCAGAGCGTCATCGCCGCCGGACGCATCCGCTCGGGCGCGGTCTCCGCGATCAGAGTCGGCGCGGCGACCACGATCGCGAGGTGCGACAGTCCTTCGATCAGGCGTGCGGCAAGGAAGATCGGCAAAGCCGGCAAAAGCGCCTCGATCCCCGACATGGCCGCGCCGAGGACAAGACCTCCGATCAGGGCGCGCTTGGCTCCGAACCGTGCCACCAGCCGCCCGGCATAGAGGCCGAAGAGAAGTCCGAGGAAACTCAGCAGCGACACTGCGAAACCGAGTGCCGCACCCGCGCCGGGATAAGCCTCGCTCAGTGCACCGAACCCGGCCGCGAGCTTGGCATATTGCCCCGCGCCGCCGAGGCCGGCGAGCCAGATCGTGAAGATGACGAGAGTGACGCGCATGGGACGGATCCGTATCGGCTGCGCGCCCGCTCTGCCTCAGGGCGGCTCGGATGAAAAGGCCGAAGCGGCCGGGGCGTCAGGTATGCGTCTTGCAGAACAGCCCGTGCACGCAGTCCAGCATGGTCTGCACCTTGCGGTCCGCGAGCCGGTAATAGATCGTCTTCCCATCGCGGCGCGGCGCAACGAGGTTCTCCGCGCGCAGCCGCGCAAGCTGCTGGCTCACCGCCGCCTGCCGCGAGCCGAGAAGATGTTCGAGCTCGGTCACGCTTTTCTCGCCCTCGACGAGATGACAGAGTAGCATGAGCCGCCCCTCATGGCCGATCGCCTTGAGAAAACGTGCCGCTTCGCCCGCGCTTTCGCGCATCTGGGCGATGTCGCCATCGCTTGCGTCCATCACGTCTTGTTCGGGTTCCATCGTCGCAATCCTTGGCCTCTGCCGGCCTTGCCTCGGGCGCATCGCACGAAGGTGACCTAAGGTACGCCGTGCGTCACGCCAAGAGTCTAACCGATTTCAAGCCGGACCGCATCGGTAATACATCTAATTAGAAGACATCTTATTTTGGGCGCAGTCGGGAAGCTGGAGGTGTTCCATCCGGAAACCCTTGCCGAACGGCGCTCTCAGGCGACGCGAAGCCCCCGCAACTCGCCCAAGAGTTCCGGGATCTTGTCCTTGAACTTGAAGAACCCCTTCGTAGCGTAAGGCCATGCGCGGGCATCGAAAGCGCGGAGCGGGCGGACAACCTCGATGCCTTCGATCTCGCGCAAGAGATCGGCTGTCGGGCCGACCGGCGCATAGGACGTCACGATGCGCGACGCGCCGTGGTCGCGGGCCCAGTCGACGATCGCTTTCGCGTCCGAAAGGCCAGATGTCACCGGGCCGAGCCGATCTTCATGTCGCGCGACGGCATCAGCGATAGCGCGGCTCTTGAAGGCGCTCACATGTTCGGCGGGGGTCAGCATGCTCATTCGCCCGGTCGTATCGAGCGTCGCGCTGGCCTCCGGCTCAAGGCCGAGATCGAACAGCCAGCCGGGCGAGAGGTCGTCCTCGTGCAAAAGGAAGACACAAGGGCTTGCAGGATCGAGCCTGTCACCATCTGGCGCGGCCATCGGCGCCGGGTTCTCCGATCCGTTGACCGCGGGGGCCTCACCGGCCAGCTGCCATTTGGGATGAAAGCGGTCTTCGGTGTATTTGCGAATGTTGGAGGCACGGGCAAGATAGGTCTTGCCCGGCGTCTGCAGCCCCGCGACCCAGCGCCAGCCGAGCGTATTGGACGCCGGATCGCCGTCGCAGAGATGACGCAGGAAGAAATCCGCGCCGAGGGCCCAGGGCAGGTTCAGCGTGAAGATCCAGATCGAGGCGAACCACATCCGGGCGTGATTGTGCAGGTAGCCGGTCTCGACAAGCTCATGCGCCCAGGCGTCGAAACACTCGATGCCCGTCTCGCCGCGGCAGGCCTCTTCCCAGGCGCGGCGCAGGCCCGACTGCGTCTGCACCTGATCCCAGGCAAAGGTCAGCTCCGACCAGTATCCACCCCAGACCGGCGGTCGCATCTCGAGCCAGCCCTTGAAATAGGTGCGCCAGAAAACCTCCTGAATGAACTTTTCGGCTTCGCTGCGCGAATGCTTCGAAAGGACGGCGTTCAGGACTTCTTCCTCGGTCACGAGCCGGTGTCGCAAGTAGGGCGAGAGGCAGGAGACGTTGTCATGCGCGCCTTGCCCGAGGTCGAAGTTCCGCCGTGTCGCATAGTCGCGGCCTGCCTGCGGCACGAAGTCTTTCAGGCGTGCGAGGCCATCCTCGCGGCTCGGCGGGAAGGCGGCGAGTGCCGTCTGCGTCGTCATTTCTGGCTCCTGGCTTGTCTGCCGGGAAGGGTAGGGGCGGGGCGGGAAGCTTCAACGCGCCAAGGCTGCGACATCGACAATTCGACAAAGCCGTCCCCTTGCAGCCCCCCGAGGCGACCACTAAGACTCTTGCGACCAAGGTTTTCCGACCGGATTTCCCAACACCGACCGAGGCAGGCGCGATGACCGATCCTTTCGAGACATACATGAACACACTCGTTCCCATGGTGGTCGAACAGACCAGCCGCGGGGAGCGGGCCTATGACATCTTCTCTCGCCTTCTGAAGGAACGGATCATCTTCCTCTCGGGGCCGGTGCATGACGGTATGTCGAGCCTGATCGTGGCGCAGCTTCTGCACCTCGAGGCGGAGAACCCGAACAAGGAGATCTCCATGTATATCAACAGCCCGGGCGGGGTCGTTACCTCGGGGCTGTCGATCTACGACACGATGCAGTACATCAAGCCGGCGGTGTCCACGCTGGTGATCGGCCAGGCGGCCTCGATGGGCTCGCTCCTGCTGACCGCAGGTGAGAAGGACATGCGCTTCTCGCTGCCCAACAGCCGCGTCATGGTGCACCAGCCGTCAGGCGGCTACCAGGGCCAGGCGACGGATATCATGATCCACGCCGAAGAGACGCTGAAGCTGAAAAAGCGTCTGAACGAGATCTACGTCCACCATACCGGCCAGGATTACGAGACGGTGGAAAAGGCGCTCGAGCGCGACAACTTCATGTCGCCCGGATCCGCGAAGGAATGGGGCCTGATCGACGAGATCGTTCAGAGCCGCGCGGCGCTGGAAGACGCCAAGTCTTAATCTCCGCTTAACGGCGGGGGGCTATCCTGGGCCCCCGCGACGAATTTGCGATTGTAGGCCCGGCAAGGCTATCCTAATCTTCCGGGACTTGGCGAAACGGGGTGGCCGAGAGGCACAAGCGCCACCGCCCCAAGCTCAAAACGGCCGAGAAAGGTTTGTGATGGCGACGAATAACGGCGGCGACAGCAAGAATACCCTCTATTGCAGCTTCTGCGGCAAGAGCCAGCACGAGGTCCGCAAGCTCATCGCCGGTCCGACGGTGTTCATCTGCGACGAATGCGTCGAGCTGTGCATGGACATCATCCGCGAAGAGACGAAAGGCACCGGCCTGAAATCCACGGATGGCGTGCCCACCCCGATGGAGATCTGCCAGATCCTCGACGATTACGTGATCGGCCAGATCAAGGCCAAGCGCGTTCTCTCGGTGGCGGTGCACAACCACTACAAGCGTCTGAATCATTCGGCCAAGAGCTCGGATATCGAGTTGAACAAGTCGAACATCCTGCTGATCGGCCCTACGGGCTGCGGCAAGACGCTGCTCGCGCAGACGCTGGCGCGCATTCTCGATGTGCCCTTCACGATGGCCGATGCCACAACTCTGACCGAAGCCGGATACGTGGGCGAGGATGTGGAGAACATCATCCTCAAGCTGCTGCAATCCTCCGAATACAACGTGGAGCGGGCGCAGCGCGGCATCGTCTATATCGACGAGGTCGACAAGATCACCCGCAAGTCCGAGAACCCGTCGATCACGCGCGACGTGTCGGGCGAGGGCGTGCAGCAGGCGCTTCTGAAGCTGATGGAAGGCACCGTCGCCTCGGTTCCGCCGCAGGGCGGGCGCAAGCATCCGCAGCAGGAATTCCTGCAGGTGGACACCACCAACATCCTGTTCATCTGCGGTGGTGCGTTCGCCGGGCTCGACAAGATCATCGCGCAGCGCGGCAAGGGCTCGGCCATGGGCTTCGGTGCGGATGTGCGCGGTGTCGAGGATCGCAATGTCGGCGAGATCTTCCAGGATCTCGAACCAGAGGACCTTCTGAAATTCGGGCTGATCCCGGAATTCGTCGGCCGGCTTCCGGTTCTGGCGACGCTCGAGGATCTCGACGAGGACGCGCTGGTCACGATCCTGACGCAGCCGAAGAACGCGCTCGTGAAGCAGTACCAGCGCCTGTTCGAGATCGAGGACACGGTCCTGACCTTCACCGACGATGCGCTGAAGGCCATCGCGCTGAAAGCCATCGCCCGCAAGACGGGTGCGCGCGGCCTGCGCTCCATCCTCGAAGACATCCTGCTGGACACGATGTTCGAATTGCCGGGCATGGACGAGGTGGTCGAGGTCGTCGTCAACGAGGAGGCCGTGACCTCCGAGGCGAAACCCCTGATGATCTACGCCGATCAGAAGAAGGAAGCCACCTCGGCGAGCTGAGCAAGCCAGAGATCAGATAAGGAAAAGGCGGCCCGATGGGGCCGCCTTTTTTGTTCGCCTGAGCGGCTCTAGCGCTTTCTCGGCTCGTATTTGTCGCCGATCACGCGCCGCACATCGCCCCACCGGAGCGTTTTCCATGGCGCTGTGTCCTCGATGAAACCGTTGGCGACGAGCGCTTGGCGCAGCTGCTCCATGTGAATCACGCCAAGGTCGTGGCGCTTCTTGTAGCCGCCCTTCTTCTTCAAGATGCGCTGCAATGTCTCGATCTGAACCGTCTCGATCCCGCAGAAGCTGCGGAGATGCTCGGCGATCATGTCCGTCGCGCCCGATTGGCGGCGCAGGACCATGGCAACTTTCTGATCGGAGCGGCCCACGAAGCCGAAAAGATGCAAGGCCGAGCCTTCCGCTGCCAGGATCTGCTTCGCGGCCTTGTAACGCGCGATCTGCGTCGGCAGGTCGTGATCCTGCGGATGGAAAATCTCGTAGCCCTGCGCGGCAAGCTCGTGTTCGAGGCGCTCTTCGCCGATAAGACCACCCTTGGAGAGCCCCAGCTTCGAGCGCGAGATATACAGCCGCTCCGGACCGTCGGGCGCGATATCCTCGGCAAAACGCGTCATGAAGGATCGGAAGGCTGGCGTCCCGCTGATGATCTCGCCGAGCCCGAAGCCCTGGCCGGGCACGACGAGGGTTTCGACCCGCGTCGGGGCGGTGGCGACATGGACGGGCAGGTCGATCCCCGCAAGCCCCCAGAAAGCGCGCTGCCAGCCGGCGATCTCTTCGCCGCGGGCGGGGCGCTTCGGGATGTAGAGGATGCCGTCGAATTCCTGTTGTGACGCGTCGAGGCCCCAGAGACGCCCCGTGCTTTCCACGAGGAAATGCCCGAAATGCACCCAGAGCACCCCGGCCCAGAGCCAGCGTCCCTCAAGCGTCTCCACCTCGCCGGCGGGCGCGTCGGGCGTCAGTGTCAGCGGGCGGTGGTTCCGCCAGAACGCACCTGTCTCGCAATGGGATCCGTCGGCGCGCAAAACACCCGCGGCCTGCCGGAAGGCGCTCTCGGTGGGCGGCACGACCAATGCGCCCGGCACGTCCTCGATCTCGTGCGACCAGCCGCCATCGGGCCGCGGCTTGTCCTGCGTGATGCCCGTTCCGTCCATCTCAGACCTCGCGGGTCGCGGTCCAGACAAGCCGGGTCGAGACCTCTTCGACCTTGGCAAAGCCAGCCGTCTCGAGGATGCGCTTGCATTCGCGCATGCCTTCGCGGCCATAGGCGCCGGGATGGAATTCCATGACGACGGCGCGCAGGCCGGACAGGTCGGCGTGGCGCAGGAAGTCGAGCTCGCCGCCTTCGATGTCGCAGATCAGGATCGTCGGCGCGATCTCTTCGCGGACGCTCTCCCACCTGGTCGAAGGCACCTCCACCGCCGTGGAGCGGCGCGCTTCGGGTTCGATCAGCGACGAGCCGAGATAGGAGGCGTGAACGTGGAAGGTGACGGTTTCGGGTGCGTCTGGATCGGACAGCACGACGCAATTGCGCACGCAGATCCGATCTTCGAGCCCGTTCAGCGCATAGAGCGCCTCGATATGCTCGATGAGGGCAGGGTTCGCCTCGAAAGAGACCACGCGTTCCGGCTTGCCCTGATGCGCGGCGACCGCGCCGACGACCCCGATCCCGGCACCCATTTCGACGATGCGATCCTCGGGTCGCACCACGTGCAGCGCTCCCTTGATCTCATCGCCCTCGTAGCGCGCGGCGGCGATCCGCTCGATCCGGGTTTCGTTCAGAAATGGGGAATGCGGCACCTGCACGCCGAGGCAGGTTGTGGCGATCGCGATATCTTTCATGGCTCTGCTCATGGCCTCGTTTCGCGCCACGATAGCAGAGCGCAAGCTGTCGCCATAGTCATTCGAGGGCGAGCCCTTGTCGTTTTTCAGGCTCCTGCGGGCCTTTTGCCGCGCATTGTCGTGACCTGCGTCAGCCGATCACTGGACGCATGGCGGGGGATGGTGCATACCCGGCCCCGAAGCCATGCAATGAGGTTCCTTCCATGGGGATCATGAATACCCTTCTGCGCGCCGTGACCTGGTGGAACGGCCAAACGCTCAACACCCAGCTCTGGACCTGGCGTCACGGCGTGAAGGTGGGCGAGGACGCGCAGGGCAACGTGTTCTACCAGACCCGCGACGGCAAGCGGCGTTGGGTGATCTACAACGGTGAGGCCGAAGCCACCCGCATCGACCCGAACTGGCACGGCTGGCTCCACCACACGTACAAGGAGCCGCCCACCGACAATCCGTTGCCGCATAAATCGTGGGAAAAGCCGCATATCGAAAACCTGACGGGCACGGCGCTGGCCTATGCCCCGAAAGGCTCGATCCGTCAGGCCCAACCGGCCGAACGCTCCGATTACGAGGCGTGGAGCCCGGAGTGACGCGGCAATTGAGGCTCGCGGCCGCGCTCATCCTCGCCGCGGCACCGGCGCTTGGGCAAGAGGCGGAATCCGGGAGCGGGGCGGTGCTCCGGACGCTCGACAAGCTGAACGGCACAACCGAGGACATTACGGTATCCGCGGGAGCGACCCAAGCGTCCGGGCGGATCGAGGTCGTACTAGAGGATTGCCGCTATCCTGCAGGTGATCCGGCGCGCGATGCCTATGCCTACCTGACGGTTCGTGAGGTCGGTGTGGCGGATCCGGTGTTTTCAGGCTGGATGATCGCCTCTGCCCCGGCGCTCAACCCGATGGATCACCCGCGCTACGACGTCTGGGTGCTGCGCTGCACCACCTCGTGACCCGAGCCTGCCAGCGGCAGGGAAAGGAAATCGGGATTTAGCTGCAAAGCCGCGCGCAGCCGCTTGTGATACTCGGCGCGGGGAATCTCCACCGCGCCGAGCGAGGCGAGGTGATGGGTCAGAAATTGCGTGTCAAAGAGCACGAAGCCCGTCCGCCGCAAGTGATCGACCAGCCAGGCCAGCGCCACTTTCGACGCGTCACGCTCGCGCGAGAACATGCTCTCGCCGCAGAATGCCCCCCCGATCACGACGCCGTAGACCCCGCCCACAAGAGCGTCACCGCGCCAGACCTCGAGGGAATGGGCATCGCCAGAAGCATGCAGCGCCTCGTAGACCCGCGTGATCTCCTCGTTGATCCAGGTCTCGTCGCGATCCGCACAGCCGGTCATGACCCCCGAAAAGTCACGGTCAAGGGTCACGTCGAACCGGTCCTGCCGGATGACCCGGCGGAGGCTCCGCGAGATGTGGAAACCGTCCAGCGGGAAGATGCCGCGCAGCTTCGGGTCGACCCAGAAGATATCAGGGTCGTCCCGGCTTTCCGCCATCGGGAATACCCCGACGCGGTACGCCTGTAGAATCAGCTCAGGGGAGACACTCACGCCTGCCCGAACGTGGCTTCGAGCCAGTGTTCGAGCCAGTGAATGTTGTAATCGCCGCGCCGAACGTCCTCGTTCTCGAGCAGCATCCGGAAGAGCGGGATCGTCGTATCGACACCGTCCACGATCAGCTCGCCGAGCGCCCGGTCGAGACGCGCGAGCGCTTCCTCACGGTCGCGGCCATGCACGATGAGCTTGCCGATCAGGCTGTCGTAATAGGGCGGGATCTTGTAGCCCTGATAGAGTGCGCTATCCATCCGCACCCCGAGGCCGCCCGGCGCGTGATACTGCGTGATCTTGCCGGGCGAGGGCGCGAAATTCGGCAGCTTCTCGGCGTTGATCCGCGCTTCGATGGCGTGACCCTGGATGGTCAGGTCGTCCTGAGAGAAGGACAAGGGCTGGCCCGCGGCGACGCGAATCTGTTCGCGCACGAGGTCCACGCCGAAGATCGCCTCGGTCACAGGGTGTTCCACCTGCAAACGGGTGTTCATCTCGATGAAGTAGAACTCGCCGTTCTCGTAAAGGAACTCGATGGTGCCCGCGCCGGCATAGCCGATCTCGGCCACCGCATCGGCGCAGATCTTGCCGATCCGCGCGCGCTCTTCCTCGGTGATGATGGGGCCGGGCGCCTCTTCGAGCACCTTCTGATGGCGCCGCTGGAGCGAGCAATCCCGCTCTCCGAGATGCACCGCGTTGCCCTTGCCGTCACCGAAGACCTGGATCTCGATATGGCGCGGGGTGGTGAGATATTTCTCGATATAGACTTCGTCGTTGCCGAAAGCGGCCTTGCCCTCGGACCGCGCGGTCTGGAAGGCGCGCTCCATCTCGGCGGCTGAATTGGCGACCTTCATGCCGCGCCCGCCGCCGCCGGCGGTGGCCTTGATGATGACCGGGTATCCCATCTCCTCGCCGAGCTTCTGCGCGGTTTCGAGATCGGGCACGCCGCCTTCGGAGCCGGGAACGCAAGGCACGCCGAGGTTCTTCATCGTCTCCTTGGCGGTGATCTTGTCGCCCATGACGCGGATATGCTCGGCCTTCGGGCCGATGAAGGTCAGCCCGTGATCCTCCACGATCTGCACGAAACGCGCATTCTCCGACAGGAAGCCGTAGCCGGGATGGATCGCCTGTGCGCCGGTGACCTCACAGGCCGAGATGATCGCCGGGAAGGACAGGTAGCTGTCGGTCGAGGAGGCCGGGCCGATGCAGATGGTCTCGTCGGCCATGCGGACATGCATCGCGTCCGCATCGGCGGTCGAGTGCACGGCGACCGATGCGATGCCCATCTCGCGGCAGGCGCGGATGACGCGAAGCGCGATCTCGCCTCTGTTGGCGATCAGGATCTTGTCGAACATGGGATGCCTCTCACTCGACGATAACGAGCGGAGCGCCGTATTCCACGGGCGCGCCATCCTCGACGAGGATGCGCTTGACGGTGCCCGAGGCGGGCGCGGGGATATGGTTCATGGTCTTCATCGCCTCGACGATGAGGAGCGTGTCGCCTTCGGAGACCGCATCGCCCACCTTGATGAAGGCGCCCGCGCCGGGCTCGGGCTGCAGGTAGACCGTGCCGACCATGGGCGAGAGCACGGCGCCGGGATGCGCTGCGGGATCTTCCGGCGCTTCTTGCGCGGCAGGAGCGGAGCCTTGCGCCGGGGCGGATGCGGCGGCAGGGGCTGGAGCGGCGGGCACGTGCATTTGCTGAGGTTGCGCCTGTGGCTGCATGCGGCTCACACGCACGTTCAGGCTGTCATTATCCGCGTATTCCCGTTTGACCTGCAATTCGGTCAGGTCGTTCTCGCGCAGAAGCTCTGCCAGCGCCTGAATGAAGGCGACGTCGGAATCGTGGGTGTTCTTGCTCATACCGTCCTCAACGCATGCTCCTGCCGCCTGCGGCAGTATGTCCTGTAACGCTGCGTCGCTTATAGGCCAAGCGGACTCAAGAGAAAAGCGACGCGGCCCGGAGGGTTCCGGGCGAATTGCACAGGGCAGATAGAGCGCGCCGCGCCGAGGAACAAGCCGTCTTGTCGCGTCCGGGCGGCGGGTCAGCCGGCGGGTCTTTGCGCGGTGTCCTCTGGTGTGTCGCCGCGTGGACGCAATCCCGCGCCTCTATCCAGAAGCGACATGATCCGCAGCTGCATCAGGGAAGGCGGCGCGACGATGTCTGCGGGATTGTCGAGAAGGGCCTCGGGATCGGTCGGAAGGCTGGGCGGCTGTCCGCGGCGGTCGCCAAGACCGGATGCGCCGCTTTCGTCGGGGGCGCGCGGGGCGATCATTGGCGGGCAGCGGTCGGGCGGCGGGCTCAGCGGATGGCCTGTTGCGATCGGGGCGAGGTGATAGGGCATGACGGGCAGATGCATGGTGAGCGCTCCGGCAAGAACATTAAGAAGCGCCGAAGAGTACCATTGATAATCCAGCGTCCAGGCCGAATTCTGTCGACCTGGTTAAGGTCGGGTAAAGACGCGCGCCCGGCGGAAGACCGGGCGCGCTGCCGCCGCTAGCGGTTCATCCTGTTCTCGATGAGGTCGTCGACGACTTCGGGTTCGGCGAGGGTGGAGGTGTCGCCGAGGGATCCGTAGTCGTTCTCTGCGATCTT
>NZ_FOXV01000010.1 GCF_900115815.1 Roseivivax halotolerans | reverse complement strand
GATCGCGATGGAAGACGGCCTGCGCTTCGCCATCCGCGAAGGCGGCCGCACCGTCGGCTCCGGCGTCGTCTCGAAGATCGTCGAGTAATCGCGCCTCGAGCGTGAGCAAAATGGCAGGGCAGGACGCACCGCGTCTGCCCTGCGACATCAAGAACGCGATGAGGGGGCAGGGTGGTCCTGCCTCCTCCTCTCGGGTTCCAACTAGCCGATGAAGGCCAGAGAAATGCAAAGCCAGAACATTCGCATTCGGCTCAAGGCGTTCGACTACCGTGTGCTCGACGCGAGCACGCAGGAGATCGTGAACACCGCGAAGCGGACCGGCGCCGACGTGCGCGGGCCCATTCCGCTGCCGAACAAGATCGAGCGCTTCACCGTTCTGCGTGGTCCCCACGTGAACAAGAAGTCCCGTGACCAGTTCGAGATCCGCACCCACAAGCGGCTTCTCGATATCGTCGATCCGACGCCGCAGACCGTGGACGCGCTGATGAAGCTCGACCTCGCCGCCGGCGTGGACGTCGAGATCAAGGTTTAAGGAGGGCACCCCCATGTTGCGCTCTGGAGTGATCGCAAAGAAGGTCGGGATGACCCGGCTCTTCATGGAAGACGGCAAGCAGATCCCTGTGACCGTCCTCCAACTCGACAAGTTGCAGGTCGTGGCCCAGCGGACCGCCGATCAGCATGGCTATACCGCCGTGCAGCTCGGTGCCGGTACGGCCAAGGTCAAGAACGTCTCGAAACCGATGCGCGGCCATTTCGCCGTGGCCAAGGTGGAACCCAAGCGCAAGATCGCCGAGTTCCGCGTGGCCCCGGAGAACATGATCGACGTCGGCGAGGAAATCACGGCTGACCATTACTTCGCGGGTCAGTTCGTTGATGTCTGCGGCACCTCGATCGGTAAGGGCTTTGCAGGCGGCATGAAGCGGCACAACTTCCGTGGTCTCGAAGCCACGCACGGCGTGTCGATCAGCCACCGCTCGCACGGTTCCACCGGCCAGTGCCAGGACCCCGGCAAGGTGTTCAAGGGCAAGAAGATGGCCGGCCACATGGGCGCCGTCCGCGTGACCACGCAGAACCTGCAGGTCGTCAAGACCGATGCGGATCGCGGCCTCATCATGGTGAAGGGCGCCGTGCCCGGATCCAAGGGTGGCTGGGTCACCGTCAAGGACGCGGTCAAGAAACCGCAGCCCGAAGGCATCATCCTGCCCGCCGCGCTGAAATCCGCCGCCGACGAAGCCAAGCGCGCCGCTGAAGAAGCCGCACGCCAGGCCGAAGAGGAGGCACGCGCAGCCGAAGAGGCACGCCTCGCAGAAGAAGCGGCCCAGCAGGAAGAAGCCCTCAAGGAAGCCGAGGAAAACATCGCAGCCGAGCAGGAAGCCGGCGTCGATCCCTCGGACGAGAAGAAGGATGGCGAGCAATGAAACTCGACGTGATCAAACTGGACGGCGCAAGCGCCGGATCGGTCGAGCTCGGCGACGAGATCTTCGGTCTCGAGCCGCGTGCCGACCTTCTGCACCGCGTCGTGCGCTGGCAGCGCAACAAGGCGATGCAGGGCACCCATTCGACGCTTGGCCGTTCGGATGTGAGCTACTCGACCAAGAAGATCTACCGCCAGAAGGGCACAGGCGGCGCACGCCACGGCTCCCGCAAGGCGCCGATCTTCCGCAAGGGTGGTACCTACAAGGGCCCGACGCCGCGCAGCCACGCGCATGATCTGCCCAAGAAGGTCCGCAAGCTCGGACTCATGCACGCGCTGTCCGCCAAGGCACGCGAAGGCCAGCTCGTGATCATCGAGGCGGCCGATTGCGACGGCAAGACCAAGACCCTTGCCAAGCAGATGCGTGAGCTCGGCTGGAAGCGCGCCCTGGTCATCGACGGTGCCGAGGTCAACGGCGATTTCGCCCGCGCCGCGGCCAACATCGAAGGCCTGGACGTGCTGCCCTCCATCGGCGCAAACGTCTATGACATCCTCAAGCGTGACACGCTCGTGATCACGAAGGCTGGTGTCGAAGCACTGGAGGCTCGACTGAAATGAGCGCGAAAGCAGAACACTACGACGTGATCCGCAAGCCGGTCATCACCGAGAAGTCCACGATGGCGTCCGAGAACAACGCCGTCGTCTTCGAAGTGGCCATCGACGCCAACAAGCCCGCGATCAAGGAAGCGGTCGAGGCGCTGTTCGGCGTGAAAGTGAAGGCGGTCAACACCACCGTCACCAAGGGCAAGGCGAAGCGCTTCCGCGGTCGCCCCGGCCGTCGCTCGGACTTCAAGAAGGCCTATGTGACGCTCGAAGAGGGCAACGCGATCGACGTGACCACCGGCCTTTGAGGCGGGTAGGCGGGGCTTGGGTCTCCGCACGAACGACAAAGTGCCCCGGCTGCTAACGCGGCCGGGGTTTCTCTTTGGGCGTGGCGCCTTCGGACTTCAGCGCATCTCCGAGCCTTTGCGCGAGGCTGTGCGAGACCCAAGGGTCCCGCACCTCGCATATATCGCCGGGCGCTCCCTTATATACGGCGCCTCGCCCTTGACGCCCCCGCCGCACTCCCCTACACGCCACCCATCCGAAAGAGCCCCGGATTCGTCCGGGGCTCTCTCGTTTGCTCTTCGGAGCTTTCCAACCGGGCACCTACGGGGGCCTACATCCGACGGATGGCACGCGCCATCCCGACACATAGGCGGGGCGCGCCCAAGAGGGGCAAGCCGCGCTGCACATACGGAAGACAGAAAGCATGGCACTCAAGTCGTACAAGCCGACGACGCCGGGCCAGCGCGGGCTGGTGCTGATCGACCGTTCGGAGCTGTATAAAGGACGTCCCGTCAAGGCCCTCACCGAGGGTCTTCGCAAGTCGGGCGGACGCAACAACACCGGACGTATCACGGCACGCCGCCGCGGTGGCGGGGCAAAACGCCTCTACCGGATCGTCGATTTCAAGCGGAACAAGTTCGACGTCGGCGCGACCGTCGCGCGGATCGAATATGACCCCAACCGCACGGCCTTCATCGCGCTCATCCAGTATGATGATGGCGAGCAGGCCTACATCCTCGCGCCCCAGCGCCTCGCCATCGGCGACCGCGTTCTGGCGGCTGCGAAGGCCGACATCAAGCCGGGCAACGCGATGCCGTTCTCGGGCATGCCGATCGGTACGATCGTCCACAACATCGAACTGAAGCCGGGCAAGGGCGGTCAGATCGCACGCGCCGCGGGCACCTACGCCCAATTCGTGGGTCGTGACGGCGGCTACGCGCAGATCCGGCTCTCGTCGGGCGAGCTTCGCATGGTCCGCCAGGAATGCCTTGCGACCGTTGGCGCGGTTTCGAACCCCGACAACTCGAACCAGAACATCGGCAAGGCGGGCCGGACGCGTCACATGGGCAAGCGCCCGAGCGTCCGCGGCGTCGTGATGAACCCGATCGACCACCCGCACGGCGGTGGCGAGGGCCGGACCTCGGGTGGTCGCCACCCGGTGACGCCCTGGGGCAAGCCCACCAAGGGCGCACGCACCCGCAACACCAACAAGGCGTCGCAGAAGCTGATCCTTCGCTCGCGCCATGCACGCAAGAAGAGGCGCTAAGACATGACCCGTTCTGTTTGGAAAGGCCCCTTCGTGGACGCATACGTCCTGAAGAAGGCCGAAGCCGCCCGCGAATCCGGGCGCAACGACGTCATCAAGATCTGGTCGCGCCGCTCGACGATCCTGCCCCAGTTCGTGGGCCTGACGTTCGGCGTTTACAACGGCCACAAGCACGTTCCGGTGAACGTGTCCGAGGACATGATCGGCCAGAAGTTCGGTGAATACTCGCCGACCCGTACCTATTACGGGCACGCGGCCGACAAAAAAGCGAAGCGGAAGTAAGTCATGGGCCAGGAAAAGAACCCCCGCCGCGTGGCTGACAACGAGGCAATGGCGAAACTGCGCATGCTCCGCACGAGCCCGCAGAAGCTCAACCTCGTCGCAGCGATGATCCGCGGCAAGAAGGTCGAGAAGGCGCTGACCGATCTCACCTTCTCCAAGAAGCGCGTGGCGCAGGACGTGCGCAAGTGCCTCCAGTCCGCCATCGCCAATGCCGAGAACAACCACGGCCTCGACGTCGACGAGCTGATCGTCGCGGAAGCCTGGGTCGGCAAGAACCTCGTGATGAAGCGTGGCCGTCCGCGGGCACGTGGCCGCTTCGGCCGCATCATGAAGCCGTTCTCGGAAATCACCATCAAGGTGCGTCAGATCGAGGAGCAAGCCTAATGGGTAACAAGACCAATCCGATCGGCATGCGCCTCCAGGTCAACCGCACCTGGGACAGCCGCTGGTATGCCGATACGAAGGACTACGGCGATCTGCTTCTGGAAGACATCGCGATCCGCGAGTTCATCCACGAAGAGTGCAAGCAGGCCGGCGTCGCCCGCATCATCATCGAGCGTCCGCACAAGAAGTGCCGCGTCACGATCCACGCTGCCCGTCCCGGTGTCATCATCGGCAAGAAGGGCGCGGACATCGAGTCGCTGCGCAAGAAGATCTCGAAGATGACCGACAGCGAGCTGCACCTCAACATCGTCGAGGTACGCAAGCCCGAGCTTGACGCCCGTCTCGTGGGTGAGAGCATCGCGCAGCAGCTCGAACGCCGGGTGTCCTTCCGCCGCGCCATGAAGCGCGCCGTGCAGAACGCCATGCGTATGGGTGCTCTCGGGATCCGGGTCAACGTCTCGGGCCGTCTCGGCGGCGCAGAGATCGCGCGGACCGAATGGTACCGCGAGGGCCGGGTGCCGCTGCACACGCTGCGGGCCGATATCGACCACGCATCCGTCGAGGCAGAAACGCCCTACGGCATCATCGGGATCAAGGTCTGGATCTTCAAAGGCGAGATCATGGAGCACGATCCCCAGGCGCGTGACCGCAAGGCGCAGGAACTCCAGGACGGACCCGCCCCGCGCGGCCCCCGTCGCTGAGGAGGTTTGAGACATGCTTCAACCCAAACGTACCAAGTACCGCAAGCAGCAGAAGGGCCGGATCAAGGGCGTCGCCAAAGGCGGCTCTGACCTGAATTTCGGCTCCTTCGGCCTGAAGGCCCTGCAGCCCGAGCGCGTCACCGCGCGCCAGATCGAAGCCGCCCGCCGGGCCATGACGCGTCACATGAAGCGTCAGGGCCGGGTCTGGATCCGCATCTTCCCCGACGTGCCCGTCACGTCGAAGCCCACCGAGGTTCGGATGGGTAAAGGTAAGGGTTCGGTGGATTTCTGGGCCTGCAAGGTCAAGCCGGGCCGTGTGATGTTCGAAATCGACGGCGTCGGCGAAGACATCGCCCGCGAGGCGCTCCGCCTTGCGTCGATGAAGCTGCCGATCAAGACGCGCGTCGTCGCTCGCGAAGACTGGTAAGCGCCCACCGCTTGTCCAGCCGCAATGCCCCGCCGGTTCGCCGGCGGGGCTTTTCGTTGGCACATTCCCGTCGAGGAATGTGCGGGCGATTTCGCACGCGAAATCGATGGTCGCGCGCTGCGCCAAACTCCGCGTGCGGAGTTTTCCCGATCTCCGCGTGCGGAGATCGCCTCTCGCGCAGACGTACGCCCTGCGCTAAGAGGCCGCCATGACCCAGATCCGCTCCCTCTTTGCCACCCGTCTTTACCAGGCGTCTTTGTCCGATCACGGCAAGATCGACACCGCAGAGCTCGAAGCGTCCTGCTATTCCATCGCCGATGATGATGAGGCAGGACAGGAATGGTGCGAGGCCAACGGCTATCCCGGCTACACCTCCTACGCCTCGCTGACCGATCTGCCGTGGCGTTTTCCGATTTTCGCCGATCTCGTGACCGCGCTCGACGCTCATGTCGCGGCCTTCGCGCGGGATCTCGAGTTCGACCTCGGGGACCGTGGGCTCGTGCTCGAGGACATCTGGATCAACATCCTGCCCGAAGGCGGCAGCCACGGCAGCCATATCCATCCGCATTCGGTGATTTCTGGCACAACCTATGTCGCGATGCCCGGCGGCACGTCGGCGCTGAAGCTCGAAGATCCGCGTCTGCCGATGATGATGGCCGCGCCGACGCGAAATCGCGAGTGCCGCGAGGAGCTGAAGAGCTTCATCTACGTGACGCCCGAGGCGGGCGAGGTGCTGCTCTGGGAATCCTGGCTGCGCCATGAAGTTCCGATGAACATGGCCGAGGACGACCGGATCAGCGTCAGCTTCAACTACAGGTGGGACTAGGGCAGGGCACTTACCTCAAGCGCGCGGTCGCCGGTCGATCCGGCCCGGAAAACAAGGCTTGCATGACGGGGCTTTCCCTTCTATGAGGCCCACTCATCCACGGACTCCACCGGAATCAGGGTGACCCTGTAGCTTTGCAGGCAGGGGCTCTCCGGTGATGTTGAAAAGGAAAGGGCGACATGAACGCCAGCGAACTCCGTGACAAGACCCCGGACCAGCTCCGGGACGACCTTGTCCAGCTTAAGAAAGAGGCCTTCAACCTGCGCTTCCAGCAGGCGACCGGCCAGCTTGAGAACACCGCGCGCATGAAGATCGTGCGCCGTGACGTCGCGCGGATCAAGACCGTGCTCAACGAGAAGGCCGCAGCCGCGGCCTCCGCAGAATAAGAGGGACGGACACATGCCCAAGCGTATTCTCCAAGGCACCGTGACCTCGACGGCGAATGCCCAGACCGTGACGGTCTCGGTCGAGCGCCGCTTCAAGCACCCCGTGCTGAAAAAGACCATCCGGAAGTCCAAGAAGTACCGCGCCCACGACGAGGCCGGCAGCTTCCAGGTGGGCGATTCCGTGCGCATCATCGAATGCGCGCCGAAATCGAAGACCAAACGCTGGGAGGTGATCGCCGAATAAGGCGCATCACTTTCCGGTTTTATCGAAACCCTGGGGGCGACAACAGAACACCCCCCAAAGGTCGGGAGAAACCACATGATCCAGATGCAGACCAATCTGGATGTTGCTGACAACTCCGGCGCACGCCGGGTTCAGTGCATCAAGGTCCTGGGTGGTTCCAAGCGTAAATACGCCTCCGTCGGCGACATCATCGTCGTCTCGGTGAAGGAAGCCATCCCGCGCGGCCGCGTGAAGAAGGGCGATGTCCGCAAGGCCGTCGTCGTGCGCACCGCCAAAGAGGTTCGTCGCGAGGACGGCACCGCCATCCGCTTCGACCGCAACGCCGCCGTCATCCTGAACAACGCGGGCGAGCCGGTCGGCACCCGTATCTTCGGGCCGGTCGTTCGCGAGCTGCGCGCCAAGAACTTCATGAAGATCATTTCGCTCGCTCCGGAGGTGCTCTGATGGCTGCGAAACTGAAAACGGGCGACAAGGTCGTCGTGCTCGCCGGCAAGGACAAGGGCAAGCAGGGTGAGATCACCTCTGTCGACCCCAAATCCGGCAAGGCAGTCGTGGACGGCGTGAACATGGCCGTGCGTCACCAGCGCCAGACCCAGTCGAACCAGGGTGGCCGCCAGCCCAAGGCGATGCCCATCGACCTGTCGAACCTCGCCATCGTCGACAAGAACGGCAAGGCCTCCCGCGTCGGCTTCCGCGAGGAAGACGGCAAGAAGGTGCGCTTCGCCAAGACCACGGGGGACGTGATCTGATGCTCGATACCCAGAACTATACCCCGCGTCTCAAGGCGCTCTTCAACGAAGAGATCAAGGCCAAGCTCAAGGAAGAGTTCGGCTATACCAACGATCTCCAGATCCCCCGGATCGAGAAGATCACGCTCAACATCGGCTGCGGTGCAGAGGCCGTGCGCGACAGCAAGAAGGCGAAATCGGCTCAGGAAGACCTGACCAAGATCGCCGGTCAACACGCCGTCGTCACCAAGGCGAAGAAGTCCATCGCGGGCTTCCGCGTGCGTGAAGAGATGCCGCTCGGCGCCAAGGTCACCCTGCGCCATGCCAAGATGTACGAATTCCTCGACCGCCTGGTCACGATCGCGATGCCCCGGATCCGGGACTTCCGCGGCGTGAAGCCGTCCTTCGACGGCCGTGGCAACTTCGCCATGGGCATCAAGGAACACATCGTCTTCCCGGAAATCGACTTCGACAAGGTCGACGAGGTCTGGGGCATGGACATCAATATCACGACGACCGCGAAGACCGACGCGGAAGCCAAGGCGCTGTTGAAGCACTTCAACATGCCGTTCAACGCATAAGGGGATTTTGGATTATGGCTAAAAAATCCATGGTTGAGCGCGAGAAGAAGCGTCAGCGCCTCGTGGCAAAGTATGCCGAGAAGCGTGCGTCGCTCAAGGAAATCGCGAACGATGAATCGAAGCCGATGGAAGAGCGGTTCAAGGCGCGCCTCAAGCTCGCCGAGCTGCCGCGCAACTCGTCGCCCACCCGGCTTCACAACCGCTGCCAGCTGACGGGGCGTCCGCACGCCTATTACCGCAAGCTGAAAGTCAGCCGCATCATGCTGCGGGACCTGGGCTCCAAGGGCCTGGCTCCGGGCCTGGTCAAGTCGAGCTGGTAAGGAGGTCAAGTTATGAACGATCCTATCGGCGATATGCTGACCCGCATCCGCAACGCACAGCTGCGGGGCAAGTCCAACGTCTCGACGCCGGCTTCCAAGCTGCGCGCCTGGGTTCTCGATGTGCTGGCCGACGAAGGCTACATCCGCGGCTACGAGAAGGGCACCGACCATCGCGGTCACCCGACGCTCGAGATCGCGCTGAAGTACTACGAGGGCGCACCGGTCATCCGTGAGCTGACCCGCGTCTCCAAGCCCGGCCGCCGCGTCTATCTCGGCGTCGATAACATTCCGCAGGTCCGTCAGGGTCTCGGCGTGTCCATCGTCTCGACGCCCAAGGGCGTGATGTCGGATGCCAATGCACGCGCGGCCAATGTCGGCGGCGAAGTGCTCTGCACGGTATTCTAAGGAGGTCCGGTCCACATGTCTCGTATTGGTAAGAAGCCGGTCGAGCTGCCCTCGGGGGTCTCCGCCTCCGTGTCCGGCCAGACGATCGAAGTGAAGGGCCCCAAGGGCGCGCAGAGCTTCACCGCGACAGATGACGTGACCATCGCCGTTGACGGCGAAACGGTTACCGTCACGCCTCGCGGCAAGTCGAAGCGCGCGCGCCAGCAATGGGGGATGACCCGCACGATGGTGGCGAACCTCGTCCACGGCGTGCAGGAAACCTTCAAGAAAGAGCTGGAGATCCAGGGCGTGGGTTACCGCGCGCAGATTCAGGGCAACATCCTGAAGCTCAACCTGGGTCTGTCCCACGATGTCGATTTTCCGATCCCGGAAGGTGTCTCCGTCACCGCGGCCAAGCCGACTGAAATCACGGTCGAAGGCCATGATGCTCAGCAGGTGGGCCAGGTGGCTGCGAACATTCGCGACTGGCGGCGTCCCGAGCCCTACAAGGGCAAGGGCATTCGCTACAAGGGCGAGTACATCTTCCAGAAGGAAGGCAAGAAGAAGTAAGGACGACAAGGTATGGCTAACAGCAAAAGAGATCTGTTCCAGAAGCGCCGCCTGCGCGTCCGGAACAAGCTTCGCTCGACCAATTCGGGCCGCGCACGTCTTTCCGTGCACCGCTCGAACAAGAATATCAGCGTTCAGCTGATCGACGACGTCAAAGGCGTCACCCTCGCCGCCGCCTCCTCGATGGAGAAGGATCTGGGCGTGGTCGGCAAGAACACCGTCGAAGCGGCCCAGAAGGTCGGTGCGGCGATTGCCGAGCGTGCCAAGAAGGCCGGCGTCGAAGAGGCCTATTTCGACCGTGGGGGTTTCCTCTTTCACGGCCGCGTCAAGGCACTCGCCGATGCAGCCCGCGAGGGCGGCCTCAAGCTCTGAGGCAATGATCGAAAAGGTGCGCGGGCCAGCCTCGCGCGCCTTTCCATATGCAGGCCGGGCGCGCCGTCGCCCTGCCTCGATGATCGGGGAGCCGGCTTCGGGCTGCGCTCACTTCGATTGGACCTCCGCGCCGCCCGTGGCGCAGAAACAGATAGGAATGCCTGATGGCAGAACGTGACAACAAAGGCCGGGGCCGCCGCGATCGCGACGAAGCACCGGAATTCGCGGATCGCCTCGTCGCGATCAACCGCGTCTCCAAAACCGTCAAGGGTGGTAAGCGCTTCGGCTTCGCCGCGCTCGTCGTCGTGGGCGACCAGAAGGGCCGTGTCGGCTTCGGCAAGGGCAAGGCCAAAGAGGTGCCCGAGGCGATCCGCAAGGCGACCGAGCAGGCCAAGCGCGGCATGATGCGCGTGCCCCTGCGCGAAGGCCGCACGCTGCACCACGACATCGAGGGCCGCCACGGCGCGGGCCGCGTCGTGATGCGGACCGCACCGCAAGGTACCGGTATCATCGCCGGTGGTCCGATGCGCGCCGTCTTCGAGATGCTGGGCGTGCAGGACGTGGTCGCTAAGTCGATCGGCTCGCAAAACCCCTACAACATGATCCGCGCGACGCTGAACGGCCTCTCCCGCGGAGCGAGCCCGCGCCAGGTGGCGCAGCGCCGTGGCAAGAAGGTCGTCGACATCCTGCCCAAGCGTGATGAGGCTCCGGATCACGGCGATCCGCAGACCATTCTCGCCGAGGAGGTATAACCCATGGCGAAAACCATCGTCGTCAAGCAGATCGGCAGCCCGATCCGTCGCCCCGAGAAGCAGCGCCAGACGCTCATCGGTCTCGGCCTCAACAAGATGCACCGCACGCGCGAGCTGGAGGACACTCCCTCGATCCGCGGCATGATCGCCAAGATCCCGCATCTCGTGGAGATCGTGGAAGAGCGCGGCTAAGGCTCCAAGGCCACTCAGAAATCGCGAGAGCGCCCCGTGCCAATCCGGCCCGGGGCGCTTTTCATAAAGGATCCGGCCTCGCGCAAATTTCACTCCGCGCCGCCGGGGCACCCTTGAACCGCAAAGCGGTGCCGTCTATACGCCCCCGGTGATCCGCATGGATCGCACCAACATCACACGCAACGCCGCGTTTGGCCCATCCGTCGCTGGGGGCCACATCCGGCAAGGAGAAGCGACATGAAACTCAACGAGATTCGCGACAACGAAGGCGCGACGCAGCGCAAGAAGCGCATCGCCCGCGGCCCGGGTTCGGGCAAGGGCAAGATGGGTGGCCGTGGTATCAAAGGCCAGAAATCCCGTTCGGGCGTGGCCATCAACGGCTATGAGGGCGGCCAGATGCCGCTCTACCAGCGTCTGCCGAAGCGCGGCTTCAACAAGCCCAACCGCAAGTCCTACGCCATCGTGAACCTCGGCCTGATCGAGAAGTTCATCGAGGCCGGCAAGCTCGACGCGAAAGCCACCATCGACGAAGAGGCGCTCATCGCTTCTGGTCTCGTGCGCCGCAAGCGCGACGGTGTCCGCGTTCTGGCCAAGGGCGAGATCTCGTCCAAGATCACACTCGCTGTGACCGGCGCATCGAAGTCGGCGGTCGAGGCGGTCGAAAAGGCCGGCGGCTCGATCACGACGGCTCAGGCGGCCGAATAAAGGTTGTGGGCGGCCTGCGGGCCGCATACATCCTTAATCAGTTTTCCGACGCCGCCTCAGCCAAGACAGGCTCGGGGCGGCGTTTGTCCGAATAGAGAGACTGCTTCATGGCATCTGCTGTCGAACAAATGGCCGCGAATACGAGCTGGTCCGCGCTCGCATCGGCCACCGACCTTCGCAAACGCATCTTCTACACGCTGGCGCTTCTGTGCATCTTCCGCCTCGGCACCTTCATTCCGGTGCCCGGTATCGACGGACAGGCGCTGCGTGACTTCATGGAGGGCGCGCAGGCCGGCATCGGCGGCATTCTCACCATGTTCACCGGCGGCGCGCTGGGGCGGATGGGCATCTTCGCCCTCGGCATCATGCCCTACATCTCGGCCTCGATCATCGTGCAGCTCATGGCCTCGATGGTGCCCGCGCTCGAACAACTCAAGAAAGAGGGCGAGCAGGGCCGCAAGAAGATCAACCAGTACACCCGCTACGGCACGGTGTTCCTGGCAACGTTCCAGGCCTACGGGCTGGCCGTCAGCCTCGAGGCGGGCGATCTCGTCACCGATCCCGGCTGGTATTTCCGCGCCTCCACGGTCATCACGCTTGTCGGAGGCACGATGTTCCTGATGTGGCTCGGTGAGCAGATCACCGCGCGCGGCATCGGCAACGGCATCTCGCTCATCATCTTCGTCGGTATCATCGCCGAGGTTCCCGCCGCGCTGGCGCAGTTCTTTGCGAGCGGCCGTTCGGGAGCGATCAGCCCTGCCGTCATCATCGGCGTGATCTTCATGGTGGTGGCGCTCATCACCTTCGTGGTGTTCATGGAACGGGCGCTCCGAAAGATCACCATCCAGTATCCGCGCCGCCAGGTCGGCATGAAGATGTCCGAGGCGCAGAACAGCCACCTGCCCGTGAAGGTGAACCCCGCGGGCGTGATCCCGGCGATCTTCGCCTCCTCGCTTCTGCTTCTGCCAGTGACGATCTCGACCTTCTCGGGGCAGGATTCGGGGCCGGTGATGTCGACGCTGCTGGCCTATTTCGGCCCCGGTCAGCCGCTTTACCTGCTGTTCTTCGCGGCGATGATCGTGTTCTTCGCCTACTTCTACACGTTCAACGTGTCGTTCAAACCCGATGACGTGGCCGAGAACCTCAAGAAGCAGAATGGCTTCGTGCCGGGCATCCGTCCGGGCAAGCGGACCTCGGAATATCTCGAATACGTGGTCAACCGCGTGCTCGTGCTGGGCTCGGCCTACCTGGCCTTCGTCTGCCTGCTGCCCGAGATCATCCGGAACCAGTTCGCCATTCCGTTCTACTTCGGCGGCACGTCGGTGCTCATCGTCGTCAGCGTGACGATGGACACGATCCAGCAGGTCCAGAGCCATCTGCTCGCACATCAATACGAAGGTCTCATTCAAAAGTCGCAGCTGCGCGGCAAGGGTAAGGGCCGCAAGAAGAGGGGACCGCAGCGCCGATGAACATCATTCTTCTCGGACCGCCGGGTGCCGGCAAAGGCACTCAAGCCCGTCATCTCGTCGAGACCCGTGGCATGACGCAGCTCTCCACCGGAGACATGCTGCGCGAAGCCAAGGACTCCGGCACGGAGATGGGCAAGATCGTCGCCGATGTCATGGCCAAGGGCGAGCTCGTCACCGACGAGATCGTCATCGGCCTCATCCGCGAGAAGCTTCAGGGCGAGAAGACGGAAGGCTTCATCTTCGACGGGTTCCCCCGCACGCTGGCACAGGCCGACGCGCTGGCCGATCTGATGGGCGAGCAGGGCGAGACGCTGGACGCGGTCATCGAGATGCGGGTCGATGACGACGCGCTCGTCGACCGGATCACCGCACGCTCGACCTGCGGCAATTGCGGCGAGGTCTACAACGACCACACCAAGCCGATCCCGGCGGACGGCGTCTGCACCAATTGCGGCGAGAAGGCCGAATTCAAGCGCCGCGCCGATGACAATGCCGAAAGCCTCAAGCAGCGTCTTCTGGAATACTACAAGAAGACGTCGCCGCTCATCGGGTACTATTACGCGAAGGGTCAGTTGACCGCGATCGACGGTCTCGGAGAGATCGACGAAGTGCGCGCGCGCATCGCCGAGGTGCTTGACGCGACGGCATCGTGAAACGATTTCGCGCGGCGGTCGTTGCTATAGTGGAATGATCGACCGCGCATTCCGTTCGTAAGGCACGTAAAGACGGTTTCAGAGAGGTGTCCGGCTCCCTCCCGGACACCTTTCGATTTCTCTCGATGGTCTTGGCCGAGCGGCATTCGACCGTATCTCGGCAAGGCGCGGGGGAAGGTCTTGACGACTATCCCGAATACCACTACGCACCGGTATCTCCGCAAGGGGAATCGCTTTTGCGGCAGCATAATGCCGCCGCAGACCACCTGATCGACTGACGGCCCGCGGGCGCTGAGCCCAAGGGTCTTATGTTGTGAAAAAAGGTTCTGGAGCTACGGAACCGCAACGAGAGGAAGTAGAGACTTGGCACGTATTGCCGGCGTCAATATCCCGACGAATAAACGGGTGCCGATCGCACTCACCTATATCCACGGTATCGGACCGTCCTCCGCGAAGACCATCTGCGAGGCTGTGAACATCGACCAGACGCGTCGTGTGAACGAGCTCAGCGATGCCGACGTGGTGGCCATCCGCGAGCATATCGACTCCAACTTCACGGTTGAGGGCGATCTGCGCCGCGAGGTCCAGATCAACGTCAAGCGCCTGATGGATCTCGGCTGCTACCGCGGCCTGCGCCATCGTCGCAACCTCCCCGTGCGCGGTCAGCGCACCCACACCAACGCTCGCACGCGCAAAGGCCCCGCGAAGGCCATTGCCGGCAAGAAGAAGTAAGGGAGGCACCGACTTATGGCACGTGATACCCGTCGCGGAGGCAAGAAGAAGGTCTCCAAGAACATCGCAGCTGGCGTCGCGCATGTGAACTCCAGCTTCAACAACACCAAGGTCCTGATCTCGGACGTGCAGGGCAATGCGATCTCGTGGTCGTCTGCCGGCACGATGGGCTTCAAGGGCTCGCGGAAGTCCACGCCCTACGCCGCTCAGCTTGCCGCAGAAGATGCTGGCAAGAAGGCGCAGGAACATGGCGTCAAGACCCTCGAGGTCGAAGTTCAGGGTCCGGGCTCCGGTCGCGAATCCGCGCTGCGCGCGCTCGCTGCCGCCGGCTTCAACATCACCTCGATCCGTGACGTGACGCCGATCGCGCATAATGGCTGCCGTCCGCCCAAGCGCCGCCGCGTCTAAAGAGTGTTTTTTCCGTCCGGGGCCCGCGGTGATGCGGGCCCCGGGCTTTGCCATTATTTAACCTCGGGCGTCTCCGGCCTTTCTGGACATGGGGCCGAGACAGGAATGGAGGTCATACATGATCCACAAGAATTGGGCAGAACTCATCAAGCCGACCCAGCTTGATGTCCGTCCCGGCAACGAACCCGCCCGGAAGGCCACGCTGATCGCGGAACCGCTCGAGCGCGGCTTCGGCCTCACGCTCGGCAACGCGCTGCGCCGCGTGCTGCTGTCGTCGCTTCAGGGCGCGGCGATCACCTCCGTGCAGATCGACAACGTGCTGCACGAGTTTTCCTCGGTCGCCGGCGTGCGCGAGGACGTGACCGATATCGTCCTGAACCTCAAGGCCGTCTCGCTGAAGATGGAAGTCGAGGGGCCGAAGCGCGTGTCGATCTCCAAGAAGGGCCCCGCTGTCGTGACCGCGGGCGACATCTCGGAATCGAACGGCATCGAGGTTCTGAACAAGGACCACGTCATCTGCCATCTCGACGACGGTGCGGATCTCTACATGGAGCTGACCGTCAACACCGGGAAGGGCTATGTCTCTGCCGACAAGAACAAGCCCGAGGACGCTCCCATCGGCCTGATGCCGATCGACGCGATCTATTCGCCGGTGAAAAAGGTCGCTTATGACGTGCAGCCGACCCGTGAGGGCCAGGTTCTCGACTATGACAAGCTGACCATGAAGATCGAAACGGATGGCTCGGTCACCCCCGAGGACGCGATCGCCTATGCTGCGCGCATCCTTCAGGACCAGCTGTCGATCTTCGTCAACTTCGACGAGCCTGAATCGGCGCAGCGTCAGGACGACGACGATGGACTCGAGTTCAACCCGCTCCTTCTCAAGAAGGTCGACGAGCTCGAACTGTCGGTCCGTTCGGCGAACTGCCTGAAGAACGACAACATCGTCTATATCGGCGACCTGATCCAGAAAACCGAAGCCGAGATGCTCCGCACTCCGAACTTCGGCCGCAAGTCGCTGAACGAGATCAAGGAAGTCCTCTCCGGCATGGGTCTGCACCTCGGCATGGATGTCGAGGACTGGCCGCCCGACAATATCGAGGATCTTTCGAAGAAGATGGAAGACCAGTTCTGAGGTCTTGCCTCGTAGCATCTGCCCGGGCGGCATCCCGGCCGGGCAAACAAGCAGGGCACAAAGCCCCAAGGTGAGGGCCTGACACGCATCGGGCCCCGGACAAAGCAAAACCGCCCGTAGAGGGCATGATTGGAGAAAGACAATGCGTCACGCAAAAGGCCACCGCCGCCTCAACCGCACCGCCGAGCACCGCAAGGCGCTCTGGGCCAACATGGCCGGATCGCTGATCGAGCACGAGCAGATCAAGACGACCCTGCCCAAGGCCAAGGAACTGCGCCCCGTCGTCGAGAAGCTCGTCACGCTGGCCAAGCGCGGCGATCTGCACGCCCGCCGTCAGGCCGCGGCACAGCTCAAGCAGGACAAGCACGTCGCCAAGCTCTTCGAAGTGCTTGGCCCCCGCTACGCGGAGCGTCCGGGCGGCTATATCCGCGTCCTGAAGGCCGGCTTCCGCTACGGCGACATGGCACCGATGGCGATCATCGAATTCGTCGATCGCGACACCGACGCGAAAGGCGCCGCCGACAAGGCCCGCCTCGCCGAGGAAGACGCGCTCGAAATGGAATGATCCGCGCGTCTCTCTGACGCCGGACAGCGCCCCGCCGGACCTCCGGCGGGGCGTTTTCGTTGTGGCGCCTCGTCCCGGCCCCCGCTTGCAAAGCCGCGGCCCGCGCGACATATCGGGGCCGGAGGTTCCGCTTGCGATGCTGAGATATCTTGCCCTTGTCCTGATCCTCGCCGCGCATCCCGCGACGGCCGAGGAGCGCGTTCCGCAAAGCCCTGTCGAGATCACGTTGACCTTCGCGCCCTTGGTGCGCGAGGCCGCACCGGCGGTCGTCAATATCTATGCAAGCCGCGTGGTGCAGAGCCGCTCGCCCTTCGCGGACGATCCGCTCTTCGGCCAGTTCTTCCGTGAGTTCGCCCCGGCGCGCCCGCGCGTGCAGAACTCGCTCGGATCGGGCGTGATCCTCTCCGAAGACGGGATCGTCGTCTCGAACTACCACGTCGTCGGCGAGGCCGAGGATATCCGCGTCGTGATGAGCGACCGCCGCGAATACGCCGCGCGCGTGCTTCTGGGCGACGAGGAATCCGATCTTGCGATCCTGAAACTCGAGGGCGCAGAGGACATGCCGCATCTGACCCTGCGCCAGGATGCCCCGGTCGAGGTGGGCGAGCTGGTCCTCGCGATCGGCAACCCGTTCGGGGTCGGTCAAACGGTCTCGTCGGGGATCGTATCTGGCCTTGCGCGCTCGGGCACGGCGACGGGCAATGCACGCGGTTATTTCATCCAGACCGACGCCCCGATCAATCCGGGCAATTCGGGCGGTGCCCTCATTGACGTGGCGGGCCGCCTCATCGGCGTGAACACCTCGATCCTCACGCGCTCCGGCGGGTCGAACGGGATCGGGTTCGCCATTCCCGCAGCCCTCGTCGCCCAGTTCGTGGCGCAGGCCGAGGCCGGGGAGACGCGCTTCCAGCGCCCCTGGGCCGGTCTCACCGGACAGCCCGTTGACCAGGATCTCTCCGACAGTCTCGGCCAGGTGCGTCCCGGCGGCATCCTGATCGCCGATATCCACCCTCGGTCGAGCTTTTCCGAGGCGGGCCTCGAGGTGGGCGATGTCATCCGCGCCATCGACGGTGCGCCCGTGAACAGCCCGCCGGAGATGATCTACCACATGTCCGTCGCCGGTATCGGCGCGGCAGCCGAGATCGAGGTGCTGCGCGCCGGCACGCTCGAGACGCTGAGCGTCACGCTGGCCGCCGCCCCGGACACGCCCGACCGTCAGCCCGTCTCGCTTGGCGAGATGGAGGTGCTGCCGGGGCTCGAGATCGCGCGCATCAATCCCGCGGTCAGCGACGAGATGGGCCTGCCGCTTCGGGCCAGCGGCATCGTGGTCACCGATCCCGGCCGCTGGGGTGCGCGTATCGGCCTGCGTCGCGGGGATATCCTGCGTGGGATCAACGGGTTCGCGCCCGAGGAAACCTCCGATGTCGCGCCCGCCTTGCGCGCGGCCGCGCCGCGCTTCCGTCTCGACGTGGAGCGCGACGGTCGGATCGTCGCACTGAGGTTCCGCAGCTGATGGCGGACCTCTTCGATATTGGCGACGAGCCGTCCGGCCCCGCGCCGCGCCCGCTCGCGGACCGACTGCGACCGCGAACCCTTGCCGAGGTGATCGGCCAGGACCAGCTTCTCGGCCCCGATGGCCCGCTGCGCGTGATGCTCGACGCAGGAAGCCTTGGCTCGATCGTCTTCTGGGGCCCGCCCGGTGTCGGCAAGACCACGATCGCGCGGCTTCTCGCCCACGAGACCGACCTCGAATTCGTGCAGATCAGCGCGATCTTCTCGGGCGTTGCCGACCTCAAGCGCGTCTTCGAGACCGCGAAACAGCGGCGCCGCGCCGGGCAGGGCACCCTGCTGTTCGTCGACGAGATCCACCGCTTCAACAAGGCGCAGCAGGATAGTTTCCTGCCGCATATGGAGGACGGCACGATCCTCCTTGTCGGGGCCACGACCGAAAACCCCAGCTTCGAGCTCAACGCCGCGCTTCTCTCACGCGCGCAGGTGATGGTGCTCACGCGCCTCGGCGAAGACGATCTCGGCGACCTCGTGACCCGCGCCGAAGAGGAGCTTGGCCGCGCCTTGCCGCTCGAGGGCGATGCCCGCCGCGCACTACTGGAAATGGCCGATGGCGACGGGCGCGCGCTTCTGAACCTCATCGAACAGATCGCCGCCTGGAAGATCGATGCGCCGCTCGACCAGAAGGCCCTGTCTCAGCGTCTCATGCGGCGGGCGGCGCAATACGACAAGACCGGCGATGCACATTACAACCTCATATCGGCGCTGCATAAATCCGTGCGCGGCTCCGATCCCGATGCCGCGCTCTACTGGTTTGCCCGAATGCTCGAGGCCGGGGAGGATCCGCGCTATCTCGCGCGCCGTCTCACGCGCATGGCTGTGGAAGATATCTGCCTCGCCGATCCCCAGGCGCAATCGGTGTGCCTCGATGCTTGGCAAAGCTACGAGCGGCTGGGCTCGCCGGAGGGTGACCTCGCGCTTGCGAATGCGGTGATCTACCTCGCCCTCGCACCGAAATCGAACGCCGCTTATGCCGCCTACAAGGCCGCACGCCGGGCTGCGAAGAAAACCGGCTCCGAGCCGCCCCCGAAGCATATCCTGAACGCACCGACAAAGCTGATGGAAGACGAAGGATACGGCGCAGGCTACGCTTACGACCATGACCAGGACGACGCGTTCTCGGGCCAGAACTACTTCCCCGACACAATGGAGCGGCCCGAATTCTACCGGCCGGTGGAGCGCGGCTTCGAACGCGACCTCAAGAAGCGCCTCGACTATTTCGGAAAACTCCGCCGCGAACGGGGCGGCTGATCCCGCTCCTTGGGTTGGCTGAAATACCGCGGGAGCGCGAGGGCAGGGCCCTCGCACCGCGCGATGAGCCAAAAGCTCATCGCGCCAGGGCAGACGCCCGCATCGCGGGCGACCGCAGGATCATCCCAGAAGCTTGCGCTTGCGAACGGGGGCAGGGCGCACGCGCTCCTCGATATGATCGTAAAGCCGCCCGGCGATGTTCTTCCCTGTCGCCGTCTCGATCCCCTCGAGCCCGGGCGAGGAATTCACCTCCAGCACCTTCGGTCCGGCTTCGGAGCGCAGAAGATCGACGCCCGCGAGATTGAGCCGGAAGGCCCGCGCGGCCCGAAGTGCCGTGTCGCGCTCTTCCTTGGAAATCCGCACCACCTGAGCCGAGCCGCCCCGGTGCAGGTTCGAGCGGAAATCGCCCTCCGCCCCGGTGCGCTTCATCGAGGCGATGACCTTGCCCCCGACAACGAGGCAGCGAATATCCTCACCCGCGGCCTCCTTCACGAAATCCTGCACCAGGAAGTTCGCCCGCAGGCCCCGGAAGGCATCGATCACCGATTGCGCGGCCTTTTTGGTCTCGGCAAGAACGACGCCCTTGCCTTGCGTCGATTCCAGGAGCTTCACGATCAGGGGCGCGGTGCCCACAAGCCGCATCAGGCTGTCGGTATCCTTGGGGCTCGCGGCGAAGGCGGTGTTGGGCATCCCGATCTTGTGCCGCGCCATCAGCTGGTGCGCGTAAAGCTTGTCGCGCGAGGCGGTGATGCCTTCCGAGCCGTTCACGCAGAACGTGCCGATCGTCTCGAACTGTCGGATCACCGCGGTCCCGTAGGCGGTCACGCTTGCCCCCACCCGCGGGATCACCGCGTCGTAGCGGGGAAGGCGCTTGCCATCGTAGTGCACTTCGGGCGCCATCGCGTTGATCGCCATGTAGCAGCGCGTGGTGTCGATGACCTCGACCGTATGCCCGCGGCTCTCGCCTTCCTCCACGAGCTTGCGTGTCGAGTAATTATTCTCCCGGCTCAACACCGCGATCCGAAGCGCGCGTTTCGGCGCAGCGGTACGCATCCGCGAAGAGGCATAAACCTCGTAGGAGAGCTGCGGCTGCAGGAACCTGTCGGTGGCGACGATCGCGATATGATCCTTCAGCGCCTCGCGTCCCAGAAGCATCCGGCTCGCCATGCCGCCCCGGTTGGTGAGCGTGATCTCGATGGGCCAGCTTTCCTCGCCGACGGTGATCTGCGAGCCGATCACGTAGCGGCTTTCACCCTCGCCATTCGACGATGTGACGACGCGCCGGTCGACGATCTCGGCCGAGCAGGGGATCGACAATTCGGGACGTTCGGGCACCGGATGCACCATGAAACGCACCTTGGGCTTGGTCGCGGACCCGAAGGTCTCGATCTCGGAGGCGTGCAGCGCCGAGGTCCGCGCGCCGGTATCGACCTTGGCCTTGAGCGCGGGCAGGCCAAGATCGGGCAAGGCGACCCATTCCTCCCATCCGAAACGCATCAGATCGGTGGCGGGATCGGTCTCTTCGGTCATCAGTTTTCCTCTGCGCAAGCTGCGACGTGACCCCGAGACCTAGCAGCCCGGACCGGCCACGGCCAGTACCCGGGCCGCGCCTTGCCAATGACACGGGCACGTTTCGGTCTTGCGACAGCGCGGCGCGCGGGGCATCTCACACCCATGACGCAGTTTTCTTTCAGCCTCGCCGCCCGGTCGGGCAAGGCCCGCACCGGAACCATCTCGACCCCGCGCGGCCAGATCCGCACGCCCGCCTTCATGCCGGTCGGCACGGCGGCGACGGTGAAGGGCATGATGCCCGAAAGCGTGGCCGAGACCGGCGCGGACATCCTGCTCGGCAATACCTACCACCTGATGCTGCGCCCCGGGGCGGAGCGGATCGACAGGCTCGGCGGTCTGCACCACTTCATGAATTGGGAAAAGCCGATCCTCACGGATTCAGGGGGGTTCCAGGTGATGAGCCTCGCGGGGCTGAGAAAGCTCACTGAAGACGGCGTGACCTTCAAAAGCCATATCGACGGCTCGCGGCACGAGCTCACGCCCGAACGTTCGATGGAGATCCAGCGGCTTCTCGGCTCCGACATCGTCATGGCCTTCGACGAATGCCCCGCGCTGCCCGCCCCGAAAGAGCGCATCGCGGCCTCGATGCAGCTTTCGATGCGGTGGGCGGCTCGGTCCCGCGAGGCGTTCGGCGACCGGCCAGGCCACGCGCTGTTCGGCATTCAGCAAGGCGGGCTTGAGCCCGACCTGCGCGAGGAAAGCGCCAAGGCGCTGACCGATATCGGTTTCGAGGGATACGCCATTGGCGGGCTCGCGGTGGGTGAGGGACAGGAGGCGATGTTCGGCTGCCTCGATACCGCGCCTGACATGCTGCCCGAGGACAAGCCGCGCTACCTCATGGGCGTCGGCAAGCCCGATGACATCGTCGGCGCCGTGAAGCGCGGGGTCGACATGATGGATTGCGTTCTGCCCTCGCGCTCGGGGCGCACCGGGCAGGCCTGGACCCGGCGGGGTCAGGTCAACTTGAAGAACGCCCGCCACCAGGATGATCCGCGCCCGCTCGAGGAAGGCTGCTCCTGCCCCGCATGCCGCAACTATTCGCGCGCCTACCTGCACCATGTCTTCCGCTCGAACGAGATGATCTCGGGCATGCTGCTGACCTGGCACAACCTGCATTATTATCAGCTTCTCATGTCCGAGATGCGCGCGGCCATCGCAGACGATACGTTTGCGGCTTTCGAGGAAAAGTTCCACGCGACCCGAGCGCTCGGTGACATTGAGCGGATCTGAGCCGGATCGCCCCCCTCGATTGGCGAGACTTGGCCGGAACCGGCCGCCAGCGACGGCGGTTATCGGATAGCAGCCCCCTGAACTCGTCTGACATGGGGCTCCGCCCTAAGACATCGGGTATCGCGATAGAGAAAAAGGAATCGCTGCTATGAAAAAGACATTCACGGTTTTCGCCATCCTCGCCACCACCGGCCTTTCGGCTTGCGGGAACATGACCCAAGACCAGCGCACGGCAGCCGGCGCGCTTGCGGGCGGCGCGGCAGGCCTTGCCATTGCCGATCGGAACGACTCCAGCGACACCGCGCGCGGCGTGGCGACGCTTGCCGGTGCTGCAGCAGGGGCGACCCTCGCGGCGAATTCCGGCGGTGCGCAGAACAACACGACCACCCGCCGCTGCGTCTACTCGGACGGCACCCCGGCACCCTGCCCGGTAGGCTACTGATCGAAGGACGGGCCCGGCCTATGGCACGGGCCCGCGCTTTCAGCTTGGCAACATCAACGGCAGGTCAGCCCTGAGCCGATCCCAGCCGCCAGGTGTCCAGCCCAAAGCTGCAAGACTCGCGCAATCCAGAACGCTGACGCAGCGCGCGTCCCGGTCCGGCGGCGTAGCCGTCGCTCCGGTCAAAAGCTGCACCTCCGCTAGAAGGTCATGACGGTCGAGGACCAGATCCGAGGCGTGCACCGCGCCCGACACATCCTTTTCGAGACAAAGCCGAACGGCCTCGGCAAGATCGGCCCCGTGAAGTTCGGTGCCCTTGCGCGGAGCGATCTCGCGCCCGCCCAGGTAATCCCGGAAAAGCTGCTGCCACTTGTGCCCCGGTCCCGGTCCGTAAATTCCCGTTGCGCGCAGGGACACCGAGCGCAGGGGCAACCGGAAGAGGTGCTCCTCCGCCTGCGCTTTCACCTTGCCGTAAAGCGAGGTCGGACGCGCGGCGAGGTCTTCGCGAAGATCGGTGCCCGGCGGATAGCCGTCAAAGACCGCGCGGCTCGAAAGAAAAAGCGCGACTTCGACGCCAGAGGAGGCAGCCGCCTCGAATAGGCACGCCGTTCCATCCACATTGGCCGCGATGAACCCTTCGGGATCGTCGCCTTCGCCGCCGCGATAGCGCCCCGGCACATGATCTAAGGCCGCGTGAACGAGCGCATCGATCCTTGACAGATCCGGCGCCGGGCCGAGGAGATACCATTCCCTGTCCCGTCCGCGCCCCAGCGTGACGACGTCATGGCCAGCGCCTCGCAGCCCGTCCGCGATGAAGCGGCCGACCAGCCCCCCTGATCCGGTCAGGGCTATGCGCATGTTGGGCCGGGCAGGGCTGCCAGATCGGGGCTCTCACCGCGTTCATAGGCCTGCCACAGCTCGATGAGCGGACGCAGCTTGTCGGCCTTCGCGTGATCCTGCCAGGGTTTCTCGTATTGGAAATGCAGAACGCGGATCTGCGCCCAATCCCAGAGCTCGGGCAGGTTGAACCAGACATATTGCAGCATGTTGTCGAAGACCGGCAGGCCGTGCCAGTCCGGGAAAAAGTCCTGCAAAAAGGTCTGGTCCGTCCGCCGCCAGAACGCGCCGGGCGCGTCGAGCCGCTTCAGCATCGCCTCGAAGGTCGCCTCGGACGGCCGGGCGGTGAAGACGCCCGAATTCATCCGGTGAAAATCGCGGAGGCCTTCATAGACGTTCGGTGCGGCGCAAAATTCGGGATAGTCGAAAAGCCGGTCGATATTCCGCAGCACGATCGTATCGGCATCAAGGAATACGACACGCTCGTAGCCCGTCTGCCAGAGCCGGAGCTTGGCGAAATTGTCGAGCGGGGTGTGGAAGGGCGGCTTCTCGCCCTTGGTGAACGGGTTTCGCCCGTGAATCTGGTCTTTCGCATGGGCGGCGTTGAATGCATCGCTCGTCGGCAGAAGCTCCGTGCGGATGAGCCGCGCGCCACGCGCACGCAAAGGGGCGAGCGCGGCTTCGTCGACGGCTTCGGTATGCAGGACGACGCGGTCTGCCTCGCTGCGCGTCAGTGCAAGCGAATGCAGAAGCGCCGCGGCCCCCCGCGCGAAATCCGCGTTGGTGACGAGCGTGACGAAGGCCCGGTCCGAGCGGGCGGGGCCTTCGGGAACCAGCGCGCTCACGAGACCGATTTGAGCGACTTGCCCTCCGGGTCGCGCTCCACGCGGCTGCCGAGATCGCGCGTCCATGCGGAGACGGCCGGCACGCGGCTGCGGTCGATCCGGTGGGCGTATTTCTTCGCAACGTCAACCACTTCGGAGAGAAGCCCCTCGGCCAGTGTCGTCGGATCGAGGCCGAGCGCGAGGAACTGATCGTTCTTCACGATGAGATCGTTCTCGGCAGCTTCCTTGCGCGGGTTCGGCAGGTACTTGATCTCCGCGCCGGTCAGCTTGGCGACCAATTCGGCGAGATCGCGTACGCGGTGCGTCTCTGTCATCTGGTTGAAGATCTTTACCCGCTCACCCGCAGCCGGGGCATCCTTCAGTGCGAGCTCGATGCAGCGCACCGAATCCTGGATATGGATGAAAGCGCGGGTCTGACCGCCGGTGCCGTGCACTGTCAGCGGGTAATCGATCGCGGCCTGGATGAGGAAACGGTTCAGGACCGTGCCGTAATCGCCGTCATAGTCGAACCGGTTGATGAGCTGCTCGTGCCGGCGCGTCTGGTCGGTATGGGTGCCCCAGACGATGCCCTGGTGCAGGTCGGTGATCCGAAGCCCGTCATTCTGCGCGTAGAACTGGAAGAGGATCTGATCGAGCGACTTGGTCATGTGATAGACCGAGCCTGGCTTGGTCGGATACAAGATCTCCTGGCCCTTTTTTCCCGTCGGCGTGTCGATCTCTACGTCGAGATAGCCCTCGGGGATCGGCGCGCCGACGCTGGAATAGCCGTAGACGCCCATCGTGCCGAGATGCACCACGTGCGGGTCGATGCCCGACTCCACCACGGCGGCCAGCAAATTGTGCGTCGCGTTGGTGTTGTTGGTGACGGTGTAAACCTTGTGACGATCCGATTTCATCGAGTAGGGCGCGGCGCGTTGCTCGGCGAAATGGACGATGGCGTCGGGTTTGTGGTCGATCAGCCAGGATTTCAGCCGCTCGTATTCCTTGGCGAGATCGAGCAGATGGAAGTGCAGGACTTCGCCCGAAACTTCTTTCCAGATCCGGCAGCGTTCCTGGATCGAATCCATCGGCGTCAGCGACTGGACGCCGAGTTCGGTGTCGATCCAGCGGCGCGAGAGGTTGTCGAGGATGTGGATTTCGTGGCCCTGGGCCGACAGGTGCAGGGCGGTTGGCCAACCGACGAAACCGTCCCCTCCGAGAATGGCGATCTTCATGAGGGCATGTCTCCTTCACGTGAACTTCATGCGCGGCTAGCGCGGCGCTGCCCCTGAGTAAAGCGACAGTTTCACGACAGACCTGCGTCAGCGCACATTCGCACGGGGAACCGCGTGCCTATCTTAAGGCTTCGCTCAAGAACGTCCCGAGCAGGAGACAAGATATGTCACAAGAGACCCTTTTCACGCCGTTGCAGGCCGGAGCCATCAAGCTGAAGAACCGGCTGGTCATGGCGCCGCTGACCCGCAACCGCGCCATGAACGACGACGACGCGCCGATGGACATGCATGTGAAGTACTACACGCAGCGTGCCGCCGATGCGGGCCTTCTCATCACCGAGGCGACCCAGATCAGCCCAGAGGGCAAAGGCTATGCCTGGACGCCCGGCATCCATTCGGACGCGCAGGTCGCCGCATGGAAGCGCGTCACCGACGCCGTGCACGATGCCGAGGGCAAGATCGTCATGCAGCTCTGGCATGTCGGGCGGATCTCGCACACCTCGCTGCAGCCGAGCGGCCAGCAGCCGGTCGCGCCATCGGCGATCCGCGCCAATGCGCCGACCTTCGAGGGGGAGAAGATGGTCGATGTCTCCGAGCCGCGCGCACTCGAGCTCGACGAGCTGCCGCGCATCGTCGAGGATTACCGGATTGCCGCCGAGAATGCTAAGAAGGCGGGCTTTGACGGTGTCGAAGTGCATGGCGCGAATGGCTATCTGCTCGACCAGTTCCTGAAGGACGGCACCAACCACCGCGACGACGCCTATGGCGGATCGCTCGAGAACCGTGCGCGGCTCCTCTTCGAGGTGCTCGACGTGGTCGAGGATGTCTGGGGCGCGGACCGCGTCGGACTTCGGCTGTCGCCCTTCTCTGGCGTGAATGACGCGACAGACAGCGACCCTGCCGCGCTCGCCGACTACCTCATCGACCGGCTGAAGGACCGGGGCCACGCTTATCTGCACATGATCGAAGGTCAGACCGGCGGGCCGCGCGATTGGCCGGACGAGGTGGATATTGGCGCGCTCAAGGCTCGCTATGGTGGCGTCTGGATGGGCAATAACGGTTATGACCGCGATCTCGCCATTTCCCGCGTCGCCGAGGGCAAGGCCGATCTCGTCGCCTTCGGTGTGCCCTACATCGCCAATCCCGATCTCGCCAAGCGGCTCGAACGGAATGCGGAACTGAACGCGCCTGACAAGGACACGTTCTATGGCGGGGGCGAAGCGGGCTACACCGATTACCCGTTCCTCGAGCAGGCCGCGATGAACGCGCATATCGCGTAATCGTCATCCCGTGTGGCGCCCGGCCCGAGCCGGGCGCTGCCGATCCACGCTCGATCCGGACATCGACGGGGCCTGTGTCGCCATATCCTGCGGCCTGGGCCTTCTTATCCACAAACTATTGCGTTTTGTGCGGACGTTGTTGTTGCGCGGCTCCAATGGCCGCGCCATGCTGTCACCAAGGCTTGGTGCGGCTTGAAACACCCCCGCATTCGCACCACGTTATTGGTCCAATGGGGACGAAGCGCGCCGCCGGTATCCGGGGCCGGTTCGTTCTGCCAAGACAAGGAACTCGCATGGAACAGCCTCTCAACACGTCCTATCCGGTGCTGCCGCTGCGCGACATCGTGGTGTTCCCGCACATGATCGTCCCGCTCTTCGTCGGCCGCGAGAAATCGGTCCGCGCCCTCGAAGAGGTGATGTCGGACGACAAGCAGATCTTGCTCGCCAGCCAGATCGACCCGGCCGAGGACGATCCCTCCAGCGACCGCATCTACAATGTCGGTGTGCTCGCCAACGTGCTGCAGCTTCTGAAATTGCCCGACGGCACGGTAAAAGTGCTGGTCGAAGGGCAGACGCGCGTGCGTATCGACAAGTTCACCGACAATGACAGCTTCTTCGAGGCCTCCGCCGAATATCTCGACGAGGTGCCGGGCGACGAGGCCGCTATGGAGGCGCTTGTCCGCACGGTCGCCGAAGAGTTCGAGCGCTATGCAAAGGTCAAGAAGAACATCCCCGAGGAGGCCCTTTCCGCGGTCTCCGAGGCGACCGAAAGCGCCAAGCTCGCAGATCTCGTGGCGGGTCACCTCGGCATCGAGGTGAACCAGAAACAGGAGCTGCTGGAAACGCTGTCGATCTCTGACCGGCTCGAGAAGGTCTATGGCCACATGCAGGGCGAAATGAGCGTTCTGCAGGTCGAGAAGAAGATCAAGACGCGCGTTAAGTCTCAGATGGAGCGCACCCAGCGCGAATATTACCTGAATGAGCAGATGAAGGCCATTCAGAAGGAGCTGGGCGACGGCGAGGACGGCCAGAACGAAGTGGCCGAGCTCGAAAAGCGCGTCTCCGAGACGAAGCTGTCGAAAGAAGCGCGCGACAAGGCCGAGGCCGAGATCAAGAAGCTCAAAAACATGTCGCCGATGTCCGCGGAGGCGACGGTCGTTCGTAACTATCTCGACTGGATGCTGTCTATCCCGTGGGGAGTGAAATCCCGCGTGAAGAAGGATCTTGGCCGCGCGCAGAAGGTTCTCGACGACGACCATTACAGCCTCGAGAAGGTCAAGGAACGCATCGTCGAATACCTCGCGGTTCAGCAGCGCTCGAAGAAGCTGAAGGGGCCGATCATGTGCCTCGTCGGACCTCCGGGCGTGGGCAAGACCTCGCTCGGCCAGTCGGTCGCGAAGGCCACGGGGCGCGAGTTCATTCGCATCTCGCTCGGTGGTGTCCGTGATGAATCCGAGATCCGCGGTCACCGCCGGACCTATATCGGCTCGATGCCGGGCAAGATCATCCAGGCGCTGAAGAAGGCGAAAACCACGAACCCGCTCATCCTCCTGGACGAGATCGACAAGATGGGTCAGGACTTCCGGGGCGATCCGGCGTCCGCGATGCTGGAGGTGCTCGATCCCGAGCAGAACGGAACCTTCGTCGACCACTACCTCGAGGTGGAATACGACCTCTCGAACGTGATGTTCCTGACGACGGCGAACTCCTACAACATGCCCGGCCCGCTTCTGGACCGGATGGAGATCATTCCGCTCGCCGGCTACACCGAGGACGAGAAGGCCGAGATCGCCAAGCGGCATCTGATCGCCAAGTCGACCAAGAACCACGGCCTCAAGAAGGGCGAGTTCGAGATCGAAGATCAGGCGCTGATCGACACCATCCGCTACTACACCCGCGAGGCGGGCGTGCGGAACCTCGAGCGCGAGATCGCCAAGCTCGCGCGGAAAGCGGTGACGAAAATCGTGAAGAAGGAGACCGACAAGGTCGTCATCACGCCGGATAACCTGTCCGACTACCTCGGTGTGCGCCGTCATCGCTACGGTCTGGCCGAGGAGGAGAACCAGATCGGTGTCGTGACGGGACTCGCTTATACCAGCGTCGGCGGCGATCTTCTGCAGATCGAAGCGCTGCGTCTGCCGGGCAAGGGCCGGATGAAGACGACGGGTACGCTGGGCGACGTGATGAAGGAGTCCATCGACGCGGCGTCCTCCTATGTCCGCTCGATCTCTCCTCAGATCGGTGTGAAACCGCCGCGCTTCGAGAAGTGGGATATCCACGTTCACGTGCCGGATGGCGCAACGCCGAAGGACGGTCCCTCGGCAGGTCTCGCGATGGTCACGGGCATCGTCTCCGTGCTGACCGGGATCCCGGTCCGCAACGACATCGCCATGACAGGCGAGGTCACCTTGCGCGGCAATGCCACTGCCATCGGCGGGCTCAAGGAGAAGCTTCTCGCAGCGCTCCGGGGCGGGATCACGACAGTGTTCATCCCCAAGGAGAACGAGAAGGATCTGGCCGAGCTGCCCGACAACGTGAAGGACGGGTTGAAGATCATCCCGGTCGATCACGTCTCGGAGGTGCTCGAACAGGCACTTGTCCGTAAGCCCGAGGCCGTCGACTGGGACGAGGAGGCCGAAGAGGCCGCCGCTCAGGCGCTGGCCAAGAAGGACGGCGAGACGGGCGCGGTCGCGCACTGATCGCAGGCAATTTCCTGAAAAGAAACGTCGCGGGTTCGCCCCGCGGCGTTTTTCTTTGTGGGCATCTCGAGGACCATCGCCGGGCAAAAAATGCGCCTGCGAAGGGCAAACCCGGCTTTTCACTTTGGGAACGGCCAAGTCTCTGGTAACTTCATCGTAATAAAAGACGAAAAGTCACGAGCAGAGAGAACACAGCATGACAGAGAAAAAGACGCCCGCGCGCCGGACATCGCGCAAGACGACCACACGTGCGTCTTCGACCACGACGCGCACGAGTGCAAAAAGCCCGGTCGCGTCAAAACCCGCATCCACGGTGACCATCGATCAGGTCGGTCGAGCCGCCGCTGGACCCGAGAGCGATCTTCAACGCGCCGTCGCCGCGACGCTGGATCCGAGCGTCCTGCCGCCGAGCCAACAGCCCGATCTGAAGAAGCGCGAACTCGTGGACAAGATCGTCAAACGCACTGGCATAAAGAAGAAAGACGTGAAACCCGTCATCGAGGAAGCCTTGCAAATCCTTGGCGATGCGCTGTCCGAGGGACGGGAGCTGAACCTCAAGCCGTTCGGCAAGATGAAGGTGCAGCGGGTAAAGGACGTGCAGAACGGGCAGGTGTTGGTGACCAAGGTGCGCCAACCCGACGAAACGCCGAAAGCCGCCGCAGACCCCCTTGCAGAGCCCGCCGAGTGAGGCTAATGCACCCGGCACCGGGTGATTAGCTCAGTGGTAGAGCGCTTCGTTCACATCGAAGATGTCAGAAGTTCGAATCTTCTATCACCCACCAGGTTTCCGGAAAGGCGCATCCTGATCGCGGGATGCGCTTTTCTTCTTTCCGGGGCGGCGCTTCGCTCTTGATAGAGTCCCGGACCCCGGCTAAGACCGGCGCGGATCAGGGTGATTAGCTCAGTTGGTAGAGCGCTTCGTTTACACCGAAGATGTCGGGAGTTCGAGTCTCTCATCACCCACCACGCCCCATCCCTCATAAATTACTGAAAAATATAGATAATTTTTTCTGCGATTTCTGAAATGTATAGCAGGCAAGCGCAAAATGTATAGCAGGCGCGCCCTCGCAAGCCTCAGTCTTCGTCAGAGCTGGATTCGTCTGTTCCTTCGGTTTTTGAATCAGATGAGGGTGTTGGTCCTCCGTTTCCGGGCGGCAAGCGCGCGTCAGCGCGCTCATACATAGCCCGTTCCATCGCTTCCTTGTCGCTCTTGAGCGCATCGGTTCCGTCTTCGCGGAAACCTGAGGGCGTGAGCCCTCGCTGTTTTCGGATTGCGTTGATCTTGTCTGCGTAAATGCCGAGTCGGCTCATGTCGTTATCCGTTCTTCTGAATTGCGCGCTGCCCTGCGCGGGCCATGTCAGCGCTGATCTGGTCCTTCGACCGGCGGAAACTGTCTGCATCGGGGCTATGGACGGTCCAATTGAAGTTCTGGACCACCCCGGAGCTATGCCCCGCGTCGCTCATTTCGACCGGGACCTTGCGGCCCTTGGTCAGCGGAATGACCGCTTCATTCTCATGCAAAATGGCGGGGATGCCGGACGTGTTCGGGGTGCCTTGCGCGAAGTGAGGAGCGTTGCGGAAGGCCGCAACGGGGGCGTTTGCGAAGTTCGCGGGCTCGGTGGAGATACCGCCCACGTCGAAGGCCCCGAACGCCATTCCGAGAAGGCCCTGCCAGCCGCCCATTCCGCTAAGGAAGCCGCTGCCGCCGCTTGCAGCCATGCCCACGGCTTGCGCGTGTTGCTGTCCGGCGGTGGTGATCGCTGAGCGGACCTGCGTTGCGTGCTGTCCGCCGCTGGTGGTCGTGGCCATGCGGACCTGCTGACCGTGCTGAACACCTGCCATCCGCGCGGCATTTGCGGCTTGCTGTCCGCCCTGCGCGTGGGCCATCTGGACCCGCTGCCCGCCCTGCATCATGGCGGAGCTGATCTGCTGAGAGACCTGACCGCCCGCTTGTACCATGGCCTGAGAAATCGACTGTCCGGCTTGAATACCGCCCTGCGCGACGTCCGCGCCGCCCGAGGGGCCAGTCATGGCGTCGCCTTGTGAAGCGAACAAGCCTCCGAGAACGCCGCCGAGTCCGGTTGCGCCGGGATCGTTCCGGCCTGCGAGCGTCATAAGCTCGGCGACGGCCTTGTCTGCCACGATATCAGCGACTGTCCCGAGGATCGCATCTCCGAGAGATTCCATGTCGAGCTTGCCGGTCTTCATGAAATCGGCGAGCGCGCCTTTAAGGTGGTTGATCGCGCCCATTTCAATCTGCTGACCGGCCTCAATCCAGTTCGGGACGGAGTCCATCCATTCCTTCACCGGGTCCGTCGCGACCTTGCGCAGCTCTTCGTTCAGTTTGGCGGCTGTATCGATCTGACGGATCATTGCGGACGTCTGGGTATCGACTGCGCCGCCGCCTGCCATCATAGCTTCTGCCATGGCCTGCGCGCCCTGCGCCGTTTCCATCTGACCGGACGCGAGAAGCCCCATCTCGATACGCTCAGCCGTGAGGCTATCGAGCCGCGATTTCAGAGACTCGTTCAGCTTTTCGACGGCGGATTGTTCTTCGGAAAGCGCGGCGTTCCGGGCGGAAGAGCCTCCACCGCCCCCGCTTGAGCGCGACGGGCGCGCAGGACGGCGGGACTCGGCAAGTTGATCGCGCAGGGTCTGCGTCCGTTTTGCAGCCTCTTCGAGTGCGTTGATTTCGTTCCATGCGTCCGCGACCTGATCGAAGTTGATCGGCCCGCCGTTTTTGGCTTCGGAAATTACCTGTTCAAGCTGAACGCGCCGGTTCGCGGCGGCGGACGTCATGCCTTCCGAGAGTTGAATCTCAAGCGAACGGTTGGTCGCTTGAATGCTCGCGATCTGATCTGACACACTGCCCTGAATAGCGCTTATCGCCGAAGGCACGGAATTGAGGTTAGCGAGGAGGACGGCGGCTGCATCGGCGGCGGTGCCGATCTCGAACGCCAAGCTGTTCGCAGCGCCTGCCCCGGCGTACGTGGAGTCGGTGGTGCCGTCCTGAGCGGCGCGCAGGCGGAGGGCTGCATCCTCAGACTTGATGAGCTGTACAAGCATGGCCTGCGCCGCACCCGTCGCGCCATCGAGCCCGCCGGTCGTCGACTCCACCTCGCTGCGCATGCGTGTCAGGGCGGCAAGCTGTTCCTCGAAGGTCCGGGCCTGTTTGATCTGGTCCAGCATTGCCAAGAGACTGCGCGCGCGGTCATTCGTGGTATCGAAGGCACGGCGCATGGCGTCGAGTTCGGTGGTGAACAGGTTTCCGTCTGACGTGACAGCGTCTTGAACGGATGCGATCAAATCACGGGTGCTGTTGATCGCCTCGATTTCCGCGATGCGCCGCATCAAATCGAGGTGGCGGCGCAGCTCTTCATTCACCCGTCCGTAGCCGTCTGCCATGTTGCCGAGCGTAGCTCCCGAAAGGGTGTCAGATGCCGCGCTCAGCTCGGAAATCGCGCCGTTCACTTCACCGAGCGCCTCGCCGAATGACTTGGCCTCTTCCCCGGCGGCAAAGAACCACTTAGCGATTGCCGCGCCCGCCGCGACAGCGCCGATAGTGATCAAGGAAAGCGGGTTTACGAGGCTGGTGAACCCGGCAAGCAAAGTGCTGAAAACACTGCCCCCCGAAGCCTTCAAGCTGTTCATTTGAGCGGCGAGCTGGCTGCCCTGTTGAAGCGCGATCATTCCGACCGACTGGAAGCCCATCTGAGAGGTAATCAGGACGTCTGAAAGCTGATGCCCGACCATGACCCCCTGTTGTGTCGCGGCTGCGCCGCGCTGCATGCTTGCCGTGTACTGGTCTGCAGCCGCTGACGCGGCCCCCAGCGTCTGGGCAGCCCGATCACGCGCCTGCGCCGCCATCTGGGCCGACAAGGCCCCTTCGCGTTCGGCAAGGGCGATCTCTTCGAGCGAGGACTCGTAGGCCTTCGAGGCCGAATAGAGCGGATTGTACTTGGCGCGCAGGCGGTCCAGCTCGCGCGCATGGGCCTGAGCTGAGCGAGCCGCATCCTCTTCCGCGCGGGCGTTGGCATTGGCGATTGCGCGCAGGCGTTCAGCTTCGCGGGCGGTGCGATTCATCTCGGATGCGAGGTCCGCGTACTGGGCGCGAGCTTCACGGACGTCGAGGCCCGTGGTGGCGTTTGTCAGGTTCTTCTTGAGCCCCGCAAGAGCGGTTTCTAGCTTGGCGAGGCCCTGCGTGTCCCCCACGGATAGAAGCCTGTCACGGAGTCGTGCCGCTTGATTACTGGAGACGCGGAGCGCGTTAGCGCTGGCGAGGGCGGTGCGACGGATGTTGTCCGCCGCGCGGTCGCTTGCAGCGGTGGCGCTGGTCGTGGCCTTGGTGAGCTTGTCCGTTGCGGAGCGTGCCCGCGTAATGGGGGTCACGTCGATCTCGGGGCGGATGTTGCGAAGCGTCGTGAAGGCCCCGGCGGTATCCTTTTCGAGGTCGCGGATTGCTGCCTTTACGCTCTTAATTGCGGACGTGAACTGACGCGCGCCGGATTGTGCCGCGCCTGCGTCGATCTTGAGCCTCAGCTCATGAGTTTCTGCCATATTTGCCTGCCTGATTGCCTGTCTGGTCTTGGAAAAAGCGGCGGGACCGGGACAGGAACCGGCCCCGCTTGTATTGCGCGCCGAGGGAGAAGAACTGCGCGCGACGTCCTCGCGATAGGACGCTGACTGCGGTATCAGAATACCACAAGTGGAGCGATCTACCTAGGAAATGGCCTCTGAGCGGGTCACGAGGGAAAATCGAGAAATGTGAACTTTTCAGGCCGGTTCCGGCGCTCTATGCAACAACACGACATCAAAAGTTGTCATGTATGCCGACAGCACCTGCGCCGCCGAAATGGGGTAGGGCGCGGGTGGCCGTGGGTCCCATATTAGTTAATAAAAACAATACGTTAGGCGATTTATGGTCTTGCCCGCTAACGCGGGCTTTACCGTTTCGCTGCCGCACTGGCGCGACTATGTCGTGTTATGCCGACTGTCCCTGATAAACGCCCGCCTTCACCAGCATCTGGCGTACGCTGTTCGCCTGATATTCATGACCGGAAGGGGTCGTGAAACCTGCTTTCGCTAGCTCGGTGGCGATCTGCCTGAGGGATCGGCGATTTCCCGTCTTTGGATTGCGTCGATACAGTCGTTTCGCTTCCGTGAGCGCGTCAGCGCTGATCGGTTTCCGCCCCTCTACCCTTCGGCCCAGAGCCTCGCTCTTACGGTCTCTGGCGGCTTTCAGCTTTTCTACCGTGTTCCTACGGTCGAAGGCTGCGACCGCGCCAAGGATGGTGCGTACAAGCTCTGTCGTGGGCGTATCGACCATGAAGTAGTCCGGCGCTGTCGTCGGTATCAGGTCGACTCCCCGATCCTTAAGCAGCCGGTGGCCTAGCTCCTGCACAACAGCGTCGCGGGCGAAGCGATCAGGCGATTCCACAAGGATAGTTCGAGTACCGTTGGACAACACCGCATCGAGTAGTTTCTGCATGCCGGGGCGGGAATCGATAGGGTCGGCACCAGATACCGCAGCGTCATAGAAGGTGTGGACGATCTGGTAACCGTTCGCGTCCGCGTATGCCTCAATAGCTTTCTGCTGGCGCTTGTCGGAATCCTTGTCGCCGCCAACGTTTGTGGCGCTGGACGTGCGCATGTAAGCGAAAGCGGGAGTCTTTGTTTTCGACATGTACCAATACTTTCAGACGGATGCGCTAGGGATTCGTTATCTTACTCAAGATAGATAACACATCCGGGCCGCCGAGTCCGCCTTCATTTCTGGAAACAATCGTTTTCAGCCGCGTTGCGACAATAGCACTTAGCATTTATGTCAGCAGTTCTTACATAAATGTAAATGCAGGTGAATCTAATCGAGGGTTGCGTTCGCGCGTTTCGACGGCGGCTGGAGTAGGATTTCTTGACCATGTCCCAGCCACACGCCACAAGATGATCATGACAATTGAAGAGAGAACTCAACGAATTGGCGAACTCAGGACTGAGTTCAAGCGATTAGTGGAGTACCATGAAGGCAGCTTTCGCGAGATCGACGCCAAAGCGAAATATTGGCTTACCGTCGCTCTTCCATCGTTCGTGGCTCTCGCTGGATATCTTGTTAAGCACGGCGACGTAATTTCTTTGCCGCTATTGGTCAGCGGATGTGCTTTGGCAACTTGCCTTCTTGTCTCTGTATATCTGTTCTCTTCGGTACTATTATCGCTGCGAGTTGAAAGTGGCATCCTAACTCCCGCCAGCCGAAAGTTTAGTGATGCCGAATGCTACATCGGAACGGCCGAAGACTGGGCTGAATTATGCGAGCTTCAGGCCCAAGAATTGCTCAATGCGATTACAAATAACGAGACGCAGAATGCCCAGAAGGGCAGGCGGTTGCGGCGTGGCGAGATATCGCTATTTCGAGCGGTTCCCGCCGCTATTTGTCTGGCTGGAGGCTCCGCCTTTGCTTACGCCGCTGCCAGTCCACGCGGGTTTTCCGCCGCCTTGACTGGAACCACCACCGCCGGAACGGTTGCCGGAATTGCTATTGGCGCTGGAACTGCCGCCGTCCTTATTGCCTTTGACCATTTAAGCACCTGTGGAAGAAACTCAGGATCATCATAGTAGCGTGATGTATGCGACACCACAACCGACGGTAAGTGAGATTGATCTTTTCCCCAAAATATGGCCTGACGCCCTGAGTTTAAGTTTACCAGTTTCGTCTCTCGCGCCGCAGGGAAAGTCACTGACGTCCACCAGCGTCGAACCGCCGCAAGATATGCTGTTTGCAGGGGTTTGCAGGGGTTTGCAGGGGTGACACGGTAACCCCTGCAGCGCTCAAACCCCTTGTTCTCTTGGCCGAAACGGTGCTCTTGCAGGGTTGCAGGGGTTTTCTTCTTCCAAAGATCAAAGAGGAGTAGGACACACACACACCACTCCCGTCTATGTGTGGGTGTGTGTGTGTGTCCGCCGCTGAGAGCGGAGCGCTCGCGCCGAAAACCCCTGCAACCCTGCTCGAAACGTATATAATATATTAAAAACAATAGCTTGAACCCCTGCAGTAACCCTGTGGGAACCCTGCAAACCCCTGCAAACCCCTGCAAACCCCTGCAGACAGCAGGGGTTTTCAAGGGCGAGCCCATCCCGCGAGCGAAAAAGGCCTGCTGACGCAGGCCCTGTCCACATCCCCGGCTCTCGGGCTCCAAGTTCGGCGGAACTAAGTATTGCCAAGACCCTCCGTTTTGTTGGTCTCGATCTCCCGAGCCGTCAGCGTCCAGACTGCCGTACCGTTTGAGACATCCTTTTCCAACGTGTAGCTGAGATCGCCGCGATCCGCCCGAAACGAAGCAGCGAAACGCCCAAAAGCTTTGCCCAACATGGAGGGGTTATCGTACACACCAGAAATGCGGTTGTATCCCGCCTCTTCGATGACGAGCGGTTCGCCTTCATCAAATCCTTCAAGCTCTGCCTTGATCGATACCGCATTGGACGCGCGTTTGTTGCGGCCGGAAACGAACTTCGTCCCGATAGGGAACGAAAGAATGTGTTCCTTCAGCAGTGACTCGGAACTTTCATTAGATGCGTCAGCTTCTTTGAGCTTCTCACGGTTGCCCATAAACCCGCCGAATCCAGCCGCCTTGAGAACGCCGCCGACCGCGCCGGACCAGTTCTCATAGGAGGCAAGAACGGTGTCCTTCTGGTGCACCATGCCCTGCGCCACCCAGTTCTGGATGATCGTCAGGCAGGCCCATACGAGGTCGCCGCGGTTCTTGGTCGCCCAGCCACGGATATCCGAGTGCCGGAAGTCTGTTCGCTTCTCGGGGTTCTCACGCTGCGCATCGAGATCGATCATGATGAGGCGGCGGATCAGCTCACGGGACAGCTCGACGCTGTTGCCTGTAAAGACCCACGCGCAACGTACGTCGACCTCGATGGTCTGGGACTTACCGAGAATACGCGCCTGATAAACGGGCGTCGTCATCGCCGAGGCCAGTTCGCCGGAGTCGACCGAATGGTTGATGTTGTCGAAGAAGACGATGTTCTGACCATTGGACAGCACCGACGTCAGGGTCTTCGACATCTCGTCCTTGTTGCCCGGCATCGCCAATGCGGGCGTCACCTGCCCGGTCGCGATGATCGAGAAGACGTCCGTCAGGAGCGAGGCACCGGTGCCCGGCGCAGGCTTGACCAGCAAGTGACCCGGCGTCGGCCCGTCGACCATCTCTCGCATAAATGGAAGGAGGATCAGCGCCATCATGTTCGTGACAGCGGGGACGCCTTTTCCGTGAAGCGCCTGCTCCACGATCTCAGGCCGCGTCATGGCCCCGAGCGGGAAGTCCGCGAGGATTTCCTCGATCAGGAGCTGCTTGGCGGTCTGGACCTGCTCAGCGCTCGGCTTCTTGGGCACCTCCGGGACGGACAGGGTAATGTCAGGCTTGTAGTAGAGCTTGCTGTTCCAGTCGTATCCCGGCTCGGTCAGGAGGCTCCCGTCCTTCGTGAAGGTCGGAGTAGTCACAAGACCACGCAGGTCCGGGTAAACCCCGTAATCAGAGTTGAACAGGTAGCGCACGACATCGTCTGGCGCAGACACGCCCAGCGCGGTCTTATCCTCACCCACAGTCCGCGCATAGCGCGCCACTGTGTTCAGGTGATGCTCGAAGCCCCCTTTGTCGAGGAACCGCATACGCGCGTGCCCCTCGCTGTTCTCGCGGATGACGCACAGGTTCTCCATGTAGTGGAAGACGTGCGGGTGCTCGTGATTGGTGTCGTGGATGCGGCGCTCACCGTAACCACACAGCTCTTCGAACCCAAATTCATTGACGATGGCGAAACCCGCCTCGGTACTTTTCTCCCTCTCCGCTTCTTGCTTTGCCTTGGCGTGCGCCTTCTTGTGCTCCTTCAGCATAGCCGACCCAGCGGACTTAAGGCGCTTGCGCGCGTTGCCGTCGTAGCCCGCCTCGGTCAGCAGTTCGTCCAGCCGGTCATACGCGGCCTTCTTCCCGCTTGCCCATTCGATGGAGGCGTAGAGCTGGGCGATCTCGTGATCGTCGAGATCGACCTTCTTGAACCGCTTCGAGACGCTCGCTGGTGTGGCGAGACTCGTGATCTCGACCGGACGTTCGATGCCGTAGTGATACTTGGACAGCTCGACCGTCTCCCCGTCGACCTCATCCGGGTAGAATGCCTCATCGCAGAGGACGTCGGAGAGGCTCTCATAGCCGTTAGGGAGCGCGATCTCCCCGTCGACGATGGCCTTGTCGATCAGCCGCACCATGTCCCACGTATGTACGCCTGCGGCGCTGCAGTGGTCATGCAAGCAGTGGATACGGAAACCCTCTTCAGGGTCCTCCTTCATCCAGCAGGCAGTGTCGTCCGGGTCACTGGGGTTCGAATGCTGCGCGTCGTTCGGGCACATGATCTCGCGTTCGTCACCGTCCCCGGTGCGGGTCTCCCAGCCGATCATGTCGAGCACGTCACCGAACATGCAGGCATATCCGAGATCGTTGAACCACGCCCGGACATCGAACCCGTCGCACAGGATTGCTTCTCCGCCTTTGTCTTCGACCGCAGACAGCGAGCCAGAACGTCGTGCGACTTCCTTTCTACCATACTTCCTCGGGTCCCCGTCTGCGACAGAGTCGAGATCAAGGCCAGTACCTGCGATGATGAAGTGCTTAAATTCAGCGTCTTCAGCGGGGCGGCGTGGCGGGCGCTGAAGTCGCGACAGATCCATGCCAGTGCGGTCAAACGTGGTGACGCCGATACTCTCGCAGAAACCGACGTACTTGCGCTTCCAAACGTTCAGCGCCTTACGGCGCTCATCGCCCTCTGCCGGAAGCTCGTAAGGCTCCTTCAGGAAGACAACGATCCTGAAACGATCCTCACCCGGTGCCGCCTTGGTCGTATGGGAGTAAGAAGTGAAAACGACTGAGAGGACGTCGAGAGGCTTCAGCGCTTCGACAACGCGTTCCACGGTTTCACCTTCATCGAGGTCGATGACCAGTGCGGTGATGGCTTCTGCGGAGTTCGCCGTGCGATATGCCAGCGGGAACCGCTGCCCTCCCAACTCGCGAGTTCCGGGGAATTCCCTGCCACGGTTGTACACAAAGGACAGGCCGTCGATACGCTTGCTGACTGGATGCTCTACGAGGCCACAGGCAATGAAGTCGCTAACGCTGGACTTGTACCTAATCCAGCTTGTCTCGCCCTTCTTGCCACCCTTGGCGCGCATGGTTTCAGCCCAGATCAGTTCGATCTCGGTATTGAGAAAATCAGAAACTTCAGGAGTGGTGAGATCGCCGATTACGGTGGCGTCTCCGATCCGGATCACGTCCGAATTTTCGATTACATTGGTGCCATCAGGCATGTGTTTGCTCTCCGATACAGTCAAGGTGCCATAATTTCTCCTTCTGGACTGTTCATTCGGCCTCATCCTGTGAGACGACGGGCGGCAGCAGAAAACAGACAAGCCTGCCGCCCCGTATATTTGTTGTGAAGCCCGCAGCACCGACGGCAGAGCCGTCCCGCTAACGCGGGCCTTCACCGGTCGAGGGAAGTTTACAACTCGGGTAACAGCTCACTCATCTTCCTGAGCATCAGCGTCACGTCCCTGCGGGAATGTCCTGCCGCTTCCAGTTCGTCGGTGATCGCAAAAATCAGGCCTGCCACTGGGCGCGGGTCGAAGCCGTCCCAGTTCATAGCCACAAGGGCAGTGCGAGCGGCTTCGATGGTCGCGTCGTTTTCCATTACGCCACCTCCTTTTCCGCCTGCGTCACCTGCACTTTCGTCGGGTAGACCAGCCGATAATCGGTTTCTTGAGTGCGTTCGACGTCCCAGCGGTGCCCCTGATAGCCCTTGACGTAGGAGTCGACACGGGCCGAAAAGCTGACCTTGCAACCGGGCTGGGCTGCATCCCAACTCTTGCCCTTTTTGAACCAAAGATGATCGGTCAGAGTGTTGCCATCCGCGTCTTGAACGTTCTTGAGCAAGATCGTCGGCTCCGGCCCCTTGTATCCGTTCTTAATCCCGAACCGCGCCACGGTCGCGGTCACGCCGAGACGCGCGCCAAGGTGCTTTCTGAGTTCCTTTCGCTTACCCATTACGCCGCCTCGCTTTCGCCGGTCAGGTCAGCCACTTTTAAAGCCAGCCGGTTCAGTTCGCGCCGCCTTCCTACCGTTTCCCAACGCAGGGCAGTTCGGGACATGAGGTCAGTCAGAAGAATAAGCGCCGTCTCGCGGTCACTATCGTCAAAGTTGAATACGTTCATTTTCTCGCCTCCTTTGTTTGCTGCGATGCCGGGCAATATAGGCACCTGCATGAAAGGAGTCATCTATCTGAAATTAATGAGATTTTAGCACATCTGAGGACAGAAACATTTGCACGTGTCCTTTTCAGCTTGAAGCTGATTTCCCCATCGCGGATGGGGTTCTATATTACCTCTATTCTGCTTCAAGCTGACTTTCGGCCTCTCCACTGTCCCCAAGCCGGAAACAGTGGCTGTGACTCTTCCGCAACACCATCCAAGGGTGGCGCTGGGAAATGTCACATCGCGTAATCGTCCACGATCTCTTCCATCTGCTCGATGAAGCTCTCGGGAAATGTGAACCGACCGGGGCGGGTGTCGCCGTCGCCGATGGCCCACGTTTCCGGGCACCGCCGAAACCCGGCACGCTTCAGGGCGGCGCGAGCGATGCGCGGCCCGAGTGCATCAGCCAGCCAGCCGAACTCGACGCGCATCCCGCGTCCGCCGCCCCGGCGGGCAAGCGCACTGAGCTTATCTGCCAGCTCTTGAATCATGTCGTTATCGAGGGCGGGCTGCCCGTTCGCAAAAGTTTGCATTGTTTGTCCTGTCGTTGGGGTTGGTAATGGCGCAGGCGGCAGCGAGGGACGCTTTCCAAAACAACCCCCATCATCATGTGACGGAAGCCGCCGCCTGTTCTTGACCGGCCCTAGGCCGGGACTTCTTCGGCCAAGATGCGCGCAATTGCGCGCTCGATAGGGCCGATATTGGTGCGGAAGGTCCCATCGTCGTGGCAGGCCTGCCGAGCGTTGGCCCAAAGCTCGCACCGCCGCCGGTATCGGGCCATGGCGAGGCGGGCGTCACGCTGCATCGCGTCGATCCGCCCAAGCTTCGATCTCCGCTCTGAGGCGGGCCTCTTCGGCGGCGAAGTCTTCCGGTGTCCAATCGGCGCGCATCGCCATGGCGCGCTGCCAGCGCTCACGCCGCGCCTGTTCGCGTTTGGCCTTGGCCTTCCGCTCTTTCTTGTCGGCGACGTAGGCGAACATGTTCGCGGAATTAAAGCAGCGCGAGCCCCAGCCGTCTTCGCCCATAACACCGTCTTCAACAAAGTCAGACATTGTTGTTCTCGGCGCGATGACGAAGGGCGTTCCGTTTGCGTTCAGCCGCTGTCAATTCAAGCGACTTCTTTGGGGCGGTCAGGCGAGAGACCAGTTTTTGGTATTCGGCCTCGGTCAGGATATGAGACGGGTACAAGATGCAATGCCACCCTGATCCCGCGCGTCGAAAGAGGGGCTTCCAACTGCCTCGCTGAGCGCGGACAGCCGTTTCGATCTGTTCCAATGTCATTCGATCAGCCCCCAGCGTCTCGCCAGCGACAGCCTTTCGGCGGGGTCTTTGATGTCTTTCAAAGCCTCAAGCCGTTCGTTGCGGGACCGTTCGTCCTGTTCCGGAAGGGGCGTCGCGATGCCGAGTTCGCGTGCCTCGGACAGCGTCCGCGCTGCATGTGCTGTACGGTGCGAATGGTGGACGTCCTTGCCCCGATTCAGGTCCGCGACTGCCGCCGCCCGTGCCTCTTCGTCGCCTTCGGCAATCTGCTTCTTGCGAGCGGCAGTGGACAGCGCGGGCAGGTTCAGAAGCTCCGCCGCGTATTCGTCTTCATCCAGAGGCGCGCCAAGGGCGGCGATCCGGGCCGAACGAAGGTTCAGCACGTCATCAGCTTCAAGCTGGACGCCATGCTGTGCGGCTTCGGTGACGGTGCGCTTTACAAGCGCCGCCCAGCGTTCGCGGACTGCTTCAGAGCCGTCCACAATATTCAGAAAATTGGTGTGGTCGCTCATTATGCGGCCTCCTGCATGGTCATGGGGGTGTGATACTGGTCAAGGGCCGCTTCATTGCTAGAAACGGCGAAGGCGGGCGCGATGTAGTCAATGTCGGGTGCCTCACCCCCGGTCAGTACCCACACGAGGACGGGCGGACACAGAGCGAAAAGCTCGCGAAGAGGACTGAGATTTCGAACGATGGCCGGGGTGCACAGACGGCTATTTGCGACGGCGACAGTGAAAAAATTCTGTGCGGCCCGCAGTCGAGCGCGCATGGTCTCAGACGGAAGCCATTCCGCGAATGAGTGCGCCATAGGAAGCGCTTCGGGCTCGATGTACAGATCATGCCCGAAGAGGTCGCGCGCGGCCTCTGTCAGGGCGTCGACGGCCCCAGAATCCACTTCTTTGCCCTTCAAGGTCATGACCGCGGCAGCGAGCGGAAAATGCTTTCGCCCACGCCCACGCGTCGGGATGCGATAAGGAAGCCCCTTCAGGCGTCGAAATGCGGTCGCATCGGAGACGCTAGCGGCGTCCGCATATTCTTCAGTTGAGATATACACTTGTCTTGCCTCAATTTTCGGGAAATTTTGCTAAATCCGTCACTTTATGGTTGCAAGCTATCACAAATTCTGAAACTGCGCAAATTTGTAGAGGGTCACGGTCTGATTCGGGTGTCCTTGGCTCGGTGGTCGCGAGCCCCGCTGACGCGGGGTTTCAGGCAAGAAAAAAGGCCCGCCGGAAGGGCGGGCCCTTTAAGAATTTGAAGCGATGCGGGCCGGAGTGTCGGGTGCGCGAGGTTAGCCGCTATTCGTGCAAGATCGGTCTATCGTATTGGTCGCTAAGAAGTGGAGTCCGGCTCTTTGTGAGAAAGGTAATGACTGATGTAGCCTGTGCCATGTATCGGTGAACTAGCTGCAGGATTTTTGGCCCCAATTTCCTTGGATTGGCTGATGCAGTCTTGGAAATTGTTTTACAACTCTTCAAAATAAACTTGTCTTTTCTTTGATGGTATTACAATAAATTCTCCCTCCCCGGCACTTGGAAAATATGCCTCAATTTCATTTTTTTCTATTTGGGCGTGCGCTATAAATGCATTTCCATCTTGCTCTGTGCATCTTCTTGAGAACCACTCGGCTTTAGTCTTGCAGATGCTCCAAGAAAAGCCACTCTTAATATATTCTGTAGCTTCGGTCTCTGTCGGAGCATTCACCCCGCGCCAGCCAGTAATCGGGCCTTGTAATTTTCTGAATGTTGCATGATCTTTACCGTTTAGAGTTTCGTGTTTGTTGCTCCGCTGACAGTTGAGCGCTTGAAGTATATAGATTTCTTGTCGAAAATGGTTTGTGCTATTGCGGAATGCTTCGAAAAAGAGTGTCCAATAAATGCGGTCTCCATCTTCATCTCTTGGTATCTTGGGCTCAATTGATTGGATCAAATATTGGAATCTATACCGCCAGCCTTCAACCAGATAAAGAGCTTCTGTCCACTCCATTTCATTGATGGCCATTGAAAACTTGTTCTCTTGTTCGCTTATTTCTGTGAGGATATCTGTTTCGCTGCAGAAGGGAAGGCGGTCAAAGCGAAAAGGATGCATAAATCTGGTGCCCGTACTCCACTCTTCACAGTATTTCCGTAGTTCATTGGGGAGGTCTTTGGGCTGGTAGTAGTATCGCATAAAGGTACTGCTTTCTTGATCAAGGAGAGTGGTGCCATCGAAGCATAGTAGGGTGTATCGTTGCCAAATGCGCGACTACCGAAGCTATGCAGGGGCTTCTCCTTTTACTAATTGGGATTTCGTCCTGAATTTTAAATTCAAATATGTGCGCGCGGTGTGTGGCTGGTGGCTACCAGTATTCGATTGCGTCGAGCGCCTTCTTCATTGCGGCGCGACCGTGTTGTGTTTCGCCGAAAGGTGTCTTGTAGTGCCTCAGTTTGCCTTGTCCTATAACGTGTCCGATGATGCCTCGGATGATATCGTCGGTCATTCCGTCTTGTCGCTGTAGGCGATCCACTAGCGTGTCCTTAAGGCTGTAGAGTACGTGTCGGTCATTCTTGAGACCGGCAGCGCGTATCACCTTAGTGAAGTTGTCGGACATGGTAACGGCGATTGTCTTCGATTCCCGTTCTCGCTCGAAGCCGCCCTTTTCGAGAAAGTCGGGGAGGTCCGATATGTGCTTGGATATGGGTAGCTTGCGCGGCGTGGTTTTCGTCCGCCGGATCATCAAGACGCCGTTCTCGACATCGCCTGTCTTCAGTTGGAATACTTCGGCAGGACGCATCCCGGTGTAGAGCATTACGCGTACGGCCATCAGGAAAGATTTCCGGCGACGGGGCCGAATGCGGCTCTTGCTGTCCGGCCCCCAAGCCTCATTTAGCGCCTTCCAGACCAGCTTTACCTCATCATCATTGAATGCCTGCCATCGAGACTCCTCTACGGTAGTATCGCGCTTGGACAGGCGAACGCGCGGGAATTGAAGCTCCGCCAGTTCGTCGTACTCATCCGCCGCCCACCGCCAGAGCGCTTTAAGCGGGGCAAAATGCTTTTCAACCGACTGCGTGCTTATCGCCGGGTCTGCTTCCAGAGCGTCGCGGTGTTGCCGCAATTTATCGCGGTCATAGACCCTAAGGCCGTGATCTCCGTGAGCGCGCACGAGGCGCTCAACCATGTGTCGATATGAGCGCGCAGTGTTCGGACGTAGTGCTTGCACCTTGATGTATTGTTCAATCAGGGCCGAAATCCGCATCTCTGGCGGTGTGTGATCGGGCAGGGGGGCTAGTTGCTCCAGTCGCTGCGTGAGCATCGCTCGATAAGCGTCGTATTGCATCCGCTCAACAGTCGCCGTTGGCGGGGGAAGCTGAATCGTCTGCCCTCCCGAACGACTATCGTCACCGAAGGCGAGCGCCTGCATCATGACGAGCTGTTTGTACTCATTTGGATCGTCTTGGGCGCTGGTCATTTCATCTGGAATGCGACGCCAAAGAGCGCCAAGTGTCTCTTCTACCGATCCTTCTTCGCCCTCGATAGCTTCCGGCGCGTCCCGGTTTTCTAACTCGGCGATGCGCGCAGAGGTCCGCGCGGTGCCGAGTCGAACCTTCTCATCCCCCGCTGACGCGGGGTCGCGCAGTCGGGCGATGATCCCATCATGTTCTCGGCGGAGGCTCGCCGCCCGCTGTACCGCCGCGTCGTAGTCCCGGCCTAGCGACAGGTTCCACAAGCGCTTCCTCAGAGCCTTCTGGCAGTCATCTGGAACGCGCCGATTGTATCGGTAGAGGCCATCTTTCGCGCGCGTTACATACTTCACTTTTGCCATGGAATCCGCCTTGAAATCTCGCCCACAAAGGGACCTAATTTTGGGCAAATGTATAGCAGGCTCGCTCAAAATGTATAGCAAAAACCCAGCAATGCGCGCTAGATAATTCCAATAATACAATGAAATATGGCGTTCTAGGCTAAAGTGGGTGTTCCGAGTCTCTCATCACCCACCATTCCGCCTCCGCAACGTGAAAGCCGTGAGATGCCGAGCCCGCAGGCCCGGCATTACTGTCAATCGCGTTCGGCGCGGCGATACTTCACCGGATGGACAACCGTACCGATCTCCGTGTCAGGTAGTCGGCCAGCTGCGCGCGACTTGCCATCAGGAAAACGCCCTGATCGCTCGTGCGTGCAACGCCGCCGATCAGCTCCATCGTGCCGCCACGGCGCAGATCGATCGTGAGCATATCGCCCGTCGCTGACTGAACGGTTCCGATGAACGCATCGTCCGCGGTGAAGACCGGCATGCCGATAATACCCGCGATCTCCGGCGGAAGGCCGCGACGCACCGGCGTCGAGCTCTCGTCCATCGAGTTGCGGGTCACGGCGTTGTCCATGTCGGTGTCGTTCTGGCCGCCGCCAGGCGCATCAGAGCCGCCGCCGGAGCCGTCCGAGCCGCCGCCGGACCCACCAGAGCCGTCATCCGGGTCTTCAGAACCGCCTGATCCGCCGATCGATACGCCGACATCCGCATCGGCGACACTGCCGCCCCCGACCGTGGCGTCGGCATCGGCATTCACGCCGTTGCCGCCGCCGACGGAGGCATCGACATCCGCGTCCGCGACGCTGCCGCCTCCGACAGAGGCATCGACGCCGGCATTCACTCCGTTCGAGCCTCCCAAGCCGACATCGACATCCGCCGAGATGCCCTTGTCTCCTCCAAGGCCGACATTGGCTGAAATGCCGAGACCATCGGCGCGGGCCGCACCAGTCGCGCAGAGTGACGCGGCCAAGGCAACGGCAATTCCGGAACTTGTAGATCTCAATCGACTAAGCATGGTTTTTCTCCATGATCTCAGCCCCCACAGTCCAAACCACGAATCTTAAGTTGTGCTAGTTTCAAAAAATCTTCCTAAGGTTGTAATTCTGACTGTTCTTGGGTGTTTAGGCGGTATCCGGCGCACGCGTTCCGATTGCGTCAAGGTTGACTGGTTGTAATGGAACGACGCTTTTCGCGCTTCGTTGTCTTCGTGATCGCAGCGAACCCCAAAGGAGGACTTATGCGTATCAAGACAGGCATCACCGCGCCCGTGACGGCGCTCGCACTCATCTTCTCGACGGCTGCCTACGCGCAGAGCCAGGATGCGACCGGCTCCGACAACGGCACGTCCAGCGAGTTGGAAGACACCGTCGACAATGCCGAAGCACCGGCGACGGACGGGCAGGGCAACGAGGCGTCGAGCAACGGCAGCTCGGACATGGCCCAGTCCGGCGACAACGCGACGGCCGAAGGCGGCAGCGCGGATCCCGAGCGCCTGATCGTGACGGTCGATGACACCGAGATCACGCAAGGCGATGTCATGGCGATGATCGCCGCGATGCCGCAGGAGATGCGCCAGCAACCTCAGGAGCGCCTTGTGCCGATGGCGGTTCAGCAGCTCATCATGCGCCAGATGCTGCTCGATGCGGCTGAAGCCGATGGTCTGTCCGAGGACGAAGACGTTCAGGCGATGACCGAAGAGAACGAGCAGATGCAGAACGAGGACGCGATGGTCCGCGTCTATCTGCAGCGCGAACTCGACTCGGCAGTGACGGATGACGCGGTTCAGAACACCTATGACGAGATCGCGGCCAATTCCGAGACCGAGCTGCCGCCGCTTGAGGACGTCCGCCCGCAAATCGAACAGCAGGTGCGCCAGCAAGCCTATGGCGAGCTGCAGGCTGACCTTCAGGAAGGAACGCGTATCGTCTTCTACGGTCCTGACGGCGAGCCGACCTCGGCCTCGACCGGCGGAACCGAGAATTCCGATAGCTGATCGAGCGTTAACTCGCATAGTTTCAGCAGCGGCCGGCGAGATTCCCGTCGGCCGCTTGTCGTTTGCGACCACGAAATAATCATTTGCGGAGCATAGGCCGGCTGACTAACACTTTCTCTCCATAAGCCATCGCCCGCGCGCATTGAGCGGGACGCAACATGGCAAGGGAGGAGAGAACCATGTTTACCAATCGCCGCCGAATGCTTTCGGTCCTGGGCGCTGCCGCGCTCGGCACGACGCTCGGGATGCCCGCATTCGCCCAGGACGTGACGCTGCGCCTGCACCAGTTCCTGCCGGCACAGGCCAACGTGCCGAAGAACGTGCTCGATGTCTGGGCCGACAGCGTGGAAGAGGATTCCGGTGGGCGGATCACCGTGCAGCGCTTTCCCTCCATGCAGCTTGGCGGCACGCCGCCGGAGCTGATCGACCAGGTGGTCGATGGCGTGGCGGACGTGATCTGGACCGTCGCGGGTTACACGCCCGGTCGCTTTCCACGCGCCGAGGTGTTCGAGCTGCCGTTTACCATGACCGATGCCGGCCCTGTGTCCCGCGCCTATTGGCGGCTCGCCGAAGAAACCATGATGGATCAGGACTTTGCCGATTTCAAAGTGCTGGGGCTCTGGGTCCACGGGCCTGGCGTGATCCATTCCGAAACGCCCGTCGAAACGCTCGATGATCTCAACGGCATGAAGCTGCGCGCGCCGACTCGCCTGACCACGCGGCTCTTTTCCGAACTCGGCGCGACCACGGTCGGTATGCCGGTTCCGGCGATCCCCGAGGCGCTCTCCAAAGGCGTCGTCAATGGCGCGGTGATCCCGTGGGAAGTCACGGGCGCGCTGCGGGTCAACGAGCTGGTCGACAACCATACGACCTTCGGCGACGAGACACTTTACACCACGACCTTCATTTTCGCGATGAACCAGGATCGCTACGATGCACTGCCCGACGATCTCAAAGCGGTGATCGACCAGAATTCCGGACTGGAATTCTCCGGGTTCGCAGGTGCCCAGATGCAGGAAGACGACGCGGGTCCGCGTGATGCCGCGATCGAGGCCGGCGCGAACATCATCGAGATCTCGGGCGAGGAGCTGGAGCGCTGGAAGGAAGCGGGTCAGGCCGTGACCGATGCCTGGGTTGCCGAGATGGACGAGAACGGCATGGATGGCTCGGCACTGCGCGACCGCGCGGCAGAGCTCATCGCCGAGGAAAGCGAGTAAGCCCGACAGGCGGACCGGAGCGCACGGCGCGCGCTCCGGCATCTCGCGGCAGAGGGAGCCTGCATGAAGGCTGGGATCGAACGTCTCGCGCGCGGCACGGCGGTGCTGGGCGGGCTGGTGTTGACGCTGGTCGTCATCCTCGCCTGCCTGAGCATCTTCGGGCGCGGGCTCAACACGCTGGGCCATTCGGGGTTTTTGCCCGGCGGCCTCGGAGATGCGCTCATCGCGAGCGGTGTCGGCCCGATCAACGGCGATTTCGAGCTGGTTGAAGCGGGCGTCGCTTTCGCCATCTTCGCCTTTCTTCCGATCTGCCAGCTCTCCGGGGCGCATGCGGTGGTCGATGTCTTCACCTCCGCTCTGCCGCAAGCGGTCCAGCGCTGGATCGCGGCCTTCTGGGAATGCGCGCTCAGCGCTGCGATCCTGCTCATCACCTGGCGGCTGGGCGTCGGCATGGAGGGCAAGATCGCCAATGGCGAGACGACCTTCATGCTGCAATTCCCGATCTGGTGGTCCTACGCGGCGAGCTTCGCCGCGGCCCTCGTCGCTTCGATCGTTGCGCTCTGGTGCGCCTATGCACGCCTGCGCGAAGCCGCGACGGGCCGCGTTCTGATGACAGACAGCGGAGGGCTCTGAGCTCATGTCGATGCTCGAGCTGGGCTTTGCGTCCTTTCCAATCCTTTTGCTCATGATCTTCTTGCGGGCGCCGATCGGGCTCGCGATGTTTCTCTGCGGGATCGGCGGGCTCTATTTCGCGCTGGGCTCGACGGGCATGTTCCTGTCGCGCCTCAAGACCGAGACCTACACGACCTTTTCGAGCTATTCGCTCTCCATCATCCCGATGTTTCTCTTGATGGGGCAGTTCGCGACCCTCTCGGGCATGTCTTCGGCGCTTTTCAAGGCCGCGGAAAGCTGGCTCGGGCACCGGAAAGGGGGCGTTGCGATGGCGGCGGTCGGGGCCTGCGCGGGGTTCGGTGCGATCTGCGGCTCCTCGCTGGCGACGGCGGCCACGATGAGTCGTGTCGCCTTGCCCGAACTCAAGCGCTACGGCTATTCGGGCGGTTTTTCGACGGCGACGCTGGCGGCAGGCGGCACGCTCGGCATCCTGATCCCGCCCTCGGTGATCCTTGTGATCTACGCGATCCTGACCGAGCAGAACATCGCCAAGCTCTTTGTCGCTGCCTTCATTCCGGGCGTTCTGGCCGCAATCGGCTACATGATCACGATCTCGATCTACGTCCGGCTCAACCCCGACGCGGCGGGCACGCGGCCGGCCGTGCCGATGTCCGACCGTCTGCGCGCCCTCCTGAACGTATGGCCCGTGTTGATCGTGTTCGGCCTCGTGGTGGGCGGCATCTACCTTGGCTGGTTCACCCCGACCGAGGGCGCGGCGGTCGGCGCGGCGGGAACGGGCCTCATCGCGCTCTTTTCGGGCAGCCTGACCTGGCCGGTCTTCCGCGACAGCATCCTGCAGACCGCGCGCAGCACCGCGATGATCTTCTTCATCATCTTGGGCGCGGCGATCTACAACGGCTTTCTTGCGCTCACGCAGGTGCCGCAAGAGCTGTCGAACTGGGTGGTAAGCCAAGGCTACAGCCCGTGGACGGTGCTGGTCATGATCCTCGCCTTCTACCTCGTCTTCGGGTGCCTGATGGACAGCCTGTCGATGATCCTTCTGACCATCCCGATCTTCTTTCCGACGGTCAGCGCGCTCGATTTCGGGATGAGCCCCGAGCATATGGCGATCTGGTTCGGAATCCTTGTTCTGATCGTCGTGGAGGTCGGGCTCATCACGCCGCCCGTCGGCATGAACCTCTTCATCATCAACGGCATGGACCGGGAGACGCCGATGACCGCGACCTATCGCGCGGTCTTGTGGTTCGTTGGCTCCGACATCGTGCGGGTCGCGATCCTCGTGATGTTCCCGGCCATCACCCTGTTCCTCATCCCCGAATAACGGAGGCCTCGATGCAGATCGACAATCAGACAGTGATCGTGACCGGTGGAGGCAGCGGCCTCGGCGAGGCGACGGCGCGCCATTTCGCGAGCCTTGGCGCGCGGGTCGCGATCTTCGATCTGGGAGCCGAGCAGGCTGAGGCGGTCGCGACCGAGATCGGCGGACGCGCCTTCCCGCTGGACGTGACCGACGCCGATGCCGTGGGCCGGGCTGTCGAGACGGTCGCTTCGGAGATGGGCGGCCTGCGCGCTGCGGTGAATTGCGCTGGCATCGCGGGCGCGGCGCGGGTCGTGGGCCGCGAGGGCAAGCTCGCGCTCGATCTCTTCGAAAAGACGATCCGCGTGAACCTTTTCGGCACCTACAACGTGATGAGCCATGCGGCCCGCGCCATGTCCGAGCTCGATCCGCTCGGCGAGGAGCGGGGCGTCGTGATCAACACGGCATCCATCGCCTACGAGGACGGGCAGCTTGGTCAGACGGCTTACGCTGCCTCGAAAGGCGCTATCGCGGCGCTTTGTCTTCCCGCGGCGCGGGATCTCGCAAAGCTCGGCATCCGCGTGGCCGCAATTGCGCCGGGCCTCTTCAACACGCCCATGATGCAGGGTCTGCCGCCCGAGACGACCGAAGCGATCACTTCCAATATCCCGTTCCCCGCGCGGCTCGGCGCGCCCGATGAATATGCGAGGATGGCCGCGCATATCGTCGAGAATTCCTACATCAACGGCACGACGATCCGGCTCGACGGGGCTGTCCGACTGCCGCAGCGATAGGGCGCGGCGGCGCCTGAAAAGGTGCCTCCTGTCATCACGATTTGTCATGGCGGCGTGACAATTCTTGTCCGACAAAGTGGACAGGGACGCCAAGCGCGATAGCTCCTAAGGCGTCACCCCGCCTGATCCGCAGGAGTTCCGATGTCCACATCCTTTCGTCTTTCCGTTGCCGCTGCCGCGATGGCCGGCATTTGCACGCTCGCTCCGAGCGTGTCTCTCGCGCAGTCGGAGGAGGCGAGCGCCGACGCCTCGTCGTCCTCGGACCAGTCCGATCTGGTCGCTCGCGGAGAGTACCTGTCCAACATGGCCGGGTGCCGCCACTGCCACCAGGCGCGCGATGGCGAACCCTATGCGGGTGGCCGCGTGATCCTGACGCCGTTTGGCAGGCTCATGTCTCCGAACATCACCCAGCACGAGCCTTCGGGCATCGGCGGCTGGACGCGGGACGACTTCGAGGGCGCGCTGCGCCGGGGAGTCAACAAGGAGGGCGGGCCGCTCTATCCGGCAATGCCATACAATCGCTACACGCTGATGAGCGACGAGGATATCGATGCGCTCTGGGCTTATTACCAGACGATCGAGCCGGTCTTTAACGAGGTCGAGACGATCCAGCTTCCTTTCCCGTACAACGTGCGCCAAGGCGTGGCGGTCTGGAAGGAGCTCTACTTCGAAGAGGCCCGGTACGAGCCTCGCGAAGAGTGGGATGACCAGCTCAATCGCGGTGCCTACCTGGCCGAGGGTGTCGCGCATTGCGCCGCTTGCCACACGACGCGCAATTCCATTGGCGGACCGGTCGCGGATCAGGCCTATCAGGGCGCGGTGGTCGACGGCTGGTACGCACCGAACATCTCGGGCAGCGTCGACTCGCACCTGAACAAGTTCGACCAGGAAACCCTGACGGCTTACCTTGCGAATGAGCATCCAGATGGCCTCGCTGCCTTCGGCCCGATGTATCAAGTCGCGGATTCCCTATCGAAAGCCGAGCGCTCTGACGTGGAGGCGATCTCCGCTTACATTCTGAAACGCGCCGAGGATGATCCCGAGGGCGAAGCCGACGAGGTCGCGGAACTGAGCGAGGATGCGATGGCGCGCGGCGCAGCGATCTACGAAGGGAATTGCCTCTCCTGTCACGGCGATGACGGCATGGGCCGCGACGGGCTCGCGGCGCGCCTTGTGAACAATGGCGGCGTGAATGGCGACAATCCGGTCAACGTCATCAACGTTCTGCTGCAGGGGATCGAGCCGCGCAACGATTGGGGCCAGATGCCGAGCTTCTACGATAGCCTGTCGGACGAAGAGATCGCGGATGTCACCAATTACGTGCGCGCATCCTGGGGCAACGAAGTGCCGCGCCTGGCCACCGCGCTCGACGTGGAGCGGGCACGCGGGGTGGCGCAGCTCGACATGACCGGAGATACCGACCTCACGGCAGCCTGTCCCGTCGTCTCGCTCGAGGGCGTCTCTGACGGCACACGCGACGCAGTGCGCGCGGTTGCGGACGGTCCGGTTCAGGAAGGCGAGCTGCAAGACGCGGTCGCCTCGCTTGAGAACGATTTGTCGGACGCGGAATATACCCGCAAGCTCACCGTCATGACGTCGCTTTACTGCGACGCTCTGGCCGAGCTCGATGAGGATATCTCCGAAGCGGATTTCCGCGAGCGGCAACTGGCCTTCATGAATGAGCTGAACAACGCGATCGCCAACGACGGCTGACCTCGCGCCAAAGACAAGACCGAGGCCGGGGCGCTATTGCGTTCCGGCCTCGGTCCGTTCGGGGTAGCCCGTCATCTCCAGATATCCGCGGCCCGAATGGCTGCCGCTGACCGTCACGGGGCCTTCCCAGTAGGGGAACAGAGTGCCCATCCAAGCCTGAGCATTTAGCGGCTCGGTGGTCACGTTCAGACCCTCGTCGGGTAGCTCCACACGCCAGCGCACGGGAATATCCCGCCCGGCGACATCCGCCTCCCCAAGCGGCGTCAGCGTTACAGACCCGTCGCCATAGGGGGTCGGCGTGCCGTCAGGCGCGATCCAGGTGGCCGAATTGTAGTGGCCGCCTTCAGTATCCCGCAGCCCGAACGCCATCAGCTTCGCGCCATTGTCGAAATTGAGCGAGAACCAGTCCCAGCCGCTTTGCGTCTCCGACAGAGGTTGCGACGACCATTCGCGGTCAAGCCAGGCACTCCCGGTGACAGCGACAGCGCCCTCGGGCAGGCTGATGTCCCCAGTCACCTCGTAGAAGGGCTGGGAGTAATAGTAACTCGCCTGGCCCTCGGGAGATTTAACCGAATACCCGTCCTCGCCCTGAAGAACGAGCGGACCGGACGCGGTGAGGTCGAGCGCGTAGGAAAAGTCGGAGCCACGCGCAGCGAGCATAACCTCCGACAAAGGATCGGCTCCCTCGGGCGCGGTGGAGCGCAGATGCCAATCGTCGATGAAAGCCTCGAACGGGGCGTCCTCGACACCGGCCTGACCGATCCCGCCGCGCGCCAGCCGCTCCGCCACGAGATGCGTGTCAGCCGAGGTCAGCGCGGCATGACCCATCCAGAGTTGATCCGCTTCCCACCCCTCTGATGTGAGCGGCCGCTGTGCCGACCGGAACAGTGTCCATTGCACACCGTACTCCGTGCCGTCCGCAGCTTCGAGATTGGCGGTGAGATACCACCATTCGATTCGGAAGGCGGGGTGGGGCAGATGGTCCTTCGGAAACTCGAGCGACCGATCCGGCGTAACCCTACCGAAATCGCCGGCCTCGGTTCCGAGCCCAGCGAAGCCTTGGCCATAGGCCGGGGCGGCGAGGAGGAGGGGCAGGATCAGAACTCTAGCGATCATTTGCAAAAACACTCACGAGGCGGGACGGAGGCAGGCGATTGAGGCGGATCACAGGCCAGAGGCAGGCAAGGCAGGCCGCGATCAGGGCGGCCAGCCCCAGCCAGAGCCATTCGCCTGGGAAATAAAGCATCGGCAAGCGCCAGCCGAAGGCTTCGACATTGACGCGGGCCAGCAGCACCCAGGCGAGGCATAGTCCGACAGGAATGGCGAGCAGCCAGGTCAGAAGCGCGAGGAGCGCCGTGCGCGCGACCTCGAGCTTGCCGAGCGTGCCGGGGCGAAGCCCGAGCGCCCAGACCGGCGCGAGCTGCGGCAGACGCAGGGTCGAAAGCGTCAGGAGGCTCGTCAGAATGGCAAAGCCCGCAACACCGAGCGTCAGCACGTTGAGAGCGCCCGTCACAAGGAACGTCTGGTCGAAAACGCGCAGTGACAGCTCTTTCACATCCGCCTGGTTCACAACATTGCCGGGCGGCAGGTCGAACTCGTCGCGGATGGCCTGCACCAGTGCCGGCGCCTCGTCGGGCGCGATCCGTACCGCGAACCGCAGGCGCGGGCGATCCGGGAAGCGCGCGCCAAGCGCCTCGAGCCCGACCATCGCCTGAGGCGCGGGGTTGCCATAATCGGAATAGACCCCCGCGACAGGCAGGGACCAGCCGGGCGCGAGTGCAATGGCGTCACCGAGCGCGATCTCCTCGCGCCGCCAGAGCTGCTCGTTGATGAGCGCGGCCTCGCCCGCGGCGATCCGGTCCCAAACGTCAGGTTCAGCGGTAAGAAGCGGCCAGTTGTCGCGATAGGTCGGGTGGTCCGCGACGCCGAAGACCTCGCCGGGCTGGCCCGCGAGCGTGACATCCACCGACCAGATCGGCAGGACCGCATCCGCGTAGGGCTCAACAAAGGCGCGCAGCTCGTCCGCTTCGGCGGGGGTGCGCGCGGTGACATAGACCTCAGAGGCCAGCCGCTGGTCGAGCCAGACGTCGAAGGTCGTTCGGAAGGAGCCGACCATCGTGCCGACGCCGACATTGGCTGCAAGCGCGAGAAGCAGCGCCATCAGTGCCAGCGACAACGCCGGAACCTGCTGGCGCGCATCGGCCAGAACCCATTCAGAGACCGGGCCGCGCGCCAGCGGATCTGCCGCGCGGAGTGCGCCGATCAGGCAGGCGGGCAGGCCCAGTGCCGCGCCGATCAGGAGCGCTGCAAGACAGGCGAAGGCCGCGATCAGCCCGTCTCCCCAAGCCGCGAGCATCCCGCTTGTCGCCAGCAAGAGCGCTGCGAGCCCGCCCTGAAGGCGCAAGGTTCGCGCGGAGGCCATCGCCCAGGCGCGCGGCTGGGCCGGGGCAAGAAGTGGCATCTTCGCAACCCGCCACAGAGCCTGCGCGCCCGCCAGCCCCGCGCCGATCAGCGCGATGGCGAGCGCGGAGGCCGCCCAAAGCGGATCGAAGCCGAGCTGCCCCGAGACATCCGCGCCGTAAAGCCCGCGCAGCGTGCCGGCAACGCCCGGCAGAAGCGCCGCCGCGATCGCATAGCCGAGCGCGACGCCGACGGCGCCCGCGAGGAGCGCGATCAGGGCCAGCTCGCCCGCCAGAATAGCCATGAGAAGGCGAAGCGGCATTCCGAGCGCCCGCAAGGTGCGGAACGTGCCGCGCCGCTGCTCGAACGCAAGGCCGATGGCGCTTTGCACGATGAAGAGGCCGACCGCGAAGGACAGAAGGCCGAACGCCGTGAGATTGAGGTGAAACGACTCCGTCAGCGCTGCCAGATCGCCTCCGCTTTCTCCCTCGACGAGGCTGAGACCCGTGGCGCCGGCTATCTCCGGCAGACCGAACGGCTGATCCGGGGAGACGGCGAGGGCGGTCAGCGTGTCGATGCCAAGAAGCCGCTGCGCGGTTGCGATGTCGGTCACGACCTGACCGCGCGCGATTCGCAGAACGCCTTGGCGGGGCGGCAGCTCTTCGGCCGCTTCGAGCGCGCGCGCCGTCTCTGGCGAGACCAGCAAGAGCCCGGTCTCGGAGAGAAGTCCGTCGAGCGCGGCCTCATCGCCCGCGATGGACGCCGTGCCGAGGCTCGGCGGGGCGGTCAGCGGATCGAGGCCGCGAATCTCGAGCTGCTGATCCGCGATCTCGATCCATCCTTCGACGAGCGGGCTGACGAGATAACCCAGGCGACGGATGCGGGCGAAATCCTCCAGGTCGAGCGTGTCCGACGAGACGAGCCGGTCCGGCACGTCCTGACCGAGCGTCGCCGCGGCGCGATCGTAGCTGGCCCGCGCCTCGGCATTGATCGCCTGCACGCCCGACCAGAGCGCGGTCGCAAGAGCAAGGCCAATGAGGAGCGTTGCCAATTGAACCGGGTGCCGCCGCCAATGTGCCAGGAGCGCGACCAGACCCGCCCGCGTCATGCGATGCGCCCGCGTTCGAGATGAAGCTGACGGTCCATGCGCGCGGCATGGCGTTCTGAATGTGTGACCATGAGGAAGGCCGCGCCGGTCTCGCGCGCAAGATCGAGCATCAGGTCGAGCACGCGCTCCGCCGTTTCTTCGTCGAGATTGCCCGTGGGCTCGTCGGCCAGCAGCAGTTCCGGCCTGTTGGCGACGGCCCGGCCGATGGCAACGCGCTGTTGCTGACCGCCCGAAAGTTCTTCGGGATAGCGGTCGAGATACTCCTCAAGGCCGAGCCGCGCGGTCAGTTCTTCGATCCAAGCGATATCAAGCCGCCCGGAAAGGCGCGCTTGAAATGCGAGGTTCTGCCGGACGTCGAGCGACGGAATGAGGTTCAGGCTCTGGAAGACAACGCCGATCCGGTCGCGGCGGATCTCGGCGCGTTCGGCTTCGCCGAGGCCGTCGAGCCGGGTGCCGGCGAGCGTCACATCACCGGCGTCGAGGCTGTCGAGGCAGCCTAGACAATGCATGAGAGTGCTCTTGCCCGAGCCGCTTTCCCCGGTGAGGGCCACGGCCTCGCCCGGTTGGACTTCCAGCGAGACGCCGCGCAAGACGTCGATCCGGCCCTCGCGGGTCGCGTATCCTTTTCGGATATCGGTTGCGGATAGCATGTGCCCGGCGGTCTCCTGTCCTTGCAGGGTTCAGCTAGTCGCCTTGCGTTGCGGGGCAACGCGACAGAATGTTCACCTCTGTTCGAGGTGGTCCCCGGCGTGACATTCGATCCAGGCACGGACCGTGTCGAGCCGGGTGCGTGCAATCGGCACGGTCTGGCCGTTCGCCAGCACCATGATGTGCCGCGATCCCTCGCGCCGCACCGTGCCGATGGCGCGGCGAGCCACCCAGAAAGACCGGTGTGGCTGCACGCCCTCATCCTCGCGGGTCTGGGCGATGATGTCGCCAAGCCGGGCGCGCCGCGTCATCGAGCGTCCGTCGAGCGTGATCTCCACGTGGTGTTCGCGCGCCTCCAGCATCAGGATCTCGTGGAGGCCGAAGCGATCGCTGCCGATGATGACCTCGCGGCATTCGGGCGTCGCTGTGATCTCCGGTACCGGGGTTGTCGCAGCTGGTCGTGGTTCAGATGCTTGCGGCCGTGCGAAGTGACGCCGCGCGTAGTCGGGATAGGCGTAGATGAAGAAGAGGCTGTCGTACAGGATCGCAAGTACGAGAAATTGCACGACATTCATCGTCGTGAAGATATTCGTGGGGGAGGCGGCAAAGATCAGGACAATGACCTGCCCGCCAAGCGCCGCGAGCATTGCGATCGGCAAGCTGAGACACAAGGTCGGCAACCGCGGCAAGCTCGGGCCGAAGAGCGCGCGCAATCCCGCGAGGACGAAAAGAAACGTGGCAACTGCCACCGCCGTCATGGCCATATAGAGGACAAGCGCGATTCCAGCGGAGAAAGAGGCTCCGAAGGCCGCAGGGTCCATCAAGTGCAGAAGCAACGCACACAACACGAAGAACGGCATGCCCCTGCGAGACAGGACGACAATAAAGAGCCGATTGATCGTGGTATCTATACGGGAGCCAAAGCTATCGACCAGCCGAATACGTTTATGAACAATGGCGAACACTAAGCAAACCTGGCTGCTGTTTATTTACCAAAAACAATAACTAACGTGATATGGGGATGAACGTTGTCTTTAAAGGATATTCGTTGCGTCATCATACGACTTTAGGACCGCGGTCTGGTAAGGTGAGGGCGCGCGCACCCGTTTCAAACATGACAAAAGCAGGTTTCGGACAGCCTAATGCCTGACCGGAAAAATGCCTCCGTTCTGCTTCCGAAACTGCTTGACGGCATCGCGGCACCCGCCTAGAACGCGCGGCACGCCCGGGGGCACCGGGCGGGCAGCGGGCGGTTGTAGCTCAGTTGGTTAGAGTACCGGCCTGTCACGCCGGGGGTCGCGGGTTCGAGCCCCGTCAACCGCGCCACGCTGTCCCCATGAGTGCCCCGAGGCGCATTGCGCGGTTGTAGCTCAGTTGGTTAGAGTACCGGCCTGTCACGCCGGGGGTCGCGGGTTCGAGCCCCGTCAACCGCGCCACTTTTCTCACGGTACTGACAAGACATGACTGCCTTCGGGGCAGGCTGTCTTTCTGCACTGGCATCTGTGCTTCGGACACGAAAAAGGCACCCGAAGGTGCCTTGTTTCCGACCCGCCTTCGTGAGGACGGGTATGATTGCCGCGCGCTGTCAGCTGCCCCAGCTTCGCACGGGCCCGCAATCCATATGCACGAAGTTCGATCCCGAGTAGCGACCGACACCGCCGGCGCGGCATGCCGCGGCTGCCTTGGCCATCTGGTTCACGGAGCGGGAGTTCAGTCGAAGATCCGCCGCCTCGCCGCGAAGGTGGCGCGAATTCTTCGCCACGCCCGAAGACCGGCTGCGAAGCATCGTGTTGGTTTCGGGGCTGCGGTAGCCGGAGATCAGCAGGTAAGGCTCATCGGCATCGAGCAGGTTGTGCGAAGCGGCCATGATGTCGATCGTGCGCAGATCGATGCCTTTGACCTTGTTGTTCCGCCAGTCCCGCATGAAGAAATTGATCTCGTTCACGGCGTCGGCGATATAATCGCCGTCTACCCAGTAGATCATGTCCAGCCGCTCACCAGTGCGCGCGGAGTACATCTTGATGCGTCGGATATCACCACCGCCCCGCAGGAACCCTGCGGCGTTTGCGAACGTTGGTGCGGCGGTGATGGTCGTCGCGGCGAAGGCCTGCAAAAGGCCGCGGCGGGTGAGCCCGCCAGAGCGTACGTCGTTCATCGGAAAGCCTGTCCCGTTTTCTGTCCTGTAACGCGCACCTCGTTGGGTGCGCCTGCCATCTTCCCCCAGATGTCCTAAGATTTATTGCACAGGGTTCCTTGTGTCGGAAGGCCGGAGTCCGAATTCGTTCCAATCGACAACGGGATTCGGCGAAAAATTGCTCAAAGTCGCCTCCCGTTGCTCATTTGCATCGGTCGTTGCGGCGCGGTGACGGCATCGCAATTGTTACGGAAACTTTCGGGCTCGTGGAGGATTGTGAATAGACATCAACGGGTTTGCGGCATCAACTGTCGCAGTCCGAACCGAGTTCTGTCCGAGGATCGCCCCATGTTTTTCCCTGCCCGCGGCCGTCATCTTCTCGCCTGCGCCGCCCTTGTCGCCGCGATGGGCGCCGGACTTCCCGGACCTGCAAGCGCCCAAGTCACCGCGTTCAAGCAGGCGGTGGCCGAGGAAGTCGCCGAGCGGGATGGTCTCAATGCCTTCTACCGCAACCGCGATTTCGCCCCGGTCTGGACCGGCGCGGACGAGGTGCATCGTCATCGCCGCGCGATGCTTATCGACGCGATGCGAAACGTCTCCTCGCACGGAATTCCGGCCGCGCGCCATGATGCCGATGAACTGTTTGCCATGTTGCGGGCTGCCGATACGCCGCGCGAGCGGGGCGAGGCGGATGTCGCGATGTCGATGGCCTACCTGCGCCTCGCCAACGATTTGCAGAGCGGCATTCTCGATCCGCGCCGCGTGGTCAGCGGGATCAAGCGCGATCCGGCCACGCGCAGCCCCGAAGAGCTTCTCGCGCGGCTCGAAGCGGAAGATCCGCGCACGCTCTTCCGGTCACTGGCTCCGCAAAGCCCCGAATACGTGCGCTTGATGGCGGCACGCGTGAAGCTCGAAGAGCAGCGCGCGCGCGGCGGCTGGGGCGCGCCTGTGCGCGCGTCCAAGCTCGAGCCCGGCATGAGCGGGCAGGCCGTCGTCGATCTGCGGAACCGCCTCGTGGCGATGGGATATCTGGGGCATACCTCGACCGCGATCTACGATGCGGCGATGGAAAAGGCCGTGCGCGACGTGCAGTCCGATCTCGGCCAGACCATCGACGGGATCGCCGGCCCGGAGACGCTCGATGCGATCAACAAGGGCGTCGATGACCGCCTGAAATCGGTCATCGTCGCGATGGAGCGCGAGCGCTGGATCAACATGCCCGGTGGGCTCGGCGAGCGTCACATCAAGGTGAACCTCACCGATTACCACGCACGGATCTATGACAACGACAAGCTCACCTTCGAGACCCGCGCGGTGATCGGATCGCAGGATTCGGACCGGCAGACGCCCGAGTTCTCGGACGTGATGGAGCACATGGAGATCAATCCGAGCTGGTATGTCCCGCGCTCGATCGTCGTGAACGAATACCTGCCGATGCTGCGCCGCAACCCGTACGCGGTCAGCCATCTCGAGATCACGGATCGCAATGGGCGGCAGGTGAACCGCGGCCGGGGCTTTTCGCAATACAGCGCGTCGTCCTTCCCGTTCTCCATGCGCCAGCCACCGGGCCCGAAGAATGCGCTGGGCTCGGTGAAGTTCATGTTCCCGAACCGCTACAACATCTATCTTCACGACACACCTTCGCAGAACCTCTTCTCGCGGACCGTGCGGACCTTTTCGCATGGCTGCGTCCGGCTCGACGACCCGCATGAATTTGCCCATGCGCTTCTGGCGGTGCAGGAAGACGATCCGGTCGGCTTCTTCGAAGCACGCCTGCGGACCGGTTCGACCCAGCGTGTCGTCCTTGAAAAGCAGGTGCCGGTTCATCTGATCTACCGCACGGCCTTCACCGACGCGAAGGGCCGCACGCAATTCCGTGACGACGTCTACGGGCGCGATGCGGCGATCTGGCGGGCGCTCGAGGCGGCAGGGGTTTCGCTGGGCGGTCTTCGCAGCTAAACCTCCGGGCAAGTTTCCGGAGGATCCATGCCCGATTTTACCCTAGCAGAAATCGCCGCCTCCCTTGGTCTGACGGCCGCGGGCGACGGCGACATCCGGATCGCGGGCGTTGCGGAGCCCGAGACATGCCCGGCCGATCACCTCGCGCTGGCGATGAAGCCGGAATATGCCGAGGCGCTCACACGCGGGGACGCGCGCGCCGCGATGATGTGGGACGGCGCGGACTGGCAGAGCTACGGTCTGGACGGGGCGATCCTCGCCAAGCGTCCGCGTTTCGCATTGTCTGGCCTTTCTGCGACGATGGATCCCGGGCAGGGCTACTCGACCGGCATTCACCCGATGAGCGACGTGCATCCCGAGGCGGAACTCGCGCCCGATGTGACGGTCGCCGCTTTCAGCGTGATCGGCCGCGGGGCGAAGATCGGGGCAGGGTCCGTGATCGGCCCGCAGGTGCATATCGGCGCTGACACTGAGATCGGTCCGGGCGCGCTGATCCATGCCGGTGCCCGCATTGGCGCGCGCTGCACGATCGGTGCGCATTTCATCTGCCAGCCCAACGCGGTGATCGGCGGCGACGGCTTCTCCTTCGTCACGCCCGAGCCGTCGACGGCAGAGAAGGCGCGCGCGGCGCTCGGCGAAAGCGGAGAGGCGACAGGTCAGCCCTGGGCGCGGATCCATTCGCTGGGCGGCGTCACGATCGGCGACGATGTGGAGGTCGGGGCGAACAGCACCATCGACCGGGGCACCGTGCGCGACACGCGGATCGGGACCGGCACGAAGATCGACAGCCTCGTTCAGATCGGCCACAATTGCATCATCGGCGAGCATTCCCTTCTGTGCGGCATGGTGGGGATCGGCGGCTCGACCGAGATCGGCTCCTTCGTCGTGCTCGGTGGACAGACGGGCGTCAGCGACAATATCCGCATCGGTGACAATGTTGTCTGTGGCGGTGCCACGGTTGTCTTGTCCTCGATCCCGGCGGGGCGCGTGATGCTGGGCTATCCGGCGACCAAGATGGACAGCCAGATCGAGATCTTCAAAGCCATGCGCCGGCTGCCGCGGCTCGTGCGCGATGTCGCAGAACTCCGAAAGACGGTTTCAAAGGACCGAAAGACCGACTAAATCGCCGATCAGCAAACCGGGACCGGGACTGTGCAGATGGACGTGAAGACACGGGTAATCGAGATCCTTGCCGAACAGGCAGTGCTAGACCCTTCGGATGTGCGCGAGGATATGACGCTCGAGGAGCTCGGGATCGACTCCATGGGGCTCGTTGAATCGATCTTCGCCATCGAGGAGACCTTCGACATCTCGGTGCCCTTCAACGCCAACGAACCCGGCGAGAGCGAGTTCGACATCTCGTCGGTTGCCAAGATCATCGAGGGCGTGAAGCACCTGCGCGAGCAGCAAGCCTCGTGAAACGCGTCGTCATCACCGGGGCGGGCACGATCAACGCGCTTGGGCGCGATGTGCCGGCGACCCTCGAGGCGATGCGGGAGGCCCGCTCGGGTATCGTCCCGCTCATCATGCGGGACCGCGAGCGTCTGGCGGTACAGATCGGCGGGCAGGTGCAGGGCTATGAGCCCGAAGAGCGGTTCAATCGTCAGCAGATCGCGCTTTATGATCGCTATACTCAGTTCACGCTTCTGGCGGCCGAGGAGGCCATCGCGCAATCGGGCCTCAAGTTCGATGGCGAGCTTGCCTCGCGGGCAGGGGTCGTTCTCGGCACGTCCGGCGGCGGTCTGACCACGCAGGACGAGAATTACCGGGCCGTCTACGAAGAGGGCAAGAACCGGGTGCATCCCTTCGTCGTGCCGAAGCTGATGAACAATGCCGCCTGCTCCCATGTCTCGATGCAGTACAATATCAAGGGACCGAGCTTTACCGTCGCCTCGGCCTGCGCGTCGTCCAACCACGCGATGGGCCAGGCGTTCTGGTTCGTTAGGTCAGGCATGGCGCCGGTCATGGTCACGGGCGGCTCGGAATCGATGTTGTGCTTCGGCGGTATCAAGGCCTGGGAAGGGCTGCGGGTGATGTCGAAGGACGGCTGCCGCCCGTTCTCGGCCAATCGCAACGGCATGGTGCAGGGCGAAGGCGCGGGGATCTTCGTCTTCGAAGAGTACGAGCACGCTCGTGCGCGGGGCGCGGAGATCCTGGCCGAGGTCGTCGGGGCGGCGATGTCCGCCGATGCCGCCGATATCGTGATGCCCTCGAAGCAAGGTGCGGCGCGGGCGATCAAGGGCGCGCTGTCGGATGGCCGGGTCAATCCCGCCGAGATCGGCTATATCAACGCCCATGGCACCGGAACGGCTGCCAACGACAAGACCGAATGCGCGGCGGTCGCCGATGTCTTCGGGCCGCATGCGGACGATCTGATGATCTCGTCGACCAAGTCGATGCACGGACATGCCATCGGCGGGACCGGCGCGATCGAGCTTCTCGCCTGCATCATGGCGCTGCGCGACGGCGTGATCGCCCCCACGATCAATTATGAAGAGCCGGATCCTGAATGCGCGCTCGATGTCGTCCCGAACGAGGCGCGCGAGGCCAAGGTGACGGCCGCGCTCTCGAACGCCTTCGCCTTTGGCGGGCTGAACGCAGTGCTGGCGCTTCGGGCCGTGTGAAGATGCGGAGCGGGCGGCGGGGCCGCCCGCGCCTCTCTGGCGGGCTGATCGTGCCGATCACCCCGCGGGCGAGGGGGCTTTCTGCCCCCTCGCGCTCCCCCGCCGGTATTTGGGCCAACCCAAAGAGGAAAGAGGGCGTGGGTTTCGAGTGCTGCGCGTCTCGGCTAGGGTTCGGGCTGTGAGCGGGTTCGGAGGGGTCATGCCGCGAGATCTGACAGGGTTGACGAGGCCGGAGATCGGCGGTGCCGCGCGGCCCGGTCTCTGTACCGATTGCGGGATCAGCCGCATCGGGGATGGCCGCGCCTGCGGACGGGCCTGCCAGTTCATTCAGCCTGATTATCCCGCTCTCGAGGCCGAGGTGCATGGCCGCGCGGCGCAGGGCGAGGGCGACGAGGCCTTCTTCGGCGTGACGCAGGCGATGTGGCGCGCTCGGCTCGACCCGCCTGCCGAGGGCGCGCAATGGACCGGCATCGCCTCGGGCCTGGGCGCGGCCCTCCTTCGGGACGGCGCGGTCGACGCGGTGATTTGCGTGGCGCCCGATCACGAGGACCGCTGGAAGCCTGTCCCCGTCATCGTGACCGATCCCGAGGACATGGCACGGTGCCGGGGCATGCGGATGGGCTATGCGCCGCTCCTCGCGGCGCTCAAGCCCGCGCGCGAGGCCGGGCATCGGCGGGTCGCGGTCATCGGCATTCCCTGCCAGGTCTACGCCTTGCGCGCGCTTGAGGCGGAGTTCGGCTTCGACGAGATCAGCGTCATCGGCACGCCCTGTTCGGACAATACGACGACCGAGAATTTCCACGCGTTTCTCGAGCGGCTCGATCCCTACCCGGAGACGATCAGCTACCTCGAATTCCGTGCCGATTACCGGGTCGAGCTGCGCTTCGATGACGGGCGTCCTGCGCGCACCATCCCGTTCCTGAAGCTGCCGCTCTCGGATCTGCCGGCGGATTTCTTCCCGATGACCTGCAAGACCTGCGTCGATTACACGAACCGGCTGGCGGACGTGACCGTGGGCTACATGGGCGGTGACGGCCAGCAATGGCTGATCGTGCGAAACGCGCGCGGAGCCGCGCTCCTCGAGCGGTTAGGCGACAGGCTGGTGCGAAACGCGCCTTCGTCGAAGGGTAAGCGCCACGCTGCGGTCGAAGGGTTTCGGCAGAATACCGAAGCTGCGGCGGGCGGTCTGCCGCTTCGGCGCATGCCGGGTTGGCTGAGACCCATCGTGGCCTTCCTGCAGCCGCGGATCGGGCCGCGCGGGCTCGAGTTTGCCCGTGCCCGCGTGGACATGAAGGCGATCGAGACGATCCTTCATCTGCGCCGCGCCCATCCCGCGAAGATCAAGAACATGGTGCCGGATCACGTCTGGCGGCTGGCGGCAAGCTACGGGATCGAGCCTCGGGACGGCGAGCGGCGCTGACCCTTTCCTGGCGGCGTTCTATGGCGTAGCGATTGTGCGGATCAGGCGGGGTGAGGGCAGCAGATGATTCCGGTAACCGACATGGCTGGCCAGAAGGTCGGCATTCTGGGCCTCGGGCGTTCGGGTCTTTCGGCCGCGCGCGCGCTGCAGGCTGGCGGCGCCGAGCCCGTGCTTTGGGATGACAACCCCGACGCGCGTGCCCGCGCCGAGGCCGAAGGCTTCGTCGTGGAGCAGCTGGGCTCGGCCCGAGCGATGCAGGAGATCGCGCTTCTCGTCGTCTCGCCGGGCATCCCGCATCTCTATCCCGAGCCCAATCCCGTAATCGCGGCGGCCTGGGAGGCGGGCGTGCCCGTCGATAACGATATCGGGCTGTTTTTCCGTGCGCTGGGCCACGGCGAATGGGCCGCTTTCGACAGCCCGCCGAAGGTCGTGGCGGTGACGGGCTCGAACGGGAAATCGACGACCTCGGCACTGATCCATCACATCCTCGAGGAAGCCGGAAAGCCCGTGGAGCTTGCGGGCAATATCGGCCGCGGAGTGCTCGATCTCGATCCGCCCGAGGACGGCGCGGTGATCGTGCTCGAGCTGTCGTCCTACCAGAGCGAACTTGCCCGTGCGCTGACGCCGGATATCGCGGTTTTCACGAACCTGACGGCGGATCATCTGGATCGGCATGGCGGTCTCGGGGGCTATTTCGCGGCCAAGCGCCGGCTGTTCGCCGAAGGCGGGCCGGACAGGGCGGTGATCGGCGTCGACGAGCCCGAGGGGCGCTTTCTCGCCAACCAGATTGCGACCGCGCCTGGCGATGACCGGCTGATCCGCATCTCTTCGGGCACGAAATTATCGGGGCCGGGCTGGCAGGTCTTCGCGAAAAAGGGGTTCCTGACCGAATGGCGCAAGGGAAAGCAGATTGGCTCCATCGACCTGCGCGAGGTGGCTGGGCTGCCGGGCGCGCATAACCATCAGAACGCTTGCGCGGCCTATGCCGCGACACGCGCCTTGGGGCTCGGTCCGCGGCAGATCGAGGCGGCCATGAAGACCTTCGAGGGGCTGCCGCATCGCAGCCAGATCGTCGCGCGCGAGGGCGGGGTGACATTTGTCAACGACAGCAAGGCGACGAATGTCGATTCTGCTCTGAAGGCGCTCTTGGCCTTTGATCGGATCCGCTGGGTCTGCGGCGGGTTGATGAAGGAAGGGGGCCTTTCGGCATTGGAGCCCGGGCTCGCGCATGTGTCTAAGGCTTACGTGATCGGACGTGAAGCCGCGCAATTCGCGCTGGGTCTCACGGGTACCGAGGTCGAGATCTGCACCGATATGGCGCGTGCCGTCGAGAAGGCCGCGGCGGATGCGGAGCCCGGCGAGACCGTTCTTCTTGCACCTGCGGCGGCGAGCTTCGATCAATACGACAATTTCGAAAAGCGGGGCGAGGATTTCGCGGCTCAGGTCGCCCGCGTGCTCGGGCGCTGACGCAGCCGGTCGAGATGTCCGGCGGCCAATGCCTCGGGATGCACCGCGCCAAGCTGGGCGGGCACGCTCTTCAACTGCAGAAGTCGCGCGATGGCGAAGCGATGCGCGGCGCCGCCAGAGCGCATGAGCGTGCCGTCCCGCGCGATGTGGACGAGAATGCCCCCATGTTCGCGGCGGTAGCGGTCAGGCGTCTCTGAGCGCGGTTTCAGCCCCTCGCGCTTGGCATATTGCCAGAGCTTGTCTAGCCGGGCGTAGCGGGCATCGAGGTCGGTGCGGGAGGTGAGCCCATCGGGTCTCTTGCCTTCGGCGATTTCGCGCAGGAGCCGCGCATAGATCGGGGTTTCCGACCAGGGCACCCCCTCGATGAAGTGCAGACGGCAGGATTGGGCCTTGTCGCTTTCCTTGATCGGGCTGCGGTCGAGATCCCAGTCACCGGCGACGACCTGTCCCGAATTGTGCCGGCGCAGCGACAGGCGCTTGCCGCCGGTATAGGCATGGTTCACCTGCATCGGATCGATCCAGATGCATTCGTCGCTTTGCGGCGCGCCCGCACCGAAGCGCAGCCGGTTCCAGGCGTCGCGCAGGGTTTTCTGCGGCACCTGCGCCTCGATCGCGCGGGAGAGGTCGTGAAACCAGGATTGGTGAGCCAAATCTGCCATGACGACAGATTTGTAACGTGCGGGTGACAAAATCAAGCGCATCGGACTGCGCTCGTCGCAAAGGCGTTACCGTTTCGTCATCTCTGCGATGGCTTGTCCCGCGGCCCAGCCCGAGGACCAGGCCCATTGGAAATTGTACCCGCCGAGCCATCCCGTGACGTCGGTGGCCTCCCCTATGACGTAGAGGCCAGGACGTCGCGCCGATTCCATCGTCTTTGACGAAATCGCATCCGTCGCGACGCCGCCCAGCGTCACTTCGGCCGTGCGATAGCCCTCCGAGCCGCCGGGCGTGACGGCCCAGGCTTTGAGCGCATCGCTCAGCGCTGCGATCCGGGCATCGGAGAGATTCCCTAGGCGCTCTACCAGGCCAAGATCCGGGGCGAGATGCTCGACAAGCCGCTGCGGCATGTGCCGCGCAAGCTCCGTTGCGATCTGCTTCTTGCCATCGCTCCTGCGTTTCTCGGACAGGATCGCGGCGATGTCGGTCTCGGGCAAGAGATCCAGCGTGACCGCATCTCCTTCGCGCCAATAGCTCGAGATCTGAAGGATCGACGGTCCTGAAAGCCCGCGATGTGTGAAGAGCAGTGCCTCGTCGAACGAAGTGTCATTGCAGCTCGCGCGCGCCTGCGTCGCGACACCCGAGAGCGGCTTGAACCGGCCACCCGGAAAGGTAAGCGGGACGAGGGCGGGTCGCGTTTCGGTGATCTCGTGGCCGAACTGGCGGGCGATGTCATAGGCGAGGCCGGTCGCACCCATCTTGGGGATGGATTTGCCGCCCGTGGCAAGCACCAGGTTCTGGGCGCGGCACGTGATCTGCCGGCCCTCGCGCAAGAGCGTCACGACGAAACGCCCATCCACATGATCGACGCTTTTGACCTCGGTTGAGAGCCAGAGCTGTGCGCCAGCCCGCTCCATGTCGGCGCGGAGCATCGCGATGATCTCTTTCGCGCTGCCATCGCAAAAGAGCTGTCCGAGCGTCTTCTCGTGCCAGGCGATCCCGGCCTCCGAGACGCGCGCGATGAAGTCCCATTGCGTGTAGCGCGACAGGGCCGATTTGTGAAAATGCGGGTTTCTGCCGAGAAATCGCTCGAAGCGGATGTCGAGATTGGTGAAATTGCAGCGCCCGCCACCGGAGATGCGGATCTTCTCGCCCGGGGCTTTGGCATGGTCGACGACAAGCGTGCCGGGCCCGGCATGGGCCGCGCACATCATGCCGGCCGCACCGGCTCCGAGGATCAGGGTTCTTGTCTCCATGTCGCGCGGAAAGCACGGAGGGCGGGTTTTCGCAAGTCCGCCTCTCACGGTGCCTTTTCGGCACGGCAGGGTTTGCTAGGCTTTGGATAGAAGCGCCAGCATAGGCGCGCGAGAGCAGGTTCGGTTCCAGGTGAACGTCACGGTTCGCAGCACATCGCCCGTCGAGGCGCTTGTCTTCATTCCGGATCACGGGATGACGTCACGGCTTTTTGCAGCGCAGATCGACGCCCTGTCGCTGGAACGGCCCGTCACGGTGGCTTTGCCGATCGGCGGTGAGCGGATCGAGGAGATCGCAACGCGGCTTCTGCCGCATCTTCCGCAGCGCATGGCGTTGATCGGGCAGGGGCTTGGCGGGGCGCTGGCGCTCGAGCTTCAGCGGCGCGCGCCCGACAGGGTCTCGCGGCTCGGGCTGATCGCGACCTCGCCCTTTTCCGAAACACCGCCCGAGGCGGCCGAGCGCGAGACACGGATGATCGCGCTGCGCGCCCGCCGCGTGGCCGAGTGGCTGTCGCAGGAATACCCGCCCGGCGCGATTGCCGCACCGCAGGCCCGCTCGGCGCTCCGGTCGGAGCTTCTCGCCCAGGCCGAGGCGCTCGGTCCCGAGACGATCCTGGCGCAAGCGCGCGCACTTCAACGCAGGCGCGATCTGCAAGGCAATCTCCGACGCTGCCTTGCGCCCATCGCGATCATCGCAGGCGCTGCAGACCCGCTTTGCTCGACACGGCGTCTGAACGTGATGGAAACGCTGGCCCCCGCGGCAAAGCTGCATCTCGTCGAGGGAGCGGGCCATTTTCCGACACTGGAAGCGCCCGAGACGATGCTGGCGCTGTTCCGCAGCCTTCTCGCCCAGCCTCTCGTTCTGCGCTGACGCGCCGGGGCCATTGACCCCGGCGGCGCCGCCCCCTATCGCAAGCACTCGCGCGGAGGGCCGGACGGTCGCTCCGGTCGGGGAAACCTGGCCGGGGAGGAAAGTCCGGACTCCCCGAAGCAACGGTGCCGGGTAACGCCCGGGCAGGGCAACCTGACGGAAAGCGCCACAGAGAACAGACCACCGCCGGTTCGCCGGCGGCCAGGGTGAAACGGTGGGGTAAGAGCCCACCGGGGCGGTGGCAACACGGCCCGCATGGCAAGCCCCACCGGGAGCAATGCCGCATAGGGACCCCGCGCGGGCTGATCCTTTCGGGGATATCGCCGCAGGGCCGCTTCGGCCCGAGGGGTCCGGGTTGGCAGCAGGAGCCGGATCGCGAGGTCCGGCCAAGATGAATGATCGTCTGGGGCGGGTCCGCCCGCCCGACACAGAATCCGGCTTACAGGCCCTCCGCGCGAGATTTTGGGGCCCGGCCCGGTTGACTTGTCCGCCCGGCTGCGTAATAGGCGGGCCTCAAAGATTTTCACGGGAGCGCCATACCCCGCGCGCCCGTCCGAAGGAGACGACACGATGGCGAAGCCGACGACGATCAAGATCCGCCTGAACTCGACGGCGGGCACGGGCCACTTCTACGTGACCAAGAAGAACGCCCGCACGATGACCGAGAAGATGACGATCCGGAAGTATGACCCGGTCGCGCGCAAGCATGTCGAGTACAAGGAAGGCAAGATCAAGTAATCTGCCTGAATTTTGGAAGTTTGGAACGCCGCGCCTTCGGGACGCGGCGTTTTTCATGATCGGGTCACGGTTCGCTCCCTATCCTTGGGCTCCAGTGAACCGGAATTTTAGTTATGACGTTGCTCGAATCAGTTTCGATCCGGCGGGCGCAGGGCTCTGATTTCCCGGCGGTCGACCGCTTGTTCTCAACCTCCTACCCGATCCTATTGCGCGAAGCCTATGACGAGGAAACCTGTGTGAAGGCGCTGCCGATCATCGGGCGGGCGCAGCCGGACCTCGTGCGGTCGGGATCCTTTTTCCTCGTTCTGCGCGGTGCGCTTCTCGTGGGTGCGGGCGGCTGGACGCTCGAGGCGCCGGGCACCGGGGACATTTCGCCCGAGACGGGCCATGTTCGGCATGTGGTCACCCATCATCGCCACCAGCGGCATGGCGTCGGTCGGCGGCTGCTCGATTACATCATGCTGCATGCGCAGGGGCAGGGCGTCCGGCGTCTGTGCTGCTATTCCACGCTCAACGCGGTGCCGTTCTACGCGGCGATGGGGTTCACGGCGGAGCGTGACGTGACGCTGCCGCTCGCGGGCTCCGTGCCTTTCCCGGCTGTCCGGATGAGCGCGACGCTTTGATTCCAACTCACTCACGAAGAAAAAAAGGCCGCCCCGAGGGGCGGCCTTCCTGTGTCCAGGCTGGCGCTAGAATTATTCGCGCTGGCCGAAGAGCTGCAGCAGGAACATGAACATGTTGATGAAGTCGAGATAGAGACGCAGTGCGCCCATGATCGCCGACTTGCCGAGCCACTCGCTGTCGCCGTGGCGGGCATGTTCAATGTACTCGTTCTTGATCGACTGCGTGTCATACGCGGTCAGGCCCGCGAAGATCAGCACACCCAGCACCGACACCGCGAAGTAGATCGCGGGGCTTTGCAGGAAGATGTTGACCAGCGAGGCCACGACGAGCCCGATCACACCCATCATCAGGAAGGTGCCCCAACCCGACAGATCTTTCTTCGTGGTGTAGCCCCAGAGCGAGAGGCCCGCGAAGGAGATCGAGGTGATCAGGAACACCTGCGCGATGGAAATGCCGGTGAAGGCAACGAAGATCCAGCTAAGCGACAGGCCCATGATCGCCGCGAAGGCGTAGAAGAAGGTCTGTGCGCCTGCAGCGGACAGGCGATTGATGGCTGCGCCAAAGGCGAAGACCATGATCAGCGGTGCGAACATCACGATCCAGCCGAGGATGTTCGGCTGCAGAGTCTCGGGATCGCGGAAGATACCGAGAAGCTCGGGGCTGGAGCCGACGGCCCATGCCACGAGGAACGTGAGGAACATGCCTACGGACATCGTGCCGTAGACCTTGTTCATATGAGCGCGCAGGCCCTCATCGATCTGAGCCGAACGCGCACCGGCTGCGGCGCCGGTCCGAACGGTTCTGTAGTCAGCCATTAATCCCTCCGAATTGAATGATAATCCGGCAGGATCCGCCGGAGTTCTGCTCAAATATCGGCACTCTCCAGGCGCTTTTCAAGAATTTCCGGAGGCGCTTGACGGAAACAATCTGACATCTTTGCGAGCAGATCACGCGGCGGTCACGACGGCCGGGTCAGCGCATGCGCGCGGAGGCGCTCGTAATACGGCATCGCAGCCTCCGCCGTGCGCGCGAAATCGCCCTGCAGATGCGGAAGCGGCCCCTCCTGTCCCGCGAAGCCGCTCGATCGGTGAACGGCGTGGTACCAGACGGGCGCCCAGACTCCATCATAAGGCTTGGGACCGGTGGGCCAGCCGAGCATCGATTGCATAAATACGATATTCAGGCGGTCGCAGAGCAAGCGCAGGACGGCTTCAGGATTCTTCCTTATGTCGTTGGAATCGATGACAATGGGTATGTTTTTGCTCGTTTCTGAGAGTCGGTCGAACAGCTCGGCTTGTTGTACAAAGCCAATATCCGACAATTCCGCGGCCTCATACTTCGAGGCAAAGCTCGCCATGACGCGCGCGGGATGACGGATCAGGAAGACGTTGGTCACATCCTCGATCCAGTCACGTGGCATGTCCGCGATCATGTGCTGACACATATGTTTTTGATAGAACAAAGGCTTGTCGCTCGAAGTTGGAGCGACGCAGGCTGCCGCGACCTGCGCGGGATCGGTTTCTCCCGCGGCGATGATCTCGTCGCGCATGGGATGGGCGAGGCCGGTGCGCGCAAGGTAGGCCGCGTAGAACGGCTCGTCCCAAACCGCGCAATCGCCGCGTGCTGCGAAGGCGTACATCAGCGCTGTCGAGAGATTGCGCGGTCCCGACCACATCGCGATATTCATGCGCCGACCATGTCCTTGTAGGCGGCGCGGATACGCTCCGTCACAGGGCCGATTTCTCCCGTTCCGATCTTGCGTCCATCGATCTCGCTTACCGGTGTCTGCGCCCCGAAGGAGCCCGTCAGGAAGGCCTCGTCCGCAGAATAAGCCTCTACCAGGGAATAGTTTTTCTCTAGGACCGGGATGCCTTCCCTTCGGCAGATCTCGATCACCGCGGCGCGGGTGATCCCGTTCATGCAGTAATCGCCCGTCGAGGTCCAAACCTCGCCCCGCCGCACGATGAAGAAGTTGCAGGCATTCGTCGTGTTCACGAAGCCATGGATATCGAGCATCAGCGCCTCGTCCGCGCCGGCCTTCTCGGCCGCAATACATGCAAGGATGCAGTTGAGCTTCGAATGAGTGTTGAGCTTGGGATCCTGGCTCATCGGCAGGCCGCGGATATGCGGCACCGTGGCAAGCCGGATCGGACGGGGCAGAGCGGGGCGCGAATGCTCCATCACGATCACGAAGGTCGGGCCGCGCGTCGAGAGGGCGGGATGCTGGAAGGGGCGCGCCTTCACGCCGCGCGTGACCATGAGCCTTGCATGAGCATCGGTCTGCATCCCGTTGGCGTCCCGCGTCTTTTCAAGACGTGCGATCACTTCGTCGCGGCTCAGCCCGATATCGAGGTCGATGGCTTTCGCCGCCTCGAACAGTCGATCCATGTGCCTGTCGAGAAACGCCCAGCGCCCGTTGTAGAGGCGCATTCCCTCCCATACGCCGTCGCCGAGCATGAAGCCGGAATCGAAGACGGAGACCTTCGCGTCGGCTCGGGGCACCAGCCCATCATCGACCCAGATCAGCACGTTCTCGTTGCGCGCATCCTCTTCGGCCTGGTGTGTGAACGTGTCCGCCGGCATCGGATTATGCGCTTTCGGCGACCTGGATCACCACCTTGCCGGTCGATTTGCGGAGCCGCAAAAGTTCAAGCCCCTCCTCGGCGCGATCGAGCGACAGCAGGTGGCTGACATGTGGTTTGAGCTTGCCTTCGGCATACCAGCCGAAGAGCGTGCGGAGGCTCTCCGTGACCACCTCGGGGCGGAACGCAAGGTAGCCGCCCCAGTAAACCCCTAGAACTGCAAGGTTTTTCACGAGAAGATGGTTCGCCTTGATCTCCGGGATATCGCCGGATGCGAACCCGATTGGCAAGAGCCGCGCTTCGGGGTTGCAGGCGCGGAAGGCCGCCTTGAATTGATCTCCGCCGACCGGATCGTAGACCACGTCCGCGCCGCCCGCCGCTTTGACCTCTGCGCGCAGGTCTGCGGTTTCCGCGTCGATCAGAATGTCCGCACCAGCGGCTTCCGCAACGGCCAGTTTGTCGGCGCCCCGTGCCGAGGCGATGACCCTGGCGCCCATGAGCTTGCCGATCTCGACCGCCGTCAGCCCGACGCCGCCCGCGGCTCCGAGCACGAGAAGCGTCTCGCCCGGCTGCATCCTCGCGCGATGGTCGAGCGCGAGATGGCTTGTGCCATAGGCAATGAGGAAGGCGGCCGCATCGGCCGAGGGCATCGCATCCGGCAGCACAACCGCGCGGCGAGCATCGAAAACACCGTATTCCGCGAGGCCGCCATGACCGCCGAAGACCGCGACCCTGTCACCTTTCTTGAAGCCCGACACGCCGGCACCGAGTGAATCAACCGTGCCGGCAACCTCCATGCCGAGGGTGAAGGGCAGGGGCGGAGTATCCTGGTATTGTCCCGTCACCATCAACAAATCGGCGAAATTCAGCCCACAGGTTTCAACCCTGACACGAATTTCGCCGTCGGCTGGTTCGGGCGTCTCGATATCTTTCAGGATCGGCGCAGTTTTGTGGTCTTCGACAACGAGAGCTTTCATATTTGCTTTCCTTTACGGGCCTTAGCTTCGGTGATGGGGGCCGTGCCGGAATCCGTCAACAGATGACGCGACGACGTGCGTTTATGTCTCACGCAGCAATGAAATTGCAACTTTTGAAGCTTCAAATGAGTCCCCAGGTGATCTCATCTTGTTTCGGGACGGGAATTCGCTGTACATATTGCTCGCTGCGAATGTGCAAGTGTTGTGGGTTTAAAGGCCGTCTGGACCGCATCATAAGTGGTCAGGTCGGGGGTTCGAACAGCAAAAGGCAAGGTTATGACGCATCCTGTCGACGTCCATGTAGGTAAGCGGATACGCCATCGGCGTTGGCTCGTCGGCATGACGCAGCAGCAATTGGCCGAGAAGGTCGGGATCAAGTTCCAGCAGATCCAGAAATACGAGACAGGGGCAAATCGTGTCTCGGCCTCGCGTTTGTGGGATATTGCCGACGCGCTCAGCACTCCGGTGAGTTTCTTTTTCGAGGGTATGGACGGCGAAGACAGCCTCGAGGTGCCCTCGGACGCGCAGATCGCGAATTCCGTGCCGCGGGACATCCTGGGCGACAAGGAAGCGCTGGACCTGATCCGCTCCTACTACTCCATCCCCGAGCATCAGCGTCGCCGCTTGTTCGAACTGGCCCGTGTGCTTTCCGACGTGGCCTGACCCGGCCCAAACGACCAGGGGTTGATCGCGGGCGCTGAAAGGCGCAACGCTCCTTCGAGCAAGAGGAGCGGGGGATCACGTGCGCGACACGAATATCGACATGACCGAAATCGCGGCCGTCGCCGCTGAGTTGGCCGACGCGGCGCGCGCGGTGATTCTGCCGCATTTCCGTTCGGCCACCCTGGCTGCCGAGAACAAGCAAGACGGTGGCTTCGACCCCGTCACCGAAGCGGACCGCGCGGCCGAGCGCGCGATGCGGGACATTCTGGCAACGCGCAGACCTCAGGACGGCATTCTAGGTGAGGAATACGGGGCCAGCACCGGATCGAGCGGTCTGACCTGGGTGCTGGACCCGATCGACGGGACCCGTGCCTTCATCTGCGGCACACCGACATGGGGCGTGCTGATCGCGCTCTCGGACGCGGGCGGTGTGCGCTTCGGCATGATCGACCAACCCTTTACTGGCGAGAGATTCTCGGGCGGCACCGGTGGTGCGACCTGGATCGGCCGGGAGGGCGAGACGCGGACACTGGCGACGAGCGGTATCAAGGCGCTTTCGGATGCGCGGCTCATGACAACCTTCCCCGAGGTTGGGACCCTCGCGGAAGGGCGCGCCTTCGCGAAAGTGGCCTCGCAAGCCAAGCTGACGCGGTACGGAATGGATTGCTACGCCTATGCGCTTCTCGCCGCGGGGCATGTGGACCTCGTAATCGAAGCCGGGCTCAACCCCTACGACATCCAGGGACCGATCGGGGTCATCGAAGCCGCCGGCGGGGTCGTCACCGATTGGAACGGCGGGGCGGCGCATCACGGCGGGCGCGCCATCGCCGCCGCAACGCCGGAGCTGCATGCAGAGGCGCTGGCCCTCTTGCGAGACGTTGCATGAGCGAGACGCTGATCCGGAACGCGGCACATGTACTTACGATGGATGACGGCGCATGCGAATACGCGGACACCGACATCCTCGTTCGGGATGGCGTCATAGCGGAGATCGGATCGAACCTAGCGACCGGTGGCGAGATCGTCGAGGCGCGGGGCTGCCTCGTGACGCCCGGCCTCGTGAACACGCATCATCATCTCTACCAGACCCTCACGCGCGCGGTGCCGGGCGGGCAGGACGCGCTACTCTTTGGTTGGCTCAAGACACTTTATCCGATCTGGGCGCGGTTCGGCCCGGCAGAAATGCGGGTCTCGGCGTTGACCGGGTTGGCCGAACTGGCACTGTCTGGCTGTACGCTGACCTCGGATCACCTCTATCTTTTCCCGAACGGCGCGCGTCTCGATGACACGATCGACGCGGCTCGGGAGATCGGGCTGCGCTTTCACCCGACGCGCGGGGCCATGTCCATCGGGGAGAGCGCGGGCGGTCTGCCGCCCGACGGTCTCGTGGAGGAAGAGCGGGCGATCCTTGACGATTGCATCCGCGTGATCGACGCCTTTCACGACCCCAAGCAGGGCGCGATGGTGCGCGTCGGGGTCGCGCCGTGCTCTCCATTCTCTGTGAGCCGAGAGCTCATGCGCGACGCCGCCATTCTCGCGCGGGACAAGGGCGTGATGCTGCACACGCATCTCGCCGAGAACGACGAGGACATCGCCTATTCGCTCTCGCAATTCGGCTGTCGGCCCGGTCAATATGCCGAAGATCTCGGCTGGACCGGCGCGGATGTGTGGCACGCCCATTGCGTGAAGCTCGATGGCCAAGAGATTGACCTTTTTTCCAAAACCGGGACGGGCGTGGCGCATTGCCCATGTTCGAACTGCCGCCTCGGATCGGGCATCGCGCCTGTCCGCGCCATGCGGGATGCGGGTGTGAAGGTTGGGCTCGGCGTTGATGGATCGGCGTCGAACGATGCCGGCAGTCTGGTCGCGGAAGCCCGGCAAGCGATGCTTCTCCAGCGCGTCGCGCAAGGCGCGGATGCGATGAGCGCGCGCGAGGCGCTGAGGATCGCAACGCGCGGCGGCGCGGAGGTGCTCGGGCGGGACGATTGCGGCCAGATCGCGCCGGGCTACCGCGCCGATCTCGCCATCTGGGATGTATCTGGCATCGAAAGCGCGGGCAGCTGGGATCCTGCTGCGCTCTTGTTGGCAGGGCCGACCCGCGTGAGGGATCTTTTCGTCGAAGGCCGCCAGATCGTCCGCGATGGTGAGATCGCAACGCTCGATCTGCCAGTTGTCATCGAAGAGCAGACTCGCATGGCCCGCGCCTTGGCGGACGCCTCATGATCCGTTTGCTCGTGATCCTGCTGGTCGCGGCGACGCCCGCACTGGCCGATCCCGGCGTGGAGGCGCTTTCGGCGTTCCGGGTCCAGAACGGTCTGCCGGCGGTCAGGCATTCCGAGAAGTTGGACGCGATGGCCCGCGCGCATGCGCTGGACCTGTCGCGCACGGGGCGGTTCTCGCACCAGGGCTCGGACGGATCGGATATCGGCAGCCGCGCGCGGGGTGTCGGTTACGGCTATTGCCGTCTGGCCGAGAATATCGCCAAGGGTCAGCGCAGTCTCGCCGAGGTGATGCGGAGCTGGGCCAATTCGCCCGGCCATCGCCGCAACATGACGCTGCGCGACGTGACCGAGGCCGCGCTGGTGCGGACAAGCGACGATGTCTGGGTCATGGTGCTTGGCCGGCCGGGCTGTTGAAGCCTCAGATGCGACGCTCGCCCGCCACCCAGACCGAGCGCACCGCGCGGTCGTCACCCATCATGATCGTCGCGAAGACCTCGTCCCATACGGTCTCGGCCTGACGGGTCCGCTGCGCGATGGCCTCCGTGGAGGCAAGGTCGAGCACGCAGATATCCGCCTCCGCTCCGGGCGCGAGCGTGCCGATCCGCCCCTTGGCATGGAGCGCCTCGGCAGATCCTTCCGTTGCGAGCCAGAGAAGCTCGGAGGCATGAAGCGCCCGGCCGCGCAGTTGACCGATCTCGTAGGCTGCGGCCATCGTGCGCAGCATCGAGAAGGACGAGCCGCCGCCGGTATCCGTGGCCAGCCCGAACGGGATGCCGCGCGCGGTCAGCCCGCCCATGTCGAAAAGGCCGGAGCCTATGAAGGTATTCGAGGTCGGACAATGCACGAGCGCCGCGCCGGTCTCTGCGATCCGGTCGATCTCGCGGGGCGTCAGGTGGATCGCATGGCCGAAGAGGGCGCGCTCTCCAAGAAGGCCGACCGCTTCATAGGTGTCGAGATAGTCGCGTGCATCGGGAAACAGCGAGGCGACCCAGTCCACCTCATCGATCTGTTCCGAAAGATGCGTCTGCATCAGGCAATCGGGATGCGCCGTCCAGAGCGCGCCCAGTGCTTCAAGCTGGTCCTGCGACGAGGTGGGTGAGAACCGCGGCGTGATGACATAGGAGGCGCGCCCGCGTCCGTGCCAGCGCTCGATCAGCGCGCGGCTTTCGTCATAGGCACGGATCGCCGTATCGCAGAGCGCGTCGGGCGCATTGCGGTCCATGCAGGTCTTGCCCGCGTAGACGCGCATCTCGCGCCTCTCGGCTGCCTCGAAGAAGGCATCGACGCTGGCGGGATGCGAGGTGCAGAAGCTCGCTACTGTCGTCGTGCCGTGTTTCACCACGAGATCGAGATACTCGCCCGCGACAGCGGCGGCATAGGCCGGATCCTCGAGGCGCATCTCTTCGGGGAAGGTGTAGGTATTCAGCCAGTCTATCAGGCGTTTGCCCCAGCTCGCGATGATCCGCGTCTGCGGGAAATGGACATGCGCGTCGACGAAGCCCGGGCAGATGAGATCGCGGCCATAGGCCGTCTCCGTCACGTCGGGCGCGGCCTGGCGCAGCATGTCCGCGGGCCCCGTCACGGCGATCTGGTTCTCGGCGATGAGAACGCCCCAATCCTCCTCGATTCGCGCGACATCGCGCCCGTCACGCAGAGGCGCGCCGTCCCAGACCAGCACGCGCCCGGTAAGAAGATGATCTGCCTGCATTGCCGCCTTGACGCCCCCGTTTCTCGCCGCGCGACCCTATGCCGGCGAGAGGGTAAGGTAAATCTGCGCCGAGACCTGTTGCTTCTTTGAAGGCTGCCCTAATCTCCGGTGGAAACACGAGACGCGAGGAGAGCAGGATGGCAGAAGACCAGCTCGACGTGGCCCCAGAGCCGGAAAACGCCGAGAGCGACGCTTACGCGCTCGACCCCAAGACCATTTCCGCGATCCTCTACACCGTCGAGGTGCAGGATCGTGAACGGCTCGTCGAGCTGATGGAGCCTCTGCATGCCGCCGATATCGCGGACATGCTGGAGCAGATGAACGCCTACGACCGGATGCGGCTCATCCGGCTCTATGATCTCGAATTCGACGGCGAGATCCTGACCGAACTCGACGAGAGCATCCGCGAGGAGGTCATCCAGATCCTCAAGCCCGAGGTTCTGGCTGACGCCGTGCGCGAGCTCGACTCGGACGACGTGGTCGACCTTCTCGAAGACCTCGAGGACGCGCAGCGCGATTCCATTCTCGAGGCCCTCGAGGACAGTGACCGGGTCGCGGTCGAGCAATCGCTGACCTATCCCGAGTATTCCGCCGGCCGTCTCATGCAGCGCGAGGTGGTCATGGCCCCCGAGCACTGGAGCGTCGGCGAGGCGATCGACCACATGCGTGCGAACGAAGATCTGCCTGACCAGTTCTATCACATCATTCTCGTCGACCCGCGCCTCAAGCCGGTGGGCAAGGTCGCGCTCGGCAAGCTGATGTCGTCGCGGCGCGAGGTGAAGCTGGCCGACATCACCGATACGAGCTTTCACATCATCCCGGCCACGCGCGCGGAGGCGGATGTCGCCTACGCCTTCAACCAGTATCACCTGATCTCGGCCCCGGTCGTTGACGAGAACGAGCGGCTCGTGGGTGTCATCACCATCGACGACGCGATGCTCGTCCTCGAGGAAGAGAACGAGGAAGACATCCTCCGTCTCGCGGGCGTGGGCGAGGAAAGCTCGCTTTCCGACACCGCGATCCAGACGACGCGGCAGCGCTTTCCCTGGCTTGCCGTGAACCTTGCCACCGCGATCCTCGCCTCGCTGGTGATCGCGCAGTTCGAAGGCGCCATCGCGCAGGTCACGGCGCTGGCCGTGCTGATGCCGATCGTCGCCTCGATGGGCGGCAATGCGGGCACGCAGTCGCTCACCGTCGCGGTGCGCGCGCTCGCGACACGCGACCTTACCGGGTCGAACGCGGTCCGTGTCATTCGCCGCGAGGCGACCGTGGGCCTTATCATGGGCGTGGCCTTCGCGGTGGTGATGGGCATCGTCGGTGTCGTCTGGTTCGGCTCGACGCAGCTCGGCTGGGTGATCTTCGCAGCGATGATCATCAACATGGTCGCGGCGGCCCTGGCCGGGATCGGGATTCCCATCCTTCTCGAGAAGATCAAGGTAGACCCCGCGCTCGCCTCGGGCACCTTCGTGACCACAGTGACCGATGTCGTCGGCTTCTTCGCCTTCCTCGGCCTTGCGAGCCTGGTGCTGCTGTGAGCCTCGAGGACCGAAAGGCAGCGGCCCGGAAGGCCGCCTTCGCCCGTAGGAAGGCCGCGCATGCGGCGCGCGGGCCCGGCGATGCAGGGCACTTGAGCCAGGTGCTCGCCGGGTATCGCGGGGTGCCGGTGTCAGGGTATATGCCGATCCGAACCGAGATCGACCCGATGCCTTCGATGGAGGAAGCGGCCGCGCACGGCCGCGTCTGCGTTCCGGTGATCGAGGCGAAAGGCCTGCCGCTCCGCTTCGCGCGGTGGGAGCCCGGATCGGAGATGGTCGAAGGCACCTTCGGCGCACTTGTCCCGAGGGATATCGAATGGGTCGAGCCGGAGATCCTGATCGTGCCGCTTGTCGCCTTTTCGCGGCGCGGGGGGCGGCTTGGCTATGGCGGGGGGTTCTACGATCGCACGCTCGAGATGCTCCGCAGAAGCCGCGCGACGCTGGCCGTGGGCTTCGCGTTTGCCGCGCAGGAGGCGGACGATCTGCCGCTCGAGCCTACCGATCAGCCGCTCGATCTGATCGTTACCGAGCGCGAGGTCATCGAGGTCTGAGCGCCGCTCACTCCACCGGGCAGCGCTCTATCGTGCGGAGCGTGATCTCGCGGCTCGTCTCGTCCCCGCCGTAGATATAGGCTTCAACCATCAATGCACGGCTGTCGGCCTCGGCGGCGATGAACCGGTCAAGAGTGTCAGCATCGGCACCGGCGGCGATGGCCCGGTCCCGATACTGGCGGATGGCAGCTTCGGAGAGGCCGTCATCGCTTAGCGCCGTAAGGCGTGCCGCAGCGATGCCGTAGCCGGCCCAGAACGCGGCGCATTGTATGTCGGGATTATCGGAAAGACGCGGCGCACGCGCGGGAGTGTCGGAGGGTGTCGCCAGGGCAGGCGCCGCGGCGAGAAGAAGGCAGAGCGCCCCGCCTCTCACCCCATGCTCACCGAAGCAGCGCTTTCGGGCAGTTCCTCGTCGAAGCAGCGCTGGTAGAACTCGGCCACGGTTTGCCGCTCGAGCTCGTCGCACTTGTTGAGGAAGGAAAGACGGAAAGCGTATCCCATATTTCCGAAGATCTGCGCGTTCTGCGCCCAGGCGATCACCGTCCGCGGGCTCATCACCGTCGAGAGATCGCCGTTCATGAAGGCGGTGCGCGTCAGTTCGGCTACCGTCACCATCTGCCGCACCGTCCGGCGGCCCTTGTCGGTGTTGAAGGACGGGTTTTTCGACAGAACGATCTCGACCTCGGCATCGACCGGCAGGTAGTTCAGTGTCGCAACGAGGCTCCAGCGGTCCATCTGGCCCTGGTTGATCTGCTGCGTGCCGTGATACAGCCCGGTCGTATCCCCGAGGCCCACCGTGTTCGCGGTTGCGAAGATCCGGAAGTAGGGATGGGGGTGGATCACCTCGTTCTGGTCGAGCAGCGTCAGCTTGCCGTCGACTTCCAGAACACGCTGGATCACGAACATCACGTCCGCGCGGCCCGCGTCGTATTCGTCGAAGACGATCGCGGTGGGGTTCCGCAGCGCCCAGGGCAGGATGCCTTCCTGGAACTGCGTTGTCTGTTTGCCGTCGACGAGACGGATCGCGTCCTTGCCGATAAGGTCGATCCGGCTGATGTGGCTGTCGAGGTTCACGCGCACGGCGGGCCAGTTGAGACGGGCCGCGACCTGCTCGATATGGGTCGACTTGCCGGTGCCGTGATAGCCTTGGATCATCACGCGGCGATTGTGCTCGAACCCGGCCAGGATCGCGAGCGTCGTGTCGGGATCGAACTTGTAGGTGGAATCGATATCCGGCACACGATCGCTGCCGTCCGAAAAGCCATGCACGACCATATCGGTGTCGATACCGAAGGTCTCGCGTACCGAGATTTCCTCGGTCGGTTTCGCATTGATATCCATCGATCCGTCCGCCATGCTTTCCGCGTCCTCCTGATCGGCTGCGTTGCGCGTCGTGGTGCAACATATTCCGGGGAGGAGCAAGGGAAAGCGCGGCGTGATCTCGCGCTCTCCCCAATGGCAGGGGTATCGAGGCGAGTTGATGCAGGATTCAGGCGGGCCCGGGGCCTCGGCGGCCATGAGCCCACAGGACGAGATCGAAGCTTTCATCGCGCGCATCGTGATGAAGGACCGCGCGGCATTTTCCGCATTATACGACCGCACCAGCGCGAAACTCTTCGCTGTGAGCCTGCGTGTCTTGAACGATCGCGCCGAAGCCGAGGAAGCCTTGCAGGAGGCCTATCTGCGGGTGTGGCACCGCGCCGAGCTGTATCGGGCCAACGGCTACTCGCCGATGACGTGGCTCATCACGCTGACACGGAACGTCGCCATCGATCGGCGGCGCAAGAAAAAACCGTCGACGGGCGAGGCGCTCGATGCGGCGGACACGATGCCTGACCAGGGACCAGGTCCCGAAGCGCAGGCCGCTCTGAATTCAGAGGCACGCGCATTGTATGGCTGTCTCGGGGAACTGCCGCCGGACCGGGCCGAGATGGTCCAGAAGGCGTATCTGGATGGCTGGACCTATGCCGAGCTTTCCGATGCGACAGGGGTCAAATTGAATACGGTCAGAACCTGGCTGCGCCGGGCCCTGATCCAGTTGAAGGAGTGTCTCTCGCGATGAGCGACGAGCGCGACGATATCATGCCGGGCAGTCCAGAGGACGATGCCGCGCGCGCTGCCGAATATGCCTTGGGTCTTATGCCCGAGGAGGAAATCGCTGCGTTCGAGGAGCGTCTCCTGCGCGAGCCCGAGCTCGAGGCGACCGTCGTCAGCTGGACCGAGTATTTCGCGTCCCTGGCCGACGCCTTGCCGCCCGTCGCGCCACCACCGCAGCTCAAGCGCCGGATCGAGGCGCTCGCATTCGGAGAGACGAAAGATCGTCCCTGGTGGCGGAGCCTCGTTCCCTACGCACTCGGCGCGGTCGCGGCGGCCCTCTTCGGCTGGGCCGTCATCACCACCGGAATGCTGGACATGGGGGGCACGACGCCGACCTATGTGGCCGACCTCGCGGCAGAAGAAGGATCGGAGCTGCTGGTCCATGCAGGATATCTCGAGGAAAGCAACGAATTCCTGATCCGCCGCGACGGCGGCACCGTGCCAGAGGGGCGCGACAACGAGATGTGGCTTGTCCCGGATGACGGACCGCCCATCTCGCTCGGCCTTGTGCCGCGCGAGCAGGGCGTCATCGGCCGGCAAGTGCTGGCCGAAGAGCTGATCCCGCTTCTCGAGGGCGGCACGCTCGCCGTATCCGAAGAGCCGGCTGGCGGTTCGCCCGACGGCACGCCAACCGAGGTTCGCGCGGTCGGTCCCATCGTGCCTTTCACGGACACGTGACCGCCGCCTCGCCCGAGATTTTGAAACTCCGATTTTGCGCTCCACGTGGGTCAGTGTGATCCCGGCCAAAAGGTCGGGGCACATGAATGACAGGAGTTTGAAGATGACCATCAAGACCACTTTCGGAGCCCTCGCCGTCGCAGCAAGCGCAGTTGCCTTCGGCGCCAGCACCGCGTCCGCTCAGGACAACCCGACCGTTGGCGGCGCGCCGATGATGGCCGACATGACCATCGTCGAGAACGCGGTTAACTCGCCCATCCACACCACGCTTGTTGCCGCCGTACAGCAGGCTGGCCTCGTCGACACGCTGAACTCCGAAGGCCCGTTCACCGTCTTCGCGCCGACCGATGATGCTTTCGGGATGCTGTCCGAGGACAGCCTCAACGCGCTGATGATGGACGAGAACCAGGAACAGCTCGCGCAGATCCTGACCTGCCACGTCGTCGCGGCGGAAGCCTTCTCCACCGCCATCGCGGGCATGATCGCCGACGACATGGGCAACCACCCGGTCGAGACCGTTGGCGGCTGCACGCTGCAGGCGATGATGGACGGCGACGAGATCACGCTGACCGACGAGAACGGCCGCACCGCGACCGTGACCATCGCCGATGTCGACCAGTCGAACGGTGTCATTCACGTGATCGACCGTGTGCTCCTGCCGGCCGGCCAGGCAGGCTGAACCCTGTAAACGCGTCCTGAAACCCCTATATTTCAGCGCAATGGGTCCGGACCGATCTCCGGTCCGGGCCTTTTTATTCGCCGAACGATTGGAGGCCGACATGATGAGCCGACGCACTTTCATCGGAACCACTGCCGCCGCCTTGGGGCTGGGCTCGGGTGCCGCGCGGGCGCAAGAGGGCAACTTTCCCGTGACCCGCAGCGAGGCCGAATGGCGCTCCATGCTGAGCGACGCCGAATTCACCGTCATGCGCGAGGAAGGCACGGAGCGCGCCTTCAGCTCGCCGCTGCACGATCTCAAGACGCAAGGCACCTACATTTGCCGCGGCTGCGATCAGGAGCTTTATTCCTCCGAGCACAAATACGACAGCGGCACGGGCTGGCCGAGCTTTTACAAGCCGATCTCCCAGGAGGTGATCGGCACGAAGCCAGACCGGTCGCTCTTCATGACCCGGACCGAGGTTCATTGCTCGCGCTGCGGCTCGCATCTCGGCCACATCTTCGATGACGGGCCTCAACCGACGGGCAAACGTCATTGCCTGAACGGCGTCTCGCTGACATTCGTCGAAGCGTAAGGCCAAGCTGACATGAAAAAAGGCGCGCGTCCCACGGGGCGCGCGCCTTTTTCGTTGTGCCGTTGGATTACTTGAAGAAGCGGCTGTCCTTGAGCTGATCCCAGGCCCACATGACAAGCTGCAACTGCTCTTCCTGGCTGCGGTCGCCGCCGTTCATGTCCGGGTGCAGCACCTTGATAAGCGCCTTGTACGCCTTCCGCACGTCGGTCTTGGTCGCATCCTCGCGCACCTCGAGAATATCCGCCGCGCGCTTTTCCGTCGGGGGCAGGCGGCGTCCTCCCGTCTTGCCAGCCTTGCCGGGATTACGGGTCGCGTTGTCGCCCAGAACCTGGTGCGCGTCCTCGATGCCGAGCCGCGCCCAGGCGCGAGCCTCGGGATCGCGCCAATCCTTGGTGCGTCGCTCCCAGACCTTGTCGGCGCTCGACTGAGCGTTCATCTCGGCTTCCGTCTTGCCCTCGAAGAAGCTCCATTGCGCGTTGTACTCGCGCACGTGGTCCTTGCAGAACCAGTAGAAGTCATCGAGCACGTCCGGCGCTTTCGGCGCGCGGAACTTGCCCGGCTCCTGGCAGCCCTCGTGGTCGCAGACGCGGGTGGAGGTTTCGGATTCGCCTGACATGCCCCGCCGTCCGCGCGGGCTCTTTTTCTTGGCCGATTTCACGGACATGTCGAATCCGAAGGGATCTGATCTGCTCATGTTTGAACACCTTTTCGACTCGGACGGTGCAGTTTAGACAAAACCGAACCGGATCATAGGGGGCGAAGCGTATAAAAATGTCGCGGACTGAATTGATGGAAACACGCCTGCGCGAGGCGTTCGAACCGCACGAGCTTGTCGTGCGGGATGACAGTGAGCGGCACCGCGGACATGCCGGATTTCAGGAGGGTGGTGAAAGTCACTTTCATGTCGTCATCCGCTCGGAGGCGTTCAAGGGCCAGAGCCGCATCGCGCGGCACCGTGCCGTTCATCAGGCCTTGGGCGCGGATCTCGTCGGCGCGATCCACGCGCTGTCGCTCGACCTCGGCGAATAGGGCAGGGCGTCAGGCCTTCTGCGCCTCTGCCGTGTCGGTCTTGTCACCCTCTGAGGCGGTTTTTTCGTCCTCTGTCTCATCGGGGCGATCCTCGCTCGCGGGGATCAGCCGCCCGGCGCGTTCGCGCAGAAGCGCGCCAAGGCCGCCTGTCGATGTCTTTTCAGGGTCGCGCTCGCCCTTGGCGTCCGCGTCGGGCTTCTCCGGAGCGCTTGCCGCGACCTTCGCCGGGAAGAGCGGTGCGGACTCGTTCTCGTCGTCATCGTCCGGCCCTTCGATCATGGGAACGGCGAAATCCTCGGCCCGGGCGAGCCGGGGACGCCGGAACACCAGCAGAGTGCGCCATTCCGTCACGCTCGAGCCGAGCCCCGCGCGTTCTTCGGAGGGCAGCGTGTCGGCGCGGAGATACTCCCAGCCGTCTGCGCCCATCTCGTTCATGAGCTCCTCGACCGCATGGGCGAACCGCGCTTTTGCGCCCTTCACCCCCTTGGCTTTCTTGCCTTTTTCGGGGGCAGGCAGAATGCGGTATTGATAGCGGGTCATGGGATCGGGGGCTCACTTCTTCAGGTCGGTCGGAACTGTACTGTCAGGCGCCCTGGAAGGCCAGCGCTGGCGGGGAGCAGAGCGAAGACTTGCTGACCAGCAGGACGAACCGCCGGTCATCCACCTTACAGGCCGAGCTTGGCCGAGACAATCTCGTTCACGGCCTTCGGATTGGCCTTGCCGCCCGTCGCCTTCATCACCTGGCCGACGAACCAGCCCGCAAGCTTGGGGTTCTGCTTGGCCTTCTCGACCTGATCGGGATTCGCAGCGATGACCTCGTCGACCGCGGTCTCGATCGCGCCGGTATCCGTGACCTGCTTGAGGCCCTTCTCCTCGACGATGGCCGCCGGATCGCCGCCTTCGGTATAGACGATCTCGAAGACGTCCTTGGCGATCTTGCCCGAGATGTCGCCCGACTTGATGAGCTTGACGAGCCCAGCAAGTTGACCGGGAGACACGGGGCTGTCCGAAATGTCGCGATCGTCCTTCTTCAGCCGGCCGAACAGCTCGTTGATGACCCAGTTTGCCGCCATCTTGCCGTCGCCGCCCTCGGCCGCGACCTTTTCGAAGTAGACGGCATTCCGCAGTTCAGCGGTCAAGACGCCCGCATCGTATTCCGAAAGGCCGAAATCCTTGACGAACCGCGCCTTCTTGGCATCGGGCAGTTCCGGCAGGCTCTCGGCGATGCCGTCCACCCAGGCCTGCTCGATCTCGAGCGGCAGGAGGTCGGGGTCGGGGAAGTAGCGATAATCGTGTGCCTCTTCCTTGGAGCGCATCGAGCGTGTCTCGTTCTTGTCGGGATCGTAGAGGCGCGTTTCCTGCACCACTACGCCGCCGCCCTCGATAATCGCGATCTGGCGGCGGGCCTCCACGTCGATGGCCGCCTGGATGAAGCGCATGGAGTTCATGTTCTTGATCTCGCAGCGCGTGCCGAGATGGCTGAAATCCTGCGTTTCCTGGTATTTTTCGTAATCTCCGGGACGGCAGACCGATACGTTCACGTCCGCGCGCAGGTTGCCGTTCTGCATGTCGCCATTGCAGGTGCCGAGATAGCGCATGATCTGGCGCAGCTTTGCGATATAGGCCGCCGCCTCCTCCGGCCCGCGGATATCGGGGCGCGAGACGATTTCCATCAGTGCGACCCCGGTACGGTTGAGATCGACAAAGGACATCGCCGGGTCCATGTCATGGATCGACTTGCCGGCGTCCTGCTCCATGTGGATGCGCTCGATCCGCACGCGGCGGGCGATGCCGGGCTCCATGTCGACGATGACTTCGCCCTCGCCGACAAGCGGATGATAAAGTTGGGAAATCTGGTAACCCTGAGGCAAGTCGGGGTAGAAGTAATTCTTCCGGTCGAACGCCGAGGAAAGGTTGATCGCCGCCTTGAGGCCGAGGCCCGTCCGAACGGCCTGCTCGACGCAGAACTCGTTGATGACCGGCAGCATGCCCGGCATGGCCGCATCGACGAAGGAGACGTTGGAATTGGGCTCTGCGCCGAATTCGGTCGAGGCACCCGAGAAGAGCTTCGCCTTGGAGGCAACCTGGGCATGGACCTCCATGCCGATCACGAGTTCCCAATCGTGCTTTGCCCCGGCGATGACCTTGGGTTTCGGAGCCTCGAAGCTCAAATCCAGCATGAGATGCGTCCTCTGGCGGCCTTGGAATTCAGGTCTTGCGTTTAGGACAGGGCCGGGCAGGGGGCAAGAGCCGGCAGCTCTTTGCCGCCGCAAGACGCACGCGGACTTGCATCGAGGCGCGAAAGACAGGCATTCTCGCGAGCGATGCTGCTCAGAACACTCATAGCGTCATTGGCGATCAGCTGCACCGCCGGGATGGCCGCGACCTCAGATACCCTCGACCTGATGCAAAAGGCCGAGGATCTGCCGCTTTTCGTGAAGCCCGATCCCAGCCCGCAAGCGGTTGCCGCCTCGCCCCGTCCAAAGGCGCGGCGCGATCAATTGCCAACCGCGCGATGGGGCAAGACCGGGCAGCGTGCCATCTGGACACGCGCCACCTTGTCGGCCCTGAACGGCCACGCCTCGCGCCTGCCCGAGATCGTCCCGCGCGATATCGAGGAATGGTGTCCGGCCTATCCCGAGGCGAACCGCCGCGACCGCGAAGCGTTCTGGGTGGGCCTTGTCTCGACGCTGGTGAAGCATGAAAGCACCTACCGGCCGACGGTGATCGGCGGCGGCGGGCGCTGGCACGGGCTCTTGCAGATCCTGCCGTCAACCGCGCGCCTTTATAACTGCCGGGCGACGACGGGGGCGGCGCTGCTCGACGGTCCGGCGAACCTCTCCTGCGGACTGAGGATCATGGCGCGCACCGTCTCGCGGGATGGTGTCGTCAGCCAGGGGATGCGCGGTGTCGCGGCCGACTGGGGTCCCTTCCATTCGGGCAGCAAGCGGCGGGACATGATGGCCTGGACGCGCGAGCAGACCTATTGCCAGCCGATCTTCAACACGCGCCCCGTGGCTCGGCCCGCACCGCCGATCGAGGTCGCGGAAGACGGCTGACGCCTCAGGTCGCGGTCAGGGCCTTCAGCCAGGACGGCCGCGCCGAATTGTCGAGAAGCGATACCGCTGGAGCCCGAGGACCGCCAAGCGCGAGGGTTGCGCGGCGCAGCATCTCGATCCCGTCTTCGGACTTCTGCGGCAGCGCCGCTGCCGAGATCGGCTCCCCGACGGTGATGCGATAGGGTTGACGGCCCTTGTTCAGCGTCTCGTGGAAGAGCGTGATGTCGCGCAAGGACGGGTGGATGAAGTCGAAGAGATAAAACAGGACCGAGTTGCGAGCCCGGATGTTCAGGGGAATGATAGGCAGTTCGAACTTGCGCGCGATCATCGCGGCCGAGCCCATCCATTCGCGTTCGTGCAGACAGAGGCCGCGCCGCTTGGCCAGACGGCCGGACGGAAATATGATGCCGAGCCGGTCCGCCTCGACCGCTTTGCGGGTATAGGCCATCGTCTCGCGGGTCTTGCCGTGGCTGCGCTTGTCCTTGCGCCACTCCACCGGGGCGATCATGTCCTCCATCTGCGGCAGCACACGCAATATGTCGTGGTTTGCAAAGAAATAGAGGTCTGGACGGATATCGCGCAGCACGTGGTTGAGCATGATTCCGTCGGCGATACCCGTCGGATGGTTCGCCACGATCAGAGCAGGCCCGCTGCGCGGCACGTTTGACAGACCGGAAACCTCGACATCCCGCGCAAGCATGTCGCCCAATTCGCGCATCAATTCCGCGCTCGGCATGTCACGAAACCGCTCGCCGAGGGCAATCGTCTTGCGATAGCCAAGCATGGCATTGAGGATACGACGCGCATGGCGCGTGCCGAGCTTGTCGCTGAAGAGCCAACCAGCGCGCTCTTCGATCAAGGGGTCGATGCGGTCCTTCATCTCGCTCGGCATCTTCAGTTCCGTCTTTTTATTATCCCATGACATGACACTCGCATGAAGGGAAGTGCGAATGGCCGCCTCAGACCGGCGACCCTCTGCCGAAAAACGGCTAAAGCATAGCGGAACGCGCAGACCCGGCCAAGAGTTCCGCGCGCACGGACTTCAAGCCGCGAGAAGGCGCGAGACCATCTCGCTCATGTCGCGGCTGAGATCCGGCGTAGCGGCGATCCGCTCGAGCGCGGCCTTCATGCTGGCGCGGCGATCCGCATCGTAGCGCGTCCAGCTCTGGAACGGCGCGCACATCCGGGCCGCGGTCTGCGGATTCTTCGCATCGAGCGTGATGAGCCAGCCGGCAAGGAAGTCGTAGCCTTCGCCGTCGGCGCGGTGGAAGCCCGCATGGTTCATTGCGAAGGCGCCTATAACTGCGCGGAAGCGGTTGGGGTTCTTCAGGTCGAAGGCCGGATGTTCGGTCAGGTGACGGGCGCGGGGCAGGGCGTTTTCTGGCGCGGTTGCCGCGATCTGCATCGCGAACCACTTGTCCATGACCAGCCGGTCGTCCTTCCACTGCGCCTCGAACGCTGCGAGCGCGTCTTCGTCAGCGCCCGCGCGGACAAGGCAGGTCAGGGCGGCAAGCTGGATCGTCATGTTGTCCGCGCTCTCGAAGGCGGCCGTTGCGGCAGCGCCGCCGTCAAGCCGCGTCTCGAGGCTGAGTGCCGCCGACCAGAGCGCCCGCTTGCCTGCCTGATCGGCATCGGGGCTGTAGGGCGCGCGGATCTCCGTCGCGTCCTTGATCGCAGGCAGAAGATGCTCAAGCCGCGCCGCCTTCGCATCCCCGAGCGCCTCCGCCGAGGTGAAGATCGCGTCCGGGTCGGGGGTATGGCGGCGCTCATGCAGGATCTGCGCGATCTCCGACTGTGTCGGTCCCGAGAGCATCAGGGCGCGAAAGGCCGGGTCGAGCGCTTCGTCGGAGACGAGCGTCGCGATCCCGTCGAGATAGCTCGCATCGGGCGCGGCACCTTCGGTGATCTGCGCGACAAGGCTCTCGCGCGCGAGCTGCCGCCCGGCATCCCAGCGATTGAACGGGTCGGTGTCATGCGCCAGCAAGAATGCCGTGCGCTCCGCATCCCAGCATTGCTCCAGCACGACCGGCGCGGAGAAACCGCGCAGGATCGACGGGACGGGCCTTTGCGCCATGTTCGGAAAGTCGAAGCTCTGCTCGGCCTCGCTCATCTCCAGAAGCGTGGTCGGCACGATCTCTTCGCCGTTCTGCCCCAGAAGTCCGACCGCGATGGGCAGGACTTGAGGAGCTTTCTGGTCCTGTCCGGGCGTCGGCGGCGTGTGCTGGCGGAAGGTGAGGGTATAGGTGCCGTTCTCGTAGCTGTCCGCGACCGAGAGCCGCGGCGTGCCCGCTTGGCTATACCACCGCTTGAACTGGCTCATGTCACGGCCCGTTGCGTCCTCGAACACGCGCAGCCAATCCTCGATCGTGCAGGCCTGCCCGTCATGCCGCTCGAAATGGAGATCGAGCGCCTTTGCATAGGCCTCGTCACCGACGAGCCGCTTGAGCATGCCGATGACTTCGGCGCCTTTCTCGTAGACGGTCGCGGTGTAGAAGTTGTTGATTTCCTGGAAGCTCTCGGGCCGGACCGGATGGGCGAGCGGGCCCTGATCCTCGGGGAATTGCCGTGCCCGCAGATCGATCACATCCGAGATGCGCTTGACCGGGGCAGAACGCATATCCGCGGTGAACTGGCTGTCGCGGAAGACGGTCAGCCCCTCTTTCAGACAAAGCTGGAACCAGTCGCGGCAGGTGATCCGGTTGCCCGTCCAGTTATGGAAATATTCATGCGCGATGATCGCCTCGATCCGCTCGAAATTCGCGTCGGTCGAGGTCTCCGGGCTTGCGAGAACGGCGGCGGAGTTGAAGATATTCAGCCCCTTGTTCTCCATCGCGCCCATGTTGAAGTCGTCGACGGCGACGATGTTGAAGACGTCCAGATCGTATTCGCGCCCGTAGACCTCTTCGTCCCACCGCATGGATTTCTTCAGCGCTTCCATCCCGAAGGCGCATTTGTGCTCGTCTCCGGGCCGGACCCAGAGGTTCAAGTCGACGGCGCGGCCCGAAGCCGTGGTGAAACGGTCCTCATGCGCGACAAGCTCGCCCGCGACCAGCGCAAAGAGATAGGAGGGTTTCGGCCAGGGATCATGCCATTCGGCCCAGCCCTCGCCCGATGCGGCGGGATTGCCGTTCGACAACATGACCGGCAGGTCGCCCTCGATCCGCACGGTGAAGGTCGCCATCACGTCGGGGCGGTCGGGATAATAGGTGATCTTGCGAAACCCCTCGGCCTCGCATTGCGTGCAATACATGCCGTTCGACATGTAGAGCCCCTCAAGCGCCGTGTTCTCCGCAGGGTCGATTTCAACCTCGGCCTCGAAGGTGAAGGGGGCATCGGGAGCGTCCTCGAGGCGCAGACCGTCCGCCGTGATCTCGGGCGCAACGCCCGCTCCGTCGATCTTTGCCGAGATCAGCGTGACGTTTTCGCCGTTGAGAAAAAAATCGCGGGTCTTCGTCGCCGGGTTCGGCGCGAAGCGAATACGGCTCAGAACGCGCGTCGCGTTCGGCGCAAGACGGAAGGTGAGATGAACATCCTCGACCAGATATCCGAAGGGCTCGTAGTCCTTGAGGTACACGGTCGTCGGGCTGGCATCTTTCAAGATTTCATCTCCTGTGGTCAGGTGTCGCAGTGCAGCATTCGTCTGTGCCGGGCCGGGAACCGCCCTATTTGGCAGAGTGTTATGCCTTCAGAGCCGCTGCGGCAAGTAAGGCTGCCGCAGCGTAGATAACAGTTCCGAGGTACTCAAATGTCCGCACCTGATACCGATGTCGAAAAGCAGGAGAAGAAGCATCGCCCCTCGCTTCTCGGGATCAAAGCATCCCTTTTCTACGGGGCGGCCCTTCTGTTGATCTTTGTTCTCTATGTCGCCTTCGTCGGCAGCAGCGACGAAGAGCAGGGCGTGGCAGGGGACGACACGGCCGGTTCCTCGATGGTCGAAGGCGAGACCGAGGCGACGACACTCGAAGGCTATGAGGCAGAGAGCTACGAGCCCGGCGGAAATTCGACCGGCAGCGTGACGATCGACGGCGAAGGCGAGAATGCGCCGTCCGGCGGCGACAATGCCGCGGGTCAGAACTGACGAGACCCTGTCTTGGCCCGGATGCGTAAGAAATCCGACTTGCCCCAGAAGGTCTGCGCGGTCTGCGCGCGGCCTTTCACATGGCGCAAGAAATGGGCCGATGTCTGGGATCAGGTCAAATATTGCTCGGACAGGTGCCGCCGTGATGCACGCGGCGGCAAGCCGTCATAGCTCCCTGATCCAGAACTGAAGCCGGTGAGTGGTCTCGTCCGGCTGATCGACATCTTTCCAGGCAAACTCCGCTTCTACGCCGGGCAACGGCGCATAGCCGCGTTTACGCCAAAATCCGTTGAGCGGCCTGTACTCGGCGGGTCGCATCGGATGATCTTCCGGCCGAAGCACGGCGCAGAAGCAGGCATGGCTGGCACCGAGCCGGCGCGCGTGCTCCTCGCGCATATCGAAGAAAAGATGTCCGATCCGAAGGCCACGATATTCGGGCAGCAAGACCGACTCCGCGCAGTAGAAAATCGACTCGAGCGAATATCCGGTCTGCGCGAAGGGTTTCGCGAAATCCTCGGCATGATCGGCCATGGGCGTTCCGGTGGCGGCACCGACGAGCCGATCGCCGTCGAAAGCTCCGACGAGGATCGCATCGTCGCTTTGACGGTAGATCTCGAGATAATCCCGCTCATATTCCGCATCGCCATCGTAGAGATAAGGCCAGTCGCGAAACACCTCGATCCTGAGCCGCGCCACGTCGTCGAGCGCCGCGTCAAGCGCCTCTCCGGTCAGCACGTCTACCCGCATCAGGAGACCTGCCGGATCCAGTCGCTCAGGTTGTAATAGGTGACGATGCGGATGATCCGTTCCTCGGAGAGCGTGAAGAACGATCCCGCAGGCAGCCGGTAGGTCTGGCCGTTGGCTTCGGGCAGGCCCTCATCCGTCTTCAGATAGGTGCCGTTCACCATGTATTCGGCCGCACCGCGCGTGCCGCCCTCGGCCTCGAACAGAACCAGCTCGGTCAGCCGCTCATCATAGCACTCGGCCATGTGATCGCAGAAGCCGCGAAACGCATCCTTGCCCGTGCGGATATCGCCTTCGTTGACGTAATGCGCGACCTCGTCGCTCAGGCAGTCGAGCATCCCCTCGATATCCTTGCGATTGAAGGCGTCGAAGTACCGGGAAAGCACGTGTTGGCTCATGGTGTCCCCCATTTCTCTGTCATGGCTCGGGTGATCGCGTCGCGCGCCTCGCGATAGGCGGCAAGTTTGGTGGCGCGGGTCTCGCCGGTGCCGGAGGGATCCGGGATCGGCCAGTATTCCAGCGTCATGTCGTAGAGGCGGGTCATATCGGTGGCGATGGCCTGCGCCTGCGGCGTCATCGCGACGATCAGATCAAATCCCGACAGCGCCTCTCCCATGCGTTCAAGCTCGGTCAGATCGCGGACCTTGTGGCGGGATAGCTCGACGCCGATCTCCTCGCAGACCGCGATGGCGAAGCCGTCCACGTCGGCATCGTGCATGACACCGGCCGATTGCACGTAAGGGTCCGCGCCGTAGAGCTTTTTCATGATGCCCTCGGCCATCGGAGAGCGGACCGCGTTGTGATCGCAGCAGAAGAGAACCGAGCGCGGCAGGGGTTCGGTCATTCAGCCCCCGTAATGCAGGACGGAGACGAGGGTGAACAGGCGCCGGGCCGTGTCCTCGTCGATGTCCGCCTTGCCCGCAAGGCGGTCCTGCAGGATCCGCGCCCCTTCGTTGTGGATGCCGCGCCGCGCCATGTCGATGGTCTCGATCTGGCTTGGCGGCGAGGTCTTGACCGCGTCGAAATAGCTTTTGCAGATCTGGAAATAGTCCTTCACCACCTGACGGAACGGCGAGAGCGACAGGTGAAATTCAGAGACCGGCGCACCGTCCTCCGAGGCCACGTCGAAAACCAGCCGTTTCTCGCGGATCGACAGCTTCAGCCGGAACGGCCCCTCCGGCGCGGGCGCATCGCCACGCGCGGGCAGCGAGAAGCTGTTGGTTTCCATCAGATCGAACATCGCGACACGGCGCTCTTGCTCGATCTCCGGGGTCGGGGGCGGCAGGTTTCCGTCTTCTAGGTCGATATGTACGATATGGCTCATGGGCCGGGTCTCGGATGCAGATGTATCTTTCTGCGTAGCGGCAAAGGGATGTCCGGGCAACGTCACTTTGCGTCCGAGCCTCAGCGATTGAGCTTCCGAAGCCGCGCGGTCACGGAGAGACCGTGGGCTTCGAGGCTTTCCGCCCGCGCCAGGGTTTCGGCGGCGGGGCCGATGGCGCGCAGCGCGTCGGGCGTCATCTTGGCAAGCGTCGTGCGTTTCACGAAGTCCATGACCGACAGCCCCGATGAGAACCGGGCAGAGCGCGCGGTCGGCAGAACGTGGTTCGGACCGCCGACATAATCGCCGATTGCCTCGGGCGTCCATTGGCCGAGGAAAATGGCCCCGGCATGGGTGATTTTCTCGGACAGGGCATCGGGATCAGCGGTGCAAAGCTCCAGATGCTCGGGCGCGATGCGGTTCGAGAGCGCGGCGGCCTCGGCCAGATCGCGCACCGTGATGATCGCGCCGAAGTCGCGCCAGGAGGCACCCGCAATCGCGCGGCGCTCCAGCGTCTCGAGCCGCGCCTCGACGGCGGCAGCGACCTCGCGGCCGAACGTCTCGTCGGTGGTGATCAGGATCGATTGCGCGCTTTCGTCATGTTCGGCCTGGCTCATCAGGTCGAGCGCGATCCAGTCGGGATCGTTGTCGCCATCCGCGATCACGAGGATCTCGGACGGGCCCGCGATCATGTCGATGCCGACGCGTCCGAAAACGCGGCGCTTGGCGGCGGCAACGAAGGCGTTGCCCGGCCCGGTGATCTTGTCGACCGGCGCGATGGTCTCGGTGCCGTAGGCAAGCGCCGCGATGGCCTGCGCGCCGCCGATCCGGTAGATCTCGTCCACGCCGGAGAGGCGCGCGGCGAGCATGACCAGGGGATTGATGACGCCGTCCGGGGTCGGCACGGTGATCGCCAGTCGGGACACGCCGGCGACCTTGGCCGGAATCGCGTTCATCAGAAGCGAGGAGGGGTAGGAGGCGAGCCCGCCCGGCACGTAAAGACCCGCGGCGGAAACCGGCGTCCAGCGCCAGCCGAGTTCCGCGCCTTCGGGATCCGTCCAGCGAGCATCCTCGGGTATCTGACGGGCGTGATAGGCACGGATGCGTTCGGCAGCCTGTTCCAGCGCCGCGCGGTCGGTGTCATCGACTTTCGCGATCTCGGCGTCGACTTCGCTTGCGGAAATCGCCAGTTGGTCCGCGGTCAGGTCGAGCCGGTCGAACCGTGCCGTGTAATCCAGAACCGCTTCATCCCCTCGCGCCCGCACATCCGCGATGATCGCGGCGACGGTGTCGTCCACGTCGGGGCTGTCCTCGCGCTTGGCGGTCAGCAGCGCGGCGAAGGCGTCCTCGAAATCGGGCGCGTTCGTGTCGAGGAAGACGGGCATGGGGCCTCTCCGTTGATCCTGCGCCGGGGTTCTAGTGATACGCGCAGGAGGCGCAAGCCGAAGCGGCGCTCATTCCGGGTGCTGCGGCCGTTTGCCGGACGGCGCGCGGTAGGGGCGGGTGACATCCTTCAGCCGCAGCTCGAGCGCTTCGACCTCGACCCGGATCGCGCCGTCCCCGGCAAAGGCGATCTCCACCGCGCCGGAGCCGTCGTCTCCGGGCGCAAAGGTGATGGTCAGGATCTGCAGGATCATGTCGCGATCCGAGCGATCGATGCCCTGGCTCGAGACGTGCAAGGCGTTCTCCACGACGAGAAGCGACTGAACGCGTTCCACTTCGGGCGTGCGATCCTCGTGCCGCAGGCGGTTGATCAGCAGCGCGACCTGTCGATCGCGCGCCCGCCAGGCAATCTCGGTCACTGGAAGGACGGCATCCTGTGCAAGCGCCGAGAGCACCGCGAGATCGTCGGGATCCATCGCGCCGAGATTGAGCGGCTGCGGGCCGGCATCTTCGAACCGTGCGTCCTCGCTCATGCTTCCTTGATCCTTTCGATCTTCGCGCCGACGCCCGAGAGCTTGGCAACGACGTGTTCGTAGCCCCGGTCGAGATGATAGACGCGGTTGACGGTCGTCTGACCCTCCGCCGCGAGCCCGGCAAGGATCAGCGAAACGCTTGCTCTGAGATCCGTCGCCATGACCGGCGCCCCCTTGAGACTGTCCACGCCGGTCACGCGGGCGGTGCCGCCATTAACCTCGATCTTCGCGCCCATCCGCATCAGCTCGGGCGCGTGCATGAACCTGTTCTCGAAGATCTTTTCTTCAAGGACGGATGTGCCTTCGGCAGTGCAGAGCAGGGCCATCATCTGCGCCTGCAGGTCGGTCGGAAAGCCCGGGAACGGCTCTGTCGTCACATCGACGGCCGAGACGCGTCCGTTCCGGCGGGAGACCGTGAGGCCGCGCTCGGTTTCGGTCACGTCGATACCCGCTTGCTCCAGCTTGTCGACGAAGGCCGAAACGAGGCGTTTCTCGCCGCCAAGGCAGGTGACTTCGCCGCCGCAGATGGCCGGGGCCAGCATGTAGGTGCCAAGCTCGATCCGGTCGGTCACCACCCGGTGCGTCGCGCCGCCGAGGCGATCGACGCCCTGAACCGTGATCTCGTGCGTGCCGTCGCCCTCGATCTGCGCGCCCATGCGGCGGAGGCATTCGGCAAGGTCCACGATCTCGGGTTCGCGCGCGGCGTTCTTGATGACCGTCGTGCCCTTGGCGAGCGTCGCGGCCATGAGCGCGTTCTCGGTCGCGCCCACCGAGACGAGCGGGAAGTCCACGACCCCGCCCTTGAGCCCGCCCGGCGCCTTGGCGTGCACGTACCCGTCCCGCAGGTCGAGCTCCGCGCCCATCGCCTCGAGCGCCCGCAGATGCAGATCGACGGGCCGCGCACCGATGGCGCAGCCGCCCGGAAGGGAGACCACAGCGTGCCCGTCGCGCGCCAGCATCGGACCCAGGACAAGGATCGAGGCGCGCATCTTGCGGACGATGTCGTAATCGGCGCAGTGATTGTCTATGGCATGGCTCGATAGCGCGAGGACATGGCCGTCCTGCAGCGCCGTCACCTCGGTCCCGAGCGATTGCAAGAGCGTCGTCATCGTGCGGATGTCCGACAGGCGCGGCGCGTTCATCAATGTCAGCGGCTCTTCGCTCAGGAGCGTCGCCGGCATCAGCGTCAGGCAGGCATTTTTCGCGCCTGCGATAGGGATGTCCCCCGATAGAGGGCCATTGCCCGTCACCACGATCGAATCCATGCCCTCAATCCTTGTTATCTGTCCCGCTCGGCGCGTCGTCTTCGCGCGCCTTCGCCTGACGCTTGCGACGCGCCAGGTTCGCCTTGAGCGCGGCCTTGAGCCGGTCCTCTCGACCGGTGTCGCGGCTGCCTTTCTGCGGGGGTTTCTGCTCCATGACGGGTGTCTATATGAGGTGGCCGAAAGCGTCCAGATTCATGCTTGCACCCTTGTGAGTTTGACATTAGAGACCCGCCCACACCGCACGTCGCGGCGGGCTGCTGTAGCTCAGTGGTAGAGCACTCCCTTGGTAAGGGAGAGGTCGACAGTTCAATCCTGTCCAGCAGCACCATTCCCTCCGACATATCGAGCCCGATCTGGCGCGCCCCATGGGCCGCGATGACGCGCGGCGGGAACCTACCGGTCGTTCCAGGGGTTTCTGTCTGGCGTCCCGGCTCCGCAACGCGGCTCCGGGCTTTTTTTCGAGGGTAGGGTATGACCGACGACACCGAACGCCAAGAGATGAACGATGGCGAGAAGCACGCAATGTATTCGCGCGAAGAAGCACTTCAGATCGCGCGACATCGTGCGTTAGCGCCGCGCGCCGTTTACGAGGTGATCGACCTCGAAGGGCGGGAAGAACTCAAGCGCCCGCTCTGGTCGCTCTGGTGGTCAGGCATCGCGGCTGGCATCTGTATTTCGACCTCGGTTCTGGCCGAAGGCATTCTGCACACGATCTACGAGGGCCATCCGTATCAAGGCCCGATCGAAAACATGGGCTACACGGTCGGCTTCATCCTCGTGATCCTGGCCCGTATCCAGCTCTTTACCGAGAACACGATCACTGTCGTCCTGCCGGTTCTGAAGGATCGCTCGCGCAAGATGCTGACTTGCACGATGCGTCTCTGGGCCGTGGTGTTCGCCGCGAACCTCGTGGGCACGTTCTTCGTAGCCTTCTTGAGCGTCCACGGCGGCACCGTGGTGCCCGAATACGTCGAAGGCATGAAGGCGATTTCCGAGCATTTCGCGGAATACACGCCTTGGGAGACCTTCAAATACGGCGTCCCGGCCGGGTTCTTCATCGCCGCGATCGTCTGGATGCTGCCTTCCGCCGAAGGGTTCGAGATCTTCCTGATCTTCCTCTTCACGTATCTCATCGCGATGGGCGAGTTCACGCACGTGGTCGCGGGCTCCAAGGAGGCGTTCCTCTTGATGCTTTCGGGCGACATTTCGGTCAGCAAGGCGATCTTCGGGCTGATCCTTCCGGCCTTCGCGGGGAACGTCCTTGGCGGCACCGGCCTTTTCGCTCTCCTGGCCTACGGTCAGGTCGCCCATGAGATCGATCCGGAGCTGAACGGTGAGGCAAAGAAAAAGGGGAAAGGCTGAGCCTTTCCCCCTCGCGACCTTGATCAAGGTCTCGTCGATCAGTCTTCGAGCGAATCCTCGCGCTTTTTGTCGACGAGACCCTTTTCCTTCTCCTTGCGCTCCCGGAACGCCTTGCCGTAGCCCTCGATCTCGTCATCCGGGATGACCTCGCGGGCGCGGCCGAAGACCTCTTCCTCTTCCTCTTCCATGTGGTGCTCGTAATCGTGCTTGAGCGTGTTGAACTTGTTGAGCCAGCCGGGGCTCGACATGTCCATCTCGTTCAGCTCCTCCATGAGATCGTCCATTTCGGCGTGCTCTTCGACGGAGTGGCGCGCGGAATCCTGGCCCCAGGTCTTGGACATGAGCTTTGAATAGAAGGTTTCCTCTTCTGCAGCGGCGTGGCTCTTCACGTCGTAGAAGAACTCATTCCACGCGGTCTTGCGCTCTTCGCTGTCGCCGGTCGTGTCGGCGATGCGGTTGAGCAAATCGCGATGATGTTCGTGGTCGGCAATGATCGCGTCATAAATCGACATTGGGGCGGATCTCCGTGGCTATCTGGCTGGGGCGGGTTGCAAAGCGGACCCGGAACATGATCGCCGGCGGACGCTTGAGCGCACGAGGTTAGCGGGCCGCCCAAGGCGCACGCCAGCGATGCGCTGGTCTAACGTGTGGCAAGCGGTCAGGTTCCAGGGCTTATGGCAGAAGCGACAGCCAGACCCATGTGGTCAGCACGGAAAGCGCGGTTGCCAACAGAACCGAGGACGCCGCGACCCGGCGCGCGCGTCCGTACATGTTCGCGAAGACGTAGGCGTTGATGCCCGGCGCCATTGCCGCGGTAATGACCGCCGAGCGGAACTCGTTGATATTGAGTGCGAAAGCGGTTCCGAGCGTCCAGGTGATCGCGGGATGCACGATCAGGGTGACGCCGCAGACGAAGGCGATGATCCTGAGATCGCCTTCGGGCCGGTAGCGGTAGAGGACGCCGCCCATCCCGAAAAGCGCTGCCGGCAGCGCGGTTCGGACCATCATGTCGAGCGCGTCCACTACCGGGCCGGGCAGGCCGAGACCGAAGATGTTGAAGATCGCCCCGAGCGCGATCCCGATCACCAGCGCGTTGCGGAACATCGCCTTCAGAACGGTGGCGGGCAGCGCCTTTGCCGAAGTCCCGCGCGCGCGGGCAATCTCCATCGCGGTGATGCCGAGCCCATAGCAGATGGGCGAATGCAGCGCGATGATCGCGTAATTGGCCTCGAGCGCATCGGAGCCATACGCCCGCTCGGTGATGGCGAGCCCCAGAAGCAGCGAATTGGCGAAGAGGCAGCAGAACCCGATCGCGACAGAATCCTCCCAGTCGCGTTTGAAAAGGTAGCGCCCCGCCAGAAGTCCGAGCGCGAACCCGGTCACGGAGCCTGAATAGAAGCTGATCAGCAGCGCCGGATGGAAGTTCTCGCCCAGATCGAGCGTCCATATCGCCTGGAACAGCAGACAGGGGATCGCGAATTGCTGGGTGAAGATCATCAACCCGTCGACCGCGGTGTCGGGGAAGAGCTTGCGCCACGTTGCGAGATATCCGGCGCCGATCAGAACGAAGACGGGGAGGATGACCCCGAGAAGTGCCTGCATCTATTCAGACCTACAGCGCATAGCGGATGACCATGCCGTCATAGGCCGGCGTGATATGCTCCGCCGTTTCCGCCTCGAGCGTGGCATAGTCGAGATCGATATGCATATTTGTCAGCACCCCGCGACGTGCGCCGGAGGCCGCGATCCAGTCGAGTGATTGCGCGAGATGCGAATGGGTCGGGTGGGGGTCACGGCGCAGCGCGTCGAGCACCCAGCAATCGAGGCCCTGCAGCGTCGCCCAACTCGCCTCGGGGATCGAGGAGACGTCCGGCAGGTATGCCAGATCCGCGATCCGGAAGCCTAGCGCGTCGATCGAGCCGTGTTCGACCTCGAAAGGCGTCAGCGAGATCTCCCCGCCCGCGCCGTCGATGGCGAAAGGGCCCTTGATCGTGTGCATGTCGAGGATGGGCGGGTAGGGGCTGTCCTCGGGCTGGGTGAAGGCATAGCCGAACCGCGAATAGAGGCTGTCTTGCGTGCCGCCATCGGCCCAGACCGGCAGACGCGCCTTCATGTTGAAGACGATCATCCGCAGATCGTCGATCCCGTGGACATGATCGGCGTGGGAGTGCGTGTAGACGACCGCATCGAGCGCCCCGACGCCTGCGTCGAGAAGCTGCCCGCGCAGGTCGGGCGAGGTGTCGATCAGAACGCGCGTGATGCCGCCTTCGCCTTCGCGCTCGATCAGCATGGAGCAGCGGCGGCGGGCGTTGCGCGGGTTCTCGGGATCGCACGCGCCCCAGAGATTGCCGAGACGCGGCACGCCGCCCGACGATCCGCAACCGAGGATGGTGAAGCGCAATTCGCCGGTCATGCCGCCTCCGCCCAGGCGGCTGCTTTCCAGAAAAGCCGTTCGAAATTGGCTTCGGTCGCGGCGGCGAACTCGGCGTAGGACAGCCCGAACAAGTCCGCGCCAACTTCGGCGGTATGAACCGTGTAACCCGGCTCGTTGCGCTTGCCGCGATAAGGGGGCGGGGCGAGGTAGGGGCTGTCGGTTTCGACAAGGATCCGCTCGAGCGGAGCTTCGGCGAAAATCGCGCGCAGTTCGCTGCTTTTCTTGAACGCGGCGATGCCGGACATCGACAGGTAGAAATCCATTGCAAGCGCCCGCCGCGCCAGATCCGCGCCCGAGGAGAAGCAGTGCATCACGCAGGTATAGGGCTTTTTCGCAAACCCTTCCTCCAGGATCCCGGCCATGTCGTCGTCGGCATCGCGCGCATGAATGATGAGCGGCAGGCCGGTTTCCTGCGCCGCCTCGATATGGATGCGGAGCGAGGTCTGCTGCACGCCGGCGCTCTCGGCGGTGTAGTGATAATCGAGCCCGGTCTCTCCGAGCGCCACGAATTTGGGGTGTCGCGAGAGCTCAACGAGTTCCTCGACGCTGGTCATCGGCTCGTCTGCGGCGCTCATCGGATGCGTGCCCGCGGCATAGAAGACCGACGGATGCGCCTCCGCGATGGCGCGGACCCGTGGCTCCTGGCGAAGGCGCGTACAGATCGTCACCATCCGGTGCACGCCGGCTTCGTGGGCACGCGCGACGATGGCGTCCCGTTCATCGTCGAAATCGGGAAAGTCGAGATGACAATGGCTGTCGGTAATCTGCGGCGCGCTCATCGCCCATCCTTCGGCTCGGTGCGGCTGGTTGCACTCGGGGTATCTAGGATGGGGCAGGGAGGGTCAAGACGGGCTCAGGCCCGAACCCGCGCAGAGGCCTCGCGCATCTTCATGACCGTATCAAGGACGAGCGAGGCCGCGTCGACATTTACCGCACGGCCGTGCCGCGACCTGTCTCCTGCGATCTGCGCGACCTCCGCCCAGGCGCGTCCGGTCACGACATCGGGCGCAAGGCGGCGCAAAAGCGCGGCTTCCTCAGGGGCGGCCAGCCGGCCCGGCGGTTGCCCGGTGACGCCGGTGCGCGCAAGGCGGGCCATCGCCGTGTCCGCAAGCCAGAAGAACAGATCGAGCCGCTCTTCCCGGCCGCGCTGGGCAAGGCTGTCAGCCAGGGCCAGCGCCTTGGGACGATCGAGGTCCGGCATCGTGCCCATCACCTCGAGAAGATTGCGGTAGAGCGTCAGCCCCTCGAGCCCCGCAACCCGCATCGCCGCGCCGACGGAGCCGCCGGACAGCTCCGCAAGCGCGTCCGCCTCGGCGCCCGACAGCTCCGCCCCCGCCTGGTCGAGCGCAGATTTCATGACATCGGGGGACAGCGGCGACAGGCGCAGCTCGCGGCAGCGCGACCGGATCGTCGGCAAAAGCCGCGAGGGCTGATGGCAGACGAGCAGCATCACCGTGCGCGCGGGCGGCTCCTCGAGGAGTTTCAGAAGCGCGTTGGCCGCGTTCACGTTCATCTCGTCGGCGGCATCGACGATCACCACGCGCCGCCCACCATCGGCGGAGGAGAGAGCAAAGAAGGATTTCAGCTTTCGCACCTGGTCGACCCGGATCTCGGCGGCAATCCGGTCGCCCTTGTCGTTGGGGCCGCGTTTCAGCACGAAAAGGCCGGGCTCCGCCCCGGCACGCGAGCGGCGCGTGACGGGATGATCCTCCCCGATATCGAGGGTCTCTGGCGGTGGCGGCGCGCCGAATAGTCCATCTTCCTCGGCATCCGGGGTCGCCAGGAGGAACCGCGCGATCTTCCAGGCGAGGGTTGCCTTGCCGACGCCCTTCGGTCCGATCAGCATCCAGGCATGGTGCAGGCGCCCGCCGGAGAACGCGTCGAGAAACGCACGTTCCGCGGCGGTCTGACCGAGCAGCCTGCGCGTTTCCGCAGGGTGCGGTGCGCCTTCGACCTGGGTCGGATCGGGAAGCGCCTGATCGCTCATTCCAGCGTGTCCAGGAAACCATGCGCGATGCGGGTGACATCTGCGGCGATCTCCGCTTCGGTGCGGTTGCCGTCCACGATGCGGAAGCGGCGCGTGCGATGTGCAAGGTTCAGGAACCCGGCCCGCAGGGTCGCGTGCAGCTCCAGCCCGAAATTCTCGAACCGCGCCTCGGAGCCTATGCGCTTCGTCGCCCGTGCGTGGGCGACGCCGGGATTCATGTCGATCAGGAAGGTCAGATCCGCCTCGAGTCCGATCATGAGCGCGTGAAGCGCATCGACCGTGCCACGCAGGTCGCCGCGGGTGATGCCCTGATAGACCCGCGTCGAGTCGACGAACCGGTCGCAGATCACGACCTTGCCGGCTTCGAGCGCGGGCCGGATCGTCCGCTCCACGTGATCGCGCCGCGCGGCGGTGAACATCAAAAGCTCGGTCTCTGCCGACCAGCGATCGGGGTCGCCGTGCAAGAGAAGATTGCGGATCTCTTCGGCGCCGGGGCTGCCGCCGGGTTCGCGGGTCAGCACGACGTCATGCCCCGCCTGGCTGAGCGTTTCCGCCAGATGCCGTGCCTGGGTGGACTTTCCGCTGCCGTCGATGCCCTCGAATGTCAGAAATGCGCCGAGACGTCGGGGTGAGACCATTACATCACGTCCTGAGGAGGTTGTCCGATTCTCCTGAACAATACGCTCGCAACGGTCATCACCCGATTAACGAAGCCCGCGCCGGCTACGGCATTCTCCGCGAAAAGCGGGACGCGATGCTCGGGCAAACCCTCGGGGCGCACGATGAGCTCGGCCAATTGCTGCCCGGCCGTGATCGGTGCCTGCAGCGGTCCGGTATAGACGACCTCGGCCTCGAGCGGCCCGCCGGTCAGGGTCGGCAGCAGCAGCGTGACATCCTCCTCGGCCACGAGGCCCACGCCATCCTCTGCCCCCATCCAGACATCGGCGCGCGCGACGGCTTCACCTTGCTCGGCGATGGTACGCTCGGCGAATTGGCGGAAGGCCCAGTTGACGATGGCTTCGCTTTCCTCGGCGCGGGCGCGGGTGCTCTCGAGCCCGGTCAGCGCGAAAATCACACGGCGCTCGCCCTGCTTGGCCGATCCGGTCAACCCGTAGCCCGCTTCCTGGGTATGGCCGGTCTTCAGCCCGTCCGCGCCAATGCCGAGACCCAGAAGCGGGTTGCGGTTCGAGACATTCTGCGGCGCGCGGCCGTCGAATTCGAAGCGCTCCTCCGAGAACATCTCGTAGAATTCGGGGTAGTCCGTGATGATCCGGTTCGAGAGAAGAACCAGGTCGCGCATCGACATCACATGGCCCTCGGCAGGCCAGCCATTGGAGTTCTTGAAGGTCGAACTGGTCATGCCGAGTTGCTGGGCGCGGCGCGTCATCAGCTCTGCGAAGCCGCGCTCCGTGCCGTTCGGCGACAGCGCCTCGGCGATCACGGCGCAGGCGTCGTTGCCCGACATGACGATGATCCCGCGCAGGAGGTCCTCGACCCGGACACGATCCGTCGTGTCAAGGAACATCGTCGAGCCGCCATAGGACATCGCGTGCTGCGAGACCGGCAGCCGCTCGTCGAGGGACAGCCGTCCCTCACGGATTGCTTCGAAGGCCATGTAGAGCGTCATCAGCTTCGACATGGAGGCGGGCGGCAGGGCCTCGTCGGCATTCTTCGACAGAAGAACAGTGCCGGTTTCCTGGTCGAGCACGAAAGCGGCCCGCGCGGTTGTGTCGAAGGCGGCGGCTGTCTGCGCGGCAAGAACGAGCGTCAGTGCCGCGGCGGCGATGCGTTTGATGAGAACGGTCATGGGGCAGCTCCAGAACCTGAAGGGGGCGGTAAGGCGGGGCCGCCGAGCGCCCCCGATCGGATATCTAGTTTGACACCGCATAGGCGTCAGAGAAACCCGTCGCTTTGATCTTCGTGAGGAGATTGTCGATCTCTTCCTTGCTCTGGGCGGGGCCTACGACCACGCGCCAGAAGGTCTTGCCGGACGAGCTCTGCTTCTTGACGGTCGGAACCATACCTTCCTGCCGCATCGCGGTCGCGGTGTTCCGGGCATTTTCCTCGACCGAGAAGATGCCGATCTGCACGAAGGGCTTGGCAAGCGGTGAGCTTTGCGGAGACGGGGTCGGGCTCGGCGCCGGAGCCGCCGCAGCTGGCTCGGCAGGGGCAGGGGGCGCTGCGGCGGCAGGCGCGCGGTCAAGCGCCGCAGCCGCGTTGTTCGCGACGGGATCGAGCGTCGAGGTCTCCACCTCGGAGGCGCCCGGCAAGGGTGCGCCTTCGGTCGGCGCCTCGGCCTCGCTGATCGCCGCGGGCGGGGCGACCGGCCCCTCTTCGCGGCGAAGGGCGACGACGTGCAGGTTCGCCGGCGCGCCGGCGAGCATCTCCAGCGACGCGGCCGCGTCTGAGGAGACCTGGATTCGTGGCCCCGGCGTCTCGCGTTCGCGCTTGAAGAGCGCGCCGATCACGTATTGACCATTGCTTTCGTTCCGAATGACGACGCGTTCCGGTTCGGACACATCGGGATGCGCCACCCAGACGCCGCCGAGCGAGGGACGTCCGTCCCAGAGACCGGCCTCCTTGGCTTCGAAGACTTCGGGCGACTCGACATCGCGCTCTCCCGTGGCGGCGCGCGTCACCGTGTCCTCGCCTGCCGCCGCGCCAGATTGAGAGCCACCGCCTTGCAGAAAGCCCGGCATGGAGGCGCTGTCGCATCCGCTGAGGGCGAATGCGCAGACACAAATCGCAGCAGTGCCGCCGATCCGCGAAATTCGAAATGACATGACCTGCTCCGCCTTGCCTGTCCTGCGCCTGGGATCTTGGCCGTCCCGGTCGCATGTCCTCGTAGGACGCTGCCTCAGCGCCCGATTGGGGCGACAATAGCCATGCTTTGGCCTTATGGGAAGCCCGGCGCGGCGCGTCGGCGAATTTTCCCCGCAGCCGCTTCCAGAATCGGAGCGGCGCGGCTAAGCGAGCCGAACCGGAGGAGTGGCAGAGTGGTCGATTGCACCGGTCTTGAAAACCGGCGTGCGTGAAAGCGTACCGTGGGTTCGAATCCCACCTCCTCCGCCAGAACGATTTTCCGCCAAATTCCGAAGTTCTCCATTTTTGTCCGCCAAAGGCTTGAAAAATATGCCTCTTGGCGCGATAAATATATCCGCAAGCCGCCGTGAATTTCCGCTGATTTCCTCGTGAAGCCACGAGCCCGGTGGGGGTAGCCGGTGGGGAAGGCGGAAAATTAGCGTAGAGCCGGTGGGGAAGAGATCGCATGGCACAGCTTCACAAACTGACCTCGAAGCAAGTCGAGCACGCACGACAGCCGGGGCGAATCTCGGATGGCGGAGGCCTCTATCTGACAATTTCCAAGGCGGGGTCTCGATCCTGGCTTTTTATGTTTCGGGTCAACGGCAAGCGGCGCGAGATGGGGCTGGGGTCCGCTGCGCCGGGTGGCGTGACGCTCGCTCAAGCCAGAAAGAAGGCCGCCGAAGCGCGGGATATCCTGCAAGATGGTGGCGACCCACTGGAGCAAAGACAGGCAGCCCAGCGCGTGGCCTTGGCCTCTTCGACGACATTCGGCGAGTTCGCCGATCAATTTGTCGAGGATCAGCGTGGAGGATGGTCGAACCCGAAACATGCCGCGCAGTGGGCAATGACCCTCGGACCGGCATACTGCAAGAAGATCCGCACCCGTGCGATTGCGGATGTCGATATTGAGGATGTCGTCGCCGTGCTTCGGCCGGTTTGGCTGAAAAAGCCGGAGACCGCGCGTCGCATCCGGATGCGCCTCGAGCGCGTTCTCGACGCGGCCAAGGTGCGCGGACTTCGGTCGGGCGAGAACCCGGCGCGATGGCGCGGCAACCTGGAGCTCCTGCTACCGAAACAGCCAAAGGCAGATGGTCACCATGCGGCGATGCCCTGGGCTGACGTCCCAGCCTTCATGGAACAACTGGCGGCGCGTGAGGGCGTTGCGGCTCTGGCCCTTCGATGGACAATCCTTACGGCGGCCAGGACATCCGAGGTCCTGTACGCGACTTGGGACGAAATAGACGTAGATGCCGGGATCTGGGAGGTGCCGGCGGAGCGCATGAAGGCGCGCCGGCCGCACCGGGTGCCGCTGTCCGACGAAGCTCTCGCGGTCCTTGAGGAGGTCAAAGGGCTCGATCCCGAGCTGGTCTTTCCGGCAATTCGAGGATCGGGGCCGATGTCGAATATGGCAATGTCGGTGCAGCTGCGCCGAATGAAGGTGACCGGCGCCACCGTCCACGGCTTCCGGTCATCGTTCCGCGATTGGGCCGCCGAGGCGACGAGCTTTCAGAGCGAGGTCGCCGAGATGGCTCTGGCCCACGTCATCGGCAATCGCACGGAAGCCGCGTACCGGCGCGGAGATCTCTTCGAAAAACGGCGACGGCTGATGGAGGCTTGGGGCCGATATTGCACAAGCTCGCGAAAAACGGATGTGGTGAGCCTAGCTCGAGGAGCAGGCCGCTCATGAGCCTCGACGCGCTTCTAAACTTTGATCTTTCGCCAGTCCTGCGCGCTATCTCCAATGACCTGGAAGGAAGGTGCGAGACGGAAGCACGGTGCGCCTTCGAAAGGCTTTGCCAGGAGCCTCATCGGTCGGCAAACCTATCCGACGCGATGAAGCTATTCATTGTCAGGCGCGCGAACCTGTCGGGTGCAGTCTCGAGCTTTCTGAAGCCCGGAACTCATCCTCCGGTGAGGTCCAGGCTTGCCGCCGTATCTGAGCGTGTTCAAAGGATCGAAGGTGAACTGGCTCTTATCGAGGCGGAGCTCATTGTCGTGTCGATCGAGGTCCTGGAAAAAGCTCCCGGATCAGAGGACATGCTCCTCATGCTTGACCGCGCCCGCGGCGCGCTCCGTACCTTAAATGGTTCGCTGGAAGATGCATCAACGGTGATCGGTTCCGCTGGCCCCGGACGTCAGCCAAGCCCCGAAAAGGCGGCTCGCGAGCTTCTGGCGATCTTGTTGGCAAGGACGTTCATTCACGCCGATTTTTCAGTCTTGGATTATCGGTTCTTCGAGATTTTAAGAGCAATGCTGGACGCATGTTCGCCTGGGCAAGAGGTCTTCGAAATCCCGGCCGAACGCGACCTGCGGAAATTTCTGAAAGAAAATTCTTTCGAGATTATATAGGTTTGCGCGTAATTACCGTGAAATCTAGGTAATTACGAAATAGCGCCGCAAGCAAACACGCTCCTATCCCTCCGTTACGTTCCGCAATTTTGCGAAATCTACGGAGTAGTATCATGGCAAGCACTAATGTAACGCCCGCGCTTCTGACCGCCGATCAGGCGTGCGACTATCTCGGCATTCGAAAGTCGAAATTATATCAGCTGATGGCTGATGGTGAGATCCGCGGAGGGAAGCTCGGTCGCCGCCGTATGTTCCGGGTCGCCGATCTAGAAGCATACGTGGCGAGCATCTTTGATGACGAGACCTCGGCATGATCGTGGTCTCGAAAAATGCTCGCGAAGAGCTGCGCGTCACCATTGAGCCACATCCGACCTCGGGGCGTCCGCTTCTACGCATCTGGGAATTCTTCCAGGGCCGCGACGGGGATATGCGCCCTGGAAAACGTGGGCTCGCCATCCGTGCAGATTTGGCCGAGCCCCTTGTAGAAGCCATCCGGGCTGAGATCGCGCGGAATGAGGGATGACGCGACCACAAGGCGCAGTCGGTTCTATCAAGCGTCCGAGATCGATATCGATAACCCTTCGGAGCGTGTCTGGCTCGCGCCAGATTTGATTCCGAGCGGTACTGTGACGCTTCTGGCCGGCGACGGAGGCACCGGAAAAAGCTTGCTGGCACTTCAGCTGGCCGTCGCGGTGACTGCGGGTGGTGCCTGGTTGGGCAAGAGCGTGCGTAAGGGGCGCGCGATCTTTCTGACCGCGGAGGATGACGACGCAGAGGTGCATCGTCGCCTGCACGACATCACACGATCCGAGCCTCGCGCAGTGGAAGGCATGTCAGACCTCACTCTTCGCTCTCTGGCGGGCGAAGATGCCCTCCTGGCTCGCGATGGGCCATGTCTCACGGCAAGCCCGCTTTTCGATGAACTGGAGCAAGAGGCGAATTTCGAGGCCCCGGAACTGATCGTGATCGACACGTTGGCCGACGTTTTTCCGGCCAATGAGAACGATCGAGCGAAGGTCCGGCAATTCGTGGGTATGCTACGCGGTCTCGCTTTGCGCCAAGAGTGCGCGCTACTCGTCATCTCTCACCCGTCATTGACCGGCCTTTCGTCGGGCACCGGAACGTCGGGTTCAACGGCGTGGAGCAATAGCGTCCGCTCGAGGTTGTATCTGTCACGGATTTTGGATGACGGCTTCGAGGCCGACCCTGACAGGCGTGTTCTGACAACGAAAAAAAACAATTACGGCCGCATCGGCGCAGAGACGCGCATGACTTGGCGGGACGGTGTCTTTGTGCCCGAGGTGTCCGATCACGGGCTCGATAAGAGGGCAGCAGGTGACAAGGCGCAGCGCGTCTTCTTGAAGCTTCTGGCTAAGCGAATTTCCCAAGGGAGGTTCGTAAATGCCGCAGGGGGGCCAACCTACGCGCCCAAGGTATTCGCGGAAGACCCCGACGCTGAAGGCATGACGAAGCGCGCCATGAAGGGCGCGATGGAGAGCCTTTTCGCAGCCGGGAAAATCAAAATCGAGAGCCATGGACCTGCCTCGAAACGTCGCTCTCACATCGTGGAGGCCGATCAATGATCGACGTTCCAACCCCCTTCCAACCCCCAATTCCAACCCGTTCAATAGTTACTTCCAACCCCCTTCCGGACCCCATTCCAACCCCTGGGTTCCACTATCCCTATAACCCTATAGGGCTGGAAGCCCGCCCTTGGGGGGCGGCTTCCCGCCTTTCCCTACGGAAGATGTCCTCTGATGGAGGGCGAACATCTGGGCCGGACGAGGTGGACGGGCGGCGCGCATCACGCGCCGATCCGGACGCCGCGCGTCCCCCCCGGATCAGGGACCGTACCCCTGATCCAACGCCGCGCGATGCCGCAGCAGCCCGAAATTTTGGCGATTTTCTCGATTTTCAAATCTGGCTTCCGTTCCAGTGGGAGACACTCCGACCAATGGCGAGCACGAAGAAACCGCTGGGCGAGATGAGCATCACGAACAGTCAGGCTGCCGATCTCGATCGCATTCGCCGAAGAGCGGAAAAACGCTCAGCGGATCTTGTGAATGATACCGACGATGCCGACTGACCCGAAAACCGAGCTTGCTTTGTGTGACCCGCGCGAATGGCTCATGCGCTTGGCCAGAGCGTTGCGTGCCGGCCGGATGCCGGCCCGCGACGCCCAGGTTCTGGCCGAGAGGCTCGAAGGCGTGGCGCAAGGCCACCTGACGGCAGAGCAGGCGCTCGGCGTGCAGCGAGCACCCGGTCAACGATCAATATCGTTGCAAGCTACCATAGACGCCCGAAACGAGGCGCTACGCCAAGTCGCGAAACTTTATTTTCCTGACGAGACATGCGCCGCTGCGGCCCGCTTCATCGCGAGTGGTCTGACAGACTATCAGCGTCGTATCTGGCCACGCGAGAGGGCATTCGACGCTGTTCCAGAGAGAAACCTAGGACGTATAGAGGGCGATTTTTGGTATATTTTGAAGTTACGCGATCACGCTCCTTCAGCTCGACATATGCGCAGAATCATTGCCGGTTGATCGCATTTCACCTCCAATCCGTTGTACCTGAACGAGAGAAGAGCTCTGTTTGTCTGAGCTCAATTGACGAATCTGGGCGTTAGCGCCTAGCTGGCACGACAACTAAGGGGCTTCGCTATGAACGATAAACGAACGGTAAAGGGTGATGTTGTGGTGCTGGACTACGCAGACCTGCGCAACACCCGATATGAGCGTTGTAAGATGATCTACCGGGGTGGAAGGCCGCCTACCTTGGTGAATAACGACTTCGTTGAGTGTGAATGGATATTCGAAAATGAAGCACAGAATACTTTAAGGTTTTTAAAGGCTCTAGTCGAAGGTGGAGGCGAGGATTTAGTATTAGCCTCACTTGGGGTGAGTCAAAATGGCTGACAATGTTTTCGAGGCCAATACGACTTTTTCGTCAGGATCAACCATTACCACTAGTTATGGTACAATAAACCAAGAGGTTGTCCCTGTGACGAAAGATCAATTAATCGAAATGAAAGAATCCTCCGTCGAGGAGTTCTGGCAATTTGCGGTAGCTGAGTTCGTTGTTGCCGGAGCCTTATGGCTCGCCATAGAGAAGTTGCTGGATAGATCCGAAGGAGAGCCGCTTTCGCCTATTTTTTGGGTTTGTCTAGTCGCCGTTGCGTTGGGTGCGGTTGTTGGCTGGGCTGGTTTTAGGCAGCTGCAGAGACGAAAGACAAAGATTGATAAGATTCTAGAGAGTTTTGATAGTGAAAAGTCTTAGGGCGGACCATAATCTTTGAAAACATACCAACCTTGTCATAGGGTCAAAGCGGGGCTGTGGATCTCTGTTTTTTGACCTTCAATAGTTATTGGACGCACAAATCGATAATTTTTGATAGAGCTATTGCTCTGCGACTTCGACTCTTTTGAATATTTCGATGCTGATCGACGCTATAAAAGTGGCATAAAACTTGATAGCTCAAGCGTCCGAAAAATGCGTCAGAGGCCATCTTTCCGTACATTCACGTGGTCGAGCGAATTGGTATGGTACGGCTCAATAGGTTTGCCTAAAGCGAGCGTAGGTTTATCGATGTCACATGAATTGAGGTTGATGGCCCCTGAGGCGCCAGGTCAATAGCATTCTTTTTTGGCCACGAGCTACCCAGATTTTATGGCCATGCCTGTTCCCTAGAGTGGAAGAGACACCTAGGAGATCATGCCCCATGCCCGAATTACTGTCCACCGAGCGCCCAAGCGCAAATTTCAGCCAGTGGCCACGGGTCGCGCAGGATCGCTACGCCATGATCTCGGAGGCGGCCCGCGAAGCCTACGCGATGGTGTCTGCCGCATCTGATCGGCGCAGCGATGGCTATCGCGCGTTGGAGCGTGCGCAGGCGGAGGTGACGCGGCTTGAGAATGCCGAAGCTCCCGCTCCGAAGCGGTTTCAGCATCCCGGCGTGAACACCCAGCTTGAGCGCTTGGCCGATGCGCAGCGCGAGCTGGAGCGCACGCAGAAAGCGTCCAATGAGCTCTCCGATCGTGCCGAGCGCGCCGAACGTCGGTACAATGAAATCCGGACGCTCCAAGATCGGCTGGCAAAGTTCATCGCCAATGAGCCGGGAATCCCTGTGATTGCCAAGGCCAAAGCGGTTCGGCACGTCGAAGCGGCACAAACCCTTGTCGATGACCTTCGCGCGGAAATTCATCACGTCATGTCCGCGCCGATCCCGCTGAAAGAGGTTGAGGAGACGCTTCGCGATTACGTCGCGGAGCTGGCCGAAGTGGGTCGGCCGGATCTTACAGGAACGGTTTCCGGCGGTCTGATACCCAGATGGAGTGGCGTCCCCTCCGCGCAAGCATGGTCGCAATCGAACGACCCTTCGCAAGGCGCGGCCAAGATCATGCCGGTGGCAATCGCCGCATGGCTGGACCCCGATGGTTTGCTCGCGCGCCTTCTCGATGAGGCCCGCGAGATTGCCGACGATGACGTGGCGATCGATAAAGCAACGCGGGCCAAGCGGATCACAAAGCTCGAAGCGGAGCTCATCGCGGCGCACCGCGCAGAGGCTGAGACGATCATCGCGAAGAGCGATGACTTTGCGTTCCGGGATAAAACACCGCCCGAAGCAATCCTCGGCGTTCAACTGACCGACGAATGATCGAATCCACGGTTTCGAGATGAAGGGAGATGCAATGTCACAGGGCAAGAAGATGGCGGCCGGATCAGGAGAGGGCACGGCCAATGAGGTCAGCATCTCCCGACGCAGCCATGTCGTGATCCCGGAATACCCGAGCCGGAAATCGATCGCCCAGGCGAAGCGCGAAAAGGAGAGGCAGAAAAACAAGGACCTCTGGAAAATCCTAATCGCAGCTGAACTCATGCGGGGCCTGCGATGAACCGCAAAGAACTGCTGAATCGAGCTACTGCCTCAGTAGACCGGCACATGGGTGAGGCGCTTCGACATTTCCCGCTCGAGAACGGGCTTACAGACAACTCACGGGACGTGATCGACCTCACTGCGGTACTCCGTGTCGGCAACGCTGAGCCCTCATCGGTCGGAGGCTCGACATGGAATAGCAGGCTCGCCGTCGATAAGGCCCAGGCGCACGTCTCGCATTCCGCGTACCCCGAACTCGAAATCAAGGTCGGGGACAAGTTGCGAGCCGTCGAAAGACCAGGCGAGCCGTGGTTCGAAGTTCTAAGCATCAACGATCGCATGCAAGGCCGTCTCATCGTTGAGCTCGGCGAAGCATGAGCGGGTAAGGAGGTCAATTTGGCAGAGGGAAAGATTATGGGGATAGCTTACGGCCTAATCGTCGCGGCTTGGCTGTCTATCATCCTGATTTTGGTCAGGGAAATCATCGAAGATAGCGGCGGAAAAGGCTTTCAGCCCGACGCCTCGCCCTTTTCAAACGCTTCGAAAGGGGAGCCGTTGCCGTGATGGCAACACCCTGACCATCCACCAAAGACATCGCAAAAGGAGAGCGATCATGAAGACCAAAACCGTAGATCTCGCAGAGCCCATCGTCGTGAAAGACGAGACCTATACCTCTCTCACCTTCCGGCGCCGCAAGGCGAAAGACCTGGCCGTGATGGATCTCGTACAGGGTGAGCAGCGAAAGTTCCTCGCGATGCTTGCATCGATGGCCGACGTCGCACTGCCCGTGATCGAGGAGCTCGATGCAGATGACTACGAGCGTGTCGTCTCGGAGGTGATGCCCCTTATGGGAAACTCGGTGGCCGGCGCGCTCCAGCGCGCGGAGGGTCAGGCCAAAGCACCGAACCCCGCACATACCACGGGATGATCGCGGAGATCGGCCGATACCTACATCAGCCGATCGACGCAGTTCTTGAATGGGACGACGACGAATTCTTCGCGTTCCACGATGAAATTGACCGGATCTTGGGGTCCGAACGACCGAAGGAAAAGTAGACGATGGCGCAAATGAAGTCAGAACTTATCCTCTCATTGGTCGATCGGGTGACCGGGCCCGCGCGTCGCGTCCACGGCGCGATGCGCGGGATCGAGGAGGCACAGCGGAGAAATCGCCTCGCGGTCGATGAGACCAGGTCCGCCATGATCAATACGGCCGGTGTCGCGGTGGCCGCCGCCGCCGCGCTCTCGCAGCCGGTACGCGCCGCGATGCGGTTCGAAGAGGTCATGGCCGACGTCCGCAAGGTTGTGGATTTCCCAACGCCTGAAGGTTACGCCGAATTTCGCGAAGAGTTGCTGGCCCTCTCTCGCGAGATTCCGCTCACCGTGCAGCAGCTCGGCGAGATTGCCGCGGCTGGCGGGTCTTCTGGTCTGGATGGCGAACAGCTGATCCAATTCACACGGCTTACAGCGCAGCTGGCTACGGCTTTCGACGTACCGGCCGAGGCAGCGGCTGATTTCACGAATGCGATGCGGAACTCGCTGGGCCTGACGCTGGACGAGGTCAACGAGCTTGCTGACGCGGTCAACCATCTGACGAACAGCATGGCCGCCGAAGCGCCGGCAATGGCTGAATTCATGGCCAGCATCGCGGGCACCCTGAAGACTGCGGGTTTCACGCCTGAGGAGGCAGCGGCCTTCGGTGCTGCGATGCAGGCTCAGCAGTTTTCGGCCGATGTGTCCGCAACCTCCTTCCGAAATATGGCGAAGGCTCTGACGCGAGGGGAGAGCGCCACAAAGAGGCAATCCGACGCCTACAAGAAACTTGGGCTCGACGCCGAGGACGTCGCGCGCCGGATGCAGGAGGACGCGGTCGGTACAACGCTCGAGGTGATCGATGCGATCGGCAAGCTGCCGAAGGAAGTGCGGGCCGCGGTCTCGTCCGATCTCTTCGGCGACGAGGCGCGCGCGCTCAACGGTCTCATCTCGAACGTGGACCTTCTGCGCGAGGCGCTGGGCTACGTCGACGATGAGGCGGAATACGCAGGCTCGGCGCTGAAGGAATACATCGCGCGCAGCGAGACATTCGCCTCCGACCTTCAGCGATTTCAGAACGTGGCGGCCGAGCTTTCGATCACGATCGGCGAGGCGCTGCTTCCGTCACTGGCAAACGGCATGGATGCGATGACGCCTATCATCCGCCGGGCCACGGAATGGTCGAAAGAGAACGCCGATCTAATCCAGACCATCGTTCGCCTCAGCGGCGCGCTGATCGGCCTGCGCTTCGGCCTTCTGGGCCTGAGGCTGATCGGATTGACCGGCAAGGGTGGCGTCCTTTGGGCCGCGGCCTCGGGCCTACGCGCCCTCAACGCGGCGGCGCAGGGGTCGCTTCTCCTCGGCAGTGCTGCGGGCGAAGCCATGCGACTGCAGGCAGCGCTTGCCAGAATGCAAGGGCTCAAGCCCAGCCGGATTGAAAAGATAGGGGCGGCGCTACGCGGGATATCTGGCGCGTCCGGACTGACTGCGGTGGCGGGCGCAGCGTCGAGCTTGGTCTGGCCCGTGACCTTGGCTGCACTCGCCGTAGGCGCGACGGTCAAGTGGTTCGATCGATTGAAGGCCATCGCCTCGGGGGTTGTGGGTGCGATCAGCGATGAATTGGCACCTGCCTTCGAGGCACTCGAGCCGATCTTGGGTCCGGTAAAGTCGGTCCTTTCCGGAATAGCCTCGGCGGCCGGAGACGTGATTTCCTCCATCGGAGGCTTCTTTACCGGCGGTCTGTTCGAGCGCGAGATCCTGCCGGACGCAGAGGCGGCGCGGATCGAGGCTCGAGCGAGGGAGATGACGGAGAACATCATCGCGGCGATCAAGGCGCTTCCCTCGAAGATGAAGGATCTGGGTGCCGACGCGATCCAAAGCTTGATCGACGGCATGAAGGACCGCCTCGCAGCGCTCCTCGATTGGGTGCGCGAAATCCCGAGCCAGGTCATGGAAGCGATTGGCACCATCAATCTCGGCGCCGCGGTAACGGGCCCAGGATCTTCGGGCCGTGCCGCGAATCGGACAGAGCCGCCGGCGGATCAGCCACCTGCCAACGCGACCGGGTCAGCTGGTCGCCTCGAGGCCCGCGCGCTGGGCGGCCCGATCACGGCCGGGGTTCCGTACCTGGTCAACGAGGACACGCCTCGATCCGAGGTGATCGTCCCGAGCGTTTCAGGTGCGGTGCTGAACGTGGCTCAAGCGCAGCGCGCGATGGCTCTCGCTCTTCGGGGCAGCCGTCCCGCCAAAGCCCCAGATATTCGCATCCCGGCCATCCGTTCCGAAGCGCCGCAATCGGTCAGCCCTACGGCGGCCACGGAGCGCCTGGCCGAGGTGAACACTGACCCCGAAATTGGGGACAGAGTTCCCGATGTCTCTCAAGTGCAGTCCTCTGCGCTGGCAATCCTGAGACGCGCCGCGTCGCGGCCCGGCAGCGACATTGATGCCGTGCGAAAGCGCACCGTCGAGCGCCTGGTCGAGCGCAGCGTGATTGTCCAACCACCAACGGTGGACGTGTCCGGACCCCCGACGTCCCCCATTGGCGGGCGTCGAGCGATGGCCATGCTGCCCCAGATACTCGCGCAGAGCCACTCTCCTGCGCTCTCGCCAGCCCCCGCAAGCATCCCTCAGCCGCGACCGGCACCTGGGCAGGCGAGGCAGGTTGAGAACCCCTCCCTTGAGGCCCCCAAGCCCGTCGCTCAGAACTTCAGCGTGTCGTTCGGCGATATAGTCATTCCCGGCGGGGCGAATGCCTCCGCCTCGGATATCGCCCGCGACCTTGGCCGAGAGGTCGAGGCCCTGCTCGGCGCTCATTTCTCGGATGCGGGGATCTGATGATGAACTTCGAAATCCTCAAGGTATCCTTGCCCGACGAACCGATCCAGGTTGGGGGAACGGAGGTGCAAATGCACTTCGCGGTTCGAATTGGCGCGGTCGAGCTGCATAGCTGCAGGCTGGAAATGCGTCCGGGTAGCGGACGGCGCGTGGCCTGGCCGAACCGGCAGGTAAAAGTCGATCCGAAGATGCAGTCTGAAATCAAGAGGGTGATGTGCGCTCTGTATCTAGCGGCGATCGGCACGTAGACAGACGCCGACGCCGCCGCCTTTCGCATCGATGAATGATACCCCGTGCTTTTCAAGTGTCGCGCGCAGGGCATTGATCGAGGCAGCTGAAACCTGTCTGCGCTCGCGCTCGAAGTCGATCACTGTGGACTGCCCGAGACCGGCCGCCGCGGCTAGATCCTTCTGGCTCATCGAGATCAGGGCGCGAGCCGCACGACACTGCGCCGGGAGGATTTCACCGTTTTTCATTGACGATCGGTATCCGTTCGCTATCAACTGAAAACGTTGATAGCTCATAACTGGAGGCCGAGGCAATGCTGGCAGAGATCGAACAGGTTTTCACTACCTACAAAGGGCATGCGATCGAGGTGCTCGACGACAGTCATGCATTGCGCCTGTCCAGGGGAGATATCCTCATCGTGCGTTCCGAGCTCGGCTTTCGCGGCGACGGATTGCACGTTCTCCGCTCTACTGAGGTCGTACGGCTACAGCAATTGCCGCGAGGAGAGGTTCGCCTTGTTCGGGGCGACGGTGGCGAGGAGATCATGATGAGATCCGAAATCGAGGCTTCGGCGATCGGATTTGTCACTAAAACTGTTCGGCCGGCCTGACCGGTATCTTGCGCCGGTCCAGCACGATAGAGAGCATCACGAGCGCTCTGTCTTTCAGGCGGTAGGCCGAGGAGCGGGCAATGCCACGCTCCTCGAGCAAACGCCGAAATGATACGCGCCGCGCCTTTGCCTGGATATGGAGACCCAACACGCGCGCGGCGGTCGGGTCGAGTGGCGCGATGATCGCCGGAACCCACGTCAGAGCCAATTCCATGTCGGCGATGTGCTTGCGATCCGTCACACCCGCAAGAGGATCCGGCTCGACATCGTCTTCGGGCGGTACAGCGTCCCACCCCTCGGCAAGCCTTTCCTCCATGTCGAGCGCCATGGTCGGGATGCTGCTTGTCGAGCGTTGTGGGGCCCCTGAACCGCGCGTCAGGTGCAGCCATCTGATCGCCTCGATCAATCGGCCCTCCACAAGCTCCGGTGTCCATGTTGCGGGCGTACTTTGGGCGCGGTTAGATGCGGGCAAATCAGTCTCCTAGCGGGCGGAATCGTCCGACAAACCCACGGGCTAGGTGGGGTAGGCGGTGGGGTCATTTCTACCCGGTCCGAATAAGCATTCAATATCAGAGCGTTGGTGGGTGGAAGAAATCCCACCTCCTCCGCCACCGACACCTGTCTGATTTTCCCATGTCCGAAATCCGCGAAATTCCCTCGGAATTCCGGCTCCTTGTGCGTTCCGGTTCTTTGAAGAGACGGACTGCATGCACCGGACCGGTGTCGGTTTGGGCCTAATCTCAAAGCGCCAAAATGTGGGGTCCGCTTTTGCGCGTTTTCCCTGTTCTGAGCTGATTTACAGGGTATTCGAACGATTTGAGGCCAAAACCGCCCTCCAGTTTTGGGAATCGTATAGCAAAAGCAGAGGGTTACAGGTGATTTCCCTACGCGCATGAACAGGGAATGTTTTTTGGTGAACAGGGAAAGGCGAGGGCTTGATCAGGGGAAGCCCGAATTAGAGCAGGGAAGTGATCTTAGGTGGGAATTCCAAACTGCCGCTCCTGCGTGTCCCAGTCGAGAGGGAGACTTGTACGAAGGAGGGTCTGCAGGGTCAGGTCGACCGGTTGTCCGCCTCGAACGATAGAATCTTGAATCTTCGGCGACAGACCCTCGAGATGGATGATGCGCGCTATGTAGCGCTCGGAGAGGCTTTCGGTTCGGGCGAGGACGCTGAGCGATGTGCCGGTGCGGATACGATCTGCCCAGTGATGCGCGTTCCGAAGCGCGCGGATCAGCGTGGCATCTGGGGAAGGGCGTCTCTGGCCAGCGACAATTTTCATCTCGACGCCGCGCCGCCGGCAATGAAGGGGTCGTTCGATTTGGAGCAGTGACAGATCGAGATCTGCGCCCGGCGTCTTTGCCGCTTCGTTGACGGCGCAAGCATCGAGATCAATGCGGATTTTTCCAGAGGCGATGCGGCACTCGCGCACCAAAGATGCCGCAGAGAGGATCCCATCCTTCTCAATCCGCTCGGCGAGCGCCGCGACTTGGCCCGAAGCGGTCGCAGTGTTGATCGCGTCGCCGGAAGCGAGAACGGCATGCCGCTTCGCATGATCTGCAAGATGCGTTGCGATTATCCCCGTCACGGCTGCCTCGAAGTCGCGCGCCGGGAGCCGCCAGCCGGACGGATCGGGCCCGCCGGAGATCAGCCGATTAGAAACGTAGTATCGCAGCCGCTTGCCCCGGCAGTTGGTGTGGGTGGGTGTCAGGTGATCTCCGGTCTCGTCGAACATCTTGCCTTTAAGGGGGGCGGCCTCCTCTACCGCTGTTCCGGGCTTCGCGCCACGCCGTCGCGCGCTGGCCGCTTGCAGGCGCTTCTGCACCTCTAGCCAAAGATCCTTGTCGATGATCGCGGAATGACTGCCCGGGTAGGTCTTCTCCTTGTGCCGGATCAGGCCGCGGTAGACGGGGTTGGTCAGTATCCTGTGTATTTGGCCACGGCTCATCCGGTTGCCGCCCTGGCTGCGACCCGTCGAAAAAAGATGCTGCTTCGAACGGAGGCCCATTTGATCTGCCGCGCGGGTGATGGCGTTGAGACAGCCATGCTCGACGTAAAGGTCGAAGAGTTGCCGGACGGTGGCGGCTTCCGGTTTATTCACAACGAGTTCCCGACGTGTCGGGTCCGGATGCGGATCATAGCCAAGGGGCGGAATACCGCCCATCCAAAGCCCCTTCTTCTTCGAGGCGGTGATCTTATCGCGGATCCGCTCGGCCGTTACTTCCCGCTCGAATTGCGCGAAGGAGAGAAGCACATTCAGTGTTAGTCGCCCCATCGACGACGAGGTGTTGAAGGCCTGGGTGACAGAGACGAAGCTGCAATCCGCCGCGTCGAACTGATCGACGAGCTTTGCGAAGTCCGCCAGCGAACGTGTGAGACGGTCGATCTTGTAGACCACCACCATATTGACCCGGCCGGCCTCGACCTCCGACAAAAGACGCTGCAAGGCCGGGCGCTCCAGCGTACCGCCCGATAGGCCGCCGTCATCATAACGGGTTGGTAGTTGTTTCCACCCCTCATGGCGCTGGCTCGCGATGTAGGCCGCGCACGCCTCGGCCTGCGCATCCAACGAGTTGAAGTTTTGGTCGAGCCCCTCATCAGATGATTTACGCGTATAAATCGCGCATCGGATCGCAGGCATCGTCATGATCGGGACTTGCGGTTAAGCCCGAAGAAGCGAGGGCCCGACCAGTTGGTGCCCGTGATCTCGCGGGCGATAGCTGAGAGCGAGCGCCAAGTCGTTCCGCGCCAGCGATAGCCGTTCTCGGTCACCTCCACGACATGGGTCACACCGTTCCAGTCGCGGATCAGCCTTCCGCCTGACTCCAGCATTGGGCCGCGCGATAGATCGGAGCGGTCCGTACTTTTGGTCAGCGCAGCGCGGGTCTTTCTTGTCACGCCACCCCTGCGGCGGGACTGGATCTCGATCGCGATGAATCGGCGGAGAAATGCCTGACTGAGGCTTTTGGGGGCAGGTTTGCCGAAGGTGTCCAACCAGGCCGCGACAAGCGCGGCCCGGTCCATGGTCTCAAGATCGACGATCCGGATCATGTCGCCATCTCGGGCGAGGCGGTGATCCGGTAGACCGACCTGGTCTTGTTGTTTTTGCCATCGGTGCTGCGCACGACCGTGTATCCAGCCTTCCGGAACCCGCTTAACACAGCACGGGCCGAATGGGACTGCCAGCCTGTGGCCTTGCAGATCGACTCGAGGCTTGAGCCTTGGGGCCGCGAGAGCATCTCGCGCACCTTGTCGGTCTTTGTTTGTCTGGACTTCGCCATGTGTCTTCTCCTCGTTCATTGGGTCGGTGGCATGCCGCACCCGGTACCGAGGAGCGCCCGGGGTTGCCGGGCGTGGGTCCAATGACGCTCTCTTCGCCGCACTAGTCCAGTAGGGTCTTGTAGCAGTGACGAAGAATCTGGGGTAAGCTACTGATGTAAATGATATATTGCTAAGGACTCCTTGCTGGGGTATGGTTTCTTATCGGGTCTTTTTAGGAATGCCATTTTCTATGACCCGTGCTCGTGGGGCGTTTAAACGAGCGGAAAGCATAGGGACAACTTAGTCGGATCTTAGGGTCCGGAGAGTGTTCCTGTGCCCTCTCCAGTGACCTTACAAGATCCATTCAAACAACTGCGCCTAGGCGCTCATTTGGATGGAGGCATCTATGCCCCAAAAGCTAACCGATCGCCGGAACCAGCCCGTGTGGACAGCTACACAAATTTCTCAGACATCGGTCGAAGATCTCAATCCTTATACCAACAACGTCAAAACCCATTCGGATAAGAGCATCACGCGACTTGCCGAGGCCATCTCGGAATTCGGGTTCGTGGTCCCGGTCGTGGTCGACACTGCATTGAATGTGGTTGCGGGCCACGGCCGTGTTGAGGCCGCCAAGCGCCTGCGTTTGGCAACGATCCCCACCGTTTGCGCTGACCACCTGACGCCAGCGCAAGTGAAGGCCTACCGCATTGCCGAAAACCGGCTATCCGAACTTTCGGATTGGAACCGGGACGCTCTCGCCATCGAGTTCGCAGATCTGGGGGAACTGCGCCTCGATGGTGTGATCGATTTCGACCTAACCATCACCGGTTTCGAGGCTCCAGAAATCGACCTGATCATCGAAGGCGCTGCAGATGAGCCGCCCTCCGAGGTTGAAACGATCGCCGATCCAGATCCTGAGGCGTCCCCGGTAACAAGGATCGGTGACCTCTGGAATCTGGGACACCACCGGATCCTCTGCGGCAACGCACTTGAGGATACGAGCTACGAGACTTTGCTCGCGGATCACAAGGCCCGAATGGTGATTACGGATCCGCCCTACAACGTCGCAGTGAACGGGCATGTGCGCAGCGGGAACGGCAGCAAACACCGCGAATTTGCCATGGCGTCAGGAGAGATGTCAGACAGCGCGTTCCGGGCCTTTTTGAAGGGCGCGCTCAAGTGCTTGGGTGCCCGCCTCGTGGACGGCGGTGTCGCGATGGTCTTCATGGACTGGCGGCACATTGAAGAGCTGATTTGACCTGCCCCTTTTTTCAGGGCCACTCGTAAGTCGAGCCTGTTCTCCTTTTGGGTGCCATCATTCGGCGGCGTGAGCAATGGGCGCAGGCGCGG
>NZ_FOXV01000008.1 GCF_900115815.1 Roseivivax halotolerans | reverse complement strand
CGGGCTTGTCTCGCTTTCCAGCCATCTCTCTGGTCCTCCTGACATCGGGATAAAACTATCCCAGTTCGTGGACCACTTCAGTGGGGGCACTCCAGGGGTTCGGCGCTCGCGCCATCTCGAAAAGCGCTGGCGGCTCTCCGGTTCGACACAGATATTCAACCATTATATCAGTGCTTTGCGAGTATTTGGAGCCAAACATCGCATCGCCGACATCTTCGACATCGCAGTCGAACAGGACGGTGGCCAGCTCGTCGCACAGCTCCGACAGCGCGTCGCGATGAGAGCGCCGCCCGATCGGCGCGAGGAGCACACCGGCGGGCCGGATGCCTCTCAGGCTTTCGAGGTTCGCAACTTCCCGGTCGGGATCGCCATGCGAGCTGAGAAGGATCGGATTGAACCCTGCATCGCTGCACAGGAGTTCAAGGTTGCGCGCAACTTCGGCAAAGAACGGGTCGGCGAGAAACGGCACGACGATGCCGATATTGCGTGTCAGTTGGCGGTTCTGATTGATAGCGTAGACATTGGGCGTGTAATCGTAGCGTTCAAGGGCCTCTTCGATCCGCGCACGGGTTGTTTTCCTGACCGATTGCGGATCGTTGAAGAACTTGGAGAGCGTGGGGCGTGAGATGCCGCTGACGGACGCCAGCTCCTCCATCGTTCTCACCTTTTCTGGCCGCATCAGGCGCCTCCAATTTATTTACGCGCGACAAGTATATAGTGTCGGCGCGCGCGGTTTGTGTCAACTTGCTAAGCCGATGTCGCACGGGATGCCAAGTCGCTTGGCGCGTTCGCCAATCCAAGCCGTTCGCGGGGCCTCTTCGATCTTGAGCCGTCACATATCCCTGGAGGCGAGGCCCGCATCCGGCATCCCGCCCGAAAGCCACAAAACATCACCAAGATTCCGGCGATGTCAGTTTATTGACCGACCGGACGGTTTATGAAAACGTCATCCTTGGGAGTGCCGCGGCCCGCGTGCCCGGCAAGGGAGGAGCGCATGAAGGATCTGACACCACCGAAGGACAGTCTCGATCCGATCGAGATCGCGAGCCGGGACGAGATCACCGCGCTACAGGAAGAACGGCTCGCATGGTCGTTGCGCCACGCCTACGAGAACTCGCCGTTCTTCAAGCAGAGTTTCGATGCTGCCGGCGCACATCCCGATGATTTCAAGACGATTTCGGATCTTGCGGCCTTTCCCTTCACGGTGAAGGAAGATCTTCGCGCCACCTACCCTTTCGGCATGTTCGCCGTGCCCCGTGAGCGGCTCGCTCGGGTCCACGCATCTTCCGGCACGACGGGCAAGCCCACGGTCGTCGGCTACACAAGGAAGGATGTCGACATCTGGGCCGATTGCATGGCCCGCTCGATCCGCGCGAGCGGCGGACGGCCCGGTGATATCTGTCACGTCGCCTATGGCTACGGCCTTTTCACCGGCGGCCTCGGCGCGCATTACGGGGCCGAGCGGCTTGGCTGCACGGTGGTGCCGGTCTCGGGTGGCATGACCGAGCGGCAAGTCACCCTGATTTCAGATTTCGCGCCCGACATCATCATGGTCACGCCGTCCTACATGCTCTCGATCCTCGACGAGTTTCGCCGCACGGGTCTCGATCCTCGGGACAGCTCGCTCAAGGTCGGTATCTTCGGCGCGGAGCCCTGGACCAATTCCATGCGAGAAGAGATAGAACGCGCCTTCGACATGCATGCGGTCGACATCTACGGGTTGTCGGAAATCATGGGGCCGGGCGTTGCCAATGAATGCGTTGAGACGAAAGACGGTCTGCATGTCTGGGAAGATCATTTCTATCCCGAGATCATCGACCCGGAGACCGGCGCGGTTCTGCCTGACGGCGAGATCGGCGAGCTTGTCTTCACCACGCTGACGAAAGAGGCGCTGCCGATGATCCGGTATCGCACTCGCGATCTCTCGCGCATCCTGCCGGGCACCGCGCGCTCGATGCGGCGGATCGAGAAGATCACCGGACGATCCGACGACATGATCATCCTGCGCGGCGTCAACGTCTTCCCCACACAAATCGAAGAGCAGCTCATGAAATGTCGTGGCCTTGCCCCGCACTTCCAGATCGAGCTTATCCGCGAGGGCCGTATGGACGAGATGATCGTAAACGTGGAGGCCACCGGCGACGCCGCCGCGCCCGAGGCCCGTGCGGCCTCTGCCGAGGAACTCGCCCATCACGTCAAGTCGGTGATCGGCATCACCGCCCGGATCGAGATCCGTGATCCGGGTGCGGTCCCACGCTCGGAAGGCAAGGCGAAACGCGTGGTCGACAAGCGCCCCCGCGACTGACAGAGACCACGCCATGGCCCGCACCCGCGCACAGGATTTCGACGAGAAACGGCACGGCCTTCTGCTCGTCGCCGCGAATGTCTTCGCAACGCAAGGCATGGACAAGGCGTCCATGTCCCAGATCGCGAGCGAGGCGGGGGTCTCCAAGTCGTTGCTCTATCACTATTATCCATCCAAGGATGCGCTGATCTTCGCGATCATTCACACGCATATGGAAGCGATCGACTTGCGGCTGTCGCAAGTCCCGCGCGATGGCATCGCGCCGCGCGCCCGTCTCGAGCGGCTCATCCTCGTGGTTCTCGATGCCTATCGGGGCGCGGACGATCAGCACAAGGTGCAGCTCAACGCGGGCCCCGCGCTTTCGGACGAACAGATGGACCGCATCAAGAACGTCGAGCGCCGTGTCGTGCGCCATTTCACGGAAACGCTCCGCGAGATCCGTCCCGATCTCGACCGCCCGGACGCGCCGCGCACCATGCCGGTGGCGCTGTCGCTCTTCGGGATGCTGAACTGGGTCTACATGTGGTTCCGCGAGGACAGGGCGATCAGCCGCGAGGACTACGGACGTCTCGCCACCTCGCTGATTTTGGGCGGCGTCGACGGGTTAGAGTGAGGCCGCCTCGGGCCAGTTCTTCGCCACCATTGTCAGCACATCGTACATCGCCACGGCTTCGCCCTTCTGATTTCGCACAACGCAGTCCCAGCGCACCTCGCCATGTTCCGAGCCTTCGCGCGGATTGATCGCCTTGCAGGTCAGCACGACGCCGAGACTGTCACCGAAATAGACCGGCGTCAGGAACCTCAGGTTATCGATACCGTAATTGGCAAGGACCGGCCCGGGTTCTGGCGAGACGAAAAGCCCCGCCGCGAACGAGACGATCAGGTAGCCATGCGCGACGCGATCCTCGAAGAACGGGTTCACGCGCGCAGCCGCGCTGTCCATATGCGCGTAGAAGGTGTCGCCGGTGAACGTGGCGAAATGCTCGACATCCGCCTCGGTGATCTCTCGCGTATCTGTCACGACCCGGTCGCCGAGCCGAAGCTCTGACAGCGACTTTCTGAATGGATGCGTGTCCTCGCGTACCCTTGCGCCCTCTGACCACACCCCTGTGACCGCTGACAGGAAGTCGGGCGCGCCCTGGATCGCCGTGCGCTGCATGAAGTGGGTCACGCCGCGCATACCGCCCATCTCCTCGCCGCCGCCTGCGCGGCCTGGTCCGCCATGGACGAGCGGCGCGAGCGGGGAACCGTGGCCCGTCGACGTCTTGGCCGAGGTCCGATTGCCGATCAGGACGCGGCCATGAAACGGCGCGAGGCCCGTGACGATCTCGCCCGCAAGGCGCGTGTCGTTCGTGAACAGCGAGGAGACAAGCGAGCCCTTGCCTTTCCGCGCCAGCGCCACCGCGTCCTCCGCGCTCTCATAGGCCATCAGCGTTGCGACCGGGCCGAATGCCTCGACCTCGTGCGGGGCACGCGCGCCCATCGGATCGCCCGCGCGCATCAGTACCGGCGAGATGAATGCGCCCCGGTCGGCATCGCCCGAGACAAGCGTGACCTTGTCAGGATCGCCCCAGAGGATCTCCGCCTCCGAGCAGATCTCTGCCACCTTGGCGCGCACGGCGTCCCGCTCATCGAGGGCGACCAGAGCCGACATGCGCGCGCGCTCGTCATCTGGCAGGCCGATGGGCGTCTGCGCCAGTCGGTCGGAGATCGCCGCGGCAACCGCGTCCTCAAGCGCTTTCGGGACGAGGATGCGCCGGATCGCGGTGCATTTCTGGCCGGCCTTGACGGTCATCTCGCGGACGACCTCTTTCACGAACAGTTCGAACTCCGGGCTGCCCGGCACGGCATCTTCCCCGAGGATCGTTGCGTTCAGGCTGTCCGCTTCCATCGTGAACCGCGTCGCATTGGCGATAATCGCAGGATGCGCGCGAAGGCGTTGCCCGGTGGCGGCGGAACCCGTGAAGGTCACGACGTCCTGCCCCGTGACATGATCCAGCATGTCACCGGCAGAGCCGGAGAGAAGTTGCAAAGCGCCTTCGGGCAAAATGTCCATCTCGAGGATCCTGCGCGTGACGCGTTCGGTCAGATACGCCGTCTGCGAGGCCGGTTTCACAAGGCACGGCATTCCTGCGATGAGGGCCGGCGCGATCTTCTCAAGCATCCCCCAAACGGGAAAGTTGAACGCGTTGATATGGACCGCGATGCCGGTCAGCGGGGTCAGGATATGCTGCGCGGAAAAAGTGCTGTCGCGCGACAGTGGCTCGACATCGCCTTCCGGCAGAACGCGTGCGTTCGGCAATTCGCGGCGCGCTTTCGACGCGAAGCTGAGCATGGTGCCGATGCCGCCATCGATATCGATCCAGCCGTCCTTGCGAGTGGCGCCCGTGGCGAAGTTCTCCTCGTAGAATTCCTCCTTCATCTCCATCAGCTTAAGGCCCACGGCCTTCAGCATTAGCGCGCGTTCATGTATGGTCAGCGCGCGGAGCCGCTCGCCGCCGACCTCGCGCCCCCATTGGAGCGCCGCGGCAAGGTCGAGCCCCTCTGCCCCGATCCGGGCATGAATATCGCCCGTTGCAGCATGGGCGAGCGGTTTGCCCTCCCCGGCGCCGCTCCGCCACGCGCCTTCGAGAAAGCTTTCAAGCCGGCGTGGCGCGTCACTCGTCATAGCTTAGCACCACCTTGTCCGAGAGCGGCACGCATTGGCACGACAGCACGTATCCCGCGCGAATTTCGTAATCCTCGAGCGCATGGTTCACCGCCATCTCGACCTCGCCTTCCAGCACCCGCGCCCGGCAGGTCGAACAGACGCCGGCCTTGCATGAGAAAGGCGCATCCATGTCAGCCGCGATTGCCGCATCGAGGATTCGCGTGCCGTCCTTCGGCATCACGAAACTGCGCGTCGCGCCGTCCAGCGTGACCTTCACCTCGCAGCCGGTCTTCGCCCGTGCGGCGTCGCGAGACACCGCACGCGTCCTGGCGCGGCCGGGTTGCGCTGCGGCGAAAAGCTCGAACTTGATCTGTTCGTCGCTCAGGCCGTGGGCGCGCAGGCTGTCGGCGATCGTCAGCATCATCGGCTCGGGCCCGCAGATGAACGCCATGTCGACGCTCTCCACATCGATCCAGAGCCGGAACAGTGTCTCCATCTTCTCCGCGTCGATCCGGCCGATGAAGAGGTCGATCTCCTGCCCGTCGGTTTCGAGGATATGGATCACCGAGAAGCGCCCGAGATAGGTGTTTTTCAGATCCTCGAGTTCCTCGCGAAACATGATGCTGGAGACCTGCCGGTTGGCGTAGACAAGCGTGAAGCGCGCGCCGGGCTCGCGCGCGAGCGTCGTCTTGATGATCGACAGCAGCGGCGTGATGCCCGAGCCGCCCGCAAAGCCGAGGTAGCTGCGATCCCTGCTTGGATCGAGCGCCGCGTGGAAGCGCCCCATCGGCGGCATCGCCTCGAGCGTGTCGCCTGGCCGCAGCTCCTCGTTCGCCCATGTCGAGAACGCACCGCCCTCGACGCGCTTGATCCCGACGCGCAGGCATCCCTCATCGAGGCCCGCGCAGATCGAATAGGATCGGCGCAGCTCCGCGCCACCGATCTCGCGGCGAAACGTCAGATACTGGCCCTGGATGAATGCGAAGGCGTCAGCATCGCTGTCACGCGGTTTCAGGGTGACGACGACCGCGTCGCGGGTCTCCTTGCGGACCTCGGTGACGTCGAGCGGATGGAACCGGGCCATGACGCACCCCTCCTCAGATGCACTTGAAATAATCGAAGGGTTCGAGGCAGTCGGTGCAGCGATAGGCTGCCTTGCACGGTGTGGAGCCATACTGGCTGACCTTCTCCGTGCGCGCCGAGCCGCATCGTGGGCATGCGACCGAGAGGTTGGAGCTGCCCGCGAGGCGGGCAGCCCGTGCCGCCATCAGACCGCCAGAGGCCGTGCCCTCCACAGGAGGTGCAATGCCGTAGCGCCGCAGCTTGTCGCGCGCTTCGGAGGCGATCCAGTCGGTCGTCCAGGGCGGCGACAACCGCCGTTCGAGACGCAGATCCGTCACCCCTTTCTCGCGCAGCTTCGCCTCGATCTCGAGGTCGATCACCGCTGTCGCAGGACAGCCCGAATAGGTCGGCGTCACGGCGACCACCAAGGTATCGCCCTCGCGGCGCACCTCGCGCACGATACCGAGCTCGGTTACGGAGATGACGGGAATTTCCGGATCCGGCACTTCGGACAACCAGTCCCAGACTTCCTCGGTTGTGGGCGACGTCATTTTCATGCGCCTACCAGCTCGCGCCCGGATAGGCGCGCTGCAGGAATTGCATCTCGGCAAGAATGTAGCCCAGATGTTCGGTATGCCGGCCCGTTTTGCCGCCCTTGTGCACGTCCGCCCGGCGCTCGGGGATGGCGAGCGTCGCCTCGTCCAGAACCTCGCGGATCACGCGGTCCCATTCGGGGCGCAGATCTTGGGGTGGGGGTGCGATCCCGGCCTCGGCCATCGCCGCGTCTACGTCGTCGCCGAGGAACATCTCGCCCGTGTAGGGCCAGAACGCGTCCAGCGTGGTTTGCATGCGCGCGTGGCTGTCTTCCGTCCCGTCGCCCAGACGGACCACGAGATCGGAGGACCGCTCAAGGTGATAGGTCACCTCCTTCAGCGCCTTCGCGGCGATCCCGGCCACGCGCAGGCTTGTCGATCCCGAAAGCTTTTCCAGGAGCGCGGCGTGGAAGGCATCGAACAGGAATTGCCGCATCGTGGTACGGGCCATGTCGCCGTTCGGCAGTTCCAGAAGCTGCACGTTTCGGAACGTCATCACATCGCGCAGGTAAGCCAGATCATCTGCCGAGCGCCCCTGCCCTTCGACCTCACCGGCCAGCGCCAGCCACATCTGCGTATGCCCGATGAGATCGAGCGCGGTATTGGCGAGCGCGATATCCTCTTCCAGCGCGGGTCCGTGGCCGCACCATTCCGAAAGGCGATGGGACAGGATGAGTGTGTTGTCCCCCATCCGGCAGAGCCAGTCGAAGAATGGCGCGCGCAGCGCAGCGTCCGACACATGCGGATCCTGCTCGACGCCCGTCCCGCCGCCCAGCGTCTCGACCTTCGGCGTCGTCATGTCGGGCAAGGATGGCATCACATATGACCCACATCGTCGGGGATGTCGAAAAAGGTCGGATGACGATAAACCTTGTCCTCCGCCGGATCGAAGAGCGGGCCCTTGTCGGACGGTTTCGACGCGGTGATTTCGGACGACGGCACCACCCAGATCGAAACGCCTTCCTTGCGGCGGGTATAGACGTCGCGGGCATTGTTGATCGCCATCTCCGCATCGGGCGCGTGCAGGCTGCCGACATGGCGGTGGTTCAGCCCGTGCTGACCGCGGATGAAGACTTCCCAGAGGGGCCATTCTTTCTTCATGCCTCGCCTTCCTTTCCCGTCAGAGCCGGAACGTGCCATCGCGCCGCTCGCGCGAGGTTCATCGCTCTATTCCGCCGCGGTTTTGGCCGCCAAGCGACGGGCCGCGGCCTTGTCGGCATAGGCGTTCAGCCCGTCGCGGAACCAGGCGCCGTCGTCCCAGGCCTTCACGCGCGCGCCGAGGCGTTCCTCGTTGCATGGACCGTTGCCGCGCAGCACTTCGAAGAACTCGTCCCAGTCAGGCTGCGTGAAATCGTAATGCCCGCGATCCTCGTTCCAGGACAGATCCGGATCCGGCACGGTGAGCCCGAGATATTCAGCCTGCGGCACGGTCTCGTCGACGAACTTCTGACGCAGCTCGTCATTGGTGTTCATCTTGATCTTCCACGCCATCGACTGCGCCGAATGCACGCTGTCCTTGTCGGAGGGGCCGAACATCATCAGCGAGGGATACCAGAAGCGGTTGAGCGCATCCTGCGCCATCTCGCGCTGGGCCTCGGTGCCGCGCGCCATCTTCATCATGATCGAATAGCCCTGCCGCTGGTGGAAGCTCTCCTCCTTGCAGATCCGTACCATCGCACGGGCATAGGGCCCGTAGGACGTGCGCTGTAGCGGCACCTGGTTCATGATCGCGGCACCATCGACGAGCCAGCCGATCGCGCCCATATCCGCCCAGCTCAGCGTCGGGTAATTGAAGATGGAGGAATATTTCATCTTCCCCGAATGGAGCTTCTCGAAGAGCTCGTCCCGGCTCACGCCAAGCGTCTCGGCGGCGGAATAGAGGTAGAGCCCGTGCCCGGCTTCATCCTGCACCTTGGCAAGCAGGATCGCCTTGCGCTCCAGCGTGGGCGCACGAGTGATCCAGTTGCCCTCGGGCAGCTGTCCCACGATTTCCGAATGGGCGTGCTGACCGATCTGCCGGATCAGCGTCTTCCGATAGCCTTCGGGCATCCATTCCTTCGGTTCGATCTTCTCGCCCGCGTCGATCCGCGCCTGGAACGCGCGCTCTTCCGGACTCAGCTCCGCGTCCGAAGGGCCGTCCGATTTCACCATCTGCGCGTACATGAATTGGCTCCGCTTCCAATCAAAGGGCTGTGGGCGCGCCAGCGTCCATTTGCCAAGCCGTCTCGCCTTGCAGGTCAGGTTGCGGCTCTCCGCCATTCCCCGACCGACCGGTCAATGAATTAGCATAAACCGACCGACCGGTCAACGATTGTCCCGCGTGCCTCACAGATCAAGGAAGACAGTCTCGCCGGTCCCCTGAAGCCGGATATCGTAGCGATAAGCTCCCGCGCTCGTCTTCTTGGCGATCAGCGTCTCGACCCGCGGACGCTGCTCGATCCGAGCCAAGAGAGGATCGGCGGAATTGTCCTCGTCCTCAAAATAGATCCGCGTTTGCAGGCCGGTGTTGATCCCCCGGGCGACGATCCAGAGCGCGATATGCGGTGCGAAGACCAAACCGTTTCGACCTTTCGTCGGACCCGGCTTCACGGTCCGAAGCGTGAATTCACCGCTCTCCTTGTCGGCGGCGAACCGGCAGAAGCCGGAAACGTTCGGATCCGCGTCCTCCTGCCCCGGAAAGCGCCCCGCCGCATCCGCCTGCCAGCTCTCGATCATCGCATCGCGCAGCGCCCAGCCGGTGCCGTCATAGACCGAGCCCGTGATGGTGACGATCTCCCCCTTCGCGCCATCTGAGATCGGACTTGTCCCCAGATCCTCGGGGTAGACGCCCTCGAGCCCCGCGAAACTCGGGATGCAGCCGATATGGACGTACGGACCGGCTGTCTGGCTGGGTGTCTCGGTCAGAACGTCGAGTGTCTGCGCCATCGCTTACATCCCCTCGGGCTTGTTTTCGAACATGGTCTGCCGCCGCCCGCGCAGGACGATGTCGAACCGGTAGGCCAGGTAGTCCATCCCCCGCGAGTTCTGCATATCGAGCGGGGCGACGAGACGATCGAGCTGGCTGCGATCCCGGATCGTCGCCGCGATCGGACAGCGCTCGATGAGCGGATCGCCCTCGAAATACATCTGCGAGATCAGCCGCTGCCCGAACGCATGACCGAAGATCGAAAAATGAATGTGCATGGGCCGCCAATCGTTCGCCCGGTTCGGCCAGGGATACGCGCCGGGACGGATCGTCATGAACTCGTAGCGCCCCTCCGCATCGGTGAGCGTCCGCCCGCACCCGCCGAAATTGGGATCGAGCGGCGCGAAGTAGCTATCTTTCACATGACGATAGCGCCCACCCGCATTGGCCTGCCAGATCTCGACAAGCGTCTCGGGCACCGGCCGTCCCGTCTCGTCGAGAACCCGGCCATGCACGCGGATCCGCTCGCCAATCGCAAGCCCTTCGCCTGTCGCGTAGTTGCGGATGAGATCGTTGTCGAGCGCGCCGATGAGGCCGTGCCCGAAGCGTGGACCGGTCTCTTCGGACGGGGTCGCTTCCATCGACAAGAGCGGCAGTGACGGCGCGCGCGTCACGGAGGTCTTGTAGTCAGGATAATAGGCGTCGGGATGCGCCTCCCGGCGGCGGGGCATCAGCACGCCGTTATCGCTCATCGCCGGCCTCCATTTCTGCATAGGTTGCCTTGGCAAGCTTGATCGCATGATTGGCGCGCGGCACGCCCGCATAGATCGCGACATGCTGGAAGGCTTCGATCACGTCCTCTTTGCTTGCGCCGGTATGCGCGGTCGCGCGGATATGCATCGGGATCTCGTCGAAATTGCCCGTCGCCGCCAAAAGCGCCAGCGTCAGCATCGACCGCTCGCGGCGCGAGATCGCGTCCGATGCCCAGACGCGCCCCCAGGCACTTTCCGTGATGAGCTCCTGAAACTCGGCGTCGAACTCTGTCTTCGCCGCTTCGGCGCGATCGACATGGGCATCGCCCAAGACCTCACGCCGCGTTCTCATGCCTGTCTGGTAGCGATCCGGCATCCTCGTCCTCCCTCTGGCAAGCGACCCGGCAAGAGATGCGAAAGCCGAATGCCATCTTCAGGCAGGACGGCGCTCATTCGGCCTATCCTCGCCTTTTCACAGAAGGTTAGCGGATGGGGCCCGGCGACGAAACGGCAATCTCGCCGGGCCCCGAAAGCCGGATCAGTTGCCGAGGCATTCGGCCAATGCGTCCACCATTGCGGTCATCATCTGACCGTAGAGATCCGGGCCAGGCTCGAAGGACGACCCCATCGGATCGACCACGCCTTGCCGCACCTCGCTTCCTTCCGCAACGGCAGCGACGAGACCGGGGTTGAACTGGGGCTCTGCGAGAACGCAGGCGACGCCGGCATCGGCGACGCGAGAGCGGATCTCCTCGACGCGGGCCGGGCTCGGATCAGAGGCGTCACTGACCGAGATCGCGCCGGCCGCCGTGACATCGAAGGCCGTTTCGAAATACTGGTAGGCATCGTGAAACGCGATGAATTCCTGATCCCGGACGGGGTCAAGGACCGAGCCTGCATCCTCGGTCAGGGTCTCCAGCCGATCCTGCGCGGCCGTCGCATTGTCCCGGTAGGTGCTTTCGTTCTCCGGGTCCGCCTCGCTCAGCGTATCCGCGATCACCGTAAGCCAGGCGTTCGCATTCTCGGGCGACAGCCAGGCATGGGGGTCGACGCCACCGTGATCATGGGAATGATCGTGCCCGGCATGCTCGTCGTCATGCTCGTGCTCTTCCGCATGATCGTGGTCGTGTTCGTCGGCGTGATCGTGGTCATGGTCATCGTGGTCATGCCCGGCATGCTCGTCGCCGTGCTCATGCTCCTCCGCGTCCCCATGCCCGTGATCATGTGCATCGAAAAGCGCGCCTTCGCGAATCGGCAGCGTCTCCGTCTCCGGAAGGTCGAGCAATTCCAGCTTGCGCGCCTCGGGGCTGAGCGTGTCGATGGAATCCGCAAGCCAAGGCGTCAGCGAGGTCCCGATCCAGATAACGAGATCCGCGTCCTGCAGTGCCGAGGCTTCCGAGGGCCGAAGGTTATACTCGTGCGGCGACGCGCCGGGCGCCACGATCAGGTCCGGCTCGCCCACACCCGCCATCACCTGCGCGACGAGCGAATGAACCGGCGCGATATCGACGGCGACATTCGGCACATCGGCCCGGACGGCACCGGCGGACAGGCAGGTTGCGGCGAGAAGTGCGGCGCGGGTCATGGACATTGGACAGCTCCTGTGATGTTGTAACAGACACTCCGATATACGTTATAAGATAACATGCCAAGCAGAAGCTCAGAGAAATCCAGCGATCTCGATCCTGTCGGGTTCGCATCCCACGATCACCGCAAATGCATCGCCAGCGCGATGGCGTCGGCAGAGGCGCGCGCGGACGAAAAAGGGCTGCGCTTCACACCGGTGCGGCGGAAGGTGCTCGAGATCCTCGCGCAGGAGCATCGCGCGCTCGGCGCCTACGAGATCCTCGACCGTTTGCGCGAGGCGGGCTTCGGCTCGCAGCCGCCCGTGGCCTATCGGGCTCTCGACTTTCTCGTCAGCAACGGGCTCGCGCACAGGATCGAGCGGCTCAACGCCTTTGTCGCCTGCGCCCATCCCGACGACGGCCACGTCCCCGCCTTCATGATCTGCCGCGTCTGCGACACCGTCGCCGAGGCCCGCGCCACGCCGGATCGCGGCGCGCTCGACGCGGTTGCGGAGGCCGCCGGCTTCACCATCGAACGGACGGTCGTCGAAGCCGAAGGGCTTTGCCCGATCTGCGCGGACGGAGACAAGGCATGAGCCTCATATCGGCCGAAGGCGTCAGCATCCGCTACGGCGCGAAAACGGTTCTCAGCAATGTCAGCCTTGCCATCGCACCCGGAGAGATCGTCACCATCGTCGGGCCGAACGGGTCTGGCAAGACGTCGCTGCTGCGCGCTTTGATCGGGGCGACGGCGCCCTCGAAGGGCCGTGTGCGTCACCAGCCCGGGCTGCGCGTCGGATACGTTCCGCAATCGCTGCATATCGACCCCACATTGCCGATGCCGGTCGGACGATTCCTCCGCCTGCCGGGCGGGATCAGCCGCGCCGAAGCGCGTGCCGCGCTCGAGCGGGCCGGTGTCCAGGGTCTCGAGGACCAGCAGATGTCCGCTCTCTCGGGAGGGCAATTCCAGCGCGTGCTTCTGGCGCGCGCCCTGGCGAACCGGCCGCAGGTTCTCCTTCTCGACGAGGCGACGCGCGGGCTCGATCAGCCGGGCTCCGCAGCCTTCTACCGCCGGATCGAGGAGTTGCGCCGCGAGACGGGCTGCGCGGTGCTGATGATCAGCCACGAGCTGCACGTCGTCATGGCAGCCTCGGACCGGGTGATCTGCCTCAACGGCCATGTCTGCTGCGAAGGCACGCCGGACGTTGTGTCTTCCGCGCCAGAATACCGCGCGCTCTTCGGCACGGGCACAGGCGGCGCGCTGGCGCTTTACCGTCACGAGCACACACACCGGCACGACCACGATCATGACCACGACCATGCGCATGATCACTCGGAGGCGGCGGAGTAATGCTGGACGATTTCATGGTTCGTGCCACGCTGGCCGGGATTGGCGTCGCGCTGGCGGCCGCCCCGCTTGGCAGTTTCGTCGTTTGGCGGCGCATGGCCTATTTCGGCGATGCGACCGCGCATGCGGCGATCCTCGGCGTTGCGCTGGCGCTGTCGCTGCAAATCTCGATCTTCGCCGGTGCGACCGCTGTCGCGCTGCTCATGGCGGTCACGGTGACCCGGCTCTCCGGGCGCGGATACGCGATGGACACGCTCCTGGGGGTGCTGGCCCATAGCGCGCTGGCCTTCGGGCTCGTCGCCGTGTCCTTCCTGTCGGGCATCCGCATCGACCTCATGGCCTATCTCTTCGGTGATATCCTTTCCGTCTCCAAGGCCGATCTCGCCGTCATCTGGGGCGGTGCGTCGCTGGTGGCCGGGCTGATCGCGTGGCGCTGGTCGGCTCTGCTGACAACGACGCTGAACGACGATCTGGCCCATGCGAGCGGAATCGATCCGAAGCGTGAACAGATGGTGCTCACACTCGCGCTCGCGGTGACAGTCGCGGTCGCCATCAAGGTCGTCGGCGTGCTTCTGATCGCGGCGATGCTGATCGTTCCCGCGGCGGCGGCGCGTCCCCTGTCGCGCACCCCAGAAGCGATGGCCCTGATCGCTGCGCTTATCGGATCGGTCTCGGCGGTGGCGGGGCTTTCGGGCGCCTACATGCTGGATACGCCCGCAGGGCCGTCGATCGTCTGCGTTGCCGCCATCGTCTTTGCGCTTACGAGCCTTCTCAGCCCGGCGCTCGCCCGACGCTAGTCCAAATGTGCAAGATCCGCGAGGATCGGGCAATCGGGACGATCATCGCCATGGCAGGCGCGCACGAGCCGCGCCAGCGTCTCTCGCATGGCCTGCAACTGCGCGATCTTGGCGTCGATCTCGGCCAGATGACTCTCCGCGACCGCCTTGACCTGCGCGCTTTCGCGCCCGTCATCTTCGTAGAGCGCGAGAAGCGTGCGGCATTCCTCGATCGAAAAGCCAAGCGCCCGCGCCCTGCCCAGGAAGGCCAGCTTGTGCAGGTCGCTGTCAGCGAAGGCGCGATAGCCGTTTTCGCTGCGCCTCGGGCGGATGAGGCCGATCTCCTCGTAATAGCGGATGGTCTTGGCGGGCACGCCCGACCGTTTGGCGACATCTCCGATATTCATAGCGTCTCTCCCTACTCCGCAGGCAAAGGCGCGGCGGCTGCCTGCGATCCGGTCTCTGCCGCGCGGTCACGAAACGCCGGAGCGATGCGCCGGAGCCTCAACGCATTCGTCAGCACCGAGACCGAGGAGAGCGCCATCGCACCCGCCGCGAGGATGGGCGACAGCAGTACCCCGAAGGCAGGATAAAGCACGCCCGCCGCTACCGGGATCAGCGCTGCATTATAGCCGAAGGCCCAGCCTAGATTCTGGCGGATATTCCGCATCGTCATCCGCGACAGGCGCGTCGCGTTGACGACGCCAGACAGATCGCCGGACATCAGCACCACGTCCGCGCTCTCGATGGCAACATCGGTGCCGGTGCCTATGGCGATGCCCACATCCGCATGGGCGAGCGCAGGCGCGTCGTTGATCCCGTCGCCGACGAAGGCGATCTTGCGCCCGGCGCCCAGCTCTTCAAGCGCCGCGACCTTGCCGTCCGGCAGAACCTCCGCGACCACCCGGTCGATGCCGGTCTCTTGAGCAATGGCCTCCGCCGTGGAGCGGCCGTCGCCGGTCACGAGCGCGACCTCGAAGCCTTCTGCCTTCAACGCCGCGATTGCCGCTGCGCTGGTCGGCTTGATCGGATCGGCCACGCCCACCAGCGCAGCGAGTCGGCCATCCACCGCAACGAACAGCGCAGTGCGCCCGCGTTCCGAAAGCGCTTCGGCGCGCGCGGCAAGCACCTCTGTGCCGATACCCTCGCGCACCATGAGCCGCGCAGAGCCGATGAGCACTCGGCGTTCCCCGACCAGACCCGCTACGCCGTGGCCAGTGATCGACTCGAATTCCTCGACAGCGTCGGGTTCGGCTCCCTCGGCCCGCGCGCCCTCGACGAGAGCGGCAGCGACGGGATGCTCCGAATAGGCCTCGAGAGAGGCCGCGAGGTGCATCACCTCGCCCCGCTCGAACCCATCCGTCACTTCGAACTCCGTCAGGCGCGGCTTGCCTTCGGTCACCGTGCCGGTCTTGTCGAAGGCGATCACCGACACTTCGGACAGCGCCTGCAGCGCGTCACCCTTGCGAAAGAGAACACCCATCTCGGCCGCGCGCCCAGTGCCGACCATGATCGAGGTCGGCGTCGCGAGGCCCATCGCGCAGGGGCAGGCGATGATGAGCACCGACACGCCCGCGACGAGCGCATGGGTCAGCGTGGGCTCGGGCCCGAGGACCAGCCAGACGAGAAACGTCAGAGCAGCCGCTGCCATGACCGCGGGCACGAACCACATCGTCACGCGGTCGACGAGTCCCTGGATCGGAAGCTTGGCACCTTGCGCCTCCTCGACCATGCGGATGATCTGCGACAGCGTGGTATCGGCGCCGACGCGGGCCGCGCGGAACACCAGATGTCCCGCGCCGTTCACCGTGCCGCCCGTGACGCCTGCCCCGGCCGTCTTGGCCACGGGAGCGGGCTCGCCGGTCAGCATGCTCTCATCGACGAAGGAGCTGCCCTCGACGACGTCCCCATCGACGGCGATGCGTTCGCCCGGACGGACGACGACCAGATCGCCCTCCGAAAGCGCATCGATCTCGACCTCGCGCTCGGTGCCCTCCGACCGGATACGCGCGGTCTGCGGTCTCAGCCCCACCAGCGCGCGGATCGCCGCGCCCGTCCGTCCCTTTGCGCGCGCTTCGAGCCAGCGGCCCGCAAGGATCAGCACAACGATGACCGCCGCCGCCTCAAAATAGACCGCGCGGACCGCATCGGGCAAAAGCCCCGGCAGGAAGGTCGCGACGGTGGAATAGGCCCATGCCGCCCCTGCACCGAGCGCGACGAGGCTGTTCATATCGGGCGCACCCTTCGCCAAGGCCGGCACGCCACGCGCGAAGAACTGCCGTCCGGGGCCTGCGAGAATAACGGTCGTCAGCAGAAACTGGACGATCCAAGATGCCTTCATACCGATCGTATTCGCGATCAGCCCATGCATGCCCGGGATCATGTGCGATCCCATCTCGAGCACGAAGACCGGCAGCGCGAGCGCCGCGGCGAGGGCGGCGCGGCGCTTTTGTGCCTCTGCTTCCTCGGTCAGGCGGGCAGAGGGATCAGAGCCGCCCTCGGCCGTTTTCTTCACCGTCGCGGGGTAGCCCGCGTCACGGGCCGCGCGCGCCAGCGCCGCGGGGTCCGTCGCTCCTTCGAGGTAGTCGATCTGCGCCGTTTCCGTGGCGAGGTTCACCGAAACAGACGTCACACCCGGCACGGCGGCAAGCGCGCGATCAACGCGGCCGACACAAGAGGCGCAGGACATCTTCTCGACCGCGAAGCTGACCGAGGCGGTGCGCGCCGGATAGCCCGCTGCCTTGAGCGCGTCTGCCGCATCGGCGATGCGCGCGGGCTCCTCCGGCGTGAACTGGACATTCTGCGCGGCAAGATTGACAGACACGTCGCTTATGCCTGTCTGCTCCTCAAGCGCGCGCTCCACGCGGCCCACGCAAGACGCGCAATTCATGCCCTCAACGGCAAGTCTGATCGGTTCGGTGCGAGTCATGTCCGGGTCTGTTCTCTGGCGTGTTGTCGTCACATAAGGCTTCCAGTCACTGGAAGCTCAAGGGGCGAGACGCATTTTATTCGGGGCGCGGCGAATACGGATCGACAAAACTAGAAAACTAGGTATAACGAATCCATGACAACCGCATCTCCAGAAGCTCTCGCACTTGCCGCGCTCGGCCATGACGCTCGCCTGTCGATCTTTCGCCTGCTCGTGCGCGCAGGCCCGGACGGCCTCAGCGTCGGGCAGATCGGCGCGCATCTCGGCCTTGCGCCGTCCACACAGGCGCATCACCTGCGGAGCCTCGTCGAGGCCGGCCTCGTGACCCAGGACCGGCAGGGTCGCGAGATCCTCAACCGGGTGAATTTCGACGCCGTGACTGGCCTTGTGACCTTCCTGACCGAGGAATGTTGCAGCGGCTTGCCCGCCAACACCCCGCTTCCCTCCAAAGCCAGCGGCTGATTTCGAGGACCGACATGACCGATCTGAGCACCACACCCAAGCAAAACCCTGCCGCGCTTCTCTGGAAGAAGCACAGCGTCTGGCTTGTCTCCGGCCTGCTGCTGCTGGTGGTCGCGATTGTCTCACCGCCGCAGGCGCTCGCGTCTGCGGAATTCACGCTGGCCTCGCTGGCGAAGACCGCACCGTACCTCTTGCTCTCCATCGGGATCGCCGCCTGGGCGGTCGCGACGGGCGCGGACAACCTCATCGCAAAGGCTTTCACCGGTGCGCCGGTCCTGATGATCCTGCTCGGCGCGCTCGCGGGCGGGCTCTCGCCGTTCTGTTCCTGCGGAGTGATCCCGCTCATCGCGGCACTTCTGGCGATGGGTGTGCCCCTGTCGGCGGTGATGGCATTCTGGCTGGCTTCGCCGGTGATGGATCCGTCGATGTTCGTGCTGACGACCGGGGTACTCGGTTTCGAGTTCGCGCTGGCCAAGACCTTCGCGGCGATCGGACTTGGACTTTTCGGCGGCCTCGTCGTTCTTGCGCTGACGACAAGTGGCGGTCTCGCCGATCCGCTCCGCCCCGATATCGGCAACGGAGGCTGCGGCGGGTCCAAGATCCGCGCGCCGAAACCAGTTGTCTGGCGCTTCTGGCAGGAGACCGAGCGGCGCGAGAAGTTCGGCCGCGAGGCTGTGAAGACGACGCTCTTCCTCGGCAAGTGGCTGACGCTGGCGTTCCTCCTCGAAAGCCTGATGCTGACTTATATCCCGGCCGAAACGATCACCTCCGTCCTTGGCGGCACCGGCATCGCGCCCATCGCGCTGGCAAGCCTCGTCGGGGTTCCGGCCTATCTCAACGGCTACGCAGCGCTGCCGCTCGTCGGAGGGCTGATCGAGCAGGGCATGACCTCGGGTGCGGGGCTCGCCTTCCTCGTCGCGGGCGGCGTCACCTCCCTGCCCGCGGCCATCGCGGTCTGGGCGCTCGTGAAACCGCGCGTGTTCGCCCTTTATATCGCGCTGTCGCTTTCGGGCGCGCTGGCGGCGGGTCTCCTGTTCCAGAGCTGGATCATGCTCTGAGCTCTTGCGTTGCGGGCCGGTTCGCGCGAGGTTCCGCGCGCCTTGCTACCCCCGGATGAGACATGACCCGCCACTGGACCTTTCCGCGCCCGAGACGCGACAGCTCCGCCCTTCCCTTCACGGCGGTCGGGTATGCCATTGCCGCGCTCGTTCTGCTGCCGATGCTTGCGGTGGTGCTCGCGGCGCTTGGCGGCAATCTCGACACGCTGTCGCATCTCTGGGCGACGGTCCTGCCGCGCTACATCACGACGACGATGATCCTCTTGGTCACGGTCGCGACCGGCACCTGCCTCATCGGCGCGGGCACAGCCTGGCTGGTGACGGCCTGCGCCTTTCCAGGCAGACGGCTCCTGGAAGTAGCGCTCGTCCTGCCCCTCGCCTTTCCGGCCTACGTTCTCGCCTATGCCTACACTGACCTGCTCGACCATCCCGGCGCGGTGCAGACGGCGCTGCGGGCGGTGATGGGCTGGGGACCGCGCGACTATTGGTTCCCCGAGATCCGGTCTACGGGCGGCGCAGCCGCGATGCTGACGCTGGTCCTCTACCCGTATGTCTATCTTCTGGCGCGGGCCGCATTTCTCAGCCAGGGCGCGCGACCTTTCAACATAGCCCGAACGCTGGGGCTCGGTCCTGTGCGGGCCTTCCTCCGTGCGGCGCTCCCGCTGGCGCGGCCGTCCATCGCGGCGGGCGTGCTTCTGGCTTGCATGGAGACGCTCGCCGATTACGGCACGGCCTCCTATTTCGGCGTTCAGACCTTCGCGACCGGTATCTACCAGAGCTGGTTCTCGATGGCCGACCGCGCCGGCGCGGCGCAGCTTGCGCTCGGGCTTCTGACCGCCGCGCTTCTTTTGGCGCTTCTCGAACGCAAGACCCGCGGCGCGGCGCGGTTCTACAGCAAATCCGGCCCCGGCGCCCTGCCCCGGATCGAGCTGACCGGCTGGCGCGCTCTTGGCGCGAGCCTTGCCTGCCTTGTTCCGACGCTGCTCGGCGCCGTGGTCCCCGCCGTGACGCTGGCGCTGATGGCGCATGGCTCGGGCCAGTCCCTGTTGTCGGAGCGGTATCTCGGCTTCGTTTCCAACTCGATCACGCTTGCTGCCATCGCGGCGGGACTGACCGTGCTGGCAGCCATCGCACTTGGATATTTTGCCCGCCTGCGACCGGGGCGCGTGTCGCGCTCGGTCCTGCAGATCGGGCGGATCGGCTATGCTGTGCCGGGCGGCGTGATCGCGGTCGGCCTCCTCGTGCCGTTCGCGGCCTTCGACAACGCGCTCGATGCCTTCATGGAAGCCCGGTTCGACATTTCCACCGGGCTTCTGGTGACCGGCTCGATCTGGCTGATGATCGCGGCCTACATGATCCGGTTCCTCGCTGCCGCAATCGGAGCCTATGAAGGCGGACAAGCCGCGATGAACCCCAATTACGACGCTGCCTCGCGCGCCTTGGGCAAAGGCCCGTATCTAACCTTGATGCGGGTGCACCTGCCGATCATGTCGCCGAGCCTTCTGACCGCGCTTCTGATCGTGTTCGTGGACGTGATGAAGGAGCTGCCCGCGACGCTGATCCTGCGGCCCTTCAACTACGACACACTGGCCGTGCAGGCGCACCGGCTCGCGGCGGATGAACGGCTCGACGGAGCGGCGGTGCCGAGCCTCGTGATCGCGGCGATCGGGCTTCTGCCCGTGGTGCTGCTGATCCGTCGTCTGGGGCGGAATGGCTAGGTGATCCGGCGGGCCACTACCTTAGACCTCGGCGGGTGGATCGCACTGCGCCAGAGGCTCTGGACCGACACGCCGCCCCACATCCACCGCGCCGAAGCAGAGGCGATGCTCACCCGGCAACCCGAGACGTGCCTGGTGCTTCTCCAGGAGAGCGAAACCGCGCAACTTCGAGGGTTCGCGGAGGCAACGCTGCGCGGCGATCACGTCAACGGATGCGACACCTCACCGGTCGCCTTTCTCGAGGGGATCTTCGTCGACGCCGCGTTTCGCGGTGCAGGCATCGGACGCGCGCTGATCGCGGGCGTGCGGGACTGGGCGTTGGCGCGTGGCTGCACGGAACTGGCGTCAGACGCGCATATCGACAATCGCGAGAGCCATGCCTTCCACATCGCATCGGGCTTCGAGGAGACCGAGCGGGTCGTCTTTTTCCGGCAGCGGATCACGAGAGATCCAGACTGAAAAGCCCCTCGCGATGTCTCGCGAGGGGCTTGTCCGTCTCATCCGAAGTCAGGGATTACTCCCAGCCGACCTCGTTGAAGATCTGCTGTGCCGTCGGGAGCTGTTTCGCAACCGCCGAGAGATCGACGTCGTCAGCCGTGAATTCGCCCAGCTCGTCCACTGCTTCCGTGGTCTCGACGCCGTCGACCGCCGGGTATTCGTTATTGCCGGCTGCGAAGTATTCCTGCGCGCTGTCGGAGGCGAGGTATTCCAGGAAAGCCACCGCGTTGTCGCGGTTGGGAGCATTCGCCGCGACGCCGCCGCCCGAGAGGTTCACGTGCGCGCCATTGCTGTCCTGGTTCGGGAAGACCCAGCCGATCTGGTCGATGCTCCCCGAGACGCCATCCACGTCGCTGGCGATGGCGCGGGCGAAATAATACGTGTTCGCGACCGCAATGGCACACTCGCCGGAGACGATGCCGCGCAGCTGGTCGGTGTCACCGCCTTGAGGATCGCGCGCCATGTTGTCGACGATGCCCTGTGCCCATTCGCGCGCAGCTTCCTCGCCCTGGTTCTCGATGATCGAGGCGAGCAGCGTCTGGTTATAGGTGTTCGTGGAGGAGCGGATGCAGACCATTCCTTCGTACTCGTCCGAGGCGAGATCCATGTAGGTCTGCGGCGGGTTTTCCACGTTTTCGTTGTCGTAGAAGATGATCCGCCCGCGCAGCGAGAAGCCGAACCACTGGTTGTCGCTGTCCTGGTACTGGTCCGGAATGCGCTCTTCGAGAACGTCGCTGTCGACCGCTTGCAGAAGGCCTGCATCCTTCGCGCGCTCGAGGCGCGAGGTGTCGACCGTCAGGAAGACGTCAGCGGGGGAATTCTCGCCCTCGGCTTCCATCCGCGCGATGAGTTCGTCGGCATCGCCCTCGATGCGGTTGATGGTGATGCCGGTCTGCTCTTCGAACTCGGAATAAAGCCGCTCGTCCGTATCGTAATGGCGCGAGGAATAGAGGTTCACCTCGCCATTGTCCTGCGCGAATGCCGGTGCGGCAACGCTGAGCGCGGCCACCGAAACGAGCGTGGAACGAAGAATCTTGCTGGTCATGATATCCTCATTTTCTGACACTTTTGATCGGGTATCACGCCCGGCCGTGGTGTCAAAGTATTTTTGTCGGGAAATGTCGTGCGCCGGGAGCGAATGGCCCTGTAATCGGTTTCACGATCGCCCTACCGGATCAGAGCGCGATCCAGCCGCCAATCGCGCTCAGAACTTGCACCGCGCCGAGAATGTCGCCGGTCTGACCGCCGATCTTCCGCCGCGCGACGGTCGCGACCCCGGCGCCAATCGCCGCGATGACGAGAAGGGCCAACCAGCCGCCGCACGCCATGCAAAGCAAAAGCGCAGCCACGCCCCCCGGCAGCCAGGCATGCCGCCCGCCTCCGTGTGCAGAGTGTCCCAGCCCGTCGCTGCGAGCGTTCGGAACGAGGTCGGACACGATCATCATCGCGAGCCGGCTGGCAACCGCGATCAGCGCGAACCCTGTCCACGTGACGGCGCTCGATGCCATGATCGCCTGCCATTCGAGACCGACCGCAAAAATGAGAGCGAGCACGCCGTAGCTGCCGATCCGGCTGTCGCGCATGATCTCTAGGCGGCGGGCCGTATCATGACCGCCCCAGAGACCGTCCGCACTGTCGGCGAGCCCGTCGTGATGCATCGCACCCGTGGCGATGATCATTGCCGCCACCGCGAGGAGCGCTGCCAGAGAGGCACCTAAGTCGGCCGCCAAAGCCATGGCCATCACCGCCCAACCGATGCTGCCGGTCAAAAGCCCGACGAGCGGCCATGCCCATCGGCTTGCAGACAGATCGGGCGCGTCGCCCCGGATCGTCCCGACAGGTAGCCGCGTCAGCAGCATGACGGCGAGCCGCGCCTCGTCCCGTCGCCGCGCGAGGCTCATCCGCCTGCGACGCCGGCCTCGGCGAAGGTGGCCATGCCGCTGTGGCAGGCGACGGCCCCTTTGACGATGCCAAGCGCGAGCGCCGCGCCGGACCCTTCGCCAAGCGCCATGCCGAGATCGAGTATCGGCCGCTTGCCGAGCGCAGCGCAGAGCCGCGCATGGCCGGGCTCGGCGCTGGCATGAGCGATCAGGCAATGGTCCAGAAGCCGGGGCTCCGCCGCTGCAAGCGGTGCGACCGACGCGGTACAAATATAGCCATCGAGGATGACCGGGATACGCGCGGCGCGCGCTGCTAGGACCGCGCCGCAGATCGCCGCCTGTTCGCGACCGCCAAGCGCGGCAAGCCGCTCCATCGGTCCCGCTGCCTCGTGGCGGGAGAGCCCGGCCTCGATCACCCGCGCCTTCAGCGACATGCCGCCTTCGTCCGAGCCGGTGCCGCGCCCGACCCAATCCGCCGCTGGCCCACCGAAGGCGGACGCGGCGAGCGCCGCCGCGATCGTGGAATTGCCGATGCCCATCTCGCCCAGGATGAGGATGTCCGCGCTTGGATCGACCGCTTCCGCACCTCGCGCCATAGCTTCGAGCGTCTCGTCAAAGCGCATCGCCGGGCCTTCGGTGAAATCCCCGGTCGGCGTGTCGAGCTCCAGCGCGATCACCGACAGATCGGCGCCCGCAACGCGGCACAGCTGATTGATCGCGGCCCCGCCCGCTTCGAAATTGGCGACCATTTGCGCGGTCACCTCTTGCGGAAACGGGTTCACACCTTGAGCGCAGATGCCGTGATTGCCGGCTAAAACCAGCGCCTGCGCGCGCTCGAGACGCGGTTTCGGATCGCCACGCCAGCCCGAGACGAACAGAGCGATCTCCTCGAGACGGCCAAGCGATCCCGGCGGTTTCGTCAGCTCGGCCTGCCGCGCCCTGGCCGCCTCCGCCGCATCCTCGTCAAAGGAGGGCAGCGTCTTCGCCCAGCCGGGAATCGCGTTCAGGTCGTCAAAGATCAGCTCGTTTGTCATTTCACTCTCATCGGATAACCCGCAACGCAGAGATGCACTTCGTCCGCGGCGGCTGCGATACGCTGGTTGATCGCGCCTGCCGCATCGCGGAACCGCCGCGCCAACGCATTTTCGGGCACGATGCCGCCGCCCACTTCGTTGGTGACGATCACGACCGGCGATGTCTGGGCCGACAGCGTCGTCGCGAGCGCATCTCCCGCATCGGGCCAGTCGATCTCCGCATGCATCAGGTTCGACAGCCAAAGCGTCAGGCAATCGACGAGTCGCGGGCCCTGCCCGTCGCTTTCCTCAAGCGCGCCGACGAGGTCGAGCGGTGCGGTCACAGTGCGCCATTCCGGCCCGCGCCGGGATACGTGCGCGGCAATGCGCGCCTCCATCTCCGCATCGTGGGCCTCGGCGGTCGCGATGTAGATAGCAGGACGCCCCAGCTCGAGCGTCAGACGCTCGGCCAGCAGGCTTTTCCCCGAGCGCGCACCGCCGGTTATCAGGATCGACTTTCCCATGTCTTCGTGAGAAAGCAGGTTTTCCGAACGGAGAAAAGCCCTCATGCCGCCCATCGGTCCGTCCGAGCTCATCCTGATCCGGCATGCGCCCGCAGATCACGGCGGGCGGCTTGTCGGGCGCACGGATGTGTCCGCGATCTTGCCGGGAAAGGATGCTCTGTCCAAGCTGCGCGCTGCGCTGAGCGGCTGCGAGACGGTGTCGAGCCCCGCACGACGGTGCCGCGAGACGGCCGCCGCGGTGTTTCCCGGGCGCGACATCCCCGAAGATGCCTGCCTGTGGGAGCAGGATTTCGGCGCCGAGGACGGCCTGCCATTCGACGCATTGCCGGATCTCGGCCCGCTGACCCTGTCCGAACTGGCGCAGCGCCGCCCGCCCGAGGGCGAGAGCTTTTCCGATCTCTGCGAGCGGGCCGCGCCCGCGCTCGAACGTCTCGAAGCCCGCGCCCGAGAAGGTGGGTCCATCGCCGTGATCGCCCATGCGGGACTCGTTCGCGCGGCTCTCTCCCGCGCGCTCGGGCACAAGGAGGCGGGCCTCGCCTTCGAGATCGCCCCGCTGTCCTTGACGCGGCTCAGATGCCATCCGGGCGGGCTCTCCATCATCTGCGTGAACGCACCGGGTCTGTAAGTCATGGTCCGTGTCGCAGGACATTTCGGCGAATGGCTGCAAGGCAGGCTCGGACCCGGCGGACCCGTGACGCTGGTGACGATCCCGTGCGCGGAGCTATGCGTGACGGCGGAGCGGCTCGGAGACGGCCCGCTGGACCTTGCGGGCGATGCGGGCACGGTCGGTCTTGCCGATGCTGCAATGTTCCTGGCGGGTCTCGACCTCTCCCAGGGCACGTTCCATATCTCGGCGGAGATGCCGGCGGGCGGCGGTGCCGGGGCTTCGACGGCAACGCTTGTCGCTCTGGCTCGGGCCGCTGGCTTCGAGGGTCCGGCGGCGATCCTCGCCAAGGCATGCCTGAGCACGGAAGGTGCGAGCGACCCCTTGATGTATCCTCACCCGGACCGTCTCCTCTGGGCGTCGCGCGAAGGCCGGGTGATCGCAACAATCGCGCCGCCACCCGCGGCCGAGATCGTCGGGGGTTTCCTCGGCGCGCCTCTTCGCACCGATCCATCGGATAACACCTTTCCCGACATCGCCGATCTCGTCCGCGCCTGGCGGGAAAGACCGGACCTTGCCAGCTGCAGCGCGCTCGCGTCCCGCTCCGCGGAGCGCACGACCGAAATGCGCGGCCCGACCGACGATCCGATGCCCGATTTGGTGCGACAGACCGGAGCGCTTGGTCATGTCCGGGCCCATACAGGCTCTGCACGCGGCCTCATCTTCGCACCGGGACAAACGCCTGAGAATGCAGACGCGATCCTGCGCGCTGCCGGGCTCACCCGCGTCTTTCGCTTCCGCACCGGAGACGCACCATGAGTTTCGCCGCGATGATGCTGGTGGCCTGCCTGATCGACGCGGCGCTCGGCTGGCCCGACGCGCTCTATCGCCGGATCGGCCATCCCGTCACCTGGATCGGTGCGCTCATCACGCGTCTCGACCGGACATGGAACCGTGACGACGCTCCCGGCGCCGAACGGCGCCGCAAGGGCGCATTGACCGTCGCCGTTGTCCTCACCGCGACACTGATCCCCGCATTCGTCCTGCAGGCGCTCGTCCCAGACGGCGCCCTTGGCATTCTCGTCGGCGGCCTTCTCGCCTGGCCGTTCGTTGCCCTGCGGTCCATGCACGCGCATGTTCGCGCCGTCGCGGAGCCGCTTGTCAGAGGCGATATCGAGGCCGCGCGTGGAGCGGTCGCCATGATCGTCGGCCGCGATCCCGCGCAGCTCGACCGCGGCGGGATCGCCCGCGCCGCGCTCGAAAGCCTGGCCGAGAACACATCCGACGGGATCGTCGCACCGCTCTTCTGGGGCGCTCTCGCCGGTCTGCCCGGTATCGTGGCCTACAAGGCGATCAACACGATGGATTCGATGATCGGGCACCGCACGCCCCGTCACGAGGAGTTCGGTCGGGCCGCGGCGCGTCTCGACGATCTCGTCAACCTCGTGCCGGCACGGCTGACCGGCCTCCTTTTCGCTCTCACGTCGAGCCGCCCGGGCTCCGCGATCCACGTCATGCGCCACGACGCGCGCCGCCATCGCTCGCCCAATGCCGGCTGGCCCGAAGCGGCAATGGCGGGCGCCCTCGGTGTACGGCTCTCAGGTCCGCGCCGCTACGGCAGCCGCGTCTCGGACGAGCCCTGGCTGAACGAAGGCGCGCCAGATCCAGAGCCGGGCGCGCTGAACCGGGGGCTTGCACTTTACGTCCGCGCGATGCTCTGTCTCGGCGCGGCGCTTGGGCTGATGGCGCTGATCTGAAGGGGATAGGGTGCGCGATCACGGCGGAGATCTTGGCAAGGCGCGGGCGCGTTGGGGGAAAGGCGACTGGCTCGACCTTTCCACGGGCATCAATCCGGTGCCCTATCCGATGCCAGCGCTCGAGACCGCGAGTCTGACAACCCTGCCCGGCGCGGAGGCACTCGCCGATCTCGAAGCGGCGGCACGGATCGCCTATGACACGCGCGTCCGCCCCCTGCCGCTTGCGGGCGCACAGGCCGCGATCCAGCTTGTGCCGCATCTCAAGGCGCGCGGCCGCGCGGCGATCCTCGGCCCGACCTATAATGAACACGCCGCCGCGTTGCGTGCGGGCGGATGGGCCGTGAGCGAGGTTTCGGCATCCGAGCAGCTCGAGGGCGCCGACCTTGCGATCGTGGTCTCGCCCAACAACCCGGACGGGCGGCGGATCTCCGCGGACCGGCTGGAGGCCTTGTCCGAAGAGGTCGGCCTGCTGATCGTCGATGAGAGCTTCGCCGATGCCGACCCCTCCCAAAGCCTCGCGCCGCGCCTCGGTCCAACCTCCGACCGTATCGTTGTGCTGCGCTCCTTCGGGAAGTTCTATGGCCTTGCGGGACTGCGCCTCGGCTTCGCGCTGACCGGAGCGCGACTCCGGGCGGATCTGGCCGAGCTGGCGGGACCCTGGGCAGTCAGCGGCCCTGCAATCGCGGCGGGGCGTGTCGCCCTGCGCGATCTCGACTGGCAGCGCGCGACGCGCGACCGGCTCGAGGCAGACAGCGCGCGGCTCGACACCTGGGCCGCCGAGGCAGGATGGACGCTTGCCGGCGGCACAACACTTTTTCGCACCTACGAGACGCCGGATGCGACGGAGGCACAGGACCGTCTCGCCTCGCAGCGGATCTGGAGCCGCATTTTTCCCTATTCGACGCGCTGGCTGCGCCTCGGACTGCCCGGCGATGCCTCCGGCTGGGATCGCCTCCGTGCCGCGCTGAGCTAGCGGGCCGCCGCCAAGAGCGCGTCGAGATCGAGATGCGCCTCGAGATGCGCCGCAAGCGCGTCGAGCGTGCCTTCCACGCGCGCATCATATCCCGCCTCGGACGCCACGCCGAAGCCTGCAAGATAGGCCGCGCGGAACGCATCGTCCGAGAACATGCCGTGCACGTAGCTGCCCGCGATCCTGCCATCGGCACTGACCGCGCCCTCGGGCGCAGCCTCCACACGCGCGAAAGGCCGCGCCCGGTCCGGCCCGTCGGTCTGGCCGATATGTATCTCGTAGCCGCGAAACGCGACGCCCGTCGCGACGTGGACCGCGTCGACCTCGCTCAGACGCTTGTCCGGAGACATGCGCGTCTCGACATCGAGAAGCCCGAGCCCCGCCTCGTGTCCCGGCGGACCTTCCAGCCCATCGGGATCGTGAATGACCGTTCCGAGCATCTGGTAGCCGCCGCAGATGCCGAGAACGTGCCCGCCGCGCCGCAGATGTGCGACGAGATCGAGATCCCAGCCCTGCTCGCGCAGATAGGCAAGATCGCCCCGCGTCGACTTGCTCCCCGGCAGGATCACCAGGTCCGTATCACCGGGCAGAGCCTCTCCGGGCCCGAGCATCGTCAGTCGCACGCCCGGCTCCTGCGCGAGCGGATCGAGATCGTCGAAATTCGCGATCCGGCCAAGCCGCAGGCACACGATGTGCAGCGTGCCCTCGCGGGCCTGTCCCCTAAGATCGAGCGCATCCTCCGCCGGCAGCCGCCACGCCTCGCCGAACCATGGCAGAACGCCGAAGCCGCGCCAGCCCGTATGTTGCTCGATCAGGCGGTAGCCATCGTCGAAGAGGCTCGGATCGCCGCGAAACTTGTTGACGAGAAAGCCTGCGATCTGGGCCGCGTCCTCGGCTGGCAGCACGGCCTGCGTGCCGACGATCTGCGCGATCACGCCGCCACGGTCGATATCGCCCGCCAGGATCACGGGCACGTCCGCCGCGACGGCAAAGCCCATATTGGCGATGTCGTTCGCGCGCAGGTTCACTTCCGCCGGACTGCCCGCGCCTTCGACGAGAACGAGGTCGTGCCTGGCGCGCAGCCGTTCGAAGCTTTCGCGCACGGGGGAGATCAGCTCCGCTTTCAGCCGCGCGTAATCGCGCGCCTTCACCGTCGCGATCCGGCGGCCCTGCACGACAACCTGCGCGCCCGTCTCGGATTCGGGTTTCAGGAGCACGGGGTTCATATCGGTATGGAGCGCAAGACCCGCCGCTCGGGCCTGCAATGCCTGCGCGCGGCCGATTTCCCCGCCATCCGCGGTCACGGCGGCATTATTGGACATGTTCTGCGGCTTGAACGGCGCAACCGACAGCCCGCGTTTCACCGCGGCGCGGCAAAGCCCGGCGACAAGAACCGATTTGCCCACGTTGGAGCCCGTGCCCTGGATCATCAGCGCCCGGCTCATATGCGCCTCCAGACGCTCATGCCCGTACGCGCGCCCGACCCCACGGGTTCAAAGTCGGTATTTGGGCCAACCCAAAAACAAAAGCGCCGCGCACCAAACCGCAACGCCGCGCCCGGCCCCACGTCAGACGGACAGAGCGCGGCGTCTTTGGCTTGGGCGGTCATCGGGACCGCTCCCTGTACCGCCAGCGAAGAGTGCCGGCAAAAGCGTTAAGGCTTCGTGTCTTTGGATTGGTAAAAATACCGCGGGGGGTCCGGGGGGCTGGCCCCCCGGCGCGATCCGCCTCAGCGCTTCGAGCGGACGGAGGCGCGGGCACGCTCAAAACTCGACGCCTTTCTGCGCTTTCACGCCCTCGCGGAAGGGATGTTTCAAAAGCTCGAATTCCGTCACGAGGTCCGCCGCCGCGATGAGTTCGGGCTTGGCGTTACGCCCGGTGAGGCAGACATGCGTCATGTGGGGCTTTTCGGTCAGCAGGAAATCCACCACCTCGTCGATATCGAGGTAATCGTAGCGCAGCGCGATGTTGATCTCGTCGAGAAGCACGAACTCGATTTCGGGATCGAGGATCTGCTCTTTTGCGATACGCCAGCCATGCTGGGCGGCGGCGACGTCACGCTCGCGATCCTGCGTCTCCCATGTGAAGCCTTCGCCCGAAACGAAAAAGCGGCATTCCTCGGAGAAGCGTTCGCGCAGAAAGGTGCGCTCCCCGGTTTCCCAATTGCCCTTGATGAACTGCACCACGGCACTTGGCATACCGTGGGCGATACAGCGCATGATCATGCCGAAGGCGGAGGAGCTTTTGCCCTTGCCTTTGCCGGTATGGACGATGACCAGACCCTTCTGCTCGGTTTTGGTCTTCATCATCTCGTCGCGGGCGGCCTTGATCCGCTTCATCTTCTCATTGTGGCGGGCAGTGATCTCGTCCATGTCCGGCTCCTGTCGCGAATGGCGCATGACTGGCACCCTGCCCTCGTGCAGTCAATCGCATCGCTTGACAGGCCGGGCGTGCAGCGCAACAAGGATGGGCGCACAAGGTGCCTTGGGGTCGACCCCGAGGTGAAAAGGGAATGCGGGCGCCCCGAGGGGTCATGCCGCAGCCGCCCCCGCGACCGTGACCCGGAGAGGTCGCCCGAACGCCACTGGCCCTCAGGGACCGGGAAGGCAGGGCGGCCGCGAGGCAAAGCCTCGGATCCGGCAGCCGGGAGACCTGCCTTGGGCCAGAGACCACGCAACCGGACGGGGTGTTCCGGTGGCTTCGGGCGCGATACCGACGCCCCTGCCACCCCTGCCCTCGTCCTCCGACCCCGAGGGACCCGCTTGTCCGACCCCGCCTCTCCCCAACCCGCCGAACTTCTCGTCTGCATGACCTGCCGCCGCGGGCTCGACGTTGCCGAAGACGGCACACGTCCCGGCGCCGCGCTTTTCGCCGCGCTTGACGGAACGATGCCTGAGGGCGTCACGCTTCGCGCGGTAGACTGCCTGCAGAACTGCGATGGCGGCTGCACCGTTGCTCTGCGCGGGCCCGGGCGCTGGACCTACATTTACGGAAATCTGCACGAAGCGTCGCATCCGGACCTTCTGCGCGAGGGCGCCGCGAAGTATCACGCGACCCAAGACGGGCTTATTCCTTGGCGGGAACGGCCCGATCATTTCAAAAAGAACTGCGTGGCCCGCGTGCCACCGATGGAGGACTGACATGGCCGATCTCGAGAAACTTCCCGTCACCATCGTCACCGGCTTCTTGGGATCGGGCAAGACGACGCTGATCTCCGAGCTGATGAAGAACCCCGGCGGCAAGCGCCTCGCGGTCGTGGTCAACGAGTTCGGCGATGTGGGCGTCGACGGCGAGATCCTGAAGGGCTGCGCCATTCCCGATTGCCCAGCCGAGAACGTGGTCGAGCTGGCGAACGGCTGCATCTGCTGTACCGTGGCGGATGATTTCATCCCGACCATCGAGGCGCTTCTGGCGCTCGATCCGCGGCCCGAGCATATCCTGATCGAGACCTCCGGCCTGGCCTTGCCGAAGCCGCTTCTGAAGGCCTTCGACTGGCCCGATATCCGGTCCAAGATCACCGTGGACGGCGTAGTCGCGCTCGCCGATGCCGAAGCGGTCGCAGCGGGCCGTTTCGCGCCGGATGTCGAGGCCGTCGACGCGCAGCGCCGTGCCGATGAGAGCATCGACCACGAAACTCCGCTCTCGGAAGTCTTTGAGGACCAGATCTCCTGCGCCGATATCGTGCTGCTGACCAAGCCGGACCTTGCCGGCAAGGATGGCGTCGAGAAGGCCCGCGCGGTGATCGCCGCCGAAGCGCCGCGCCCGCTGCCGGTGGTCGAGGTCGCTGAAGGCCGCGTCGATCCGCGCATCATCCTCGGGATCGGCGCCGCCGCGGAAGACGATATCGACGCCCGCCCGTCGCATCATGACGGGGTGCCCGAGCACGATCACGAGGATTTCGAGAGCGTCGTCATCGACATCCCCGAGCTCGCCTCGCCCGCCGATCTTGCCGCGCGGATCGAGCGGCTCGCCCGCGAACAGAACATCCTGCGCGTGAAGGGCTATGCCAGCGTCGCCGGCAAGCCGATGCGGCTTCTCGTGCAGGCCGTGGGCGCGCGCGTGCGCCACCAGTTCGACCGGCCCTGGGGCCCGGACGAGGCGCGCGCGGGACGGCTCGTGGTCATCGCAGAGCATGACGATATCGACGCCGCCGCCATCACCCGCGTGCTGACCGCCGCCGAGGAGACCGCGTAAGCGCCATGCATGTCGTCTTCCGCGAAAGCCACGGGCTCGAAGAGACCGACACGCCGACGGACCTGGCCCAAAGCCCGGCCGATCTGGTCGTGCTGTCCTTCTCGGATTCGGATCTCGGGGCCTTCGCGGCGGGATGGCAGCGGGGTGGCGGACGCGAGGGACGGATTCCGTCTCTGCGCCTCGCCAATATCGCGGCACTCCGGCATCCGCTCTCGGTCGATACCTATATCGAACAGACGCTGGAGGGCGCGAAAGGCATCCTGATCCGTCTCATCGGCGGGCAATCCTACTGGCCATACGGTCTGCAGCAGATCGAGGCGCTGGCGCGCGAGAAAGGCATCGCGCTCGCGGTTCTGCCCGCGGACAGGCGGCCCGATGCGCGGCTCGACGCGGTCTCGACCATGCCGGTCTCCACGCTGCGACGGCTGTCGCATTTCTGCGATACCGGCGGGGCGGTCGCGGCGCAGGCGGCCTTGCAACAACTCGCACTTGCAGCGGGCCTTTATGCGGGGCCGGTGAAGGGGTCGAAGGCCCTGCCGAGCGTCGGCGGATGGACGCCCGAAGACGGCGTCGCCTGCCCGGTTCTCGCCCCTTGGCCGGAAGCGGCAAGCGCCGCGGATGCACCGCTCGCGCTCGTGGTCTTCTACCGGTCCTTCCTGGTCTCCGCCGATCTGGCGCCGGTCGAGGCGATGTTCGCCGGGCTGCGTGCGCGCGGCTTCCGCGTCATGGGGCTTTTCGCGCCATCGCTGAAGGCGCCCGGCGCGGCAGAATGGATGGCACGGCAAGTGAGACATCTTGGGCCTGCCGCCATCGTCAACGCGACGGCCTTTTCGGGCAAGGGCGATGGCGGGGCCTCTCCGCTCGATGCGGCCGGTGTTCCGGTCTTCCAGGTCGCGCTCGCCACCTCGGACCGCGCAGCTTGGGAAGAGGCCGAGCGCGGTCTTTCGCCGGCCGATCTGGCGATGCATGTCGTTCTGCCGGAGGTGGATGGCCGGCTGTTCGGCGGCGTTGTCTCGTTCAAGGAGCCCGAGCCGCGCGACCCGGATCTGCAATTCACGCGGCTGCGCCACCAGGCGCATGACGGGCGTGTCGATGCGGTCTGCGCGCGCGTGGCGGCCTGGTATCGGCTGTCCGCGACGCCGCCAGCCGACCGGCGCGTGGCGCTCGTCCTGTCGACCTATCCGGGGCGGGACTGGAACATGGCCCATGCGGTGGGTCTTGATGCGCTGGCCTCGGCCGAGGCGGTGCTCGGCGACCTAGCGGAGGCCGGTTACTCGACAGAGGACGGCGACCTGGCCGCAGCGCTTGGGCACGAGACGATCGACTGGCCAGTCTCAGCCTATCGCGAGGCACTCTCCCGCCTGCCAGAACCTCTGCGCGACGATCTGCAAGCGGCTTGGGGACAACCCGAGAGCGATGCGCCGGAGGGCGTCTTCCGCTTTGCGGCACTCCGGCGGGGCAACGCGCTTGTCGCACTTCAGCCCGAACGGGGCACGCCTGAACTGCGCGGCGATGAATACCACGACCTCGCGCGGGTGCCGCGTCACGCCTACGTGGCGTTCTATCTTTGGCTCGCCGATCAGGCCGACGCGCTTGTTCATATCGGCGCGCATGGCACGCTCGAATGGCTGCCGGGCAAGGCCGTCGCCCTGTCCGAGACCTGCTGGCCCGAGGCGCTGACCGGCGCGATGCCGGTGATCTACCCCTTCATCGTCAACGATCCGGGCGAGGCCGCGCAGGCGAAACGGCGTATCGGGGCGGTGACCCTCGGTCATGTGCCGCCGCCGCTTGCGGAAAGCCGCACGCCCGACCGGCTCCTGCGCCTCGAGGCGCTGCTGGACGAATTCTCGAATGCCGACGGGCTCGACCCGCGCCGCCGCGACCGATTGATGGACGATATCCGCATGGAGGCGCGCGCCGAGGGCGTGGAGGAAGATCTCGGGATCGACGGGGCGATGTGCGAGGCCGAGGCGATCACCCGGATCGACCGTTTCGTCTGCGATGTGAAGGAAAGCCGCTACGGCGACGGGCTGCACGTCTGGGGCCGCGCGGATCCCGCCGCACCGCCCGAGATGGGTGCCGCCGCCTCTGCCGAGCGGCAGGCCCTCATCGACGCACTGGACGGCAAGCGGATCGCGCCGGGCCCCTCGGGCTCGCCCTGGCGCGGGCGGCAGGATGTCCTGCCCACCGGGCGCAACCTCTACACGACCGACCCGCGCGCGGTGCCGAGCCGTGCGGCTTACGCGCAGGGGCAGAAGCTCGCGGCCGAATTCGTACGCCGGCACCTGCAGGACGAGGGCGACTGGCCGCGCAGCCTCGTTGTTGACCTTTGGGGCTCCGCGACGATGCGGACCGCCGGCGAGGAATTCGGCATGGCGCTGGCGCTTCTGGGCGTGCGTCCTGTCTGGGATACGGGCACCGAGCGCGTCTCGGGCATCGAGGTTCTGCCCATCGCCGAACTCGACCGGCCGCGCCTCGACGTCACGCTTCGCGTCTCGGGCCTGTTCCGCGATGTCTTCCCAACTCTTTCGGCGCTGTACAACCAGGCGATCCGCGCGCTTGCCGCCCGTGATGAAGCGGCAGACTGGAACCCGTATGTGGGCCAAGCAGAGGCGCGCGTCTTCGGACCGAAGCCGGGTCAGTTCGGTCTCGCGATGGGCCCTGAGCTCACCGATTATTCCGACGAGGCCCGCGCTCGCGCGGGTGAAGCCTGGCTCGCCGCATCCTCCTGGGCGCTCGATGGCGAGACGGCGGTCGAGGACGCAAAAGCCATCCGCGAACGGGTCGCGGCGGCGGACGCCTTCGTGCATCTGCAAGATCTGCCCGAGACCGACGTGCTCTTGGCCGAGGATTATGCAAGCCACGAGGCCGGCTTCGCCGCGGCGCAAGGCGTCACCGGCGGGGCGGCGCGGCTCTGGCATCTGGACGCGACCGATCCGGATCGGCCCCGCAGCCGTGATCTGACCGAAGAGATCGCTCGCGTCGTGCGGGCGCGCGCCACGCATCCCGGCTGGATCGCGGGGATGCAGCGCCACGGCTTTCGGGGCGCGGCGGAAATCGCGTCGACGCTCGAGAACATGGCCGCTTTCGCACATCTCGCAGATGCGGTGCCCGGCCACCTCTTCGACGCCTATCATTCCGCGACGCTGGGCGATGCGGCGGTGACGGAGTTCATGGAAGAGGCCAATCCCGAGGCGCTTGCCGCCATGCGCGAGCGGTTCGAGGCGCTCAGGGCTGCCGGCCTCTGGCAGACGCGACGGAATTCGTCGGCAACGGATCTGAGGGCGGCGGAATGAACACTCCGCTCGTGAAAGGCTGGTGTCCCGGCGCGCATCGTCCGATGGAAGCGGAGGACGGTCTTGTGCTTCGTATTCGCCCCCATGCGGGTCGGCTCAACCGCAGCCAGGCGATCGGACTTGCCGACTGCGCACGCCGCTACGGATCCGGCCGGATCGCTTTGACGCGCCGTGCGAATTTGCAGATCCGCGGCGTGAAGGAAGACACCCTTACGGAGCTTTGGGGCACTTTGGATGGTCTCGGGCTGCTCGACCGCGACGAACGGAGCGAGGCAAGGCGCAATATCGTGGTCGATCCGTTCGGCGGCGATACCGCCCGCGAGCTTGCCACGGCACTGGAAACGGCGCTCGCAGAAGCGGATGATCTGGAGAGCCTGCCGTCCAAGTTCGGTTTCGTCGTGGACCCCGCTGCCCGACGGCAGCTCGCTAGCATCAGCGGCGACGTGCGGATCGAAGGCAGAGCGGACGGCTTGCTGGTCCGAGCCGATGGCTTGGAAACGGGGCGGTCGGTCTCGGGCACAAGCGAGGCCGTTCAGGCTGCGCTTGAGCTTGCACGCTGGTTTATCGCCTCGGGCGGGGTCGGCGCGGATGGACGCGGGCGGATGGTGCGGCACGTGGTCCGTGTTCCGCTGACCGCCGAACTCTCCGGAAACAAGCGACCCGCAGAGGCTGTGTCTCCACCCATTCCCGGCGCCACAGCCCACGGCGTGCTGGCGGGTGCGGCATTCGGTCAGCTCCGCGCGGACCAGCTCGACGCGCTGGCGCGCATCGCATCCGATATCGTCGTCACGCCTTGGCGCGCCGTGTTCCTGCCTGGCTGCGACGTCGAGGATCTCGCGGAAATTCCAGATCTCATCCTCGACCCCTGCGATCCTCTTGGCCGCATCGAAGCCTGCCCCGGCGCGCCCAGTTGCGCGCAAGCGAGCGTTGAAACCGAAGCGATCGCCCGCGCGCTGGCGCCATCGCTGCCGCCGGGCCTGCGCCTGCATGTCTCGGGCTGCGCCAAGGGCTGCGCTGGATCGGGCGTGGCCGATATCACCCTCACCGGCCGCAGGGACCGCTTTGATCTTGTGCAAGGCGGGGCGGCATGGGATGAGCCGGACCGCCGCGGGCTTGCCCCGCAGGATCTTCTCGGGCTTTGGGACAGCTGACATGCCTTACACCTACGAAAAGGATGGCGCGGCGATCTATGCCGAGAGCTTCGCCACGATCCGCGCCGAAGCCGACCTCGCTGCCTTTGATGCGGATGCCGAACAGGTCGTCGTCCGCATGATCCACGCCGCCGGGATGGTCGGGCTCGAGCGGCATGTCCGGATCTCGGACGGCATGGTCAAGGCCGCGCGTGACGCGCTCGAACGCGGGGCACCGATCTTCTGCGATGCGCGCATGGTCAGCGAAGGCGTGACCCGCAAGCGGCTGCCGCGCGATAACGAGGTGATCTGCACGCTTCAGGATCCCGCCGTGCCTGATCTTGCCGCAAAGCTCGGCACGACCCGCTCCGCCGCCGCGCTCGAACTTTGGCGGGACAAGCTGGAGGGCGCGCTCGTCGCCATCGGCAACGCGCCGACCGCGCTTTTCCACCTTCTCGAGATGCTGGAAGATCCCGGTTGCCCGCGCCCCGCCGCGATCATCGGCTGCCCGGTGGGCTTTGTCGGTGCCCGAGAGTCGAAAGACGCGCTGTGGGATGCGCAGCCCGTTCCATCGGTGATCGTCGAAGGCCGCCTCGGCGGCAGCGCGATCACCGTCGCCGCGATCAACGCGATCGCGAGCCGCGCGGAATGAGCGCGCCCGGCACGATCTGGGGCGTCGGGCTCGGACCAGGCGATCCCGACCTCATGTCGGTGCGCGCCGACCGGCTCGTTCGCGGTGCGCGGCACGTGGCCTTCTTTCGCAAGGCCGGCCGCGCCGGCCAGTCGCGCAAGATCGTGGACGGGATGCTGCACCCACAAGCGCATGAAATCCCGATGGAATATCCCGTCACGACGGAGATCCCGCTCGAGGATCCGCGCTACAATGCCTGCCTGTCGGAGTTCTACGAAGACGTGGCCGGTCGCCTTCGCGACCTGGCGCGAGCCGGAGAGGACGTTGTCGTTCTTTGCGAAGGCGATCCGTTTTTCTACGGCTCCTTCATGCATCTTTATACGCGGCTCAAGGACGATGTGCCCGTTCGGATTGTACCTGCCATCACCGGCATGTCCGCAGCCTGGACCGCGAGCGGCGCGCCGATCACCTGGGGCGACGATGTGCTGAGCGTGCTCATGGGAACGCTCGACGAAGAGACGCTGACCGCACGGGCCCGCGATGCCGATGCGCTCGTCTTCATGAAGGTCGGCCGCAATCTGCCCAAGATCGCCCGAGCGCTTGACGCGGCGGGCAAGGCGGATCGCGCGGTGATCGTCGAATATGCCAGCATGGAAGGGCAGCGGATGACGCCGCTTCTCGAGCTGGGAGAGCGCACGCTGCCCTATTTCTCCATCGTGCTCGTCCACGGGCAAGGTCGGCGGCCGTGACGGGCTGGGTTCGCATCGCGGGGCTCGGCCCCGGCGACGACGCGCTGGTGACGCCCGATGTGCAGGCCGCGATCGCGGAGGCGACCGATATCGTCGGCTACATTCCCTATGTCCGACGCATCGCGCCGCGGGATGGGCTGAGGCTGCACGAGAGCGACAACCGGGTGGAGATCGACCGGGCGAAACATGCGCTCGAGATGGCAGAGGCAGGTCATCGGGTCGTCGTGGTTAGCTCCGGCGATCCCGGCGTGTTCGCGATGGCTTCCGCGGTCTTCGAGGCGTTGGAGGCCGGTCCGAAGACATGGCGCGATCTCGATATCGCGGTCCTTCCGGGCATCACCGCGATGCTGGCCGCCGCCGCGCGCGCCGGCGCACCGCTGGGCCATGATTTCTGCGCGCTCAACCTGTCGGACAATCTCAAACCCTTCGCACTCATCGAAAAGCGCCTGCGTCTTGCCGCCGAGGCCGATTTCGCGATGGCTTTCTACAATCCTCGCTCGGCCTCGCGACCCGAAGGGTTCGCCCGTACCCTCGAGATCCTGCGCGAGTGCTGCGAGCCCGAGCGGCTGATCCTTTTCGCGCGCGCCGTTTCGACCCCGGAGGAGGCGCTCTCCGTTGTCCCACTCGCGGACGCGACGCCCGAGATGGCGGATATGCGGACAGTGGTCATCGTCGGCTCTTCGGCGACGCGGCAGATCGCGCGGAATGGTCCGCCGCTTATCTACACACCGAGATCGGTCCCCGCATGAACCCAAGCCAGCGCTTCCTCGATGTCGTGCACCTCGCGCCGCGCGGGCAGCGCCGGGCGATCGATCATCACGACCGGCAAACCAAGCGAGCGTGCCGCGGCGATCTTGGCATAAGCGCCCGTGCCGCCCGCATTCTTGGACACGACAAGCTCGATCCCCTGCGCCTCCATGAGGGCGCGGTCGGCCTCGGCCTCGAACGGGCCTCGATCGACGACGACATGGTGATCCGGGAATGGCGGCGGCACCTCCGGGGGATCGACGAGCCGCAGCAGGTAGAAATGCTGCGGGTTGGGCGCGAACTCGGCGAGGTGCATGCGCCCAACCGCCAGCATGACGCGCGCCGCCGGACGATCAAGCGCGGCCACCGCACCGGCAATGTCCGGCACGCGCACCCAATCGTCCCCGGCCTCCGGCGTCCAGGGCGGCCGCGTCAACGCCACGAGCGGCACGCCAGCTCTCTCAGCCGCGACGACCGCGTTGCGACTCATCTGTTCGGCGAAAGGATGGGTCGCGTCGATGAGATGTGTGATCTGGTGCTCCTTGAGGTAGGCCGCCAGACCCTCCGCGCCGCCGAACCCGCCCACACGCTGCGGCAGCGGCTGTCGCAAGGGCCGCGCCACGCGCCCGGCGAAAGAGACCGTGCCCTCGAGTCCCAGCTCCGCCGCATGGCGGGCAAAAGCCGTGGCCTCGGTCGTTCCGGCCAGGATCAGAAGGTTCGGGTGCATGGCTGAAACTCCGTGGCTGACGATCGTCGGGCTCGGCGAAGATGGACCGGAGGGCCTGCCGCCTGCAAGCCGCCTCGCGCTGCAAGAGGCCGAGATCGTCATGGGCGCGCCGCGTCATCTTGACCTGCTGCCGGATCTCGCGGCCGAGCGGATCGCGTGGCCGGTGCCATTCGCCGACGGTCTGCCTATCCTCCAGCGGCTTAAAGGTCAGCGCGTCGTGGCACTGGCCTCTGGCGATCCCTTCTGGTTCGGCGCGGGCCGCGTGATCGCGGAGGCGCTGACCCCCGGTGAGTGGCGCGCCCTGCCCGGTCCGTCGACGTTTTCTTTGGCCGCGGCCCGGATGGGCTGGGGGATCGAGCGAACGACCTGCCTTGGCCTGCACGCAGCGCCGCTCTCGTCGTTGCGTCCGCATCTGGCTCCGGGTGCGAGGCTTCTCGTGCTTCTCAGGGATGGCGCTGCGGCCGGCGATCTTTGCGCCTACCTTTCCGCCACGGGGTTCGGGGAGAGCCGCGTGACGCTTCTCGAAGCGCTCGGCGGCCCGCGCGAGCGCGTCTCACCGGTGATCGCCGATGCCGGGGCGGCGGACATCGCCCATCCGGTCGCGGCCGCAATCGAGGTTGCTGGCGACGGCCCGGTGGTCACGCGCGCCGCAGGCCGCGAAGATGCGCTCTTCTCCAATGACGGTCAGATCACCAAGCGCCCGGTCCGCGCGCTCACCCTCTCCGCCCTCGCCCCCCGGCCCGGTGAACGCCTCTGGGATATCGGGGGCGGCTCGGGGTCCATCGCGATCGAATGGCTCCTGTCGGATCCGTCGATGCGGGCCATCTCCATCGAGCCCCGCGCCGATCGCGCGGCTCGCATCCGCGAGAACGCGGCGGCGCTCGGCATGGGCAGGCTCGATGTCATCGAAGGCCGCGCACCCGACGTTCTCGATGATCTGGATGCGCCCCACGCGGTGTTCATCGGCGGAGGCCTCAGCCGCGCACTTCTCGATACGCTGGCAGAGCGGCTCACCCCCGGAACGCGGCTCGTCGCCAATGCCGTGACGCTCGAATCCGAGGCGCTTCTGGCAGATTGGCAGGCGAAGCGCGGCGGCGAGCTGTTGCGGATCGAGCTATCCGAAGCCGCGCCGCTCGGCACGAAGCGCGGCTGGCGCTCGCATTATCCGGTTGTGCAATGGCGAGGCGCGCTGTGATCGTCGCCGGTTTCGGATTTCGCGGCGCGGCGACGACCGCCAGCCTCCTGGACGCGCTCGAGCAAGCGGGCGGCGCGCGGGGCGTGGCGATGATCGCGACCGCCGCGGACAAGGCGAATGGACCGGCGTTCCGTGGCCTGGCCGAGACCCTCAGCCTTCCCGCGAGCGCCATTGACAGCGACACGCTCGAGCGCCAACAGACCGCCACGCATTCGCAGGCGTCAAAATCCGCGCGGGGCACCGGCAGCGTTGCCGAGGCGGCGGCTTTGGCCGCGGCAGGTCCGGGCGCAAGCTTGCTCGGCCCCCGGTCGATCTCGGCCGACCGCATGGCCACCTGCGCGCTCGCAAGGGGAGGATCGCAATGACAGTGCATTTCATCGGCGCAGGCCCCGGCGCGCCCGATCTTCTGACGCTGCGCGGGCGCGACCTGATCGCGGCCTCGCCGGTCTGCCTCTATGCTGGCTCGCTCGTGCCGGAGGCCATTCTGGATCATTGTCCGCCCGGCGCGCGGATCGTGAATACCGCGCCGCTCGATCTCGACGCGATCATGGCCGAGATCGAGACGGCCCATGCCGCCGGCCACGATGTCGCGCGGCTGCATTCGGGCGATCTGTCGGTCTGGTCGGCGATGGGCGAGCAGCTCCGCCGCCTGCGCGAGAAAGACATCCCCTACGACGTGACCCCGGGCGTTCCGTCCTTTGCCGCCGCGAGTGCCGCGCTCGGCGCGGAACTGACGCTGCCGGGTCTTGCACAATCGGTAGTCCTCACCCGTACGCCCGGCCGCGCCAGCGCGATGCCGGAGCACGAAACGCTGACGAATTTCGCCCAGACCGGCGCGACGCTGGCGATCCACCTCTCCATCACGAACCTAAGCCAGGTGGTAGCCGATCTCAGCCCGCATTACGGTGCCGACTGCCCGGTCGCGGTGGTGTGGCGCGCGAGCTGGCCCGATCAGCGGATCTTGCGCGGCACGCTCGGCGATATCGAGACGCGCATCGACGGCGGCATTACCCGCACCGCGCTCATCCTCGTCGGACCGGCGCTCGCGCAGGCGGGTTTTGACGACAGCCGCCTTTACGCTTCCGAATATGACCGCCGCTATCGCCCGCAATCGGCGGAAAGCCCTTGGGCAGACTGGCAGGCTGGCGATGACTGAGCGCACGTCCCCTCTTTGGATTGGCGAAAATACCGCGGGGGGTCCGGGGGGCTGGCCCCCCGGCCTTCTGGTCTCCGCGCCGGCCTCCGGCACGGGCAAGACAACCGTGATGCTCGGTCTCTTGCGCGCGCTCGCCGAAGACGGGCTGGCCGTGCAGCCGTTCAAATCCGGGCCCGATTACATCGATCCGGCCTTCCATTTCGCCGCCGCGGGGCGCGAGAGCTTCAACCTCGACACATGGGCGATGGACGATGCGCTCCTGTCCGGCATCGCGGAACATGCGCGCGGCGCGGAAATCTCGATCGCCGAAGGATCGATGGGCCTCTACGACGGGGTCGCCACGCGCGGTCAGACCGGCATGGGATCGAGCGCGGAGACGGCGCAGCGCATGGGCTGGCCGGTGGTGCTTGTCATCGATGCGGGCGGACAGGCGCAATCGGCAGCGGCGACGGCGATGGGCTTTGCCGCCTACGCGCCCGATCTGCCCTTCGCAGGCGTGATCCTCAACCGCGTCGCCTCGCCCCGGCATGAACGGCTGATCCGCCTCGGGATGGAGCGCGCGGGGCTTCCTGTCCTGGGGGTTCTGCCCCGGCGCGGCGATCTTGCTTTGCCCGAACGGCATCTCGGTCTCATCCAAGCCGTGGAGCATCCCGATCTCGAGGCTGCCATCGCGGGATACGCAGCATTTCTGCGTGAGCACGTGGACCTTGCGGCGATCCGCGCCGCGGCGCGCGGCGGGCCGGCGCCCCAAGCAGGACAGCTGCCGCCCCCGCCCGCCCAGCGGATCGCTCTCGCGCGCGATGCGGCTTTCTCCTTCACCTATCCGCATCTTCTGGCCGGGTGGCGCGCGGCGGGGGCAGAAATCCTGCCCTTCTCGCCGCTTGCCGACGACGCCCCGGACCCGTCTGCCGATCTCATCTGGCTTCCCGGCGGCTATCCCGAGCTGCATGCCGGCCGCCTCGCCGCCGCGAGCAGCTTCCTCGGCGGCCTGCGCCGCCACGCGGAGACAAAACCCGTTCACGGCGAGTGCGGCGGCTACATGGCGCTCGGTCAGTCGCTCATCGACAAGGACGGGGTGCGACACGAGATGGCCGGGCTTCTGGGCCTCGTGACCTCCTACGAAAAGCGCAAGTTCCACCTCGGCTATCGCCGCGCGACCCTTCTCGAGGCCATGCCCGGCGCGAGTCCCGGTGCGGCGCTGCGCGGGCATGAGTTTCACTACTCGACGATCCTCGACGAGCCCGATGCGCCGCTCGCCAAGGTCACCGATGCGGACGGTAACCCGGTGCCCGAGACCGGATCGCGGAAGGGCCACGTAACCGGCACCTTCTTCCACCTCATCTCGGCGGAGGACGCGGCATGAGCGGTTTCGTGAGTTTCGTCGGAAGCGGCCCCGGCGATCCCGAACTTCTGACGCTGAAAGCGGTCGACCGACTGAAGCGCGCCGATGCGATCCTTTTCGACGATCTGTCCTCGGGTCCGATCCTGAGCCATGCCCGGCCGGAGGCCGATCTTGTCGGCGTCGGTAAACGCGCTGGGCGCCCCTCGCCCAAGCAGAACCACGTCTCGCAACTTCTCGTCGATTACGCGACGGGGGGCGGGCGGATCGTGCGGCTGAAATCCGGCGATGGCGGCTTGTTCGGGCGGCTCGAGGAAGAGCTTGTCGCGCTGCAGGCTGCGGGCATCCCCTACGAGATCGTGCCAGGGGTGCCTTCGGCCTTCGCCGCGGCGGCGGCGGCTGGCATTCCGCTCACCCGCAGGCTCACCGCGCGGCGCGTGCAGTTCATCACCGGGCACGACGTATCGGGCGAATTGCCGCGCGATCTCGACCTGACCGCGCTTGCCGATCCCAAGGCCTGCACGGTGATCTACATGGGCAAGCGCACCTTCCCCGCGCTTGCGGCGACACTGATGGAGCGCGGCTTGCCCGGCACGACGCCCGCGCTTCTGGCCGAGGCGGTCTCGACGCCCGAGCAACGGCTGACCCGGTCGACCGTGGCCGAGCTGGCCGCACGGCTCGACATGGCGGCAAGTCCGCTGCCAGCGCTCATCCTCTACGGCCCGCTCGCCGACGAGGCCGGGCTGTGACCGAACTCTGGCTCATCGGCATCGGCACGGGAAATCCGGCCCATGTCACGCGCGAAGGCTGGCAGGCGATCCGTGAGGCGGGCGCCATACTCGTCCCCGAGAAAGGCGCCGGAAAGGACGATCTCGCAGGTCTGCGCTATGCGATCATAGAAGAAGCCGAAGCGAGCGCGCAGGTTATCCCGTTCGAGATGCCCGTGCGCGATGAAAGCCTGCCCTACGACACCCGTGTCGCCCGCTGGCACGACGAGATCGCACTGCGCTGGCAGGCAGCGATGGATGGCACCGACGGGCCGGTTGCGCTTCTGGTCTGGGGCGATCCCGGTCTTTATGACAGCACGCTCCGGATTGCCGAGCGGCTTTCCCCTGCGCCGCGCCTCCGCGTGATCCCCGGCATCACCGCGCTACAGGCGCTGACCGCCGCGCATGCGATCCCGTTCAATACCGTCAACGGTCCCGTCACGGTCACGACGGGGCGCAGATTGCGAGACCACGGGTGGCCCGACGGCGCGGAGACGCTGGTCGTGATGCTCGATGGCGAATGCAGCTTCGAGCGCCTGCCGCCCGAGGATCTGACGATTTGGTGGGGCGCATATCTCGGCATGGAGAACGAACTCCTCGAGGCGGGCCCTCTTGCCGAAGCGGGCCCGCGCATCAAGGCGGCGCGCGCCGAGGCCCGCGCGGCGCATGGCTGGATCATGGATACGTATCTGTTGCGCAAAACGACTGGATAGCGGCCTTGCCGCTCATCGGTCACTAGAAAAGGCCCCTTGGCGCGCGCCAGAGGGCCTTTCCTGAATTCAAATGATCGCGGTGTTCAGCGCTTGTTCGGGCCGTCTGCGGCAAGCGTGGAATCGGGATCCTTGGGATCCGCTTTCGCGCGTTCGACTTCGAACTTGCCCTTGATGCCGAGGATGGTCACGGCAAGGAGCGTGAACAATGCGAGGATCGGAACGATAAAACCGACGTCCATTTTGCTCTCCTGACTTTAGGATACATCTTATCCCGAACGCCCGGAAACAGACTGCGTTCCGTCAGGCGGCTCAGTCTTTCAGCTGAACCACGCACCATCCCAGCAATAGCAGCAGGATGAAAACCGGCAGAATGAAGAACAGGTCCATGTCTCTCTCCTCTCGTGGTCGATGGACGGAAGACTAGCGCGATGCTACCTCGCCGAAAAGTCATGCGGACCGATACGGGGCGCAACCTACGAAAAGTGATGAGGAAAGATGCAGTCAGCCGCCCCCGCCGCACCGGATATCACGCCCTCTTCCTGGGCGATGGTGGCCTTGCTTGGCCTCGTCTGGGGGGCGACGTTCCTCATCATCGAGCTTGCTTTGCCGGGAATCACGCCGGCCTGGCTCGCGGGATACCGGATCGGGTTTGCCGCGCTGCTGACGACGCTGGTCTGGCAGATTATGGGCGGGCGGCTCTTCCACGGACCAAAGTCCGCATGGCCGCAGATCCTCGTGATCGGCGTCTTCAATACGGCGCTGCCGTTCCTTCTGCTGAGCTGGGGTCAGCTTCGCGTCACGTCCGGCTTCGCGGGCGTCTCTATGGCCGCCATCGCGCTCATGGTTCTACCACTCGCACATCTCTTCGTGCCCGGGGAGCGGATGACGCCGCGCCGGGTGATCGGCTTCGTGGTCGGGTTCTGCGGTGTCCTGGTGCTGATCGGCCCGGCGGCCTTCGCCTCCACGGGGGATCCGCTCGAACCTTTCGGACGGCTGGCCTGCCTTGGTGCCGCGGCCTGCTATTCGACCGCCTCGGTGATGATGCGTCGCTTGCCGGCGATAGACCCGATCGGGCTGGCGGCAGTGCCGCTGCTCGCCGGTTCCGCCGCGATCATACCGGTGGCGTGGGCGCTGGAAGGCCCGCCGCCCTTGCCGGGCGGCGAGACCTTGTTCTGGCTGGCGCTTCTGGGTCTTGTGCCGACCGCAGGTGCGAACCTCTTGAGGGTTCTCGTCATTCGCAGCGCCGGGCCGGTCTTCATGACGCTGACGAACTACCAGGTGCCCGTCTGGTCGGTCATCCTCGGGATCGTGATCCTGGGTGAGCCGTACCACCCCTCGCTGTTCGTTGCGCTCGCACTTATCCTGTCGGGGGTCTTCGTCAGTCAGTGGGGCGCGCTCATGCGGCTTTTCGGCCGCGCGAGCTGATTATTCCCAGCACTCCACCAAAACGGTGATACCGCGCGCGACCTGCGTGAGATCTTCGGGCGCCATCGACATTTCGCCGCGACCCGTCTCGACAGAGACACCGGCCTCGCGGAAAAAATCGACGAGTCGTTCGGAGGCGGTGGCGAAGCTCACGTTCTCAGGCAATTGCTGGCCGGTCGAAGAAACAGGCGTCAGCATGCCCACGACCGCGCCGCCACCGTCGAAGACGGGCCCACCCGCATCGCCGGGCCGGGCCGAGACCGAGAGACGTTTGACGCCTTCCTCGCCGTTGAGGCCGCGCACGTCTGCAAGCGTGCCGAAGGTCACGGTCGGCGCGCCGAGTACGCCGCCATAGGAAAAGCCCGCGACCGCGATCTCCGATTGCAGGCGCGGCGCGTCTGTGCGGAAGATCGGCACGTTGCGGGGCGCGAGGGGGGATTGCGGCTCCAAGAGAGCCAGACCACCGGCGCGCGCCACGATTTCGGCCTCGGTCAGCTCGTCAAGCGTGATCCGGCCGCATTCGGCCACGGACGCATCCGACGTCAGCACCCGTCCGCTCGAATCCGCGAAGAAGCCCGACGCGGTGACCTTGGGCTGCCGGACCTGGAGCCCCGCGACAAGGTCGATCGCCTGCCCTTCGTCGCTGAGCGTCGCGGGGTCGAGCACGACACCGTCGAGGCGTGAAAACGTCTCCTGCATCCGCGCGAGGATGCGCGTGCGGCGCTCTTCGTCACCGGCGGGCCAGATGAGCGTGAAACCCTTTATCGCTCCGTCCGAAAGAAACGCCTCGGTGTGGCTGACGATGCGGCTGTTCTCGCCGACGAGACGGAAGCTGTCGCCCTGCCGCTCGCGCGGCCCGTCCGTGGGCACGATCTCGAGCGTCTGCATGATCTCGTAAAGACCATAGAGCGTGCGGCGGTCGCCGGGCTCGGAGATAAGGAGAACCCGCGCCTCGGGCACCTCTCCGGTCGGCTCATAGCGCACGAACGGCGATTCCGCGCGATCGAATGCGACGACGCCGGTGGGAAGCTCCATCTCGATGCCGGCGCGGCGGTCTGTCACGCGGCGCAGGCCCATCCCGTCGAGCACGGCGTTGTACTGACGGAAAAGCTCGGCGCGCTGCGCGGTCGTCAGAACGCCCGTCGCCTCGTAATTGTTGGCCTCTTGCCAGCCGGCCATCGCGCCGCGCGTCCCGCGTCCGAAGGCGGCATCGATGCGGCCATTGTAAAAACCGGCCCATTGCAGGGCGACCTGCAGATCCTCGCGTTCACCGCGCGTGAGAAGCTGTTCGGCGCGGCGCGCCTCTGCCGGGGTCTCTTCGGCCTGGCGCAGCTCCGGCTCGGGATCGGGCTCGTTTTGCGCCTGGGCGCCGCTATCCTGCGGCTCTTGCGGCTCGGGCGACTGGATCGCACCGGCACCGATCGGCCAGAAGCGCTGCGCGTATTGATCGGCTTCCTCGACGAAACTGTCCGAGGGGATCTGCCCTTGCCGCCGGAGCTCGAGACGGCGCTGATTGGCTTCTTCCTCGGTATAAGGGCCGAGCGCGATGCCATACCAGCCGCCGCCGATGGAAAAGCCATTGACGTCGGGCAGCCCCGCCGCAAAGGCCCGCGCGCGATCCTCTGCCACGGTGAGCGCCGGATGGGCCTCGATCTGAACGAAATAGGCATCCTGCGCGTTGGCCGCCCCAGCGATCACCCAGAGCGCGCACCCCGCCATCAGTCCCGTCTTCTTCATTCCGTTCATTCCGCCCCGTGATATGTCAGTTTCGTGTCGCGACCATTGGTAGCAAAATGCAAGCCCGGCGCACCTCAATTATTGGTCAGGGGCGCAATTGACCCCCCGGTTGTGGCGTCCTAATCAAGCCTGAAGCGACAAGGACGGATCCCGCCATGGACAAGACCCAGAAACCGCGCAGTTTTCAGGAGATCATCCTGCGGCTTCAGACCTACTGGGCCTCGAAGGGCTGCGCCGTTCTGCAACCCTACGACATGGAAGTCGGCGCGGGCACGTTTCACCCGGCAACGACGCTGCGCGCGCTCGGTCCGAACCCTTGGGCCGCCGCCTATGTTCAGCCCTCACGCCGTCCGACGGATGGACGCTACGGCGAGAACCCCAACCGGCTGCAGCATTATTACCAGTACCAGGTCATCATCAAACCCTCGCCGCCCGATCTGCAGGCGCTCTACCTGGGCTCGCTCGAGGCGATCGGGATCGACATGGAGCTGCACGACGTGCGTTTCGTGGAGGACGATTGGGAAAGCCCGACGCTTGGGGCGTGGGGCCTTGGCTGGGAGGTCTGGTGCGACGGGATGGAAGTCTCCCAGTTCACCTATTTCCAGCAGGTTGGCGGACATGATTGCGCGCCCGTCTCTGGGGAGCTGACCTACGGGCTCGAACGGCTCGCCATGTATGTGCTCGGGATCGACCACGTGATGGAGATGCCCTTCAACGATCCGCAGACGCCCATCTCGCTCAGCTACGGCGACATCTTCCGCCAGACCGAGGAAGAATACAGCCGGCACAATTTCGACCTCGCGTCGACCGAGATGCTGCTGCGCCATTTCGAAGACGCCGAGGCCGAGTGCCAGCGGCTTCTAGAAGCGCCGGAAACCGACGCCAAGATGGACCGGCGCATCGTCATGGCGCATCCCGCCTATGACCAGTGCATCAAGGCCAGCCACCTCTTCAATCTGCTCGACGCGCGCGGTGTGATCTCGGTGACCGAGCGGCAGGCCTATATCGGCCGCGTGCGCGCGCTGGCGAAGATGTGCGCTGACGCCTTCGTGACGACGCCCGCCGCGACGGGCTCCGCGGCATGAGCGGCAAGATCCTGTCTCTGGTCATTCTCGTTGCCGCGGCGATCGGCGGCGCGGCGATGTACTACCTTCAGGTCTTCGCCTATTACGAGCGTCTGCCGGAGGTCTCCGAAATCACCATCGCGACGACCGACGGCGGGACCACCACTCTGCCCGTCTCGAATTTCGAGGGGATCGACGCGGACAGCTCCCCGATCCGCTACCGCGCCTGTTTCGACGTGCTCGCGGGCCCGTCGGACCTGCAGGCCGAGCCCTACCCCGCCGCCGTCCCGCGCAACGCGCCGTTCTGGTTCTCGTGCTTCGACGCCGAGGCCATCGCGGATCAGATCGATGCGGGCGCTGCCGAGGTCTTCACCGTTGCCCGAAACATCGAATTCGGAATCGACCGGGTCGTCGCGCTGACGGAAGACGGGCGCGGCTATGTCTGGCAGGAGGTCAACGATTGCGGCGATCGGGCCTATGACGGCACCCCGCTCGGCGACGATTGCCCTCCGCGCGACCGGTAACGGGAACCTCAAGCGGGCGTGATGCGCTGATCCGGTGAAACCTTACACCGGAGTGCATCTTCATGTCACAGAAAACCGCCCCCGCCTGGGTCGTCCCGGTCATGCGTGCGGGCTATTCCTCTCGTGCCGCGGTCTACGCGATCGTCGGCGGTCTGGCCCTCACCGCTGCCATTCACGGGGGCCGGGCCGAGGGAACGACGAACGCGCTCGCCGATCTCAAATCGCAGCCCTTCGGCCTTTGGGCGCTCTGGCTCATCGCCATTGGTCTGTTCGCCTACGCGCTCTGGCGCTTCATCGCGGCGGGATACGATCTCGAGCGGCGCGGCGATGACGGCTCGGGTCTGTTCCAGCGCGGCGGCCTGATCGTCACGGGCATCATCCATGCCGGTCTCGGCGTCTCGGTCGCGGGGCTTGCGATGGGCGACTCGGGCGGCGGTTCCGCGGCGCAGGACTGGACCGCACGGATCCTGCAGATGCAGAACGGAAAATGGATCGCGGCGGCGCTCGGCGCAATCGTCGTGGGCTCGGGTATCTACTACATGCACAAGGGCTGGTCGAAGAAATACAAGCGCCACATCCGCGTGACGCCGACGACGCAGAAACTCGATCCGGCGTTACAGGCGGGCTTTCTGGCGCAAGGTGCGCTCATCGCGATCATCGGTGCGCTCATCATCAGCGCCGCGATGACGACCTCGCCCGAGAATGCCGGCGGCATCGGCAAGGCGCTGGACCAGCTCCGCTCGGCCCCGTATGGCCGCGTGCTGCTGGGCGTCGTGGCGCTTGGCCTCATCGGCTTCGCGCTAGAGAACCTTGTCGAGGCGATCTACCGGATCGTGCCCGCCCGCGCCGGATCGGACGTGGAAACGCTGGCCATGCGCGCCAAGGCGAAGGCCAAAAAGGAGGCAGCGAAGGCCAGCTGACCGCCTACCCGCTGGACGTTCCGGGCCCCGCCCGCTATCCCGCGCCGAAGAGACGCCACGGCCGATAGCGGAGGGGCCCGATGCCCGACCTTCTGATCGAACTCTTCTCCGAGGAAATTCCCGCGCGGATGCAAGCCCGCGCCGCGGAAGACCTGAAAACGAAGGTGACGAACGGCCTTGTCGAGGCGGGTCTCACCTACGCCCATGCCGCCGCCTTCGCGACGCCCCGGCGCCTGACGCTCGCGCTCGAGGGCGTGCTCGACCATTCCCCGACCACCCGCGAAGACCGCAAGGGCCCCAAGGTCGATGCGCCCGAGAAAGCCATCGAAGGCTTCCTGCGCGGCGCGGGCGTCGCCCGCGAGGATCTCGAGGAGCGCGACGAGAAAAAGGGCCGCGTCTTCTACGCCATCATCGAAAAGCCGGGCCGCCCCGCGGCAGAGATCATCGCAGAGGTGCTGGAAGACACGATCCGCACCTTCCCCTGGCCGAAATCCATGCGCTGGGGCGCGGGAAGTTTGCGCTGGGTGCGCCCGCTGCACCGCATCCTCTGCATCCTGACGAATGATGCGGGCGAGGCCGACGTGGTGCCGATGGAAGTCGACGGCATCCGCGCCGGGGACATGACCGAAGGCCACCGCTTCATGGCCCCTGCCCCGTTTTCCGTCACGTCTTTCGAGGATTACGCGGCAAAGCTCAAGCGCGCGAACGTGGTGCTCGACCCCGAGGAGCGCGCGGAGACGATCTGGAACGATGCGACCAATGCCGCCTTCGCGAGCGGGATGGAGGTCGTCGAGGACAAGGGGCTTCTGGCAGAAGTCGCGGGACTCGTTGAATGGCCCGTGGTACTGATGGGCGAGATCGGCGCGGATTTCCTCGACCTGCCGCCCGAAGTGCTCATGACGTCGATGAAAGAGCACCAGAAGTTCTTCTCCGTCCGCAATCCCAAGACGGGCCGGATCGAGCGCTTTATCACTGTCGCCAACCGCGAGACCGCCGATAACGGCAAGACCATCCTCGCGGGCAACCAGAAGGTTCTGACGGCGCGGCTCTCGGATGCGAAATTCTTCTGGGAGAACGACTTGCGGGTCGCTGTTGACGAGAAGATGCAGCCCTGGCTCGATCAGCTCGAGAACGTCACCTTCCACAACAAGCTCGGGAGCCAGAAAGCGCGGATCGATCGCATCGCCGCGCTCGCCCGCGAGATCGCGCCGGTCGTCGGGGCGGACCCCAATCTGGCCGAGACCGCCGCGCGGACGGTGAAGGCGGACCTGTCCTCGGAAATGGTCGGGGAATTTCCCGAACTTCAGGGGCTTATGGGCCGCTATTACAGCGATGCCGCAGGTCTGCCGCCTGAGCTCGCGGCCGCCTGCGAAGAGCATTACTCGCCGCTCGGGCCGTCCGACGCGGTGCCCGCCGCGCCGGTTTCGGTCGCCGTGGCGCTGGCGGACAAGCTCGATACGCTGACCGGATTCTGGGCGATCGACGAGAAGCCGACCGGGTCGAAAGATCCTTTTGCGCTTCGGCGTGCGGCGCTCGGGGTTATTCGGTTGGTGCTTGAGAATGGGATACGGGTCGAACTTTTAGAGACGTTTCTTCTCGCTTCTGTATCCACATATTCGAACGCCTACGCAGCAGAGGTTCGGGAGACGGTTAGCAGGGAACTCGCTGACTCTTTCGACTCATATCGCACAATTCGTGAGGCGATAGCGCAAACAAAACGGAACTCTCTGACGTCCAATCTGTATAAAGCGCTGCTGCGTAATGCTGACTTCAATGAGGAGACAGAAAGCAAAAAGCTCAAAGAGTTCGTTGAAGCAGGCGTAGTCTTCCAAGTGAACTCCTATCAGAGGCATCTAAATCACGAAATCGGCGACCTCCTCGCCTTCTTCCACGACCGTCTCAAGGTCCACCTGCGCTCTGAGGGCGTCCGTCACGACGTGATCGACGCGTGCCTCGCCATGCCGCAGGCGGACGACCTCACCCTTCTGGTCAAACGCGCCCGCGCCCTCCAAGCCGTGCTGGAGACCGAGGATGGCGAGAATCTCGTGCAGGGCTTCAAACGCGCCAACAACATCCTCACGCAGGCCGAGGAGAAGGACGGCGTCGAGTACAGCTTCGGCGCGGACCCCAAATTCGCCGAGACGGACGCCGAGCGCGCGCTTTTCGCAGCGCTGGATGCGGCGGACGCCAAGATCGTGCCCGCGATGAAGGACGAGGATTTTCCGACCGCTATGGCCGCGATGGCCGGCATCCGGCCCGAGGTCGACGCCTTCTTCGAGGCGGTGCAGGTCAACACCGACAACGAGATCCTGCGCCGCAACCGGCTCAATCTTCTGTCCCGCATTCGCAATGTCTGCCTGCAGGTCGCCGATCTGACGCGGCTCGACGGCTAGGCCAATTCGCCCCATCCCGGCCCTTGTCAGGCCGCGATTGGGGCGTATCCTGCGAGCGACAAAAGGATTGCCGCAGTGCAGAAATACCTCACCGAAGTGTCGTTCACGCTCGACCGGCACGTCACGCTCGTCACGCAGACCGCGCCCATTGCTCCCGAGACTCATGGCGGGCGCGCGAAATGCCTGCAGCGGCTAGTGCGGCTCAACCTTCCGGTCCCGCGTACGGTGGCGCTGTCCTTCGACACGGTGAAGGCGATCTCGCTGGGCCGCATTCCCGACACCGGGCAGCTCCTGTCGGTCTTCGATCCCGATGCACTTCTGTGCGTGCGGCCCTCGTCGCAGGATCCCGACTGGGGCGGGCCGACGACCATTCTGAACATCGGCATGAACGATGCGGCCTGCGCGCGGCTGTCGGCGGAGCTTGGGCCCGAGGCGGCCGAAGCGCTCTATCGCCGCTGGGTGCAAAGTTACGCAGTGCATGTCGCCCGGCTCGATCCCGATGCGTTCGAAGAGATCGACGCGGAAGCGCCCGATGCGCTGGCCCGCGCTTTGCGCGCCTATGAGGACGAGGCCGAGGAGCCGTTCCCGCAAGATCCTGCCACGCAGCTCGCAGAGGTTCTGCGCTCCATGGCGCGCGCATGGGAGAGCGTCTCGGCGCGGCTTCTGCGCGAGGCCAAGGGCGCGCCTGTCGATGCCGGGCTGGGCCTTGTCGTGCAGGAAATGGCGCTCGGCTTCGGACCGGGCGAGTCCGGCTCGGGCGTCTTGCAGCTTGTCGATCCCGATACCGGGCTGAAACAGGTCACGGGCCGCTATCTCAGCCAGAGCCAGGGGCGTGATGCGCTCAGAGCCGGCGCCCGCGCGCTCTATCTCGAGGCCGATCCGCGTGGCCCCTCGCTCGAGGAACGCGCGCCCGAGGCGTTCGCGCAGCTCAAGGAGCATGCCGCGCTCATGCGCCAGCGGCTGCGGGCGGAAATGCAGGTCGAGTTCACGATCGAGAACGGCACGCTGTTCATTCTCGACGGCGTCGTGGTGCCAGCATCGGACGCCGCCGCCATCCGCATCGCCGTGCGGCTCGCCGAGGACGAGATCATTACCCCGCGCGAGGCGGTGATGCGGGTTCAGCCCCGCGCGCTGTCCTCGCTCCTGCATCCGCAGGTCGACCCCCGCGCAGACCGCGACGTGATCGGCACCGGCATCGCCGCGAGCCCAGGCGCCGCGACAGGCCGCATCGCCTTTACCGCCGCCGATGCCCAGGCGATGGCCGCGCGCGAGGAGCCCTGCATCCTGATCCGGCGCGAGACCGCACCCGAAGACGTGCGCGGCATGCACGCGGCTGTCGCGATCCTGACGGAAAAGGGCGGCATGTCCTCTCATGCGGCCGTGATCGGGCGCGGCATGGGCCGACCCTGCGTCGTCGGCGCGCGGAACCTGCGGATCAACCTCAAGCGGCGTCAGATCACCGCGGACGATGGGCGAATCTTCCGCGAAGGCGAGATCGTCACCGTGGACGGCACCAATGGCGAGGTGTTGGCCGGGGCGCCCGCGATGCTGGGCGCCATGCTCGACGATGCCTTCCGCACGCTGCTGGGCTGGGCGGACGAGGATCGCGACCTGCGGATCCGGGTGAATGCCGACACGCCCGAGGATGCCGAGAAGGCACGGCTCTTCGATGCGGGCGGAATCGGGCTCTGCCGCACGGAGCACATGTTCTTCGAGCCGGGTCGACTCACCGTCATGCAGGAGATGATCTTCGCCGCGACGCCCGAGGATCGGCGCGCGGCGCTGGCGCAGCTCCTCCCGATCCAACGCGCGGATTTCAAGGAACTCTTCGCAATCATGTCGGGCAAGCCCGTCTGCATCCGGCTCTTCGACCCGCCGCTTCACGAATTTCTGCCGAGCGACCGGGCCGGCCTGCGCGATCTTGCCGAAGCGCTGAACCTGCCTGTCTCGGATGTCACGCGGCGCGTCGAGTCGATGGGAGAATACAATCCGATGCTTGGCCTGCGCGGTGTGCGCCTCGGCATCACGGTGCCCGAGATCTACGACATGCAGGCCCGCGCGATCTTCGAGGCGACGCTCGAAGCTTCGCGCAAGGACGAGCCCGTGGTGCCGGAGATCATGATTCCCCTCGTCTCCGCGCGGCGCGAGGTGGAACTGGTGCGAAAGCGCGTCGATGCGGTGGCCGCCGCCGTCCGCACCGAGCGTGGGCGCGACTTCACCTACCGCCTCGGCGTGATGGTCGAGACTCCCCGCGCCTGCCTTCTGGCCGGGGATATCGCTCCGCATGTCGATTTCCTGAGTTTCGGCACGAACGACCTCACACAGATGACCTACGGGCTCAGCCGCGACGATGCGGGCCGGTTCATGTCGGATTACGTGCAGCAGCAGGTCTTCGACGAGGATCCGTTCCACCGCCTCGACACCGCAGGCGTCGGCGAGCTTCTGCGGATCGGCATCGAGCGCGCCCGCGCCGCGAAGCCCGAGATCATCGTCTCGATCTGCGGCGAACATGGCGGCAATCCCGAATCGATCAGCTTCTGTCGGAGCCTCGGGATGAACTACGCAAGCTGCTCTCCCTTCCGGGTTCCGGTGGCGCGACTGGCCGCCGCACAGGCCGCGATTCGCGACAAAATTGAGTAATCGTAGGCATTTGGGCGGGAACTTACCCGCAGTTTTGAAGCGAATGGGCGAAAAACGGCCCATACCGCAAGTCCAAAACTGGACGCCTTGACCGATTTTTCCTAGAGACCCGCGGAACGAAAACGGCGGAAACCGCCACTACGCTGCTGCAAGAGGTGTCTGCGATGGGTCGCATCATGAAATTGGCGCTGGCGATGATGATCGCCGGAGCGCCCGCTTATGCTGAGCTCGAAGAGACCAACATGGAAAAGGTCATGCGCCAGGAGAGCCGCGGTCTGAACGCGGCCGCATCGGCGCATCTGCAACGTCTGGTCACGCCCGCACCGCAAAGCGGGCTGAAAGACGTGCAATACAGCCGCAACTGGCTCGACAGCCAGAATTTCCGGACCGGTGGCTCCGAATGGACCTGCCTGTCCGAAGCGCTTTATTTCGAGGCACGCGGCGAGACCGTGAAAGGTCAGTTCGCGGTGGCCGAAGTCATCATGAACCGCGTCGATTCCCCGCGTTACCCGGACTCGATCTGCGGTGTCGTCGGTCAGGGCGCGTCTTCGGGCGTGAAATATGCCTGCCAGTTCTCGTTCAAATGCGACGGCGCGGCCGAGACGATCCACGAGACGGGCGCGTATCACCGCGTCGGAAAGGTCGCGAAGCTCATGCTGGAAGGCGCGCCGCGTCGCCTGACCGGGGGCGCCACGCATTATCACACCACAGCGGTCTCCCCGTCCTGGTCGCGCAAGTTCCCGATGACCGCAGAGATTGGCGTGCATCGCTTCTACAAGCAGCCATTGCAGCTGTCGCGGAACTGAAATTGGCCGCATGTCGCATCGAGGCCCGGAATTGCCGGGTTACGGTGGCGACATGCGCGGCGCTTCTCTATTGACGGCCGCAACCACGCTGCCAGCAGGAACCGCCCATGGCCTCTGAAATCCGCCTTGCCTTCTCGCATCCCGCCGAGCGCGCAATCGCGACCGCCGGAGAAGACCCGCGCGATCGCATTTCCCTGCGCGATCATGTGCGCGGGGTCGAGATCGGCGCTTTCCAGGCAGAGCGCGGCACGACGCAGCGGATCTGTTTCAACGTCGTCGTCGAGGTCCGTCCGCTCGCGCAGCCCATCGACGACGATGTCGACCGCATCCTGTCCTATGACCGCGTGACCGAGGCCATCGCCTACGAGCTCGACGCCGAGCGGCTCAATCTACTGGAGACGCTGGCCGAACGCATTGCCGAGCGGATCCTCTTGGAACCCCAGGCATTGCGCGTCTTCATCCGGATCGAGAAACTCGATCGTGGGCCGGGCGCACTTGGCGTCGAAATCGTTCGCTCCCGCAAGGAGCTTGGCTCGCGTCTCGACGAACGCGCGAGCGAGCAGCCGCATCCGCGCGTCGTCTTCTTCTCGAATGCCGCCATCACCGATCCGCGCCTGACCCACTGGATCGACCAGGCGCTCGAGGGCGGCGCCCCGCTCATTCTCTGCGTCGGCCCGCACGGGATGGACCTGCCGCGTGTCGATCATCCGCTCGTGCAGCGCCGCATCGACCTTCTCGCGATCGAGCAGAACGGATGGTGCCTCGCCGCGCGCGATCCACGCGCCAAAGTTGTCGCCACCCGCACGGAGCTCGACTGGGCGATGAAGAACGGCCAGGTCAGTATCTGGGCCCCCTCTAAAATCGTTCTCGACGCGACCGAGGGCCCCACGGGCAAGACGCGCGACTCGGTCGGCCTCGCGGTCTGGTTCGCAGACCAGCTCTCCGCCCGAGAACTGGTCCTCGTCGGAGCAGAGACAGCGGCCGAAGGCGAAGTCCCGGTGATCTGCAAGCCCTTGGCTGATCGGGTTTTCTGAGCGTCGCCAAGGTCACTTGTCAGACCTGTCTGGCTCTGGCACTTCGCGTCGCATGGACCTCTGCTACCGCCCCCTTCTATCGACGGACCCGGCGAGACCGACAGGCGCGATGCAGCTTGCCGGCACGTCGCTCTGGTTCACGCATGTGGAAGAGCGGCGGCGCGGCGCAGAGCCGATTTTGCGCGAGGCGCGCACACTGCCCGAGGAGTGGGCGGACGGATTCACCCGGCCGCGCGCCCCTATCGCGGGCCTCAGCCTCGCGATGCCGCGGATCATGGGCATTCTCAACGCAACGCCCGACAGTTTCTCAGATGGCGGCCGTTTCGATGCGCGCGAGCGTGCCGTGGCGCATGCCCGCGCAATGGTCGCGACGGGAGCGGATATCGTTGATATCGGAGGCGAATCCACGCGGCCCGGCGCAACGGAAGTGCCCGCGCCCGAGGAAATCGCGCGCGTCCAGCCTGTCATCGAAACGCTCGTGGGCGATCTCGGCGCACCGATCTCCATCGACACGAGAAAGGCCGATGTCGGCGCGGCCGCGCTCGAGGCAGGCGCGGTGATGCTCAACGATGTCTCGGGGCTCGAATTCGATGCGGGCATGGCGACGCTCGCCGCATCGACGGGCGCGCCGATCTGCGTCATGCATAGCCAGGGACGCCCGGAGACGATGCAGGACGCGCCGCACTACGAAGACGCAACGCTCGACGTTCTGGGCTTTCTGGCCGAGCGGGTCGCACGGCTCGAAGCGGCAGGATTGCCGCGCGAGAAGATCGTCATCGACCCCGGTATCGGCTTTGGAAAAACGCTTCCGCACAATCTCGAACTGTTGCGGAATATTGCCGTTTTTCACTCTTTGGGCTGTCCGATCTTGCTAGGCGTGTCCCGAAAGGGCTTTATCGGAAAGATTTCAGGGGAAGCCGCGGCAGATGCCCGGGCTCCGGGCTCGATCGCGGTGGCGCTGGCCGCCGCATCGCAAGGGGTTCAGATTTTTCGGGTGCATGACGTGGCAGAGACCGCGCAGGCCTTTTCGCTCTGGCGGGCAATGACGGGACAGGATTGATGACACGCAAACTCTTCGGAACGGATGGCGTTCGAGGCACGGCGAACACGTACCCGATGACTGCCGAGCTGGCGCTGATGATCGGCGCAGCGGCGGGCCGGTATTTTCGTAACGAGCATAGCGGCGTCCACCGCGTCGTGATCGGGAAGGATACGCGCCGCTCCGGCTACATGTTCGAGAACGCGCTGACCGCTGGTCTGACCTCGACCGGTATGAACGTGCTTCTCCTGGGGCCGGTGCCGACCCCGGCGGTCGGTCTACTGACCCCTTCGATGCGCGCCGACCTCGGCATCATGATCTCCGCGAGCCACAATCCCGCCGAGGACAACGGTATCAAGTTCTTCGGTCCGGACGGCTTCAAGCTGTCGGACGAGGCAGAGCTCGAGATCGAGGCGCTGGTCGAGGCCGGTGCGAAACCCGCCCAGGCGCATAACATCGGCCGCGCGCAGCGTATCGACGACGGCCGCTTCCGGTACCAGGAACGTGTTAAATCGAGCTTCCCTCCGGGCATGCGCCTTGACGGAATGAAGGTGGTGATCGACTGCGCCAACGGAGCCGCGCACCGGGCCGCACCGGAAGTCCTTTGGGAGCTTGGAGCGGACGTGATCCCGATGGGGGTCTCGCCAAATGGCTACAACATCAACGACGGCTGCGGCTCGACCAAGCCGGAGGCCGCCGCGCGCCGCGTTCTCGAGGAAGGCGCCGACGTGGGCATCTGCCTCGACGGCGATGCGGACCGCGTGATCCTGATCGACGACAAGGGCCGCGTGGCCGATGGCGACCAGATCATGGCGCTGATGGCCGCCCGCTGGGCCGAGGAGGATCGCCTGCGTGACGGCACGCTGGTGGCGACGGTGATGTCGAACCTCGGGCTCGAACGCTACCTGACCGCGAAGGGCCTGAAGCTCATGCGTACCGGTGTCGGCGACCGCTACGTCGTGGAAGCGATGCGCCAGGGCGGCTGGAACCTCGGCGGTGAGCAATCGGGCCATATCGTCATGACCGATTACGCCACCACCGGCGACGGCCTCATGGCCGGCCTGCAATTTCTCGCGGAAATGGTGCGCTCGGGTCAGCCCGCGCATCGACTGGTCGAGACCTTCGACAAGGTGCCGCAGCTTCTCAAGAACGTGCGCTTCGCTCCCGGCGCGACGCCGCTCGACCTGCCGCAGGTGCAGAGCGCGATCGAGATGGCTGAGGCGTCGCTCGGGCAGAAGGGCCGCCTGTTGATCCGCAAGTCGGGCACCGAGCCGCTGATCCGGGTCATGGCCGAGTGCGAGGACGAAGGCCTTCTGAGCCAGGTGGTCGACGGGGTCGTCGCCGAGATCGAAAGCGCGGCCTAGGCGGCTCGCCGCCGCCAGCGTCCGAGCAACAAGCGACGCAACGCGCGACCCGATAGGCCGACCAGCGCGGTCAGCATGCCAAAACCGATCGCAGCGAAGCTCAGCCCTTCGAGGCTGAGCGGCATCGCCGGCACATAGTCGGACAGCGTCCGCCGCGCGATCTCGCGATCCATCACGGCTGGCGCCATGCGCGCGCGTTCGAACGGACCGGCCCCTTCGAGCGCCGCGAGATCCTCCCTTAACCGATTATAGCGCGCGAAGGTGCTGCGAAGGGTTTCCGCCCGCCGCGCGCCGAACACGCCGCCGGTCGCAAGCTGCGCCAGCGCGGTCTCCCGGTCGAGGCCGACCACGGCGGCGTCGATGTCGAATTGCACGACGATCAGGGCAAGCTCGTCCACCGCGCCGCCAAGGCGCTGGCGGTATTGCTGAGAAAACTCCGGAAATTGCGACGCCCCGGCCGCGCCGAGAAGCCCGGCAGAGATGGCGAGGGCTCGCAGGATCACGGCGCGCCGCCTGCCATCAGACCTTGCGCGCGTAGATCTGACCGATCCGTGTGACGGCCTGTTCGGGTGGCATCTCCTCGCTCTCGCCGGTGCGGCGGCAGGTCAGCTCCACCACGCCGTTCTTGAGACCGCGCGGACCGACCGTGATCCGCCAGGGCAGACCGATCAGGTCCATCGTGGCGAACTTGGCCCCTGCCCGTTCGTCGCGGTCATCATAGAGCGGCTCGAGCCCCATCGTCACCAGACTGTCATAGAGCGCCTGACAGGCCGCGTCGGCCTCTTCGTCGCCCTGCTTGAGGTTCACGATCCCGGCATGGAAAGGCGTGACGCCTTCGGGCCAGATGATACCCTTGTCGTCGTGGCTGGCTTCGATGATCGCCCCGACGAGGCGGCTGACGCCGATGCCGTGGCTGCCCATGTGCACGGGTACGCGGTTGCCGTCCGGGTCCACCACATTGGCGCCCATCGCTTCGGAATACTTGGTGCCGAAATAGAAGATCTGGCCGACCTCGATGCCGCGCGCCTGGCGCTGACGATCTTCAGGCACCTTCGCGAAAAGCTCGGGATCGTGGGTCTCGTCGGTGCGGGCATAGCGCGACGTGAATTCCTCGAGCACCGCGCGGCATTCGTCATGGCTGTCATAGTCGATCTTGCGGTCGCCGAATTTCAGATCGGTGATCTCGCTGTCGTAGAAGACCTCCGACTCGCCCGTCTCGGCCAGGACCAGGAATTCATGCGTGTCGTCGCCGCCGATGGGCCCCGAATCCGCGCGCATGGGGATCGCCTGCAGGCCCATCCGCTCATAGGTCCGCAGGTAGCTCACGAGGTGGCGGTTATAGGCGTGCAGCGCATCCTCGCGTGTGAGGTCGAAATTGTAGCCGTCCTTCATGAGGAATTCGCGGCCCCGCATCACGCCGAAGCGCGGCCTGCGCTCGTCGCGGAATTTCCACTGGATGTGATAGAGCGTCATCGGCAGATCGCGATAGCTCGAGACGTGGCAGCGGAAGATGTCGGTGATCATCTCCTCGTTGGTCGGCCCAAAGAGCATGTCCCGCTCGTGACGGTCGCGGATACGCAGCATTTCAGGCCCGTAGGCATCATAGCGACCGCTTTCACGCCAAAGGTCGGCCGATTGCAGCGTCGGCATCAGCATCGGGATATGGCCCGCCCGCCCCTGCTCTTCGTGCACGATCGCCTCGATCTTCCTCAGGATCTTGTAGCCGAGCGGCAGCCAGGAATAGATCCCCGCGGAGGCCTGCTTGATCATGCCTGCGCGCAGCATCAAACGGTGCGAGACGATCTGCGCCTCGGAAGGCGTCTCTTTGAGGACGGGCAGGAAGTAGCGGGACAGGCGCATGTAAGGCTCTCCGGACGGCGTTTCGGTCTTGCCCGAGGTGTAAGCGCGCCCCGGACGAGGCACAAGGGATGAGGCATAGCGCCCAGAGGCGTGCCGCCCTCTTGAACCTGATGGGCGCGCGGGCGATGAAGAGCAAACGGGTTTAGCGAGGCACAGATGGTTCTGCCGGTTCGGGAACAGTTGAAGTACTGGGGGATCGCCTTCGTGGTCCTCGCGGTGATCCTGTGGTTCCTCGGCGACGTGCTGCTGCCCTTCGTTCTGGGTGCCGCGATCGCCTATTTCCTCGATCCGATCGCTGACCGGCTGGAAGCCTTGGGTTGCTCGCGCGCCTTGGCGACGGCGATCATCACGATCTGCGCGGTTCTGATCTTCGTATTGATGGCGCTGCTGGTGATCCCGACGCTGGTGCGCCAGACCGGCCAGCTCATCGAGGTCGCGCCGGAGCTGACGCGAAACCTGCAGACCGCGCTGGCGAACCGTTTCCCCGAACTTCTCTCGGAAGACAGCGTGGTGCGCGATACGCTCATGCAGGTCGGCCAGACGGTGCGCGACAAGGGCGGTCAGCTTCTGCAAACGGCGCTGACATCGGCTGCGTCGCTCCTGAACGTCGTGCTCTTGTTCGTCATCGTGCCCGTGGTCGCGGTCTACCTTCTGCTCGACTGGGACCGGATGGTCGCTCGCGTGGACGAGCTTCTGCCGCGCGAACATGCGCCGGTGATCCGGCATCTCGCGCGGGATATCGATCATGTCCTGTCTTCCTTCGTGCGCGGCATGGGCACGGTATCGCTCATCCTCGGCGTCTATTACGCCATCGCGCTGATGCTGGTGGGGCTGCAATTCGGGCTGGTCGTCGGAGTGATCGCGGGCGTTCTGACCTTCATTCCCTATGTAGGCGCTATCGTCGGCGGCGTCCTCGCCATCGGGCTGGCGCTGTTCCAGTTCTGGGGCGACTGGATCTGGATCATCGCGGTCTGGGCGATCTTCCAGTCCGGCCAGTTCATCGAGGGCAATTTCCTGACGCCCAAGCTCGTCGGTGACAGCGTCGGCTTGCACCCGGTCTGGCTTTTGTTGGCGATGTCGGTCTTCGGCACGCTCTTCGGCTTTGTCGGCCTTCTGGTCGCCGTGCCGGTCGCCGCGGCCATCGGTGTCGTCGCCCGGTTCCTCGTGTCGCGCTACAAATCCTCGCGGCTCTACCTCGGCTCCGCCGGACCCTCCGAGGACTGAAGATGGCCCGCCAATTGCCCCTCCACCTGCCCGCGCGCACGGCGCTCGGGCGCGGCGATTTCTTCGTCACCGAGGCGAACGCGCTCGCCGTCGCGCAGATCGATAATTGGCGCAATTGGCCGTCGCACAAGCTTGTCCTGTCGGGACCGCCGGGATCGGGGAAGACACACCTCGCCCATGTCTGGTCGGCCGAGAGCGGCGCGCGCCTTCTGCAGGCCCGCGCTTTGCCGCGCGAAGATCTGCCCGCGCTCGCCCAAAGCCCCCTTTGCATCGAGAATGCCGACCGTGTCGCGGGCGATGCGGAGGCGGAGGAAGCCCTCTTCCATCTGCACAACCTCGCCGCGGCGGAGCGGCAGCCGCTTCTCGTGACGGCGGCAAGCCCACCGGCCCGCTGGGGGCTCATCCTGCCCGACCTCGCCTCGCGGATGCAGGGCGCGGAGATCGCCAAGCTGAACCCGCCGGACGAGCTTCTCCTGGCTGGCGTGCTCGCCAAACTCTTTTCCGACCGGCAGATCACGCCGGGGCCGGACGTCATTCCCTATCTCATCACACATATGCCGCGTGCCTTCGCGGCCGCAGGCGAGATCGTGGATGCGCTCGATGCAAGGGCCTTGGGCGAGAAGCGCGCGATCACGCGGCCACTCGCGCGGGCGGTCCTCGAAGAAATGTCTGGGGATGAGCGGTCCCGCGACCTACCCTCGTCACAGGACTGATACACAGCCCACATATGCGAGAGCTCATGAGCAATGCAGATTTCCTGAAGGCCGAACGGCCTGAGCCGACCGTGATCGAGGGCTTCGATCCCGAGGGCCCCGACCGCTATTTCAACCGCGAGCTTTCCTGGCTCGGCTTCAACTGGCGCGTCCTTGAAGAAGCCGAGAACGAAGCGGTGCCGCTTTTGGAGCGGGTGCGCTTCTTGTCGATCTCTGCCTCGAACCTTGATGAATTCTACACGGTGCGTGTCGCGGGTCTGCGTGAGCTGGCACAGGCGGGCAACACGACGCCCGCAGCCGACGGGCTGACCCCGGCCGAGCAACTCGTGAAGATCAACGAAGATGCCCGCAAACTCATGGCGCGCCAGCAGGAAGTGCTCTCGAGCCTGCGCGACATGATGGAAGCGGAAGGAATTGGCATCCTGTCACGAAAGGATCTCAGCAAGGCCGACAAGGAGGCTCTGTCGAAGACGTTTCTCGACCAGATCTTCCCGATCCTGTCACCGCTGGCAATCGATCCCGCACACCCGTTCCCATTCATCGCCAATATGGGCTACTGCCTTGCGGTCGAGCTCGAGCGGCGCAAGGACGGCAATATTCTGAAGGCGCTTCTGCCGATCCCGTCCCAGATCGACCGTTTCGTGCGGCTTCCGGCGGGCGAGCGCGACCATCGCTTCGCCTTCGTCGAGGACGTTCTGCTTCTGCATATCGACAGCCTGTTCCCGGGCTATGTGCTGAAAGACCATTTCGGCTTCCGCGTGCTGCGCGACAGCGATCTCGAGGTCGAGGAAGAGGCCGAGGATCTCGTGCGGGAATTCGAGGTCGCGCTGAAGCGCCGGCGCCGCGGCGAAGTCGTGCGCCTCACGGTCAGCGCCTCCCCGCCCAAGGGCCTGCGCGACATCGTCATGCGCGAGCTGCACGTCAAGGAAGACGAGGTGATCGAGCTCGAGGGCATGATCGGTGTCGGCGACACCAAGGAGCTGGTCCTCGACCAGCGGCCCGATCTGCTCTGGCCGCAATTCACTCCGCGCGTGCCTGAGCGGGTGCAGGACCATGACGGCGACATGTTCGCGGCGATCCGCCAGAAGGACATGCTGCTGCACCACCCCTACGAGACCTTCGACATGGTGGTGCGCTTTCTCAACCAGGCGGCGCGCGACCCCGATGTGGTGGCGATCAAGAACACGCTCTACCGCACCTCCAAGAACTCGCCCATCGTCGAGGCGCTTTGCGAGGCCGCCGAAGACGGCAAGTCCGTCACCGCATTGGTGGAGCTGAAGGCCCGCTTCGACGAGGCGGCCAATATCCGCCAGTCGCGCCGGCTGGAGCGCGCGGGCGCTCACGTTGTCTACGGCTTTCTCGACTGGAAAACCCACGCCAAGATCGCGACTGTGGTGCGCCGAGAGGGCGACAAGCTCGTCACCTATTCCCATTGGGGCACAGGCAATTACCATCCGATCACCGCAAAGATCTACACGGATCTGAGCTTCTTCACCTGCGATCCCGCGCTCGGGCGCGATGCGGCGAAGGTGTTCAATTACCTCTCGGGCTACGCCAACCCCGAAGGGCTTGAGAATCTCTCGATCTCGCCTCACACGCTGAAACCCAAGCTCCTCGAGATGATCGCCGCCGAAGCCGAGCACGCGCGCCGGGGCCGTCCGGCGCAGATCTGGGCCAAGATGAACTCGCTCATCGAAGCCGACATGATCGACGCGCTGTACGAGGCAAGCCAGGCGGGCGTGAAGATCGATCTCGTCATTCGCGGCATCTGCGGGCTGCGGCCCGGCGTTGCGGGCCTATCCGAGAATATCCGCGTGAAATCCATCGTGGGCCGTTTCCTCGAACACAGCCGCATCGCCTGTTTTGGCAACGGGCACGGCCTGCCGCACGAGAAATGCCGCGTCTTCATGTCCTCGGCCGACTGGATGGGCCGCAATCTCAACCGCCGGGTCGAAACGCTGGTCGAGACGCACAATCCGACGGTGAAGGCGCAGATCGTCAGCCAGATCCTGGCGGCGAACCTTGCGGATGTGGCGCAAAGCTGGGTGATGCAGCCCGACGGGCATTTCGTGCGTGCCGCGGTCGAGGATGACGAGACTTTCCGCTTCTCCTGCCATCGATTCTTCATGGAGAACCCCTCGCTTTCGGGCCGCGGGACCGCAGGCGCGTCGGATGTTCCACAGTTGACGCACCGTTAACGTTTGACCTCGGAGCCCGGCTCGGTCAGGTTTCCGGCACTTCAGACGGCTTGGACAGGGCGCGCCATGAATGCACTGCACGACCCCGATCATCCCGATTGGGGCCCGTTCGGGAGACCGCTTTTCGCCGATCCGGATGTGCGCGCTCTCAGTCGCGTCGGCGTGGTCGATATCGGTTCGAACTCGGTCCGGCTCGTTGTCTTTGACGGCGCGGCGCGCAGCCCGGCGTATTTCTACAACGAGAAGATCATGTGTGCGCTCGGTGCCGGTCTGTCCGAAAGCGGGCGGCTCAACCCCGAGGGCCGCAAACGCGCGCTGTCGGCCCTGAGGCGGTTCCAGCTTCTGGCGCGGGGCATGGGCACCGAGCTGACGGCCGTCGCGACCGCCGCCGTGCGCTCGGCCACCGATGGCCCCGATTTCTGCGAGGAGGTCAAACGCGAGACCGGGCTCGAGATCTACGTGATCGACGGCGATGAAGAGGCCCGCCTCTCGGCGCAGGGCGTTCTTCTGGGCTGGCCGGGCTCCTACGGCCTTGTCTGCGATATCGGCGGCTCCTCGATGGAGCTTGCGGAAATTTCCGGGGGCCGTGTCGGCAAACGCGTCACCTCCGACCTCGGGCCGCTCAAATTGACGGACATCAAGGGCGGCAAGAAGGGCCGAGACGCGGTCATCAAGAAGACCCTCACCGAGATGAAGGACGTGATGGGCACCCAGAAGGACCGTCTATTCCTTGTCGGCGGCTCGTGGCGGGCCATCGCACGGATCGACATGGAGCGGCGGAACTACCCGCTGCACGTGCTTCACGAATACCGAATGGACGCCAAGGCCGTCCGCGAGACGGTGAAGTACATCCAGAAGGCGGACCTTGAGGAGCTTCGTGGAAAATGTAGCATCTCCTCGGCGCGGATGTCGCTGGTGCCATATGCCGCCGAAGTTCTTAAGCGTCTCGTCCAGACTTTCGCGCCGAAGGACATCGCGGTTTCGAGCTACGGGATTCGCGAGGGCATGCTTTACGAGCAGATGCCGCAGAAGCTGCGCGACCGCGATCCGTTGATCGAAAGCTGCCGCTATGCCGAGGCGAAAGACGCGCGGCTGCCGGGATATGGCAAGCGGCTTTACACCTTCGTCGAGCCATTGTTCCAGGGTGCCAAACCGGCCCGTATCCGCATCGTCAAAGCGGCCTGCCTGCTGCATGACGTCAGCTGGCGCGCGCATCCCGATTACCGCGCCGAGACCGTTTTCGACAATGCGACCCGCGCCAATCTCGGCGGGCTAAAGCACGAGGAGCGGGTGTTCCTCGGCCTGTCGCTGCTGCACCGTTACCGCAACAAGCGCGAAGGCACGCGGTTCGAGATCCTCGCGCCCATCCTCGACGAGGCCGGGATCAGGGAAGCCGAAGTTCTCGGCAAGGCGATGCGCTTCGGTGCGATGCTCTGGATGTCCGAGGATGAGACCGGCGCGCGGCTGACTTGGCAACCCCGCAAGCGCCATCTGACGCTGCACCTGACCGAGAAAGCCGCGCCCCTCTTCGGCGAGGTGGCGGTTGCGCGATTCGACAGCCTCGTGAAATCGCTCGGTGCGACTTCGGAAGTCCGGACGGGCTAAAGCTCGATCGACTCGCCTGGGTCGGCCTCGGGCATGGCGTCCAGTTCCTCGGGCGTCTTGCGGCGAATGATGATGTCGCCGTTCTCGAGGATCTCGGGCGGGTGGTAGTTCGACCAATCCTCGACCTCTTCCAGAACCTCGCGCAGCGCCGGCCCCATTTCAGCGACGAAATCGGACAGGGCAGGCTCGATCCCTTCCATGATCCGGCGCAGCTCGTCGAAGGCGGGCTCCGCCTCCTGCATAAGCCCGTCGAAGAATAGCTGCATACCCCGCTCCATGAGCGAGAAGCCTTCGCCCTCTTCAGCCTCCTGTGCGGCAAGCGGCGCGGAGGTAAGGCACAGGGCGGTGATGGCGGCGATGAACTGTTTCATGTGGCGGAATATACCTGCGACGCGGCGTATTCCCAAGATCAGAGATCGAGATCGAGCGTTACGGGGAAATGATCCGACGCAGTCAGAAGCGCCTCGCGCATCGTCAGATCGGCATAGCAATCCGGATCGTCGAACGGGTGCCAGATCCGCCATCGCTTCGCCCTGCCGCGCAAGGCGGGCGAGACGAGAATGTAGTCCAGAAGCGCCTGGAGGTAGCGATGCTCCTCGGCGATGTAGAACCGTGCGGTCGAAGGCTGCGCGCCGACCTTCTGAGACAGAGCCTCATCCGCATGGGGGTCGAAGAGCGCATCCGCGCCCGTCCCCATGACAATCTCGACCGAGGAGCGCCCGAACAGTGCCTCGAACTCATCGAGCCCCGGCCCGTCGTTGAGATCGCCCATCACGGCGATCGGCGTCCCCGCGGAGAGATGGGCCGCCACCCGCCGCCTCAGCCAGATCGCCTGCGCGAGCTGCTTGCGCCGATTGGCGATGGAGAGCCGCATGACGTCATCCCGGCTCCGCGCACCATGCGGCGCTTTCGATTTCAGATGCGCGCCGATCAGCCGCATCTCGAACGCGCCATCCACGGTGAGCGCGATTTCCAGCGGAGGCTTGGAGAAGGTCACATCGTCCGAGGTCGCATCGATATCGAGGTCAATGTGAAAGGTCCGGTCGAAGCGCGGCGCATCGTCCGCTTCGGCGGGGCTATGCTGCGCGGTGATGCGGGCCGGATCGTAGAGAAACGCGATCTCCTGCTGCGTGTCGTTCGCAAAGCCGATCATCGCCCGCCCCGCGCGAAGCCCGGCATGGTCCGCGAAATTCTGCAAAGCCGCGACGCTGTTGCGTCGACGGTTCATGTCGGGTGCCTCGATGACCATGAGTCCGTCCGCATCAAGCGCTTGGAACACCTGCGTCAGCGCGGCGATCTGATCCTTGCGCGTCACATCGCGCCGGCCCGACCACTCCTCGTCGTTCAGAAGTTGCCCGTGATCATCGAAAAGCCCGTCGAACCACTCCACATTGTAGGTGGCGAGACGAAGCACGGGGTCAGGCCGCGTGCTTGCCCGAGATTTCCTCCCAGGCGCGGTTGATGGCGACGAGGCGCTTCTCGCTCATCTTCACGGCTTCCTCGGGCAGCCCGCGCGCGACCATGCGGTCGGGATGGCTGTCGCGGACAAGGCCGCGCCATGCGCGCCGGATCTCGTCCATCGGCGTTTCGGGATCGACGCCGAGAATGGAATAGGGGTCGGGCTCCTCTCCGGGCACGTAGCGCGAGCGGATCGCCCGGAAGCGGTGGTCGGGCAGATCGAAAATCCGTGCCACTTCCGAGAGAAACGCGTCTTCCTTCGGATGATAATCGCCGTCCGCGATGGCGATATGAAACAGCCCCTCCATGAGATCGCAGAGCACCGTCTTGTCCTCTCCGAACATGTCGGCGATGCGGCTGGCATAGTCGCGATAGCCTGCCACGTCCGTGCGCGCGAGGTTGAAGACCCGCGCTGCGCCCGGCTCATCCTCGGGCGCGATATGGAAGACCTCGCGGAACGCCGCGACTTCGGAGCGTGTCACCTGCCCGTCCGCCTTGGCCATCTTCGCCGACAGCGCGATGACCGCGATGGTGAACGCGACAGAGCGTTCGGGCGGCGTGCGCAGGCGCTCGAAGACGGAGGCAAGGCTTTCGCCTTTCCTGAGCGCGGCCAGAGCTTCGGATATGCGGGACCAGATCGACATGCGTATTCAACCTAGAGCAAAGGGCTCCCGCTGTCAGGCGGCGTATCGAGCATTTTCTGCATGAAGATCAGGTCAATGCGCCGCCCGAACTTGAGGCCGGCATGCCGGATGCGGCCTGCCTCTTCGAAACCTATCGCGCGATGAAACACCAATGCGGCATCATTCTCGGCGCTCAGACCGCCGATCAGCGTGCGGTAGCCTGTCGCACGTGCCTGCGTCTCGAGCGCCTGCATGAGAGACCGGCCCAAACCCTGCCCGCGTGCATCGGGTGCCAGAAGCACTGTGTGCTCGGCCGTGCCACGATAACCCGGACCGGCGCGGAACTGGCCGAAACTTGCGAAACCGGCGAGACCGGAGCCATTCTCGACCACCAGGAAAGCCTCGGCGCGCAGAGCGATCAGGTCAGCAACCTCTGCATCCCTCTTCTCGTCGCTGGTGAAGGTGACGGTCGTCTCGCGGATGTAATGGTTCCAGATCACCCGGATCGCACCGGCATCGTCCCGCTCTGCCGGGCGGATCTTCACCGTAGCCACCGGACCTGCCCTGCTTTCTCAAAACGCGCGGCAAGACCCGGCGCGTCAGTCTCGAACCGAACCAATGGCGAATCAAGATGCGGCGCAAGGCGCGCCTCGAGGCGCTCCGCGTCGGGATGCGCCACGACGAGCTCGCTCAGCGCCCAGCCCGAGGACGTCAGCCGCGCCCCGGCTGGGGGCTCGCTTTTCCATTCGATGAGCGCGGGAAAGAGCCCGTCCCAAGGCAGCATCCCGTCGTCGGGCACCGCCATGATCCAGGCCAGATCGCCCCGTTCGAGGGCCACGGGCCGCCCGGCCTCGGGAAGCGCCGCAAGCGCCTCATCCATGTCGTCAACCCGAACCACCCATTTGTCGAGCCGCGCGGCACCGGCGAAGCGGTCGAGCCCGAACCAGCGGGGCCGCCCCGGATCGCCCGCTTCGGGATCGATTGCGATAGCCTCGAGATACAGTGCGTCTTCGAGGCCCAACAGGCGATTATGCGTGGCAAACGTCGCATGCTGGCCGCCCGGACCCATCGGCGTCTCAAGCGCCGTCTCACAATGCCGCGCCGCGTCTTCCAGCGTCACACCAAGCACCGCGATATGATCGAGCTGCATTTTCACCGGCCTTTGAACAGACCGCCAAGGATACCGCGGACAATGCGGCGGCCGGTCGTGCCTTTGAGTTCCTTCACCACGGCCTTGGTAAGGGCCTCGCCGATGGTGTCGCTGTGCCGGGAGCGGCGCGTCGGGCGCGAGGTCGACCGCTCGACCCGGCTGCCCGAATAGCGGCGGGCGGCCTTGTATTCACGCTCCGCCGCTTCGGCTTCCTCGGCGCGGCGCTCCTCGTCTTCGGCGGCTTCAGCGGCCTCCGTCGCGCGATCCCGCAGCATCTCGTAGGCCGAGGCACGGTCCAGCGTCTTGTCGTATTTCAGACCAAGATCGCTCGCGTTCAGGATCGCGCGCCGCGCCGCGTCGGAGATCGGCCCCAGACGCGAGGATGGCGGGCGGATAAGCGTGCGCTCGGCCACGCCGGGCACGCCCTTCTTCTCTAGCATCGAGATCACGGCCTCACCAACGCCGACCTCGCGGATCGCATCCTCGATCTCGAAGCGCGGATTTTCGCGGTAGGTCTCGGCAGCCATACGCAGCGCCTTGCGGTCCCGCGCGGTGAAGGCCCGAAGCGCGTGTTGGACGCGATTTCCAAGCTGGCCGAGGATGTCCTCGGGCACATCATCGGGGTTCTGGGTGATGAAATAGACGCCGACCCCCTTGGAGCGGATGAGCCGCGCGACCTGCTCGACCTTTTCCACCAGCGCTTTCGGCGCGTCCTCGAAAAGCAGATGCGCCTCGTCGAAGAAGAAGACGAGCTTGGGTTTATCCGGATCGCCCACTTCGGGCAGTTCCTCAAACAGCTCGGACAGGAGCCACAACAGGAAGGTCGCGTAGAGGCGTGGCGCGGCCATGAGCTTGTCTGCAGCGAGGATGTTGATCTGACCCCGCCCGGCTTCGCGCAAGCGTATAATGTCCGACAACTGGAGCGCCGGTTCACCGAAAAGTCGCGTGCCGCCCTGGTTGTCGAGCACCAGAAGCCGCCTCTGGATCGCGCCCACCGATTGCACCGCGATATTGCCATAACGCAGGGACAGCTCCTCTCGGCTCTCTCCAACCCAGACGAGCAGCGCCTGGAGATCCTTGAGGTCAAGAAGCGGCAGACCCTGCTCGTCAGCCACGCGGAAGGCGATGTTGAGGATGCCTTCCTGCGCTTCGGTCAGCTCCAGAAGCCGCGAGATGAGAAGCGGGCCCATCTCGGCCACCGTCGTGCGGATCGGGTGGCCTTGATCGCCGAAGAGATCCCAGAACGTGACCGGGAACGCGTCGTAGTCGAAATCGTCGAATCCGATCTTGCCCGCGCGCTCGGTAAAGGCGCCGTGCAGTTTGGCCTCGGCGCTTCCGGCCTCGGCCAGGCCGGACAAATCGCCTTTCACGTCGGACAGGAAAACCGGCACGCCCGCGGCGGAAAATCCTTCGGCCAGGATCTGCAAGGTCACGGTCTTGCCTGTGCCGGTTGCACCAGCGATCAACCCATGCCTGTTGGCGTAATCAAGCTTCAACCACTGCTTGTCACCATAGCTTTCGCCGCCACCGCCGACGAATATCCCGTTCTCCATGCCCCGCCGCCTCGTCCTGTCCCCGGTACGGCGCGACCATACTTGCTTAACCTTTTGCTGTCAGTGTGAAAATTGTCCGGGCCGCATGTCCTCTTTGGCCTCGGACAGACTTCCTCCCTGTCAGACTGGCCGCGCCTCAGGGCGCGGCATTTTTCTTCGTAAATTACAAATAGATGAAACGCCGAATAAGCGGCGTTTTGCCTGTTGACGGGTGCGCGATCTAACCGTAGCGTCCGGGGCAATGACAAGGTCGGTCAGTCCGACGGGGAGAGACGGAAAAGAGGGCCCATCGGGCTCTCTTTTCTTTTGTGCGCGCAACGCCGCCGAAACCTGCCGGAACCGGCCCGAAGCGATGTGCTGTTCCCCCCTGACACTCCCGCGCACCCGTGCTAAGCGCATCGGCGACGCATCTCGGCCAATACGATGGAGCCCAGGACATGAAGACCACGCTGACGCAACTTTCCCTTCTCGCGCTGATCGCGGCGAGCCCGGCGATCGCCCAGGACACCACGACCGAGGACACGCCGGCCGAGGCCGCGCAAGCCGAAGACGCGGCACCGGCAGAGAATGACGCATCGGCCAGCGACGAGAGCACCTCTGAAGCACCCGCTGAAGGCAGCAGCGCTACGAGCGAGCTCTTCGATACAGGCGAGCCCGTGGGCGGAGAGACGCAAGAGGACAGCGCAAGCTATGTGCGCGAGACCAATGGCGACTGGGATATCCAGTGCCTGCGCGCCCAGGAAGGCGAAGACCCCTGCCAGCTTTATCAGCTGCTCGAGGATGAGGACGGGAATTCAGTCGCCGAAGTGAGCCTCTTCAAGGTCCAGGGACAAGGCCAGGCAGTCGCGGGCGCGAATTTCATCGTGCCGCTCGAAACGCTGCTCACCCAGAAGCTCACGATTGCGGTCGATGGCGGCCAGGCCAAGCGCTATGACTTCGCGTTCTGCGCGCAGCTTGGATGCGTGGCGCGCGTCGGCTTCACCGAAGCCGACATCAACCAGTTCAAGCGCGGAGCCGTTGCCAACGTGACGATCGTGCCCGCCGCGGCACCGGAACAGGAAGTCACGGTCGGCATGTCCCTGTCGGGCTTCACCGACAGCTACGATTCCGTCGAAGCGGCGCAGTAAGCGCCGATCGGCAAGCGAGATCGAGACGCCGCCGGGGATGATCCCGGCGGCGTTTTCATTCGGAGGCTCGGCCGAGACCGTCGAGCACCGCGCGGGCAGCCCGCTCACCGGGTGGCGCGCCCCCCTCGCCCAGACGCTCCATCGTCAGGTCCATCGCGCGCAGCTGCGCCTGCGGCTCTTCCAGAACCCTTTGAAGCGCCGGCGCAATGCGGTCTGGCCGGCAGTCGCGCCCAACGAATTCCGGCACCGCGCGGGTCTCCGAGACGAGGTTCACCAACGTGACCGTGTCGGTCAGAAGCATCCGTCCGATGATCTGCCGCGACAGCCAGTTCATGTCATAGGCGACAACCATCGGCGTACGCGCATGCGCCAGCTCGAGCGAGACGGTGCCCGAGGCCGCGAGCGCCACATCGGCGGCGGCGAGCGCGGCGCGCTTGGCCTCCTCGACGCGCGGTCCCTCGCGCGGATCAAGGACCAGCGGCTGATGAGGCCATTCGGAGACGGCCTCCTGGACCGCCCCCGCGACGCTGTGCGCGGCGGGCAGCACGAAGCGAAGATCGGGCCGGGCCTTGGCGAGCCGTGCGACGACCTCCCCGAAGACGGGCGCAAGGCGCTGGATCTCGGAGCGGCGCGATCCCGGCAAAACGGCGCAGAGAGGCGCATCACCGATCCCGTAGGTCAGCCGAAAGGACGCCTCCTCCGCCGCGCTCGCTTTGGGATCCGTTACGACCGGGTGGCCCACGAAATCGCAGCGCATCCCGGCGGCTTCCATGTAAGGCGGCTCGAACGGCAAGAGTGCGAGCACCTGGTCAACGTGGCGCGCCATCTTCTCCGCCCGGCCGGGCCGCCACGCCCAGACGGTCGGCGCGACGTAATGCACGATGCGAATGTCGGAACGCGCCTTCACCAGCTTTGCGAGGCGCAGGTTGAATTCGGGCAGGTCGATCGTGACGACGACATCGGGCTTGGCGTCGAGGATCGCATCGGCCGTCTCGCGGATACGTCGCTTGAGCGACCGATATTCCTTCAGGATCTCGCCAATGCCCATGATCGAGATCTCGTCCATCGGAAAGAGGCTGGTCAGCCCTTCGGAGAGCATGCGCTCCCCGCCGACACCCGAGAAATCGACCTTCTCGCCCGCGATGCCGCGTAGCCCCCGCATCAGCGCCGCGCCAAGCCGGTCGCCCGATGCCTCTCCTGCAATGACGAAGACCCGCATCAGCCTTTCGCCGGACGGGACCAGAGATAGAGGCCCGCCTCCTCCGCCCTTGCGAGCGTCGTCCGCTGGTCGAGAACGAGCACGCCACCCGCCTCGATCACGATCCCGGCGAGCCCGGCCGCCGCCACACCGCGCACCGTCTCGGGCCCGATCGCGGGCAGATCCGCGCGCCGGTCCTGCCCAGGCTTCGGCGCTTTGAAGAGACACCCCTGCCCGCCCTGCGGTTTGGCCGAGAGCCAGTCCGCCGCGCCGCCCAGCACGTCGTAGGCGGTGTCCATCATGAACGACACCGGATCGCCCCCGGCATCGCCTTGCGCCAGACGCGCGAGCATCGCATCGGTGCCATCCTCGCCTTCGCGGGCCAGAACCTCGGTGCCGCGGATCGCGCAGGCCTGCCCGAGATCCGCAGCGGCCATCTCCGAGAGCACGCGTTCTCCGACATCGGCTTCGGTATCCGCGATGGCGGGCGGATGCGTCGTGGTCGGAACGCCAGGAGGCAGCAGGAGCGCGGGCGCGGCTTCGTGCGCGGCGAGGATCGTCATCCCCGCTTCCTCGAAAAGCGCCATCACCACGCGCAGCGCCCCATCATCGCCAAGGGCCAGCGCCTCCTTGAGACGCGGCACCAGCGGCTCTGTCGGCGCATCGATGCGGGCCGGGTCGATCTGGGGCCGGTCGATACTGCCGCAGAGGCAGACCTCCCGCACGCCGCGCGCGCTGAAGGTTTCGATCAGCGTGCCGAGCGTCTCGAGCCGGAATGTCAGATCCGGCGTCACGCTATCCGGGGCATTGCCTTCGAGCGCGGCGACGAGAGGCTTTTCCACCCGCGCCGCGGAGACCGCGCCCGGCAACGCTCCGCGCCCTGCGATGAGACCCAGCATCGCCGCGTCAGCCCGGCGTCAGGAAGTGACGGTCAGTGGCGGCGAGGACGAAATCGACGATCTCGCGGACGTAGGGGCTTTCCGTGTCTTCGCCGAGACGGCGCGCACGGTCCTGGAACGCGCCTTCGCCTTGCGCGAGCATCTGGAACGCGGCCCTCAGCGCCGTGATGTCCGAGCGCGCGACGCCCCGCCTCTTCAGCCCGACGAGGTTCAGCCCGTCGAGCACGCCGCGCGGGGCCTGCACCAGCCCGTAGGGAATGACGTCGTTCGTCACCATCGTCACCGCGCCGATGATCGCACCGCGTCCGATCCGCACGAACTGATGCACGCCCGAGAGGCCGCCGACGATGACATCGTCCTCGATCACGCAATGGCCCGCGAGCGCGGAATTGTTCACAAGGATCACGTTGTTCCCGATCCGCACATCATGCGCGACGTGGCATCCCGCCATGAACAGACCGTCATTGCCGACACTCGTGACGCCGCCACCGCCATCGGTGCCGGCATTCATCGTCACGTGTTCGCGGATGCGATTTCGATCGCCGATGACGAGACGGGTCTTCTCGCCTTTGAATTTCTTGTCCTGTGGGATCTCCCCGATCACCGCAAAGGAATAGATCGCGTTCTCCGCGCCGATTTCGGTCTCTCCCGTGACCACGACATGCGATTTAAAAACGTTGCCGGGCCCGATCCGGACATCCGGGCCGATATGGCAGAACGGGCCGATCTCGCAGCCGGGACCGATCTCGGCCCCGTCCTCGATCACGGCACTGGGATGAATGCGGCTTCCGGTCAAGAGGTGAGGTCCATCATCGCGGTGAACTCCGCCTCGGCGGCCATCTCGCCTTCGACGGTCGCTTGGCCCTTGAACTTCCAGACCTTGCCGCCCGGCTTGCCGCGCACCGTCTCGAGACGCATGCGGAGCTGATCGCCCGGCACGACCTTGCGGCGGAATTTGCAGCCGTCGATGCCCATGAAGTAAATGAGCATGTTCTTGTCGGCGAGATCGAGCGCAGTCCCGACCATCACCCCAGCAGTCTGGGCCATCGCCTCGACGATGGTGACACCCGGCATGATCGGAGTGCCGGGGAAATGGCCCTGGAAATGGGGCTCGTTCATCGTGACGTTCTTGATGCCTACGGCCGAGGAATAGCCGTCGATCTCTTCGAGCCGGTCCACCAGAAGGAAGGGATACCGGTGCGGCAGAATGCGCTGGATCAGTTGGATATCGGCGCGTTTGAGATCGTCGGACATGCCCGCTCCCCGGAATTTGTGCTTTCCCGTTCGGTAGCAACCTCGGCCCGAACTGGCAAGCGCGTCACTCCGTGGCGTTCGGCGCGCCCTCGCCCATATCGAAGAGCGATCCGTCGTCCGCCTGCGGCTGCGGCGCCTGCTCTGTCGGCGTGCCTTCCGGTGCGCCCGAACCCAGGTCGGAGCCATCGCCGATCGTGGCGTCGACGCGCGCGATCGCGACGTCGGTGATGTCGATGGAATTCGCGCTCAGCAGGACGTTTCCGCGTTCGAGGATCAGCGCCGCACCAGCATCGCGCAGGATTTCACCGAGCACGGGCTGGGCCGCGCTGAAGAATTGCCGCCGGGCGGTCTCGTCACGATTGGCGAGCGCGCGCGCCTTCGCGTCCTGTTGCTGGCGCAGGTCCTGAACGCGGGTGTCGAAATCGTCGGCCATCTCGCGGAACGCTTCCGGCTCAACGGTTCCGCGCAGCTCGGTCAGCCGGCGTTCCTCTGCGGTGAGTTCGGCCTCGAGACGCCGGTTTTCCGCGGCGAGTGCCTGTCCGTCCTCCTCGATCTGCGACAGAAGCCGCTGACCGAACGCGCTTTCGCCAAAGAACCGCTCGGACTCAATGGTCAGGATCGGCGAGCGGACGACCGCGCGCTCGCCAGAGCCTTGGTCTTGCGCCAGAACGGGCAAGGCCAATACCAGCGCGAGGATCGCGCTGCCGAGCCAGATCGCCCAGAGACGTATCATCAGAAGTCGGTCGAGATCGTCAGCTCAAAGTTCTGTTCACGATCCTCTTTTTCCTTCTGAAGGGCCTCGGAGAAGTTGAACCGCAACGGGCCGAGCGGCGTGTCCCAGAACAGCGACACACCCGCGACCTGCCGGATCGAGGCATCATCGTAGAGCACCGATCCCGTCGCGTTGTCCTTGTTCTCGACGCCCCAGAGCGTGCCGACATCGTAGAACACGCCGCCCGAGACGCCGTATTCGTCCGGCAGGCCCAACGGGAATTCGGCCTCGAAGCGAGCGACCGCGAAGTAATCGCCGCCAAGCGCGTCATCAACGCCTGGGCCAACTTCGCGCGGGCCGATCCCGCCGGGCTCGAAGCCGCGCATGAGGCTCGAGCCAAGGAAGAAGCGGTCGGTCACGCGGCTTGAATCGCCGTCGAGATAATTGAGCGCGCCAGCTTCGAGGGTCGCGCGGAGCGTCACTTCCTCGCTGAAGGCCAAGCGCTGCGCCACGGCGCGCGCGCGGGTCTCGACGAAGGACACATCGCCGCCGACGCCCCCGAATTCCTGTCCGAACTCCAGAAGCACGCCCGCGTTCGGGTCGAGCCCGGTCCGGCGCGTGTCGTAGCTGAAGCGGTAGCCGAGCGAGCTTTTGATAACCTGACCCTGCGCCGCCTCGGCACGTACAATCCCGCCGACATCCGATGCATCGGGCACGGTCAAGTCTGTGCTCTCAAGTGTATAGCTAAGTCTCAGACGACCATTTTCTGAGATTGGAAATGCTAGAGAGGGCGAAAATCGTGCTACTTCCGTGTTGTAGTCAGAGTTATCCTGTTCCGTCCGCGCATAGGACAGCCCCAAACCGAAGGCGAGATCCCGGCCCAGGAGTGCCGGCTCGACAAAGTCGAAAGAATATCGTTCTGTGTCCGCAGTTGTAGTTGCCGAAAGGCTAAGCTGTTGACCGCGGCCTAGGAAGTTCTGCTCCGCGAAGGACAAGTTCAGACCGAAACCGGTCGAGCTTGAGAAGGAGCCGCCGATACTGATGGAGCCGGTGGGCTGCTCTTCGACATCGACATCGACGATCACCTGCTGCGGCGAGGAGCCTTCGCGGGCTTCCACCTGCGCGTCCGCGAAATAGCCGAGCGCCCGGATGCGTTCAGCGGCGTTGCGGATCTCGCGCGGGTTGAAGGGATCGCCTTCGACGGTTTCGAACTGGCGGCGCACGACACGGTCGAGCGTGGTGGTGTTGCCTTCGATGTCGATCCGCTCGACGAAGATGCGCGGCCCGCGCGTCAGCACGAACTCGACATCGAGCGTCAGGTCGCGATCGTTGCGGATCACGCGCGGTTCGACGCGGACGAAATCGAGCCCTTCCTCGACCGCCCGACGCTCGAGGCGCTCGATGTCGCGGTCGACGAGCTGCGGTGCGTAGATGTTGCCCGTGCGAACAGTGGTCGCGCTTTGGAAGGCGGGAATGTCCACTTCCGGCAGATCGGAGGTCACGCTAACCTGTCCGAAGCGGAATTGCTGGCCTTCCTCGACGTTGAAGGTCACGAAATAGCCGTCACGTTCCCGCGCGAGTTCCGCGTTCACGCCGGTGATACGGAAGTCGACGTAGCCGCGCGAGGCGTAGAAATCCTCGAGAAGCTGCTGGTCGAACTGGATGCGATCCTCGATGAACGTGTCGCTCTGAATGATCGCGCGCAGAAGGCCGGCCTGCTTGGTCTCGACAACGCGGCGCAGGCGACGATCGGAATATTGCTGGTTGCCGACAAAGCCGATGCGCTCGACCTCGGCGACACCGCCCTCGAACACCTCGAAGACAAGGTCGATGCGGTTATCGGAGCGGCGAATGACGCGCGGCTGAACGCGTGCGGCGATCCGGCCCTGCTGAAGATAGGCTTCGGCGATCTCGTTCGCGTCGGCCTCGGCGGTAGAGGGCGAATAGACCCGGCGCGATTGCGATTGCAGAAGCGGCGCGAGGTCCTCGTCGTCGATGCGCCGGTTGCCCTCGATCGCAATGCGGTTGATCGTCGGATACTCGACGACCCGGATCAGGAGCGTGTTGCCCTGCGGGACGATCTCGACGCTCTCAAAAAGGCCCGAATTCTGGATGTTCTGGAAGGCATCGTTCAGTTGCCCGGCCGAGACCGGTTCACCACGCGCGATCCCGGCATAGCTCAGAATCGTGGACGGCTCGATCCGCTGGGTGCCTTCGATCTGCACGTTGTTGAAGACGAAGGTCTGCGCCACCACCGATTGTGGAACAGACACCAGAGCCGTCGTCGCCGTGAGTGCAAAAATCGCCAAACTTGCGCGTTTGGTCATCGCGTTTAGCGCCGCCAGACGCGGCCGCGCGTTGGTCGTGCTCGACATCCCGCCTATCCTTCAGACATCCCTCAAAGAAGTCAGTATCGGGATTGGCGAACCTTGTCAAAAGCCAGAAGGGGGAAAATAGCGCTCAGAAAGAGCCCACGAACGTGCCGAGGCACAGGGCCACAACGATGGTCAGACCGTAGAGGATGCGGTCCCAGTTCAGGTTCACGATCAACCCGAGGCTGCGATAGCCGTCATGAATGGCCTGTTGCATGTCCTTATCCGTAAAGCTGCCGTTTCACGGATGATAGCTGCCACCTGATTGCGGCAGTTTTGCGGCAAGGGCGCGGCGCCAGAATGGCCGCTGCCCCTGTCGGATCAGGGACAGAACAGATCGTTGGTGATGCCGAAAACCATGAGGGACAGCACGAGCGTCAGGCCGATCGACATCAGCACTTTGAGCGCGCGGTCGGAAGGCGGACGCCCCGAGACAGCCTCATAGGCGTAAAAGCACAGATGTCCCCCGTCGAGAACGGGAACCGGAAACAGATTCAGAAGCCCGACCGCGGTCGACAGGACGGCGATGAACCAGATGAAATTGGTCGTCCCCTGGCTTGCCATCGAGCCGCTCGTCTCGGCGATGCCGATGGGGCCCGAGAGATTGCAGGTGGAGATCGCGCCGGTGATCATGTGCCAGAGACCGGAGATCGACCCTTCAATGATCATGCCGGTCTGCGCCACACCCGAGGAGACGGCATCCCAGGGTCCGGGGGTTTCCGTGGCTGGCTCGAAAAAGAGACCGCCCACGATACCGATCCGGTAGACCGTGCGGAAGGAATTGTCAGGCTGCGGCTCGTCGGTCCGCCGCGGCGTCAGCGTCGTTTCGATCACCTCGCCATCGCGCCAGATCTCAAGATCGAGCGGCGCGCCTTCGGACCCCTCCACCTTTTCGCGCAGCTGGTCGAAGGCGAAGACATCCGCGCCATCGATGGTGAGGATCACGTCGCCCTTCCGGAAGCCCGCATCGTCCGCGGCAGAGCGCGGCACCACCGAAGTCGCGATAGGCGGATAGACGTAAGGGCCTTCAAAGACGATCTCGTCCTCGCCGCGGCGCACGGTGTAGTCGAGCACGGGCTCGGTCGGCAGGCCGTCGAGGAAGCTTTCGAAATCTGCCGCAGCCTCGAAACTCGGCGGGGCGACACCGGCGATTTCGACGATCTCGTCGCCGGGCTCCAGCTCCTGCACCGAGGGCAGCGGGCGCAGATCGCCCACTGTGATCGGCTCGGACACCACGCCGCGCGCCATGAAGACGCCCGTGAAGACGAGAATGGACAGGATGAAGTTGAAGATCGGCCCGGCGGCAACCGTCGCGGCCCGCGCCCAAAGCGGCGCGCCGTTCATCGTGCGGCGGCGCTCACTCTCCGGCAGCGCGCTCATCGCCGCTTCGTCCTTGCCGCCCGAGGGGTTCGCATCGCCGCGGAATTTGACGTATCCGCCGAGCGGGAAGAGCGCGATCTGCCAGCGCGTGCCGCGCTTGTCGTCTCGCGAATAGATCACCGGGCCGAAGCCGAGGCTGAAGACGTCGGCGTCGATACCCGACCAGCGTCCGACGATGTAATGGCCGTATTCGTGGATGGCGACGATCACCGACAGGGCGACAATAAAGGCCAGAAGCGTCCAGAGGAGACCTCCGAACTGCGGAATGAGCGTCACCAGATCCAAAACCCCTGCCCTTCTTCAGCCTATTTCTTCGTCCGCAAGCCTTCGTGCGAGATGGTCTGCTTCGAGCACCTTATCAAGCGTGATCACGTCGATATTGAGACCGCCCTTGGCCGAAACCCTGTCGAGAACGCGCTCCACAATGCGCGGCATGTCGAGGAATCCGATCCGGCCATCGATAAACGCATCGAGCGCGCGCTCCTTGGCGGCATTGAAGACCGCGCCCGAAAGACCGCCCGTTTCCATCACCTCGCGCGCGACGCGGAGGGCGGGCCAGCGCGTTTCGTCGGCGGGCCGGAAAGTCAGCGTCGCGAGCTTGGCAAGGTCGATCCGCTCCACCGGCACGGGACGGCGCGCGGGATAGTTCAGCGCGAAACCGATGGCATGGCGCATATCCGGCGGACCGACATGCGCCATGAGGCCGCCATCGCAGAAGCCGACAAGCGCGTGGATCATGGATTCGGGGTGGACCACGGCCTCGATCTGGCTCGGTGCGAAGCCGAAGAATTCCTTCGTCTCGATCAGTTCCAGCGCCTTGTTGAACATCGAGGCGCTATCGATGGTGATACGCTGGCCCATGTCCCAATTGGGGTGCGTCGCGGCCTCTGCGGGCGTCGCCTCGGCCAGCTTCTCCAGCGGCCAGTCGCGGAACGCACCGCCCGATGCGGTGATGATGACACGCTCGACGCAAGCGATATCTTCGCCGAGGAGCGCCTGGAACACGGCTGAATGCTCGCTGTCGACGGGAATGACACGGCCGCCATGCGCCTCTGCCGTCGCCATGACCAAGGGGCCCGCGCAAACCATGCTTTCCTTGTTGGCAAGCGCGAGCGACGCGCCCGTCTCAAGCGCCGCGAGCCCCGGTGCGAGCCCCGCCGCCCCGACGATGGCGGACATGACCAGATCCGCCGGCCGGCGCGCAGCCTCTACAAGGGCAGCCTCGCCCGCCGCCGCCTCGATGCCGGAGCCATCAAGCGCCGCGCGCAGGTCGGGCAAGGCATCCTCGAAAGCGGTGACGGCAAGGCTCGCGCCGAAGCGCCGCGCATCCGCCGCCAGCTGCGCCACGTTACGGCCGCCGGTCAGAGCGACAACCTCGAACCGATCCGGCTCGCGCGCGACAAGGTCGAGCGTGTTCTGTCCGATGGAGCCTGTCGCCCCGAAGATGGAGATGCGCCGTCTGTCGGTCATCCGGTCACATGCTCGGCGGCAAACCCGGCGGGAAGCCGACGATCTGCCCCGCGATCAGGATGAAGAGCGCCGCGCCCAGCATACCGTCGAACCGGTCGAACAGACCGCCATGGCCGGGAATGAGGTTCGAGCTGTCCTTGACCCCTGCCCGGCGCTTGATCGCGCTTTCGGCGATATCGCCGAGCTGGCTCGCCATCGAGATCGCGATCGACAATGGCACCAGCCCGTAATTGGCGTTCGACAATGCCGCGAAGGCCGCGCCGAGCGCGCCTGCAGCGATCCAACCCGCCACAGTGCCCGACCAGGTCTTCTTGGGGCTGACCCGCGGCCAGAATTTCGGCCCGCCGATCAGGCGGCCCGCAAAGTAGCCCGCCACATCCGTTGCCACGACGACCAGCACGAGCCAGAGCATCCAGAAGAGCCCGTAATCGTCGCGGTGAGCCATCATGCCGTAGCCCGCGAGCATGATAAGGGCAGTGAAGCTGGCAAAGGTCACGCCGCCCCGGCTCATCTGCCCGATACCGAGCATCGAGGGCGCCAGCAGCAGCGGCATCGCAACCGCGGGCGAGACCTCGCCTGCCGTCAGCACCGCGATCCCCGAGGCCACACCCAGAACAAGCGGGGTCTTCGCGCGGTCGTGGTCCAGCATCGAGACCAATTCCCAGACCATAAGACCAACAATGAGCGCGATCGCGATATGGAAGGTGAATCCACCGATCCAGACGACGGTCATGCCGACCGCCACCAGCACGATGCCCGAAATCATCCGTTCGGAGAGGTCGTTCCAGCGTGACCTGGCACTCATGCAGGCACGGCTCCGTAGCGGCGTTCCCGCCTTCCGAAGGTTTCGGTCAGCCGGGCGAATTCGGCTGCGGTGAAATCGGGCCAGAGCGTGTCGACGAATTCGTATTCGGAATAGGCGGATTGCCACAGTAGGAAGTTCGAGATCCGCGCCTCGCCGCTCGTGCGAATGACGAGATCGGGATCGGGCAGAAGGCAGGTGTCGAGATAGCGCGGCAGCGTCTCCTCGCCGACATCGGCCGGATCGAGCCGGCCCGCGGCGACGTCCTCGGCAAGGCGCTTGGTTGCGCGGGCGACCTCGTCACGGCCGCCGTAATTGAGCGCGATCGTCAGGTTCGTGCCTTCGCAATGGGCCGTCATCGCCTCGAGCTGGTCCATCAGCTTCTGCAACTTGTGGTCGAGACGCACCCGATCGCCGATGAAGCGCACACGAACGTCGTTGTCGCGCAGCGCCCGCGCCTCGCGTGTGATGTAGATCCGGAAGAGGGACATGAGACCCGCAACTTCGTCCTGGGTGCGCTTCCAGTTCTCTGTCGAGAAGGCGAAGATCGTCAGGTATTCGACACCGCAATCGGGGCAGGCCTCGACGATCTCTCGCACGCGCCGCGCGCCCGCCTGGTGCCCGAAAAGGCGCGGCCGCCCCCGGCTTTGCGCCCACCGGCCATTGCCGTCCATGATGACGGCGACATGGCGCGGCGCGCCTGCGGGCTTGTCCTGTTTCGACATCGAAACGGCCTCCTGACCGGTCTTCGTGCTGCGCGGGCGGGTGCGGGGTCTCAGACCTGCATGATTTCCTGCTGTTTGGTCTCGAGCGCCTCGTCCACGCGCTTGATGTAATCGTCGGTCAGATCCTGAACCTCGGTCTCCCAGAACTTCTGATCGTCCTCGGACATGCCGTCGTTCTTGGCCTTCTTGATCTGGTCCATGCCGTCGCGGCGGACGTTCCGCACGGAGACGCGCGCATTCTCGGCGTATTGACCTGCGACCTTGGTCAGCTCGCGGCGGCGTTCCTCGTTGAGTTCGGGGATCGGCAGCATGATGATCGTGCCGTTCATCTGCGGATTGATCCCTAGTCCCGACTCGCGGATCGCCTTGTCCACCTTGTTGACGAGGCTCTTGTCCCAAACGTTGATGGTGACCATGCGCGGCTCGGGCACGTTCACTGTGCCGACCTGGTTGATCGGCGTCATCTGCCCGTAAGCCTCGACCTGCACCGGCTCCAGCATCGAGGCCGAGGCCCGGCCCGTCCGCAGCGAGGCGAATTCGGTTCTGAGGTTGGACATGGCGCCATCCATGCGCCGCTTCAGATCGTCGGTATCCAGTTCGAAATCGTCAGCCATGATCCTGTCTCGGTCGTCGTGATGTTTTTTATGCGTCGCTGGGCGTTCTAAGGGACGCGGCAGGTCTTGTATAGACGCCCCATCCGTCAGCCCCTAGCCGTGAACCTTCGTATAGGTGCCTTTACCTGCAAGAATACCCCGGAAGCCGCCCGGCTCGTCGAGCGAGAAGACGATGATCGGCAGGTTGTTGTCGCGCGCAAGCGCGATCGCGGAGGCATCCATGACCTTGAGGTGCTTGGCCAGGCAATCGTCGTAACTGACCTCGTCGTACCGCACCGCGTCGGGATGCTGCATCGGATCCTTGTCGTACACGCCGTCGACCTTCGTTCCCTTGAAGATCGCCTCGCAGGCCATCTCGTTTGCGCGGAGCGTCGCGGCCGTATCGGTAGTGAAATACGGATTGCCCGTACCGGCGGCGAAGATGCAGACGCGCTTTTTCTCAAGGTGGCGCACGGCGCGGCGGCGGATGTAAGGTTCAGCCACCTCGTCCATCCGGATGGCCGAGATCACCCGAGTATAGACGCCGAGCCCTTCGAGCGCCGATTGCATCGCGAGCGCGTTCATGACCGTGGCGAGCATACCCATGTAATCGGCGGTCGTCCGCTCCATCCCCTGCGCCGATCCGGCCAGACCGCGGAAGATATTGCCGCCGCCGATGACCATGCAGATCTCGACACCCATCTCCTGGACCGACTGCACTTCGCGGGCAATCCGCTCCACCGTCGGGGGATGCAGGCCGTAACCCTGGTCGCCCATCAGCGCCTCGCCCGAAATCTTCAACAAAACCCGTTTGAAGGTGGTGGTATGCTCGTCGCCTTGGGCCATGTTGCGCTCCGTGACTGTGGCGGTCTAGGATTGCGGCCATAGATGTCGGAAATCGTGCCCGATGACAATGGCGCGGGATGAGGATGAGACCCAGCCGCCGATGATCGACCTGTCCAGCATTCACCCCGACCGACCCGTGCTGATCGCGGGGCCGACCGCGTCGGGTAAATCGGGGCTCGCGCTCGCCATCGCCGAAGCGCAGGGCGGGGTCATCCTGAATGCCGACGCGATCCAGGTCTTCTCCGATTGGCGCGTTCTGACGGCGCGGCCCTCTCCTATGGAAGAGGCCCGTGCGCCTCACGCGCTATACGGCCACGTGCCGGGCGATCACCCCTATTCTGTCGGCGAATGGCTGCGCGAGATCGCGCCCTGGCTCGATGGCCCCGAGCGCCCCATCATCGTCGGCGGTACGGGGCTCTATTTCAACGCGTTGACTCGAGGTCTTGCACAGATCCCACCTGTGCCGGACGCGCTTCGCCAAGAGGCGATGGCGCGTCTGGCTGAAGGCGGGCCGGATGCGCTCCTGCCCGAGATGGACGCGGAAACCCGCGGCCGGATCGACACCGCGAACCCCATGCGCGTGCAGCGCGCCTGGGAGGTCTATCGCGCGACCGGAAAGGGACTTGCCGCCTGGCAAGCCGAGACGCCGCCGCCACTGCTGGCGCCCGACGAGGCCGAAACCATCGTCATCGGCCCAGACAAGGACTGGTTGAATGCGCGGATCGAGACGCGATTTCGGCAGATGATCGCCGAAGGTGCGCTGCAAGAGGCGAAAGAAAACGCAGCCGGGTTCACGATGGCGCGTCCCTCCGCGAAAGCCATTGGCGCGCGCGAGCTCATATCGCATGTTGAAGGAGTTATGAGTCTCGATGACGCGATCAGCAGCGCCGTGATCCAGACACGGCAATTCGCAAAGCGCCAGCGAACCTGGTTCCGCTCCAACATGGGCGCATGGCGTTGGATCGATCCTGCGCGTGCGGAGGTCTGAGATGGCATCCGGCCCGAGCTTCCTGCGAAAACCAGGCAAGATCCACGACACCGCCGCCGTGCCGCGCCGCATCCGCTGCGAGAATATCGGCAAGTTCACGCGCGGCGCGCCGTGGCGGATCTCGGATCTGCATGACCGCGACACCGATCTTCTGATCTGGATCACCAAGGGTCAGGGCCGGGTGAATATCGGCGGCGTGCTGCGCGGCTATGGCAGCCACAACGCGATTTTCCTGCCGGCTGGCACACTCTTTGGCCTGGAGCTGACGCCGCAATCGCTAGCGAGCGTGATCGAGGCACCTGCCGGCATGATGGAGCTGCCGAAGCGCCAGCCCGAACACGTGCGCTGCCGCGACAGCCTCGCCCAGGCGGAGTTGACCGCGGAGATTGAGGCGATGAGCCGCGAGATCGGCCGCGACCGGCTCTACCTTACGGATTCGCTCGAGGCGCATCTGAGGCTTGCGACCGTCTGGCTGCGCCGGCAGATCGCCGAAGGTGCCGCGGATCGACCGAAAGACACCGCGACGCAAAGGCTGGCGCGGCGCTTCTCGGATCTCGTTGTGCGCGAGTTCCGATCAGACCGGGTGATGGCGGATTATGCAGGGGCGCTCGGCGTGACGCCGACGCATCTCACGCGCGTCTGCCGCGCCGCCTCGGGCAAGACCGCCGCCGAGATCATCACCGAGCGCAAGCTTTACGAAGCTCGCGTGATGCTGGGGCAAGCGGAGCCGCCGATCTCGGGCGTGGCGGAGGCGCTCGGCTTTCATTCGGCCGCGTATTTCACCCGCTTCGTCCAGAGCCATACCGGCCAGACGCCATCGTCGCTGCGAAAGCGCGCCCTGACCACGGGACGGGCATGATGCGGCTTCACCCGTCGATCCCGGCGCTCGGGATGGAATATCGCTCAGGTCAGCTTTCGCGGCGCGAGTTCCTGACGCGCGCGACGGCACTCGGCGCATCGGCAGCCGCGCTCGGCGCGCTTGGCTTGCCGCGTCCGCTTGCCGCTCAGGATGCGCCGCGACGGGCATCCGGCGGCACGCTTCGCATCCAGCAGGATGTGCGCGCGCTCAAGGATCCACGCACGATGGACTGGCCCGAGATCGCCAATGTCACGCGCGGATGGCTCGAATACCTTGTCGAGTATCAACGCGACGGATCGGTCCGGGGCATGCTCCTTGAGGATTGGGAGGTCAACGCGGACGCGACCGAATACCTGCTCAAGATTCGTCCCGGCGTGCGTTGGTCAGACGGCACGGAATTCACCGCGCAGGACGTGGCGCGCATGTTCGCCTATTGGTGCGAGCCGGAGGTGCCTGGAAACGTCATGGCGGCGAGCCTGTCGTCGCTGAGTGATCCCGAGATGGGCGGCCTTCGCGAAGGCGCGGTCGAGATCGTCGATCCGATGCGCGTTCGACTGCGACCGGGCAGCCCCGATGTGACGCTGATCGTGGCGCTCGCCGACTATCCCGCCGCGGTCATCCCGCCCGGCTTCACGCCCGAGACGATGCTAGAAAATCCCGTCGGAACAGGCCCCTACCGGCCAGAGCTCATCTCGACAGGAGAGCGGGCAATCCTCGTGAGGCGCGAGGGCTACGACTGGTGGGGGACCAAGGTCGAAGGGTTCGGGCCGGCAACGCTCGAGCGGATCGAGTTCATCGACCTCGGCACCGATCCGGCCTCCTGGGTGGCAGCGATCGAGGACGACCGGGTCGATATGCTCTACGAGAATGTGGGCCGTTTCATAGACGCTGCGACGGAGCTTGGCTGGGAAAGCTCGCGCACGGACACGGCCTCCACGGTGGTTTTGCGCGGCAATCAGAATGCGGATGTGAATGGCGAGAAGCTTTATGCCGATCCGCGTATCCGTCGCGGCCTCAGCCTCGCCATAGACAACGCGATCTGCCTCGAGCTCGGCTATGGCGACCGTGGCGAGGTCGCCGCCAATCACCACGTCGCCCCGATCCAGCCCGATTACGCCGATATAGGCCCGCCGCGGTTCGCGCCCGCAGAGGGCCGCGCATTAATCGTGCAGGCGGGCAAGATCGATGTGACGCATGACGTTGTCACGCTCGATGACGGCGTGGCCCGGAGGACCGGCGAAGCGGTGGTCGCCCTGCTTCTCGATGCCGACATTCCCGCGCGCCAGACCGTCCTTCCCGGATCGCGCTTCTGGTCGGCCTGGAAGGACTTTCCGCTCTCGATCACCGAGTGGAACCACCGCCCTCTCGGCGTGCAGACACTGTCGCTCGCCTATCGTTCGGGCGCGGTGTGGAACGAAAGCGCTTACGCCAATTCGGAGTTCGATGCAGCGCTGGCCCGTGCCCGCGCGATCGCGAGCGCCGAGGAGCGGCGCGAGGTCATGGCCGAGCTGGAGCGGATGCTGGTCGAGGATGCGGTGATCGTGCAGCCTTATTGGCGCGCGCTGTTCCGGCATTTCCGGCCCGGTATCCTCGGGGCAGAGATGCACCCATCCTTCGAAATCCACCTCTACGCGCTCGGATGGGCCGAAGGGGCGCGAGACGAGGAGTGAGCATCAGCTCCCGAGAATGATCGCGACGTAGTTCTTGGTTTCCTTGTAAGGCGGAATGCCGCCGTACTTCTCGACCGCGCCGGGGCCGGCATTGTAGGCCGCGAGCGCCAGCCGCCAAGACTTGAACCGGTTGTACTGCACGCGCAGATACCGCGCGCCGCCGTCGAGGTTCTGCTCGGGATCATGCGGGTCCACGCCCAGTCGGCTCGCGGTGCCCGGCATGAGCTGGGCGAGGCCGATCGCGCCCTTGTGCGACAAAGCCTTTGGGTTCCAGCCCGATTCCTGCTGCACAAGGCGCAGGAACAGGTCTTCGGGAATGCCGTGACGCTGCGCGGCAAGGCGCGCCGATTGCAGGTAGATGCCCTTGTATTTGCCCGAGTAGCGCGGCGTTTCCTCGGTGTCCCACTTGGTGGGCGTCTTTACCCGCGTCGGCTGAAGGCGCACCGAGCTGCGGTATTGCTCGGAGGCGCGTTTATCGAGCACGCTGGTCTGGTTGGTGAAGAGTTTGCCGCGTCCTTGCGTCGATAGAACGTCGGCATGAGCGAGGCTCGCCGTCACCGCAAAAGCGGCTGCAGCGCAGATGACCTTGCGCATTTGTCCCCCGGTCCCTGTCGTCACTGTCCGGCGGGACTATACGCGGATCTGAGGAATTTGCGAGTCCTGAGCGTCTGATCTCAAGACGGCGTTTACCATTCTCGGTTTTGGTGGTGTAACGTCGCCTGAAGGATCGGGCCGCGTGGCCCGGAATCGGATGAGAAAGAGGGGATCGTCATGGCCGGATCCGTGAACAAGGTGATCATCGTCGGAAATCTCGGGCGCGACCCCGAGACGCGGACGTTCCAGAATGGCGGCAAGGTGTGCAACCTGCGTATCGCCACCTCGGAGAACTGGAAGGATCGCAACACCGGCGAGCGTCGCGAGCGCACCGAGTGGCATTCCGTCGCGATCTTCTCCGAACCGCTCGCGCGGATCGCGGAGCAATATCTCAAGAAGGGCTCCAAGGTTTACATCGAAGGCCAGCTCGAGACGCGCAAATGGCAGGACCAGTCCGGCCAGGACCGGTATTCCACGGAGGTTGTGCTGCGCCCCTATCGCGGTGAGCTGACGCTGCTCGACAGCCGGGGCGGCGGTGGCGACGGCGGCTATGGCGGCGGCGGTGGCGGCTATTCCGACGATTACGGCGGCGGCTACGGTGGAGGCGATCAGGGCGGTGGTTATGGCGGCGGCGACCAGGGCGGCGGCTACGGTGGCGGCTCCGGCGGTGGTGGCGGCTCGCGCGCCCCGTCGCGGGATATCGACGACGAGATCCCGTTCTGATCCATTCCTTCATCGAACAGCTTCAACGCCGCGCCCGACAGGACGCGGCGTTTTTCGTCATCGCGACCAGCCGTCGCCCGTGCCTTGGTCTTTGGCCGTGCGAGCCCCATGTGAGGTGCAACAAGACAGGACGTACGAGGCAGGACGCATGAGCTGGTCATTTCCCATCGGACGACTTCTGGGATCGGAAGTGCGTATTCACGCGACATTCTTCCTGCTCCTGTTGTGGGTCGGGGCCTCGGCCTGGGGCATCGGCGGAGCGGGCGCGGCACTGTCCAACATTCTCTTCGTCATGGCGCTGTTCGCATGCGTCGTTGCCCATGAATTCGGCCATGCGCTGATGGCACGCCGCTTCGGCATCCGCACGCCCGACATCACGCTTCTGCCCATCGGCGGGCTTGCGCGTCTTGAACGGATGCCCGATCGCCCGTTCCAGGAGATCGCGGTCGCGCTGGCGGGCCCGCTCGTCAATGTGGTGATCGCCGCCGCGCTCTGGCTTGCGGGCTTCGGCCCCTCGACCTCGCTCGCGCTCGAAACCTCAGCCGGTGCGTTCGCGAGCGCGCTTCTGAGCGTCAATATCCTGCTGGTTCTCTTCAACATGATCCCGGCCTTCCCGATGGATGGCGGCCGGGTGCTTCGCGGCGTGCTCGCGATCTTCCTGCCGCGTCTGCGGGCAACGCTTTTCGCGGTCAGGATCGGGCAAGCCTTCGCGCTGGCCTTCGCGGCCTACGCGCTCTGGAGCGGAAACTTCCTTCTGGGTCTCGTCGCGCTGTTCGTGTTCCTTGCAGGCAATGCCGAGCTTGGCCAGATGAAGAGCCGGGCGGCCCTGTCCGATCTCAGCGTCGGCGACGCGATGCTGCGCGACTTCACGCACCTCTCGCCCGATGCGCCCGTCAGCGCGGCGGCAGAACTGGTTCGCAGCTCCGACCAGTCGATCTTCCCGGTGGTGGGCCGTGACGGCAAGCTCGCCGGGTTCGTGGAGGCCGATGCGATCCTCGAAGCCGACGGCGGAGGGCGTATCGCGGACGTCATGGAGGCCGACGTTATGAGCCTGCCGATGAGCCGCCCGGCGGGGCACCTCTTGGATGTCCTCGGAGAGCGGCACGCAATCGGCGTGACCGGCCCGTCGGGCCGCCTCGTGGGTTACGTCACGCAAGGGAGTGCGGCACGGCTCCTCAGGAGGCGCGCCTCGCGCTGAGTGCGTCCTCCAGCACCGCCAGCACCGCCTCGCCCGGCACGTCGGAGGTCACGAAAGCCTCGCCGATCCGCCGCGCAAGAATGAAACGCAATCTGCCGTCGACCACCTTCTTGTCCTGCCCCATGAGCTTCAGCAGCGCCTGCCCGTCCGGCAAATCGCCGGGAATATCCGCAAGATCCGTCTTCATGCCCATCGCGGAGATGTGGGCGCGCACGCGGCTCGGCTCCTCCTGGGAACAGAGCCCCAGCCGAGAAGACAGCTCGAAGGCCAGGCCGCAGCCAATAGCGACGCCTTCACCATGCAGAAGACGATCCGAATAGCCGGTCGCAGCTTCCAGTGCGTGGCAGAACGTATGCCCGAGGTTGAGAAGCGCGCGGTCGCCCTGCTCGGTCTCGTCGCGGGCCACGATCTCGGCCTTCATCTCGACCGAACGACGCACCGCGTAGGCCCGCGCCTCGAGATCGCCCGCAGCCATGTCGGGACCATGCGCCTCCAGCCAGTCAAAGAAGGCCGCGTCGCCCAGGAGCCCGTATTTCACGACCTCGCCATATCCCGCCAGAAAGTCGCGCGGAGCCAGGGTCGAGAGCGCATCGATATCGGCCAGCACGAGCGATGGCTGATGGAATGCGCCAACGAGGTTCTTGCCATGCGGCGAGTTGATCCCGGTCTTGCCGCCGACCGAGGAATCCACCTGCGCCAGAAGCGAGGTCGGGATTTGCACGAAGCGGACACCGCGCCTCAGGATGGACGCCGCGAACCCGACCAGATCGCCGATCACGCCGCCACCGAGCGCGACCACCACGTCGCGCCGTTCGATCCGCAGAGCGAGGAGCCATTCGGTCACCTCTTGCAGATGCGCCCAGCTTTTGGTGGCCTCTCCCGCAGGCAGGGTCAGCGCTTCGGAGGTAATCCCCTCGGCCTGAAGCGCGGCTTGGAGCGCGGCGAGGTGCGACTCGCCGACATGCCTGTCCGTGACGATGGCGACGCGCGGACGCGCAAGGATCGGCGCGATCTCCGCTCCGGCCCGGCCAATCAGACCCGGCCCGATCCGCACGTCATACGACCGCGCGCCCAATGCGACGGAAACGGTTTCTGTCATCCTGGCTCTCTCAATACGTCCGGGCGGCTTGCCAGCGCCGCGCGCACCGCGCGGGCGGTGTCCTCGATGGAAAAGCTGGGATCGGTGCGTACGGCGATATCCGCCTTTCGGTAGATCGGCACACGCGCCTCGAAGAGCTCTGACAAGGTGCGGTAGGGATCGGGCGTCTTCAGGAGCGGCCGCGTATCCTTGTGTCTCACCCGGCTCCAGAGCAGGTCGAGATCGGCATCGAGCCAGACCGACACCCCCTTTTCCGAAATCAGGGCGCGGTTGCGATCCTGCAGAAACGCCCCTCCCCCGGTGGACAGCAGCGCGGGCGGCCCGTCGAGAAGACGCGTCAGCACCTCTGTCTCGCGGCGGCGGAAGAAAGGCTCGCCATCACGCTCGAAAATCTCGGCAATGGACATCTGCGCGGCGGCGACGATCTCCGCATCGGAATCGCGGAACGGCACGCGCAGCATATGCGCCAGCGCCCGGCCAACCGCCGTCTTGCCTGCACCCATCATGCCGACAAGCACCACGCTCTTTGTCAAAAGTGATCTGTTTTTCGAAGCCGCCTCGGCCATCGTCCGCCCAATCACGACAATTTCGGCGTGAATGACGTGAACTTGGGTGAAATGCCAGTTATAAGTGGAAAAAAATAACGGGGCAGAAGGCGAGCGAGACGATGGGGCGGCTGATCAAATGGTTGTTTTATCTCGCGATTCTCGGAGCGATCGCGCTTATCGGCTATGCCTATGTCGGTGAGTTCTTCGGTGCCGACTTCGCCCCGCCACAATCGGAGATTCGCCAGCCGGTCGATCTTGATGCGGAATAGCGCGGCGGTTTTCTGCGCGTTCTGGCTTGCCGCGCCGGCACTGGCGCAGGATCCGCTGTCCGCGATCGACTGGCTGAACGATCCCGTCTCGCAACCCTCCAGCCCGTCGCCCGCCACGAACGAGCCGCCGGTTGCCGATGCCGTGGATGTGCCGGATGTCGCGCAGGAACCGCTCGGTACGCAATCCATCGCGGCGGTCGGACTCTTGCCGCCATCCGTGACGGGACTTCCGACAAATCTTTGGCAAAACAGTCAATCCGCCACGCTGATCCGCGCCATCGAGGACAGCGAAGCCGCCGTTCCGGCGGTCGCGTCCTTGCTGACCACGCTTCTTCTGGCCGAGGCGGAACCACCCCGCGGCGACGGTGACGGGGCCGCTTTCGTCGCGGCCCGTGTGGCGCGCCTGATGGAGATGGGCGCGATCGATCCCGCGCTCGCCCTGCTCGAGCGCGCGGGGCCGGATCACCCGGACCTTTTCACGCCCTGGCTCGAAGCATCGCTCCTCGAAGGCAGGCTCGAAGCCCCTTGCGAGGCTTTGAACGCCGACCCTTGGCTGACCGAAGACATCGCGTCCGATATCTTCTGCGCGGCACGCGAGGGCGACTGGTCGAAAGCAAGCCTGACTTTCGGCACCGCCGCGGCGCTCGGCACGCTGCCTCCACGCGACCGCGACCTTCTCGAGCGGTTTCTCGATCCCGAGATTTCAGAAGGATTGCCGCCGCTGCCTCCGCCTTCGCGCCCGACACCGCTGCAATTCGCGCTGTTCGAGGCCATCGGCGAGGCGCTTCCGACCGGGCCTTTGCCGCGCGCCTTCGCCTATACAGATCTTTCGGGCGATACTGGCTGGCGCGCACAGATTGCCGCCGCCGAGCGGCTGGCCCGAAGCGGCGCACTCCCGGAGAACCGTCTTCTCGGCATCTACACGCTGCGGAGCCCGGCGGCGTCGGGCGGCATCTGGGACCGCGTGGAGGCGATGCAGCGGTTCGACATCGCGATGACCTCGCGCAATCCGACGTCCATCGCCTCTGCCCTGACCCGCGTCTGGCCGCAGATGGAGGAGGCCGAGCTGCTCGTTCCATTCGCCGCGCTCTATGCCGATCAACTGCTGGCCTTGCCGCTATCTGGGCGCGCGCGTGATCTTGCCATCGAGGCCGGCTTTCTGTCGGAGCATTATGAGAGAGCTGCGCGCCAGGTCGGCGAGGCGACCGGCGATCATGGGTTCCTTGCGGCGATCGCGCGCGGCGAAGCGCCGGAGGCCACGAGCGCCCTACCCCATGCGGACGCGATCGCCGCGGCCTTCGGCGATGCCGAACCGCCCGCGGCAATCTCGCGGCGTCTCGCAAATGACCAGCTTGGCGAGGCGATCCTGCGCGCCATCGATCTTTTCAGCACCGGGGCCGAAGGCAACAGCCCGCAACTCTCCGAGGCTCTTGCGAGCTTCCGCGCCGTCGGCCTCGAGGACACCGCGCGCCGGGCTGCGCTGCAGCTTGCGCTCCTCGACCGGATGCGGGCCGGACGGTGACGGACGCAGCGCTAATCGGCGCCTTCCTTGAGGCACAGGCGGCAGAGCGCGGCGCCGCGGAGAACAGCCTTCAAGCCTATGCGCGCGATCTAAGCGACGTTTCGGAGTGGCTTTCGGGCAAAGGACGCAGCTTGCTGAGCGCCGACCCGTCCGACATCGAAGGCTACCTCTTGCATTGCGCCGCACAAGGGTTCGCGACCGCAACGCGGGCACGTCGGCTGTCGGCGATCAAGCAGGTCTATCGCTTCGCCTTCGAGGAGGGTCTGCGCGAGGACAACCCCGCGATCCGCATCGCCGGTCCGGGACGCGACAAGCGCTTGCCAAAGACCTTGAGCATTGCGGAGGTGGATCGTCTGCTCGATGCCGCGGACCGGCACGGACGCACCGCCTCCGACCGGAGCCGGAACCGCTGTCTTATGCAGCTTCTCTACGCGACCGGCATGCGCGTCAGCGAATTGGTGAGCCTGCCGATCTCGGCGGCACGGGGCGATCCTCGCATGTTGCTGATCCGCGGCAAGGGCGGAAAGGAAAGGATGGTCCCGCTTTCCCCGGATGCGCGCGCCGCGCTGGCCGATTGGCTGGCCCTGCGCGAGGAGGAGGATGCCGCGCTGCGCGACAAGCGTCTCAAACCCTCGCCCTACCTTTTCGCCTCGCGTGCGAAGTCAGGCCATCTCACACGTCACGGCTTCTACGCGCTCATCAAGGAGATCGCGGTCGAGGCTGGTGTGTCCCCGGCGAAGGTCACGCCGCATATCCTGCGGCACGCCTTCGCGACGCACCTTCTGGAGAACGGCGCGGATCTGCGCGCGATCCAGACCTTTCTCGGGCACGCGGATGTCGCGACGACCGAAATCTATACCCATGTCCTCGAAGAGCGGTTGAGGGCGCTGGTGCTCGATCATCATCCCCTTGCGCGGGACTGACAGCGCGATCCGACTGCACCCGACCGGTCGCAGGGCCGAGCCGACTTGAAAGACCGGCCACCTCACCACATAACCAGTGACAGATTAAAATAACGGGGACAGCTTCTTGGACGCCGCATTCTGGATCACCGCCTTTGCCATTCTGGCCTTGCTCGTTTGCTCGGGCTTTTTCTCGGGCTCCGAGACGGCGCTGACGGCCGCGTCACGCGGAAAGCTGCGTGCGGCCACCGACAAGGGCAACAAGGGGGCCGAGCGGGCGCTCAAGATCACCGAGGACAACGAGCGGCTTATCGGCTCGGTCCTGCTTGGCAACAACCTTGTCAACATCCTCGCAACCTCGCTCGCGACTGCACTTTTCACGCGGCTCTTCGGCGAGTCGGGCGTCGCGCTTGCGACGCTCATCATGACATTGCTGGTGCTGATCTTTGCGGAGGTGTTGCCCAAGACCTACGCGATCACCAATCCCGAAGCCGCCGCGAGCCGGGTCTCGCCGGTCATCCAGGTCGTGATCCTCGTTTTCGCGCCGGTCGTGAGCGCCGTGCGTGCGCTGGTGCGGGTCATCCTGGGGCTCTTCGGCGTCAAGACCGACCCCGACAGCCAGGTTCTTGCCGTGCGAGAGGAAATCGCGGGCGCGCTCAATCTCGGCCACTCCGAGGGGATCGTCGAGAAGGAGGACCGGGACCGCATTCTGGGCGCGCTCGACCTTGGCGAACGCACCGTCGAGGAAATCATGCTTCATCGCTCCTCGATCGAGATGATCGACGCGGATTCGGATCCGTCCGTCATCCTGCAACAATGCCTCGAAAGTCCGCATACGCGCTTGCCGATCTATCGCGGCGATCCCGAGAACATCATCGGCCTGATCCATGCCAAGGATCTGCTGCGCGCCATGTACAAGTTGATGGAAGGCGCCGAGGCATCGATGGCGGCGCTGCAGGATTTCAAGATCGCGGATGTGGCGATGAAGCCCTACTTCATCCCCGACACCACGTCGCTCGACGACCAGATGCGCCAGTTCCTGCGCCGCCGCACACATTTCGCGCTTGTTGTCGATGAATACGGCGCACTGCAGGGGCTCATCACCCTCGAGGACATTCTCGAGGAGATCGTGGGCGAGATCACCGACGAGTTCGACCCCGATGCCGATCACGTCATCACCGTGGCCGAGGACGGCTATTACTGGATCGATGGCCTAATGACGATCCGCGACTTCAACCGTGCGACCGACTACCAGCTCCCCGATGACGAGGCGAACACGGTGGCCGGCCTCGTGATTCACGAGGCGCAGATGATCCCGACCGTCGGCCAGGCGTTCAGCTTTCACGGATTCCGCTTCGAGGTCGTCTCTCGCGAGAACAACCGGATCACTCGGCTGAAAGTGCGGCCGCTTGATGCGGCTCTTCCGCGCCTTGAGGCTCAATGACGAGCGATAGCCGGTAACCGTCGGCCCCTGCGCCCATCTCCACGCGCCCGCCGATCTGCTCGGCGGCGCTCTCCATCAAACGCATGCCGATCGAGGCGATCTCGCTTTGCTCGGACCGGATGGGCGTCGCCGCGTTACCAATGCCGTTATCCTCGCAGACCAGCTCCAGCCCTCCGCCGTCGAGGCGCGTGACGCGCAGAGACACGATCCCGCGGCGATCATCCGGGAAGGCATGCTTGGAGGCGTTGGCCGCGAATTCGCTGACGATCATCGCGATCTGGGCGGCCGTGCGGCTCTCGGTCGAGACCGGTGCGAAATCCGTCTCGATCCGGACATTCTCGGCAACCTGCGCCGACAAGAGCTCGGTGACGCGCGTCAGGTACTGATCGAGCTGGATGTCATTGAACTGGTTCGTCTGGTAGAGTTCGGCATGCAGCTGCGCGATGGCGTTGACACGCCGCGCGATGGCATCGAGGGCGTCTTTCGTCTCTTCGTGCTGGGCGCGCGAGGAATAGATGCGGATGAAGCTCGACACCGTCTGAAGCGAATTCTTCACCCGGTGGTCCATTTCGCTGCGGAGCATCTCTTCGGCCTGCAGCGTCCGGCGCAGTTCCAGAAGGCGCATCACCTGCGATGCCAGCGCTTTCAGCGCTCGCCGCTGGTGCGGCTCGAGCGTGCGTGGCCGTGTATCAAGAACGCATAGCGTGCCGAGTGCATGTCCCCGGTCGGACACCAGCGGCGCGCCCGCGTAAAACCGAACCGGTGTCTCGCCATCGCGACACAGAGGGTTGTCAGCCGTGCGCGGATCGGCTTGCGTGTCGGGGATCTCGAGGATCTCGGTCGACAGGATCGTGTGCGCGCAGATGGCCCGATCGATCGGGGTTTCAGGGTATTCGAACCCGATCCGTGCCTTGAACCACTGACGGTCTTCTTCGACCAGGGAGACAAGCGCGGTGGGGACGTCGCAAATATCGCGGATGAGCTGGGCTATATCCTCGAAACTGTCTTCCGGACCGGTTTCGAGAACCGAGAATTCCCTTAGCTCCGCAAGCCGTTCTTCCTGATTTTCCGGAGCGGATGCGCGCATCAGCTTCGCCTTTCTCGCCGGAGCGTGTTATGCGGAGCTACCGGTCGGCCTGTAGGTCTGAACCGATCCGGGAAAGCACCGCTGGAGAGCCGCGAGCCATATCCGGTGACACTAACGGGCATGATGTCAGTTAAAAGATACAGTCAAAACTGTCAATTTACAGAAATATACAAATGGACAACGGCAGCAATGACATGAATTCGCGCAAGCCGATGGTTGAGGCTCTAGCTGTCATCTTGCCCGCCGCTGGACAAGCCAAGCGGATGCGCGGTGGCGACAAGTTGCTGGAAGAGGTCGATGGCGAGCCGCTTTTGCGCCGGCTGAGCCGCTTTGCTTTGCAAACCGTGCCGTTGGTTTCGGTCGCCGTTCCCGACCTTGAGGGAGCACGCGCCGCGGCGCTCGAGGGTCTTGCTGTGACGGCGATACCAGTGCCGGATGCCGATCGGGGCATGGCAAGGTCGCTCGTTCGCGCATTGAGTGCCGTTCCCCCTTCGGCCGCGGGAGTGATGATCCTGCCCGCCGACATGCCAGAGATCACAGCCGAGGATATCGCGGCATTGGCAGGAGCTTTCGCCGCACACGGCGGCTCGTACATCATCCGCGCGGCGGCGGCGGATGGGACACCGGGACATCCGGTGATCTTTCCAGCGAGTTGCCGCGCCGAGCTTGAGGGACTGACAGGGGATACCGGAGCGCGCGCCGTTCTGAAGGCTCATGCGGAGAACGTTCGGGATGTGCCCCTGCCCGCCCGGCATGCGCTCGTTGATCTCGACACGCCCGAAGAATGGGCGGCCTGGCGCGCGGATCAGGCCGCGAGCAGCGCCTTGCACTGATGAGATTTCAGAGTCAGCCGGGCCGAGTTGAATCGCATTTCCTCGAGATGATCTTCGAGTTCAGGGAAGATGCGAAAGACTTCGAGGCGGGCTGCGCGATCCTCGTCATCGAGGATTTCCTCGCCGGGCTGAAAACTTTCGGTCCAGAGCCCGTCGCTCTGTACCAGCTCGTGCGACCGGAAAAGGAAGTTGACGTAGGAGATGCCCTCCTCCGGGATGATCCGCTGCACGTTCGGAAAGCTCCGCAGCGTCTTGGCCGGGATCAGAACCTCGTCCTCGGCGAACATGAGTTGGGTCCACGCATTGCCAACAAGAACCCGATGTTCCGGCGACAAGACCAGATCGCGCGCGGGAAGCCCTATTCCGAGACTGCCTGCCGGGATCAGGATCGGCGCAAGGGAGCGCGTCTCGAGCAGGGCCTCGTGGGAAAAGTGGCGCTGGCCGATCCAGCGGATTTCCTGAAAGCCGTTGTCACGGGTCAGAACACGATCGCCAACGGCAAGGGTCTCCACGCGCCGCTCGCCCTCGACCGTCTTGATCAGCGTGCCTGAGGTGAAACACGGCGTACAGGCGGCGTAGCGCGATGTCTTGCGCGGAGCGGTGCCGGGCGTCGCACGCTTTACTGCATTCAACTCGTGATGTTTCACCAAGACACGTCTCCTGAAGGTCGGGGCTCACCGGACCAAAAGGGTTCGGTTTTCGACCTGCCCATCCGATTTGGCAGCAGATCGGGGCAACAATGCGTCGAGAGCGTGAGGATTGTTTGGGCCGAGGTGACGGCAGGCCGAAATGACCTGAGGTAATGCCTAAAACTCGTCCGAGTGACGCCACCTGCCGGAAAGGAAGCGGGGCGGGATGCCCCACACATCCCGCCCCGTCCGTTCCCGAAGCCCCGTCCCTGCGCGGCGCTTCGGGCCGCTGCATTGACCGGTTATTTCGCCAGAAGCTGCGCTTCGTGCTTTTTCAGCGAGCGGCGCGCGGAGGCGTAGCTCTTGAGGCCCTGCGCCTCCGCGAGTTCCGGGAAGAGCTCCAGGATCTCGTTGCGCTGCGCGTTGCCGATGCCGTTCAGGCTGTAGTCGCCGGGCTGGAAGCTTTCGGTCCAGGCACCGTTCGCCAGAACGACCTCGTGCCGGTCGAACATGAAGTGGATGTAGCTCACGCCGAGCGAGGTGACCTCATCGACGCCGGCCAGACCGGTCAGGTGCTTTGCCGCTGCCAGAACCTCGTTCTCCTCGAAGTAGAGCGCGGTCTTGTCGTTGGCGACGAGCATCCGGTGGTTCGGGCTGACGAGCATGTCATGCTCGGGCAGGTTCGCACCAAGGCTGCCGGCACTGATCAGGACCGGCTTCATGTGCGGCTTGCGCGCCAGTTCGAACCCGGTCAGATCCTTGCGGCCGACCCAACGGATCTCCTGGATACCGTTGTCGCGGGTGATGATCTTGTCACCTTCGCGCAGATCCTCGACCAGCCGCTCGCCGCGAGGCGTGGCGACCTTGGTGCCGGGCGTGAAGCAGGGCACGATTTCCTCGATGTTGAAGAAGTCGAAGCTGCCAGTGACGGTGTCGCCCGAGAGGAACTCGACCGTGCCGTCGATGCCGTTCGACTCGCGCGCCCCGTCATCGTCGGGACGGTCGTTGACGATGCGCCAGTCGACCCCCTGCCGGCCCACTCCGGACAGATCGAGCGTGTCGAAGTCGTCGCCCGCGTTGCCGCCCTGGACCGTGTCGCCAAGGAAGCCGCCCATGCCGTCCGGCTGGGATGCGTCCGAGGCGCTGTCGACCACGATCGTGTCGCGATCCGCGCCGCCGTCGATGCTGTCGAGGCCCGCGCCACCGTTCAGGATGTCGTTGCCCTCACCGCCCTCGAGCGTATCGGTACCGGCATCGCCGTTCAGCGTGTCATCGCCCTGACCGCCCATCAGGCTGTCATCGTCGCCGCCACCGCCGAGAAGGTCGTCGTCGATGCCGCCATCCAGCGTATCGTTCCCGGACCCGCCCTCGAGCGTGTCATCGTCGTCGCCGCCGATCAGCAGGTCGTCGCCCTGGAAGCCCTGCAGCAGGTCACGGTCGTTCTCCGGCTGCGGATCGGTGTCGTCGGTGATCTCGAGCGCCGCGGGCGCCGAGCCATCGAGCGTATCGTTGCCCTGCCCGCCATCGAGTGTGTCAGAGCCGTGACGGCCATAGATCTCGTCGTCGCCCTGGCCACCCATGACGATGTCATCGTCGATGCCCGCATCGATGTAGTCATCGTCGCCGCCGCCATCGATCGTGTCGCGGTCATCGCCGGTGAAGATCGTGTCGTTGCCGGCATTGCCCTCGACGAAATCGCGTCCGTCCTCGGGGTTCGGGTCAGAGGTGAAGGTCGTGGAGCCGATGGTCAGCGGCAGGTTCGGATCGTCGCCCTCGTAGTCCGAGAAGGTGTCGACGCCCGCGATGATCGAGTCGTCGCCGTCGCCGCCGCGGATCGTGTCGCTGCCCTGAACGTCGATGATCGTGTCGTTGCCGCCGCCGCCGCGCACATCGTCGTCGTCGATGCCCGGACGGATCAGGTCGTCACCGCCGTCGCCGCGGATCGTGTCGGCGTCATCGCCGGTCGAGATGGTCTCGGCTGCGCCGGTGCCCTGCACGTCGTCGAGATCGTCGAACGGATCGGGATCCTGGTCCGCGCCGTTGAGCGGATCGAGCGGCTGGTCGGCATCGGCAACCGGGAAGACATCGGCGTCAATGCGGCCCTGGTCGTCGGGATCGGAGACCGTGACGGTGACCGTCGCGGTATCGGTGCCGCCGTTGCCGTCATCGACCGTGTAGCTGATCTCGGCCGGGCCGGTGAAGTCAGTGGTCGGCGTGAAGGTCACCGTGCCATCGGTATTGATGTCGACCGTGCCGTCCGGCGACGTCGCTTCGGTCACCGTCAGCGGATCGCCGTCCGGATCGGTGTCGTTGTCGAGAACAGGGATCACGACGGGCGTGTTGATGTCGGTCTCAGCGGTATCGTCGACCGCATCGGGATCTTCGTTGCCCGACGGCGGCGGCGGCGGAACGTTCTCATTAACAGTGACGTCGACCGAAGCCGTGTCGAAGTTTCCATTGCCGTCCGTGATCGTGTAGGTGAACGTATCCGTGCCCTCGAACCCTGCATTCGGCGTATAGATCACGGTTCCACCGTCGATCACGGCGGTACCGTTGGCACCATCGGTGACTTCGGTGATCGTGAGCGGATCGCCATCGGGGTCGCTGTCATTCGTCAGCACGTCGATGGTGACGGGCGTCTCGAAGTCGGTGGTCTCGGTATCGTCGACCGCATCGGGATCTTCGTTGGCGACCACGTCGACCGTCGAAAAATTGATGTCGGAGACGAGAACGGCCTGCTGGGCGGTGCCGGTATTGTCCTGCACGATGTCCATGCGGGTGATCGGTCCGGCGATATCGACACGGAGCGAGCCATCGATATTGTCGAAATTCGTGGTGACTTCACCGATCGCACTGTTGCCGGACACCGTGGCGGCGCCGGAGCTGTCGATGGAGAGGGTCGCCGGGTTGCCCTCGGCGTCGTAGGCGGTGATCGTGATGATGTCGCCGAAGCCGTCGCCTTCGCTGCCGCCGAGATCCTGGTTCGGGCCGGTGTCGACGTCGTTCAGGCGGAAGCTGACATTCTGCACGCTGTCGGTGTAGAGCGCTTCATCCGTGGAGCGGAACGTGAAGGACGTGGTCGAGGTCGGTGCCGCAGAGGGTGTGCCCGTGCTGTTGCCCGCCGCGAAGAGCTTCAGATGCGAGTTCGGATCGAAATCTTCGCCCGGCGCGACGTAGCCCTCGAAGTCTGCGAAGTAGGCGGTCGATGCGTCGGATTGCGAGTCGAACACGATATCGACGGCCACTCCTCCGGCATCGTAGGTCGCGGAGCCATCCTCTCCGAGGTTTCCGCTTACCCGCGGCGTGGTTGCCGCAAGGTCCGTCCAATCGAGAACGAGATCAGCCATGTCTTTACCCTCTCACCTTTCCGAGGCTCTCACCCCATCCGCGCCAGCGGTTACCGATCCGTCCCGGATACGGCCCAATCCATTGGACATCGTTCAGGTGCATCTTGGCTGCGGGGCCTTTCGGCAGAACGCAGGAGCTCAGGCGGCATCCCGGCAAAGCCGAGCCACAAGTCGATGCATCCGGACGGATGTCGGTTTTTGGTGGCCGCCCCCGTGACCAGCAGTTTCACCCCCCAGTGGGCTTGAGGATGAAACTACGTGAAGCCTCACGGTGCGGGAAGGAAAAATTGTCCGAAAAGTGGCTCTTAACGGCAAATTGCGCCGCGAAGCCGCCGCAATCATGGCTGTTGAGCGGGGACATACTCGCGTGATTGTTTCTTAAATCACGCTTAAAGAGCATATTTTACGCTGGTTTTTGTAAAATACCGCGTATTTGTTTCCTGATCGGCAACATACGCGCATCTGAATTCAGTGCAAACGAGGCAGGCCACAATCCCGCCCCAGTCTCACGAGCTGTTGTTCTCGCAGGATAACCAATACCGCATGAACGCTCTCATTGGCCTCAAGATCGCGGCCAAAGCCATTGAATCGTGGCCCGAATCGCAATCGAACCCTGTCGCGGAGCAACTCGATTCAACCTCAGGGCCATCGCCTGGCTCGTGCCGCGTTGCCGCCTGCCTCGATTTCAGGATGCCGCGGCGTGTGGCAGGATGTAGGGAATATTCCGCGCGGGCGGTGTCGACACCTTGAGCGCGCAACCATAGGCGCGCGACAGGATGGCATCGGTCATCACCGCGCCCGGCGTGCCTGCGGCGATGATCTCGCCCTCGGACAGTACCGTGACCTCGTCGGCGAAAAGCGCGGTCAGGTTGAGATCGTGCATCACCGCGACAACTCCGCCGCCGGCCGACGCGAAGTCCCGCGCGATCTGCATCACCTGCAATTGGTGCGCGATGTCGAGCGAGGAGACCGGCTCATCGAGCAAAAGCCACCGCGCCTCGCCCTGATCGACTGGCTCCCAGACCTGGGCGAGGACACGGGCGAGCATCACGCGCTGCGCCTCGCCGCCCGACAGCTCCTGAAAGGTGCGAGCCGCGTAATGGGCAAGGCCGACCCGCGCGAGCGCGCGCATCGGGATGTCCGCGCGGTCACCGGAACGTCCCGATTGCAAGCCGAGCCGGACCACCTCGAGAACGGTGAAATCGAAGGCAAGGCGCGAGGCTTGCGGTAGCACCGCCCTTTGCGCCGCCACCTGCCATATGGGCATCCGCGCGACGTCCCGGCCACCGAGGCTGACGGTCCCCTCATGCGGCAGGTCCCCGGATACGGCACCCAGCAGGGTCGACTTGCCCGACCCGTTCGGACCGACGATCGCGGTGACCGCACCAGGACGCGCCATGAACGTCACGCCATGCAGCACGCGCCGCTTGCCGTAGTCGACAGAGATACTCCGAGCTTCAAGCGTCATAGATCGACGACTCCCCGGCGTCTGAGCAGGATCCACAGGAAGACCGGCGCGCCGAGAACGGCGGTGACGATCCCGATGGGCAGTTCGGCCGGTGAGATCACCATGCGCGCAATCACGTCGGCGAGGATCAGAAGGCTCGCGCCGAGCAGCCCCGCATTCACCAAGAGCGTTCGGTGATCGGGACCGCAGGCAAGGCGCAGCAGGTGCGGCACAACGATCCCGACGAAGCCGATCCCGCCCGAGATCGCCACCGCGGCGCCGGTCGCGCCGGCCACGGACAGGATCGCAACGGATTTCATGCGCTGGACGGCGATCCCCATATGCGCGGCGGTCGCCTCACCCAGTGCGAGCCCGTTCAACCCGCGACCGAGGCACAGCGCTGCCGCGATCGAGATCACGATGAGCGGGCCGGCGGTCAGGATCTTGCCCCAGCTCGCCCCGGCCAGCGAGCCGAGTCCCCAGAAGGTCAGGTCGCGCAATTGCTGATCGTCGGCGATGTAAACGAGGATGCCCGACACGGCCCCCGCCAGCGCGCCAAGCGCGATCCCCGCCAGCAGCATCGTTGCGACCGAGGTGCGCCCACCGCGCGTCGAAACATGGTAGAGAAGAAGCGTCGAGCCCCAGCCGCCGAGGAACGCCGCCACCGGCACCAGCTGCGCGCCGATCAGTTGCGTCAGTCCCAAGGGCAGCATCGAGCCCAGAACGATGGCCAGGATCGCGCCGAGCCCGGCCCCCGCTCCGACGCCCACGATGCCCGGATCGGCCAGCGGGTTGCGGAACAGTCCCTGCATCGTCGCGCCGGAGACCGCCAGCGCCGCCCCGACAAGTCCGCCCATCGCAAGGCGCGGCAGACGGATATCAAAGAGCACGATCCGCTCCATCTGCGAGAGCGGCTCGCCGGTGACGAGCTTGCCCAGAAGCGCGCTCAGCCGCACATCGGCGGCGCCGAATTGCAGGCTGAGCGCCGCGCAGAAAATCAGGAAGGCGGCCAGCCAGAGGTGAAGCTGGCGCGCGAAAAGGTGGCGATCCCTTGGCGCGGTGAAGCTCTGCGTCTCCGCCACCATCGCCTAGCCCTCACCGCCATAGAGCGCGCCGCTGAGCTCGGTCACGGCCTGCGCGGTGCGCGGACCGAAGCCCAGAAGGAGCATGCCGTCGATACGGATCACATCGCGCGTTTCGGCAGCGGGCGTGAGGCGCATTGCCGGAAGAGACAGCAGTTCCTCGTCGTCCACCGCGTGATCGCCGGAGCGATCCATCATCAGGATCGCATCGGGCGCTGCTGCGGCCAGCGCCTCGTCACTCATCTGCTTGTAGCCGTCGAAGGACGTGACCGCGTTGACGCCGCCCGCCATGCGGATGATCGCATCCGCCGCCGTGCCGGACCCCGAAGCCGTGATCTTTCCGCCATTGGCCGAGATGATGAAGAGCACGCGGCGCTTGTCGGCCTCCGCCCGCTCGGCCTTCGTCATTGCAGTGGAAAGGTCCGCGCCGACCTTTCGCGCCAGATCCTCGGCGCGGTCCGATACGCCGAGCGCATCGCCGACAACCTCGATCTTCCGCAGGATGCCGTCGCGGCTGTAGGCCTCCGGCACCTCTACGTATTCGATACGCGCCGCGCGGATCACTTCCAGCGCCTCGGGAGGACCGGCGCCTTCCTCGGCCACGATGAGCGAGGGGTTGACCGCGAGTACGCCCTCGGGCGAGAGCGCGCGCACATATCCCACATCCGGCAGGTCGGTCACGCTCGGCGGGTAGCTCGACGTCGTATCCCGCGCCTTGAGGCGATGCTCCTGTCCGAGCGCCGCAACGATCTCGGTCACGGATCCGCCGAGCGACAGCACGTCGCCCGAGCCTTCAGCATGCGCCGAAGATGCGGCGCTGACCGTCCAAGCCGTATGGGCTCCGAAGAGCGCGGTCGCGAGGGTGATCGCGGCAATCGTCCAGCTTCCGCGACGCGTATGTTTACAGGCCGCGCCGATCATTCCGCTGCCTCCTGAAGGCCGCTTTGCGCCTCGATGATCCGGCCCCATTGCGGCCGGCTGTCACGGCCCTCCTTGCCGAGCCCGAAGATCTGGAAGATCAGCCCGCCTGCATCGTCGAACGCCTCGAGCGAGACCGCCGGGCCGCGTTGCGTCGGCTTCTCAACCGCCCAGAGCTCGGCGATCTTGTCGAGACGCAAGTGCAGGTTGAACCCGGGATCCATGACGTTCTGCCACGGCCCCATCGGCCGGAGCGTGCCGATCGGGCCGCTATGGATCTGGATGCAGCCGCGATTGCCAACGAAGATCATCACCTCGATCCCCGCCTCCCGAACATCCTGCAGCACCTTGTTCGCCGATGCCGGATCGAGGCGGCGCGCGAAGGGCTGCCCAGCCGTGTGATAGGCCCCGAGGCGATTCATCTTGAGCTTCGAGCAGAGACGCAGGAACTGGTGCGTATCGGTAAGCTTGGCCCATTCGTCGCGCAGGATGTCGGCCTTGTCGGCGCGAATCTTCGGCCCTTCCACCGGTGCGCGCGGCTCCACGGGCTGCACCCGCCTCTGATCCTCCCGCGCGAGCGCGGGCACGAGGCTTTCCCAGCCTGAAAGATCCGAGCCGTCCCGCAAATGGATCTTGTGGACCGCGTCGCCCGCCCTGTCGAAAACCTGCAAGGAGCGCCGAACCCCTCCATCTTCACCCACGGTCTCGACCGCGAAGGCATGCGCCCAATGCGACGGGAAGATCCGCAAATCGATCTCTTCGTTGAGCACCATCGCCGCATGCGCGCCGGGATGGTAATTGGCGTAACGCCCGACCTTCTCATGCACGCAGGCCTCGACACGGGTCAGCGCCATCACATCGCCCAAGGCTTCCACGGCAGGCAGCAAACGGTCGGGATCAGCGTCGATCCGCGTGACAGCCTGCCCGACCCGCGCGGCCACAAACGCGGCCTCGGAAATGCCGATCTCGTGCGCAAGATCGCGAGCGCGGAGCTTTGGATGTGCTTCGGCGCGCGAGAGAATGTCATCAGGAAAAAGTTCAGCCTCGAAAGCCATGCGGTACCTCATGTCAGGAAGGAGTCGATGGCTGCGCCCGGCATGCGGTGCGTGGCTGTCATTTATTTGTTGACTGTTTTAATAAGGATAAACTAGGAGTGCAACCCGTCGCCGCGCCGAAACGCGGGCGACCCTGAAAAATGCCGCGCCAGCCTCAGCAAGCCACGGGCACAACTGACACTTCGAAGGATGGCGACATGGCACTTCACGCATTGCGCGGCACAACCGCGCTGGTTTGCATCACCCTTGCATGGCCCGCAGCGGCGCAGGACGATCCTGGTTTCCTAGGCACGCTGGTTCTGACCCAGGGCAAGCGAGACCTCAGCTTCGGCACGGCGCTGTCGCGCACGGTCGTCGGGGCGGAAGAGATCCAGGACCGGCAGGCCAGCACCATCGGACAGCTTGTCGACTCCGTGCCGGGGGTAGCGCTCGTCAACGGCACGACGCCGCAGGGCTCCGGCATCAATATCCGCGGCTTCGGTGCGAACACGACCTACGGCTCGGATCAGAAGATCGCGGTTCAGATCGACGGCGCGAGCGTTGGCTCGGAAGAGCTCTACCGGATCGGCACGCAGCTTTTCACCGATCCGCTTCTCTACCGCGAAGTCGAGGTTCTGCGGGGCACGATCGGCAGTTTCGCCTTTGGCTCCGGGATCGTCGGCGGCGTGGTGCGGCTCGAGACCAAGGACGCATCCGATTTCACCGGCGGTGACCTCGGTTTCGGCGGCTCGCAGACAGTCGAGGCTAGCAGCAACGGGCCCGGCTTCGTCAGCTCGACTAACCTTGCCTGGGTGCCGAGCGACAATGCCGAGTTCCTGCTGAACTACACGTTCCGCGACCAGGACGACCTGACCGATGGCGACGGCGACGAGATCGGGAATTCGAGCTTTCAGACACCTTCGGGTCTCGCCAAGGCGACCTTCACCTTCGGCGACGCGGATGAGCATCAGCTCAGCTTCAGTCATTCCCGCACGGTCGCGGATGACAAGGACGTGCCCTACGACCAGTTCATCACGACCGCCGACATCTTCGGCAACGTCGACCGGGTGACGGACACCTCGCAGACAGCGCTCGACTATCGATACAATCCTGCGAACGATCTCATAGACCTGCGGGCCAACCTTTCTTATGCCGATCAGAAGATCGAATACGATTACGTGCCCGGCTCGTCGTCGGCCGAGGGCACGCCGAGTTTTCCGTTCCTGCTGAGAACCGTCGAAGCCGATCAGCGCTACGAGACGACCAAGCTGACCGTCTCGAACCGCGCCATCTTCGACACCGGCGCGGTCGGGCATGATCTTCTGACGGGGATCGAGCTGCAGAAACGCGTTCGCGCGGATAACGAAGAGGCCTCCGCGCCGGGTGGCACGGATCGGCGGTTCGCCGCGTTCCTCATCGACGAGATGCAGATCGGTGCGGTCACTGTGACCCCTGCCCTGCGCTACGAATCCTCGGAGGTCGACAGTGCGGGGGATTTCGGCACCTTCGACAACGACGCATGGATGGGCGGTCTCGCGCTTGGATACGAGTTCGGGAACGGTGTCTCCGTCTTCGGCTCGGCGGCCTATACCGAAGGGCTTCCGATCATCGATGATCTCGGTGCGACACCCGACGCCCGCGAGCGCATGTCGACGACCGAGAAGTCGCAAACCTTCGAACTCGGCGCCGAATATACCGGCGGTGGATGGTTCGCGGCGGGCGACACGCTGAGCATCCGGGGCAATATCTACGAGACGACGCTCTGGGATATCACCAGCTACACCGTCGCCGGCTCCACCGGCACGCCGCTCGAAAGCGTCAAGACACGCGGCGCCGAGCTCGAAGCCTCCTACGGGTTCGCGAATGGCACTTATGTCGACCTCGCCGGGCATCTTGTCGAAGGCACCGAGTACAATCCCGGCGGCGGCGAGGCCGATTGGCGGAACACGCTGTCGGACCGGCTACAGGTGACGGTCGGCCGCACGTTCGACGATACGCTCGATCTGAGCTGGGAGGTGGTGCACACCGCAGACCGCCGAGATGCGCTCGGGGACGATTTGCCAAACACCACCGTGAACAACCTGCGTGCGACATGGACGCCGGACGCGTCCGGCATCCTCGCAGGATCGGAGATCCGCTTCGGGCTCGAGAATGCGTTCGACGTGGATTACGTGGGCCACCTCGCCTCGCCTAGCCGCAAATCGCCGGGACGGACGCTCAAGGCGACCCTCACCAAGACGTTCTGAGAACGGCACGCACAGCGCACGGGGCCGACGAGATCGCGGCCGGCCCCGTGCGAAGCGGCATGAGTGCAGGACGCTCTACTGCAAATGCGCGCGCAGCATCCAGGCGAACTTCTCGTGCGTGCGGCCGCGCTCGATGCAGAGATCCTCTGTCAGCGTGTCGCCGTGCTTCGCGGCGATCTCGCCTGCCCCCGCAAGCGTTTCGGCCAGCGTCTCCTGCGCGTCCTTCAGCTGCTTGATCATCGCCTTGTCGTCCGGGGCGCCCTCCGCCTCGTTGACCTTGGAGCGCTTGAGCATGCCCGCAAGCGTACCTTCCGCATGCATGTCCAGCGCGCGAATACGCTCCGCAAGGTCGTCCTGACCGGTGAAATGATCTTCGTAGATTTCCTGGAACAGAGCGTGCAGCGGGCCGAAAGCCATGCCGGTCACGTTCCAATGAAAGTTCTGCGCCAGCATCGTCGCGACAACGGTCTCCGCGACACATTGGTTGAGGGCCTCGGCGATCTGCGTGTTCGCATCCGTCGAAAGAGATTGAGCGGTTTCCGTCATGGCGGACTCCTGAATTGTGAACGTCGGCTGGCTGACCTCAGGCTGGCTTGCTTGAGGAAATCTAACCGCATTCGCAGGCAAGACAAGAGCTTTTAGAATTATTCTAAAACTGACGAATTCCGTCGGCTACGGCGCGGAGGAGAAAGATGATCGCCTGCCGCGCATGCGGCGGGACGCGCGAGTTGAGCAGGAAAACCGCGCTCGAAGTATCGCCGCTGTGCAATGAATTGCTGAGCTGCAGAAGCCACGCCTCGTCGAAGGAGCGCGCGCTTTCGCCGGGACGATGCAGGTGCGGGCGCTTGTTGAGCGCTTGCCCAAGGCACCGCATCAACACCTCTGCCGAGGCGCGGGCCGAGATTTCGGGATCGTCGGACAGCGCGGCGCAGGCATGGAAAAGATCGGCCCGCGCGCGGCTCCTCACGCTCCGTTGCGCGGTCCTCAGATATTCCAGAAGCGGCTCCTGAGGATATCGCGGCGCGGCCTCTGGCCGGGGCGCTGGAAGGGCTGCAATCTGCGTCATTGGCATCCGGGTCGTCTCCAGGATCTGAACGTGATGGCAGTCGCGCTCAGGCGGCCTTGCCGCCCGACAGCACGTCGAGCTTCACTTTCTTCTTGCGGCATTTCTTGGCGTAGGCCCGCTCCCAGTGGGTGTAGCGGCCCATCACGGCCTGCTGCGCCACGAGCATCTCCACGAAGGCCTCGCGATGGGAGTCCTTCTTCAGCTTCTTGAACATCGACTTCTGCTCCTTCGTCATGGAGCAGCCGATGCAATGTCCCTCGCGCTTGAACTTGCAGACGTCGATGCAGGGGCTTGGGGTCTTGGACATTTGTGAACCTTGCTTGATGTGAGCATGCGCTCGATCTGGCTGGATTTCGGGGTCTCATTTCGTCAGGATCAGCTTTCCCGTGCGGGTGATCCGAAGCGTATAGGTCTGACCGTCGAGCACGATTTCGGCCTTGATCCCGTCGGGGATCAGGTCGTGCGCGTCATAGACAGCCGAGCTGCCGGAGGTCTGGGATTGCAGCGGGGCCGGCACGGGACGATGCATGCTCATCTCTGCTCCGCTCCTGCCGCCAAGGACCGCTGAAAATCGACAAGCCGCTCGAACTCGCCGCTTTCGGTCATGCTGCTCTCCATCCGCGTCAGCGCGGTTTCGCGCCAGCAGAGGCTCCGCTCCATCCGCCGTGTCCGGCCCGTCTCGAGATCGCGTTCGCTCACAGCGTGCTCCACTCTTGTTCTCTCACGTCCGGGCTGCCTGAGGCGGTGGCTAGGACGCGCGCCATATCGATGCGCGCACAATGTCAAAAATTCCGAGTAAAAGACTCGATATAAGAACAGGTGCCATTCCCGACCCATTCAGTCAAGTTAAAGTGGCGACTATCCGAGCGCGAGCGACCAGCCCTCGGAACCGTCCGAGCCGCAAAAGGTGACCCGAGCCCGGCTTGCCGCCGCCTGACGCGCCCGAGGGCCTTGCGAACCGGGTCAATGTCTGGAACACCAATCCTGAGTTAACTGATCGGGATTAGGCGGAATGGTCGAGATCGCCCCGGACAAGCCGGGCCGGATAACGGTGCGAGGCCTCGGCGTTCGCCGCGGTGAGACGCAGGCGCTGCGCGGCGTCGATCTCGACATCGTTCCGGGAGCGATGACGGCGCTTGTCGGCCGCAACGGCTGCGGCAAGTCCACGCTTCTCAAGACCATCGCGCGCATCCTGCGCCCGGAGACCGGCGAGATTGAGGTCGACGGCACCACTCTGGCCCGGCTCTCGCCAAGAGCGGCGGCACAGCGGATGGCGCTGCTGCCACAATCGCCGATCCTGCCCGAGGGCATGCGCGTTCGCGACCTTGTCGCCCAAGGCCGCCACCCCCATCGCGGCCTCGTGCGGCACTGGTCACCCGAAGACGATGCCGCCATCGACGCGGCGATGGCCGCCACGGATACCGTCCAATTCGCCGACCGCCGTCTCGAAGCCTTGTCGGGCGGGCAGCGTCAGCGCTGCTGGATCGCGATGACCCTCGCGCAGGACACGCCGATCCTGTTGCTGGACGAGCCGACGACCTATCTCGATCTGTCGGTGCAGCTGGAGATCATGGGGCTTCTCGCCAGGCTGGCCCGGAAGGGCCGCACTATTCTCGTCGTTCTGCACGAGTTGAACCTCGCCGCCGCCTTCGCCGATCGGATCGTAATGATGCGGGATGGCCAAATCGACGCGGAAGGCCCCCCGAGCGAGGTCCTGACGGCGCCCTTGCTTCAGCGCGTGTTCGGCCTTGATGCGCGCATCATCGCGGACCCTGACACTGGACGGCCGGTCTGCCTGCCACGGACGGCGGCATGAGCATTCGAGCCTTGCTTCCCGTTGCGGTGCTGAGTGTCCTTCTGATCGGCGCGCTCGCCTGGCATCTTGGAGCGGGCGCCCATGCCGTGCCACCGCGCGCGGTCATCTCCGCGCTCTTGTCCGGCGGCGAAAGCTACGACGCGGCGGTGATCGCCGGGATACGCCTGCCCCGCGCGCTCGGCGCTATGCTGGCGGGCGCGTCCTTGTCGGCGGCTGGCGCGCTCATGCAAGGGGCGACGCGCAATCCGCTTGCCGAGCCCGGCCTCTTTGGCCTTCTGGCCGGTGCCGCACTCGCCGTTGTCGCAGCGCAAGGCGTCTTCGGGCTCGGCGCGCCCTCTCTGGTTCCGCTCCTCGCCGCGTTCGGCGCACTTGTGGGCGCGCTGATGGTCTGGGGGCTGACCACGGCGGCGGGCGGCGGTGCGGGTATGCTCACGCCGGTCCTCGCCGGGGCTGCGGTGAGCGCGTTTCTCGCCGCGTTGACTACGCTGCTCAACCTTGTCGACGAGAGGAATTTCGAGGATTTACGGGTGTGGCTCTCGGGCTCGTTGGCCGGGCTCAGGATGCCGGTCGTTGGCATGGTCGCGCCTTGGGCGCTTGCGGGCCTTGCAGCAGCGCTTCTTCTCGCGCCGAAACTGACCGTGCTGTCCCTTGGCGACGAGAGCGCGCAGGGGCTCGGCGTGCCGGTCGCGCGCATTCGTGTCCTGACGCTTGTTGCCGTGGTCGTGCTCACGGCCAGTGCCGTGGCTCTGGCCGGACCGCTCGCCTTTGTCGGGCTGACGGTGCCGCACGCGGCGCGGCTGACCTTCGGATCGGATTACACCCGCCTTCTGCCCGCGAGCATCGCGCTCGGGGCCATATACCTGCTCGCCGCCGACACGGTCGGCCGCACGCTAATCGCGCCGGCGGAGATCTCGACCGGCATTCTTACCGCCCTTGTCGGCGCGCCGGTCTTCGTGGCGCTTCTGAAGGTGCGCGGATGACAACGATCCGCACCTCCGCTTTCGGGCACCGTATCGCGCTCGAAATGCCCCTGCGCGGCGCGGCCCTGCTTGCCGCCTCGACTTTGGTGATCTGCGCGCTGCTTCTCGCAAGCCTGTCACTCGGGAGTGCCGGGGTCGGTTTCAATGACGCATTGGCCGCGCTGCTCGGATCGGCCTCCGAACGCGCGGACCTCGTCGCCATTGAATTCCGGCTGCCACGGGCGCTGACCGCGCTGATGGCGGGAGGCCTTCTCGCGCTCTCCGGTGCGCTGCTTCAGGGAACGACGCTGAACCCGCTCGCCGATCCTGCGCTTATCGGCGTCAGCCAGGGGGCCGGCCTTGCCGTGGTAGCGCTCGCGGTTCTGCTGCCGAACGCGCCCGATGCCTGGAGCGCGCCGGCGGCGTTCGGTGGCGGCCTCATCGTCGCGGTCTTCATTCTTGCCATGACCGGTGCGCGGAGCGGTGCATCGACGCGCTTTCTGCTCATCGGAATCGGCATCGCGGCATTCCTGACCGCGCTGACGACGGCCATCCTGACCTATGGCCGCATCTCCGGAGCCCACGAGGCGCTCGGCTGGCTCGCGGGATCCGTTCGGTCGGCCGGTTGGGACGAGGTGCGCCAAATGGGTTGGGTCTCGGTCGCCGCCCTTGCCATCATGCTTCTCGCCGCGCGCCCGCTTTCGGCGCTCCGGCTTGGCGACGATCTTGCCGCGAGCCTCGGCCACATCGTGAGCCGGGCACGCGTGCTCCTTCTCTTCGGCTCGGTCGGGCTGGCCGCAGCGTCGGTGTCGGTTGTCGGGCCAATCACCTTCGTCGGGTTGCTCGCTCCGCACGCTGCCCGGAGACTCGCGCCGACCGGCCCCGGACTTCATCTCGCTTTGTCCTGGGCCGTCGGGGCCTGCCTGACCCTCGCCGCCGACCTCGCGGGACGCGCCGCGTTCGGGGCGATCCAGGTTCCCGCGGGGCTTGTGACGGCGCTGGTCGGCGCGCCTTGCTTCGCGCTCCTCATGCTCCGAAAACACCGCAAGGAGAGTTCATGATCCGCCCTGCCCTTATTGCCATCCCGATGCTCGCCGCGCTCCCGGCCGTCGCGCAGGACTTCCCACTCACGATCGAGCACAAGTTCGGTCAGGCCGTCATAGAGACAGAGCCCGACCGCGTCGCGAGCCTCGATTTCTCCGGGGCCGATGATCTTCTTGCACTCGGCATCCAGCCTGTCGCCCTGCGCTACTGGTATGGCGCGTTCGAGGGGCCGCTCTGGCCCTGGGCCGCGCCCGAACTGACCTCCGAGCCGACCGTCCTGCGCGGCGAGATCGACTATGAAGCGGTCGCCGCCTCCAATCCCGACGTGATCCTCGCGCTTTGGTCCGGGATCACCGAGGCCGATTACGAACAGCTCTCGCGTATCGCCCCGGTCGTCGCGGTGCCGGAAGGCGTCGGCGACTACGATCTGCCATGGGATGAGCGCGCCCGCATCGCGGGCCGAGTGGTCGGGAAGACGGACAGGGCCGAAGCGCAGATCGCGGAGATCGAGCAATACGTGTCGGAGATCGCCGCGGCGCATCCCGGCTGGGACGGCAAGTCCGCGAGCGTCGCCTATGCGCTGACGGGCACGCCGGGCGCCTACACCTCGGCCGACATTCGCCCGCGTCTTCTCGCAGAGCTCGGCTTCGAGACGCCCAAAGCCATCGACCAAGCGGCAGGCGCGGGCAATCCTTTCGCCGTAACGCTGAGCGAGGAGGCCCTCTCGGTGATCGACGCGGATGTGATCCTCTGGATTTCGACCGACGGTGACTTCTCGCCGGTCAAGGCTCTTGTCACTCGCGAATTTCTCAACGCGACGCGGGGTGGCAGGGAAGTCTTCGCCGGGCCGCTTCTGAGCGGAGCGCTCTCCCATGCCTCTCTCCTGAGCCTGCCCTATGCGCTGGACATGCTGGTGCCGGCTTTGGAAGCGGCGATGGCCGGCGAAGGACCGGTGCGGACCGAATGACGATCGCCTTCACCCTCGCGACGACCGGCCACGTGGTCGACGATCTGATCGCTCTCAACGCGCAGGCGCTACCCGAGATGACCGGGCGCGATCACGCCGCGTGGATCATGAACGTTCTGGCGCATGCCGTTGCGCCGGTGCTGACGCGATGGGACGCGCAAGGGCTGTCACTGGGCGACGTGCCCGCGGAGACGTTCCACCTGACCACGGGAACGGACGCCAGGGATGGCCTGACCTTCGCGCCGATCTGCGAGGCCCCTGCGAACCGGCCCCGTTCGAGCGCGCCGGCGGCGAGCTTTGCCGCTGCCCGCCTCTTTGCGCCCTCGGTCAATGCGCTGGCCTTCGCCGGACCGATCGCGCCGCGGGCGCTCTGGCGTATCGCGGGCGACGGGCTGGCGTTCGGCTGGATCCTTCAGGGCGAACGTTTGCGGGCTGAGGATGTGCTCAAGAGCTACGGTGCGCCGTTTTCCAACCGCCAGCTGCAGCTCGAGGACGGAGCGATCCCGCGCCGGGGCGGGTGCTGCCGCTATCTCGCCGTTGCAGGCGATCTTTGCACGAATTGTCCGCTGAGAAAGGCCCAGACAATGCGGAACGTGACCCAGCCCGCATATTGAAAAGGGCGCACCGACCCGGCGCGCCCCTTCCTTCGGCTGTTCCCTTCTTCGGTGGACCTCAGAACGACCTGGTGACGCCGAGGCTGACGACCCGGCCTTCGCCCTGCCAGCACGACGACGTGCCGAACGAGGTCTGGCAGCTCGCCGTGTACCGCTCATCGCCGATATTGGTGACGTTCAGATCCGCGGTCCAATCCTCCGCGAAATCCCAGGTCGCACCCGCATCGAAAAGCCATGCGCCGTCCACGTCGAGCGTGTTCGCGTTGTCCGCCCAGCTGTCGCCGCGATAACGCGCGCCGGCGCGCAGCTCCAGGTCGGGGAAGGACAAGGGCGTGTAGGCCAGTTGCACGGAGCCGAATTCCTCGATCACCGATTGCGGGGTCTTGCCCTCGATCGAAGGGTCCGCTTCGAAATCCACGATCTCGACATCGAGATTGGTGTAGGCCGCGCTGAGCCGCACCGCTTCGGTGGCCTGCCAATCGGCTTCCAGCTCTATCCCGCGGGAGCGCACCTCGCCAAGCGTGCGGCTGTCGAAGGTGCCACCGTTGACGAGGGACTGCGAGACGTTCTCGCGGGTGATGTCGAAGGCCGAGAACGTCACCAGCGACGAGGGGTTCGGCTGCCACTTCACGCCGACCTCGATCTGGCGCCCCTCTTCGGGCTCCGCATCCCGCGAGTCCGCGCTCAGAGCCTGCGGATTGAAATACGTACCGACCGTGGCATAGGGCGTGACGGTGCCGAACTCCCGCGCCAAAGCCAGCCGCCAGGTGAACGCCTCGTCTTCGCGGTCGAGATCGGGGCCGAGTTCGTCCTCGAAGGAAGACCAGACCTTATCGTAACGCGCATTGACCGTACCGATCCAGCCGCTGCCCCACCGGATCTGATCCTGCGCGTAAAGGCCGACCTGATCCTGCACCCGCACGCCATCGATATAGGGCGCACCGACCTCGGGCTGATCGGCATCGTAGCTCGGATCGTCCGGATCGAGCGGCGTGCCTAATGCGAACGCCTGCTCTTCGTCGAGCCGGTAGCGGCGCATGTCGAGACCGACGAGCAGATCGTGTGTCGCGCCGCCCGTCTCGATCTGCCGTGTGAAGCGCAGATCGTTCTGGGCGATGGTCGCGTAGCTGTCGTGGGCGAAGACGAAGCGGTTCACGTCGGCCGTCGCACTCGGCACCTGGCCGCTCGTGAAGCCGTTTGGATAGACGTAGAGCTCCTCGAGATCGGCATAGCCGAGACGGAACGTGTCGGTCATCTGCCAGCCGGCCACGTCACGGCGATAGATGCCCGTGGCGATCAGCTGCTCGCGGTCATATGCGTCCTCATCCGGATCGCCGCCGTTGTAATACTCGTCGAAATGGCCGAACGGGCCCTTCTTCTCGGTTCCGAAATAGGGAAGGAACTGACCGCCGACATGGTCCTCGTCCATGTCGGTATAGCTCAGGTGCAATGTGAGCTTGCTGCCATCGGCGAAGGCCTTCGTGCCGCCACCATAGATGACACCCTCAAGGCCCGGTTCGAACATGCCGTGCCCGTCCTGCCGCTGCAGCTTTCCGCCGAAGCGATAGGACAGGTCGGGCCCCGCAAGGCCCGCGACTTCGCCCTGCAGCCAGGCACGGCCTTCGCTGTCGGCGCCGAATGTCAGGGACCGGCCCTCGTCGCCGTCCGGCAGTTTCGAGACGTAGTTGACCACGCCGCCGGGGCTCGATGCGCCATACAGCATCGAGGACGGCCCCTTCAGCACCTCCACGCGGTCGAGGAGAAACGGATCGATGTAGAATGTGCCGAAGCCGTAGGAAAAGAGCGACAGCCCATCCATGAACGCGCCGGTATCCGAGGAGTTGAACCCGCGCAGGTAGAACCAGTTGGTGTCGCTGTCATAGCCGTAGAGCTGAGACTGGACCCCGGACACGTCGCGGAGGACCTGGTCGACCTTGCTGGGGTTCTCGCGCCCGAAGGCCTCGCGACCGACCACGCTGACCGATTGCGGCACCGCGGTGATCTCGGTCGCGGTCTTCACACCCGAGAGCGTGTTCGGGTTGGCGTCGTTGCCCACCGGCTCCGCACCTTGCACCTCGAAGGTGATCTGCCCGAGATCGACCTCTCCCTGCTGTGCGAAGGCCGGTTGCACGACACACCCGGTCAGAATGGTCGTCGTAATAAGCGCACGGCGCACGGAGTCGGTGCGAGGTCTCATGGCTGTCCCCTTGAACATTGGTGTCGGCCGTCTCGGAGCGGGCCGTGGCGGATTGAACCCGCCACCTAGCGAGGCAGATCACCAGCGTCTTGACTAAAACTGTCGGAAATTGTGGAATCCTGCTGTCAATTTCCGATCAGACGCGCTCTGCGCCACGCACCGGGCGTGCGGCCCGTCATCGCGGAGAAGGCGCGCGTCAGGTGCGCCTGGTCTGAGAACCCGGTCTCGATCGCGATATCGGCAATGCTGCGCGCGGGATCCTCGAGCAGTTGTTCCGCATGATGCACGCGCAGTTTCTGCAAGGCCCGATGAGGGGTCTGGCCCCGGCTTTCGCGATAGGCATGAGCGAACCGGCTTTCAGACAGGCCGATCGCGTCGGCCATCTCGGCGACCATCAACCGGCGGTGCATGTTGTCCTGCATGAGCCGATCGACGACCGCGAGTTGCCGGGCTGTCAGCCCTCCCCGCCTTGCGGAGCCGAGCAGGGGCGCGGCCTCGGCGAACACCTTTCCGGCGAGCGCAGTCGCCAGCGCATCACAGACCAGTGTCGAGGCGTCGCCGCCCTTTACTTCTTCCGCGATCAGCCCGGCAATTGCCTCGACCTCCGGGGCCTCTGGAAGTGCGAGTGCGCGCGAGGTCAGCACGTCGGCATCGAGCCCGGCATCGCCGAGGCGGCGCTCGAGACACGCGCGGCTGAAATGCAGGTCGAGATGGGTGAGCGCGCCCGGCCGTGCGAAGCGGGACTGCACGGCAACCCCCGCTGGAACATAGGCCACGCGCACTGGCATCGCGGCGTCGAGCCCCGCCCCTGACAGGCGCAACGGGCTGTCGCCCCTGTCAAGAACGACGACGAAGCGCGGATCGCGCGCCGTGTAAGAGCCCTGCCCGTCACGACCGATCTCCACCCGCCACAGATCTGCAACGCCCGCATCCCACGCAGCATAGACAAGCGGCGCGGCGGGACGGATCCCGGACAGGAACGATGTCACAGCGGGGCGGAAACTCATCGAAAGAAGAATTCCTGATAATTTAAGTCAGCCTTACCTCTTTCAGAGATCCTGCCCGGACTCAACGGCAAACACCGGGCGCATATCGACCTGCGCCCTCTTTCCGATAGTTTTTATCAACTATTGCACTCGACGCGGAAACATGATCGGAGTCCGCAGCAATCCGCATGCGCCAGCCAACGCTCGATAGCCACGCATGTCTGTAACCCTCGCCACGAATCCATGGGGACCGGACATGAGCAAACCCACGTCACTTGTATCAGCGCTTTGCGCTTCTCTCCTTGCCCTGCCAGCTGTCGCGCAAGAAGAGCTCGGACCTCGCGTGTCGATCGAGCTCAACGCAGCGGAGACGGACGGCGAGAGTTGCAGGATGTCCTTCGTCGTTCTCAACGGACATGGCAGCGATATCGCGCAGGCGGTCTACGAGACCGTGCTCTTCGATGCCGAAGGTCAGGTCGACCGGCTCACGCTTTTCGATTTCGGAACGCTGCCCGCAGGACGACCGCGCGTGCGGCAGTTCGTGATTTCGGGCACCGCCTGCGACGGTCTCGGCCGGGTGCTTTTCAACGGCGCGGAGACCTGTGAGGCCGAAGCCCTGGGGCCCGCCGCTTGCGAGAGCGATCTGCGTCTCGAGACCCGCGCAGGGATCGAGGTGATCGGATGACCAATATCGCCGAAGCCATCCGCCGCATCGCCGATCTTGGCGGTCCGGTCGTGCTCCTCCTGATCGCGGTGTCCGTGGTGACCCTGGCGGTCGTTCTCTACAAGCTCTGGCAGTTCAACAGCGCGGGGGTTGGACGGCACAAGGCATTGTCGGAGGCCATCGCTTCTTGGGATCGCGGCGACCGCGCAGGCGCGCGGGCCGCCCTGGACCGGTCGACGAGCTACCTTGCGCCAGTCGTCGACATGGCGCTCTCCGCAGGGCCCGGCGCCGCCCAGCGTCTGGAAGCCGAGGCCGAGACCCGCTTCGCCCGCCTCGAGCGCGGCTTCCGGTTCCTTGATTCCGTCGCGCAGCTGGCCCCGCTTCTTGGCCTTTTCGGGACCGTGCTCGGCATGATCGAAGCATTCCAGGCACTCCAGGACGCCGGCGCACAGGTCGATCCCTCTATCCTCGCGGGCGGGATCTGGGTGGCGCTTCTGACCACCGCCGTCGGGCTCGTCGTCGCCATGCCGACAGCGTTGGCGCTAAGCTGGTTCGAGGCGCGCATGGACGACGAGCGCGTGACCGCGAGCCGTGCGCTCTACACCGTTCTTGCGCCGCGGGGATCTGGACGGTCCGCATCCGAGCCGGAGCTCGCCCCGTCTCATGCGTAAGACAAAGGCAAGGCGGCGGCTGTCGATGACGTCGCTCATCGATGTCATCTTCCTTTTGCTGCTGTTTTTCATGCTGACCTCGACCTTCTCGAAATTCTCCGAGGTCGAGCTGACCGCAGCGGCGCAGGCCGCCGATGCGCCGAGCGACAGCCCGCCGCTCTTTCTGCAACTCGGAGCCGAGGATATCCGTCTCAATGGCGAGGTGCTCGCCCTCCAGACCTTGAGCGACGCACTCACCGCCGAGACGGAGGAGACGGCCCGCGTTCTGCTCGTGGCGTTGCGCGACGATGTGACAGCCCAGCGTCTGACCGACCTGCTGGTGGCGATCCGCGGCGTGGCGAACATCACACCGACGGTGATGGAGGGGTCATGAGAACGAGGCCCAAGCGCGCGGCCCGCGAGCCGACCATCGCGCTCATCAACATCGTGTTCCTGATGCTCGTCTTTTTCATGGTGGCCGGAACACTCGCGGCGCCGCTCGACGGCGACGTGACGCTGGTCGAAACGCAGGATCTCGAAGGGCGCGCGCCACCCGACGCGCTGGTGGTCCATGCCGACGGACGACTGAGCTATCGCGGGCGCGACGTGGTTTCGGCGGGCGCGTATCTCGAGCTGTCGGAGGCAGAGACGCGCCCCGGAGAGGATGGCCCGACGATCCGGATCGTGCCGGACCGCAACCTCGACGCCTCGGCACTGGTGCGTATCGCGGGCGAATTGCGCTCCGCCGGCGCGGCGCGGGTGCTGGTCGTGACTGAACGGGGGCTCGAATGACGAGCAAGGTTCTCTCCTCGAAGACCGCGAAACTGGCCGCGCTGATTGCGGCGGGCGCAATCCATGCCGGTCTCGCCTTGGCGCTTCATACCGACGAGCGAGCCGAGATCGAGAGCGCCCAAGGGTCGCAGACGGCCCGCACCGGCAGCTTCGCCGATATGTCTCAGGGCGTCATGGAAGCCGAGGAGGCAGAGGACAGCGCCGCGCCCGCACAACCGCCCGCGACCCCAGGCGCGAGCGCTCCTGAGCGGGCGGAGCAAGTCGAGGCGGACCCCGCCGAGCAGCCCGAAGCCACACAACCCCAGCACGCTGAACCGGCACCGCCCCCGGACGCGCCGGAAGCATTGGCCGCGATGCTGCCCGAACGTCCGGACGGCTCCGTAGCTCTGCCACGGGACCGCGCAGAACGCGCGGACCCCGAACCGCTCGACGCTGCCGAACCCGATGCCGAAGCGGTATCGCCCGTCGCGCCGGACGCCGCAGCCCCGCCCGAGGCGCCGGAGCAGGTCACCGAAACGCTTCAGGCAGGCGAGCCTGACAGCGCCGCCCCGATCCGCTCCCGCCGCCCTGCCCCGCGCAGCGCCGAATTCGAAGAGGAACACAAGCCGCCAGAGCCTGAGCCTGAACCGCAACGCGCGGAACGGCAGCCAGCGCCGGACCGCCAGCCCCCGCAAGGCAATGCCGCGCAGAACAGCCGTCAGGGTGCCGCGGCCGGTCAAAACGAGGCAGAGGCCCGGCAGCAGGGCACGCGCCAAGGCACGGCGCAGCAATCGGGGAATGCCTCGGCGAGCAACTATCCTGGCCAGGTGATGGCGCGCATCAATCGCGTCGGCCGGCCCCGGATGAACCGGCGCGGAAGCACGCGCGTCAGCTTTACCGTGGCGGCTTCGGGCGGCCTTGCCGGGCTTGGCATCGCGGCAAGCTCGGGGTCCGGCTCGCTCGACAATGCCGCGGCTCAGATCATCCGCCGCGCCGCGCCCTTCCCGCCGCCGCCACCGGGCGCGCAGCGCCAGTTTTCGATCGTGATCGAGTTCCGCTGAAACCCAGCTTTCGGAAAAGCACTGGATTTTTCGATGCAGGCCGAGCGCGCGGGCTCGTGCCCCATCATCGTCCGCCGGGACGCACTTCAGTTGTCGTCAAACCGTTACAAAAGCGTCATGATGATGAATCAGGGGACGCATACCCGCCTCGCATCTGCCAAGAAAACAGGGAATGACATGAAGACGCTCATCACACTCACCGCAGCCGCGGCTGCCGTCGCTGGCACGCAGGCTTCCGCGGAATTCACGCTCAGCGATCGCTATGTCGACAATGACGGCGACCTGATCGCGGATATCCCGACCGACGAATCCGAGCTGATCGATCCCGATACGCTGATCTTCGCTTACACCCCCGTCGAGGACCCGGCCGTCTATGCCGAGGTCTGGCAGGGCTTTCTCGATCACATGTCCGAAGTGACCGGCAAGGAGGTTCAGTTCTTCCCGGTGCAATCTAACGCCGCACAGATCGAGGCAATGCGCGCGGGTCGTCTTCACGTCGCGGGTTTCAACACCGGCTCGAACCCGCTGGCCGTGGCTTGCGCGGGCTTCAGACCCTTCGCGATGATGGCGGCCGAGGATGGCTCCTTCGGCTACGAGATGGAAATCATCACCTATCCGGGCTCCGGCATCTCGGAAGTCGAGGATCTGCGCGGTCAGACCATCGCCTTCACCTCCGAGACCTCCAACTCCGGCTTCAAGGCGCCTTCGGCGATCCTGATGTCCGAGTTCGACATGGTCGCGGGAGAGGATTTCGAGGCGACCTTCTCGGGCGCGCATGACAGCTCGATCCTCGGTGTCGCGAACCAGGACTACATCGCCGCGTCGATCGCCAACTCGGTCAAGGGCCGCATGCTTGATCGCGAAGTGGTGACCGAGGACCAGCTCGAGGTGGTCTACCAGTCGCAGACCTTCCCGACGACGGGCTACGGCACGGTCTACAACCTGACGCCCGAGCTGCAGGAGTCGATCCGCGAGGCCTTCTTCAGCTACGATTGGGAAGGCACCGCGCTCGCCGAGGAATTCGGCCGCAACGGTGAGGACCAGTTCATCGAGATCTCGTTCCAGGAAGACTGGGCCGTGATCCGCCAGATCGACGAGGCCAACGGCGTCTCGTACGAGTGCAACTGATCCCGACTACAAACAATGGATGCGGGTGGCCACGCGCCGCCCGCATTCGTTTCACGACCGAGGTCAATTCATGCTGAAGCTCGAAGGTCTGTCCAAGACCTACAAGACCGGCGACGCCGCGCTGAGCGATGTCACGCTGGAAATCCCCAAAGGTCAGATCGTGGGCCTCATCGGCCCGTCCGGCGCCGGCAAATCGACGCTCATCCGCTGCATCAACCGGCTGGTGGAACCCACGGGCGGCAAAGTCCTTTTGGGCGATGTAGACCTTGCTCGCCTCGGCAAGGCCGAGCTGCGCCGCCAGCGCCGCCGCATCGGCATGATCTTCCAGGAATACGCGCTCGTCGAGCGGCTGACGGTGATGGAGAACGTGCTGTCGGGACGGCTCGGCTATGTCTCGTTCTGGCGCAGCTTCCTGCGCCGCTATCCGCCGCGCGACGTGCAGGAGGCGTTTCGCCTGCTCGACCGCGTGGGTCTCATGCATCAGGCGGACAAACGCGCCGACGCACTTTCGGGCGGTCAGCGGCAAAGGGTCGGCATCGCCCGCGCACTCGCGCAGGAGCCCGAGCTTCTCTTGGTCGACGAACCGACGGCGAGCCTCGATCCGAAGACCTCGCGCCAGATCATGCGCCTGCTGACCGAGATCTGCGCCGAGCGGAACCTGCCCGCCATCGTCAATATCCACGATGTGCCGCTCGCGCAGCAATTCATGGAGCGCATCGTCGGCCTGCGCGCGGGCCGAGTGGTCTTCGACGGACCGCCCTCGGAGCTCTCCGAGACAGTTCTGACGACGATCTACGGCGAGGAAGACTGGAACGCGATGCGCAAGGGCGACGAGGAACAATCGGCCGCCGAGGCTGATGCTCGCGACCGGATGGCGGCGCTGGCCAAATGAGCGATCAGAGCTACCCCACCACCTGGCGACGACCGCCCCAGATCGTCACGAACCGGCGCTGGCGCCTTGCGCTGCAGATCGGCATCCTCGTCTACCTCGTCCTCGCCGTGGGCTCGATCGAGGTCGATTGGGAACGGGTGTCCATCGGGCTCGAACGCGGGCAGCGCTTTGTCATGGGCTTCCTGCAGCCTGATTTCACGAGCCGTTGGGGCGATATCTATCGCGGCCTCATCGAGAGCCTGACCATGACGCTGACCTCGACGGTGGTCGGCGTGCTGATCTCGGTGCCCATCGGCATCGGCGCGGCGAGCAACCTCGCGCCCGCCTGGATTTACTATATCTGCCGGTCGATCATCGCGGTCAGCCGCGCGTTGCAAGAGATCATCATCGCGATCTTCCTCGTGGCGATGTTCGGTTTCGGGCCATTCGCGGGCTTCCTGACCCTCAGCTTCGCCACCATCGGCTTCCTCGCCAAACTCCTGGCCGACGACATAGAGGAGATCGACGAGGCACAGGCAGAGGCCGTCCGAGCGACCGGTGCGTCCTGGTGGCAGCTCGTCAATTACGCGGTGCAGCCTCAGGTCATGCCGCGCCTCATCGGCCTTTCGCTCTACAGGCTCGACATCAACTTCCGCGAGAGCGCGGTGATCGGGATCGTCGGCGCAGGCGGGATCGGCGCGACGCTCAACACCGCCATCGACCGCTATGAATATGATAGCGCCGGCGCGATCCTCCTGATCATCATCGGCATCGTGATGGTGGCCGAATACGGCTCCAGCTACCTGCGGAAGTTCCTGCAATGACCGAGATCACGCATTACAGTCAAACATGGGCCCATCGCACGCCGAAGGCACGACTGTTTCTCTGGGCTGGCTGGGCCGCGCTTGTCGCGCTTTTCGTCTGGTGCTGGCAGCTCATGACCGCGAACACGATCTGGGCGTTCGTCTGGGACGCGCCGCGGCAGGCCGCCGATATCGGCAGCCGCATGATGCCGCCGCGTCTGTCCTACCTGCCAGAATTGCTGGTTCCGCTTTGGGACACGCTCAACATCGCGACGCTCGGCACCATTGCCGGCGTCATCATGGCCGTGCCGGTGGCCTTCCTTGCGGCTCGCAACACGACGCCCTCGGCCCGGATCCTACGGCCCATCGCGCTTTTCATCATCGTGGCCTCGCGCTCCATCAACTCGCTGATCTGGGCGCTCTTGCTCGTCGCGATCATCGGACCTGGGATCCTGGCGGGGATCGTCGCCATCGCGCTCCGCTCCATCGGTTTCGTGGGCAAGCTGCTCTACGAGGCGATCGAAGAGACCGATGCGCGACAGATCGAAGCCGTCGAAGCCACCGGCGCCAGTGCCACGCAGGTGCTGAGCTACGGGATCGTGCCGCAGATCATGCCGGCCTTCTGGGGGATCTCCGTCTTCCGATGGGACATCAACATCCGCGAAAGCACGATCCTCGGTCTCGTCGGAGCGGGCGGTATCGGGCTGAAGCTGCAAGCCTCGCTCAACGTCCTCGCCTGGCCGCAGGTCACGGTGATCCTCTTGTTGATCCTCGGCACGGTCGTCGTCAGCGAATGGGTCTCCGCCAAGGTGCGGCGAGCCATCATTTGAGCCAGGTCCAAGCGCCCCGACACTTTGGAGGAATGGCAGCAGAACCGCGCCGAAACGCCGCCTAGCCACGAGCCAGGCTTCATCCCTTACGCAGATTGGCACCTTTCCATTCGACGCGTGATCAGACATTAAAGGCTCTCTGTTCCACGCGCGTTTTCGTGTATAACGCGTTCGTGTCTTTCCGCCCGACGCACGGCTGTCTTTTTTGAGTTTTTGTAGGCGTAGTTGATGAGCGCGCAGACCTCGACGACCAAGATGCAGGACCACGCGACATTTCTCGCGGGGGCGCACGACTTCCAAGCCGATATCGAGTTGCTTGCAAGCAGCAATATGATCGGAACGATCCTCGATACGGTGATGCTGGCCACGAATATGCGGTTCGCCGGGGTTGCACGCGTGACCGCCGACAGGTGGGTGGCCTGCCGGACCGTCGACGAGGTCAAGTTCGGTATCGCAGCCGGAGACGAAATCCCCATCGAATCGACCTTCTGCCAGACGGTCCGCGACACCTCCGAGATGGTCGTCTTCGGCAACGCCACGACCGATGCAGTCTACAAAGGGCATCCGATCGCCGCGGCCTTCGGCATCGTCAGCTACGCATCGGCTCCGATCTTCCGCAGCGACGGCAGCTTTTTCGGGACGCTCTGTGCGATCGATACCGACCCGAAGGACGTCGACAATCCCCGTTCGGTCGCGATGCTCCAGATGTTCGCAGACCTGATCGGGCGGAGTCTCGAGACCGAGGAACGGCTCGAGGCGCAAGAGATGCTGGTCGAACACGAACGCCGCATGCAGCAGGCACAGGAAGAGTTCGTGGCGATCCTCGGTCACGATCTGCGTAACCCCATTGCGGCCCTGCTGTCCGGACTTCGGCAGGTGGCAAAGGAGCCACTGACAGAGCGCGGCCGCGACTACCTCGTTCTGATGCGCGCCTCGCTCTACCGGATGAACGAGATGATCGACAACCTGATGCTCCATGCAAAGTCTCGTCTCGGGGGCGGTATCACCGTCGTGGCGACACCCGACGCGGCGCTGCAAGATGCCGTGGAGCATGTCGTCGCCGAAGTGCGCGCTGCGGCCCCGGAGAAAGAGATCATCGTCGATCTCGACCTGTCGCGCCCGGTCAGCTGCGATCCGGCCCGCGTCGCGCAAGCCATCTCCAATCTCGTATCGAACGCGATCAGCTATGGCCGGACCGATGCACCTGTGAAGATCGCTGCCGAGTATCGGCAATCGGGACTCGCCATCGATGTCGTCAACGAGGGCGACGCGATCCCGCCAAGCGTTCAGGACGTCCTGTTCCAACCTTTCCGTCGCGGCTCCGAGCTCGGAAGCACGGGGCTCGGTCTCGGCCTCCATATCGCATCCTCGATCGCGCGGGCGCATAATGGCAGCCTGTCGGTGATGAGCGGGAACGGAACGACGACGTTTCGCTTCGAAATCCCGGTGATTGACGAGGCTTCGCGGTCATAACCGAAGGCGAAACTCTTCCGTAGACGGGGCAGCGGCCTCAGCTCGCCCGGTCACTCGCCGGAACGGGCATCCGCACCGGGAAGACCTTCAAACTTCGCAAGCGAGGCAAGGTCGTCGTCCCAATCCGCGCGGTCAGAGACAAAAATATGCGCGTCCGGCCGTATCGGGATCGGGCTGTCCAACGAGCCCGCAGGAACGAGGAGCAGTCCATCATCCGCGGGAGGGACCGGCAGCGCCGATCCGCAATTGGAGCAGAAACACTTCACGTGCCGGGACCCCGGCAGCCTGAACTCGCTGATCGCGTCTTCTCCCGACAGCCACGCGAGCTGCGCCGTGGATGAAAACAGATTTGCCGCATGGGCCGAGCCGCTATCCTTTCGGCAGCGCGAGCAGTGACAGAGGAAGAAGCTCTCGAATTCGCCCGTTACGCGGAAGGTCACCGCGCCGCACAGGCATTGTCCTGTCGCCAATCCGTCCAAATCGGGCTCCTTGCACTGTGCTTGTGGCGAGGCTGCCAATTTCGGATGAACGCCCGCTGAATGGACGTACCGGGGCGCAGGACCAAGGTCAATTTGAGCTCCGTGCGGCTGGTCACGCTGATATCCTCGGCCGAAACTGGGCATCGCCGCGATTGACCATGACGCGCCCGTCACCGGAGCGACCTACGTTTGCTGCAGCGATAAAGCTCGACGAAATGATTGGTGCCCAAGGTCGGACTCGAACCGACACGATCTTTCGACCGGGGGATTTTGAATCCCCTGCGTCTACCATTCCGCCACTTGGGCCCGGTCCTGCTCTACCTTCCGGCATCGCGCGCGTCCAGATGCGATCTTGCCTGTTCTTGACCCCGGCGCTTGCCCATGCTCAGAGGCGGCGAAGCCGAGGGACCCCGAATGCTCCGAAAGACCTATGACAAGACATTGGCGCTGGCCGAGCATCCCCACGCGCTGTGGCTGCTGGCCTTTGTCGCCTTCATCGAAAGCTCGGTCTTTCCGATCCCGCCGGACGTAATGATGATCCCCATGATTCTCGCCGCGCCGCGCCGGGCCTGGTTGATCGCGCTCATCGCCACGGTGTCTTCGGTCGCGGGTGCGGGGCTGGGCTATGTGATCGGCGCGTTCTTCTACGACAGTATCGGCGCGCCGGTGCTCGAAGCGCTCGGCAAGGGCGACTCGATGGCGGCGTTCAACGCCAAGTTCAACGAATACGGCGTCTGGGCGGTGCTGTTCGCGGGTCTGACGCCCTTCCCGTTCAAGGTCATCACGATCATGTCGGGATGGACCGCGATGCCGATCGTGCCCTTCATCCTTTCCGCGATCATTGCCCGGGCGGCGCGGTTCTTCATCGTGGCGGGGCTGCTCTACGCCTTCGGCGATCCGATCCGCGATTTCATCGAGCGGCGGCTTGGTCTCGTCTTCACGCTTTTCTGCGTTGCGCTCATCGGCGGCTTCATGGTTCTGCGGTTCGTATGACACGGAACATGCTCATCGCCCTCGCCGCCGGAGGTTCTGCCGCGCTTCTGATCGCGGCGCTCGGGTTTCAGTATCTGGGCGGTCTGCCGCCCTGCAAACTCTGCTATTGGCAGCGCTACCCGCATGTGGCGGCCATCGTGCTCGGGCTCATCGCCATCGGCATCAAGAGTCGTGCCGTGGCGCTGGTGGGTGCGATCGCGGCGCTGACCACGGCGGGGCTCGGTCTTTACCATACCGGCGTCGAGCGCGGGTGGTGGGAAGGCCCGACGACCTGCACCTCGAGCTCCATCGACGGTCTTTCGACCGATGCGCTCATGGATCAGATCATGAACGCGCCGGTGACGCGCTGCGACGAGATCGCGTGGGAATTCCTGACGCTCTCGATGGCGAGCTGGAACATGATTGCCTCGCTGGTTCTCGCCGGTCTCTGGATCGCCGCCTACCGCCGCAGCTGAGCACCCGAGCCGCGCTTGGTCGACAGGAGCAGCGACGTCTCCGAGGTCGCAACACCGTCCATCGCGCGGATATTGTTGAGCACGGCGTCGAGCGTCTCGAGATCCGGCGTGCCAAGCTCGGCAATCACGTCCCACCGGCCATTGGTGGAATGCAGCCCGCGCACTTCGGGCAGGCCGCCGAGCTGACGGAGCACACGGTCGGTCCCACGCCCCTCGATCCCGATCATCATGAGCGCGCGCACGGGATCGCGCGCGGCGTCCTCTTTCAAGACCACGGTAAAGCCGAGGATACGGCCGTCTTCACGCATCCGCTCGACGCGCGCGCGCACGGTCGTGCGCGAGAGCCCGAGCGCGGCGGCAAGGTCTGAAAAGGAAATACGCGCATCGCGGCGCAAGGCGGCGAGAATATCGCGGTCGGTCGCATCCATTTCGGCGGCTTTCAGATCCGTTTCGGAGACTTATCTCTCAGATCGTTCACTTTGATCGCTTTCATCCTTCGCAAATCGCCGCATACTTCAAGAGGAGTTCCAACAAGGCGAGGCTTTCATGAGCGCGAAGACGATCCTTCTTGTGGGTGCACCGGTCGATTCCGGCAAACGCGGCGCGGGCTGCCTGATGGGACCGGACGCCTACCGCTCCGCGCGGCTGCCCGGCGCGCTGCGGGATCTTGGTCACGACGTTGTCGATCTCGGCAACCTCACGCCCGAGGCTGTGGACCTGCCTGCGCATCCGCATCTCTATTCCCTGCCCGAAACGGTCGGCTGGACGCAGGCGCTGATCCGCGAAGCCGAGGCGGCCATGACGCGCGGACTGCCGATCTTCATGGGCGGCGACCATGCGCTCTCGCTCGGGACGGTGCCGGGCGTCGCCGCACATGCGGCGCGCGAGGGACGGCCGCAATTCGTGCTCTGGCTCGACGCCCATGCAGATTTTCATACGCTCAAGACAACCGAAAGCGGCAACCTGCATGGCACCCCCCTCGCCTATGCGACGGGGCGCGATGGGTTCGAGGGCTTTCCCGAAGTGGCGGCTCCGGTCGCGCCCGAGAATGTCTGCATCATCGGGCTGCGCTCCGTCGACGGGCCGGAGCGTGACGCCATCGACGCGGCCGGAGTGGCCCGGGCCGATATGCGCGACATCGATGAAGACGGCATCCGCAAGCCGCTTGCGGCTTTCCTGAACCGCGTCGCGGAAGCCGGCGGGGCGCTACATGTCTCGCTCGACGTCGATTTTCTCGATCCGGCGGTCGCCCCGGCCGTGGGTACGACCGTGCCCGGCGGCGCGACCGTGCGCGAGGGGCATCTGGCGATGGAGATGATCCATGACAGCGGCCTGATGACGTCGCTCGACCTGGTCGAGCTTAACCCGATGCTCGATGAGCGCGGGCGCACCGCGCAGCTCATGGTCGATCTTGCCGCCTCCGCGCTCGGCCGCCGCGTCTTCGACCGTCCCACTCAACGCATGCTGTGAGGCCCCTCATGACCCAACCCTCCGACAAGGCCCTCGTGCCATTCGTCTCCGTCGATCACATGATGGGGCTCGTCCATCACCTGGGCATCGAGGCCACGCTGCGCGGGCTCGCCGCGCATATCGAAGAGGATTTCCTGCGCTGGGAAAGCTTCGACAAGACCCCGCGTGTCGCCTACCACAGCGATGTGGGCGTGATCGAGCTGATGCCGACCTCGGATGGCGAGATGTATGGGTTCAAATACGTGAACGGGCATCCCAAGAACACCAGCGAAGGGCTGCAAACCGTGACGGCCTTCGGTCTTCTGGCGGATGTCTATACCGGGTATCCGAAGCTTCTGACCGAGATGACGCTCCTCACCGCGCTCCGCACGGCGGCGATGTCGGGCGTGGCTGCCAAGTACCTCGCACCAAAGGATGCAAGGGTGATGGCGATGATCGGTAACGGCGCTCAGGCCGAGTTCCAGAGCCTTGCGATGAAGGCGATGGTCGGGCTCGAGGAAGTTAGGCTTTACGATATCGACCCCGCCGCGACGGCGAAATGCGCGCGGAACCTCGCGGGCAGCGGTCTGCGCGTTGTGCCGTGCGAGAGTGCGGAAGCGGCCATCGAAGGCGCGGACATCCTGACGACCTGCACCGCGGACAAGCAATATGCCACGATCCTGTCGGACAACATGGTGGGCAGCGGCGTGCATGTGAACGCGATCGGCGGCGATTGCCCCGGCAAGACGGAGCTTGCGCCGGGTATCCTGCAACGCGCGTCGATCTTCGTGGAATATCCTGAGCAGACCCGGATCGAAGGCGAAATCCAGCAGCTCGATCCCGATCATCCGGTGACGGAGCTTTGGCAGGTCATGGCTGGCAATGCCGAAGGGCGAACGTCAGAGGCGCAGGTCACGCTCTTTGACAGCGTCGGCTTCGCGATCGAGGATTTCTCGGCGCTGCGCTTCGTGCGGAACGCGATCGAGGGGACGCGCTTTTTCACGCCGCTCGATCTTCTGGCGGATCCGGATGATCCGAGGGATCTTTACGGGATGCTGATGCGCGCGGCACCGGAGGTGGCTGCCTGAGTGAGTGACGAAAGGAGCGCCTGCCCGGTTGGGAGGGCAGGCGCTCGAGCGAGGCGTCGATGCCTCAGTCCAGATAATCCGACCGCTGAAGGCCGTACTTCGCCATCTTCTCGTTCAGCGTCCGGCGCGGCAGACAGAGCTCGTCCATAACGCTCGAGATCGACCCTTTGTGACGCCGCATCGTGTTATCGATGAGCATCCGCTCGAAGGCTTCCACGTATTCCTTCAGCGGCTTGCCCTCGGTGGTCATGACCGGCTGCATGTCCTCGTGATCGTTCATCAGGAGCGAGGCGATGGTGCCCGTCCCGCGCCGCGATTGCAGGACCGCGCGCTCGGCGAGGTTGATGAGCTGACGCACGTTTCCCGGCCACGGCGCCTGCAAGAGCTGCGCGGCTTCCTGGGCGGAGACCTGGGGGGCATCGCAGCCATACTCATCCGCATATTGCTCGGACAGCCGCGTGAAAAGCGTAAGGATGTCCTCGCCCCGCTGGCGGAGCGGCGGCACGGTGATCCGCAGCGCCGCCAATCGATAAAAGAGATCCGAGCGCAGCGCCGTCTCGCAGGTCTTGCCCTCGTCCTGAAGGTTGCAGATCGCCACGATCCGAGTCTCCGGCGGATTGCCCTGATCATTGATGACCGACAGAAGCCGCGCCTGCGCGCCGTCCGTCAGGCTTTCGATATCCTCGAGAACAAGCGTGCCGCCCCGCGCTTCTTCGATGGCCGGAAGGCGGCTGTCATCGGGATCCATCGGCCCGAAGAGCCGCTTCATCAGCGCCGCCTCGTCCATCGCCGCGCAAGGCAGAAGAACGAAACGCTTGCCCGCCCGGCTCCCCACGGCGTGCAACGCATGGGCGACCAGCGTCTTGCCGGTGCCCGTCCCGCCTTCGATCAGCACGTGCCCATCGGCCTGGCCGAGATCGAGGATGTCTTCACGCAGCCGCTCCATCGCAGGCGACTGGCCGATGAGCTTCTGCATGATCTGCCCGCCATCGGACAGCTCCTTGCGGAGTTGCCGGTTGTCGAGCGTCAGCCGCCGCGCCGCGGTCGCCTTCTTGGCAAGCTCGGACATGCGGTCGGGATTGAACGGCTTTTCGAGAAAGTCGAACGCACCGATCCGCATCGCCTCGACCGCCATCGGAACATCGCCGTGGCCGGTGATCATGATGACCGGCAACGCACTGTCGAGGCCCATGAGCTTTTTGAGAAGCTGGATTCCGTCCATCCCCGGCATCTTGATGTCCGTGATGACGATACCGGGATAATTCGCGCCGAGCGTCTTCAGCGCGTCTTCGGCACTGCCGAAGCTTTCGGTATCGTAGCCCGACAGTGCCAGCCATTGGCTGATCGACTGCCGCATGTCCTTTTCGTCGTCGACGATCGCGATTTTCATAGCCTGTGCCATTGTTGTTCTATTCCGCGGCTTGAGTATCTTCCGCCATGATCGGCAGTTGCATTTCGAAAACGGCCCCGCCGCCCTCGGCGTTCCGTGCTGTCAGGCGTCCACCGAGGTCGCTGACGATCCCCGAGGAGATCGCAAGTCCGAGCCCGGTGCCGTCGCCTGGCTGTTTGGTCGTGTAGAATGGTTCGAACAGGGCATCGAGATCCTCGATCCCGTGACCGTTGTCGCGCACGGTGAGGGTCGCCGTCTCGCCACGCGCCAGGAGGATCTCGATCTCCGGGTTGCGAACGGTCTTGGTCGCATCGAGAGCGTTGCGGATGAGATTGATGAGGACCTGCTCGATCCGCATCCGGTCGCCCATAACGCGGACCTCGCCTTCGGGCAGGATGCGGCTGATGCGGACCTGCCGCGCCTTGAGCTGCGGCTCCATCATGGAGAGGGCGGAATTGACCGCCTCCCCCATGTCGACAGGCGAGAATTCCGCCTGCCCTTTGCGCGCATAGGATTTGAGCTGGCGCGTGATCGCACCCATCCGCTCGATCAGGTCGTCAATCCGGTGGAAGGCCGTCAGCGCCTCGTCCGGCCGGTTGCGGCGCAGCAGAAGCCGCGCACCGGCAAGATAGGTCCGCATCGCCGCGAGCGGCTGGTTGAGCTCATGGCTCACGGCGGCCGACATCTCGCCAAGCGCGGCGAGCTTGGAGCTCTGGGCGAGCGTCTGCTCGGCCACGGCGAGGTTCTCCTGCACACGCTCCCGCTCGGCGATCTCGCGCTGGAGACGCACGTTGAGCTGCCGCAGCTCGCGGCTCTCGCGCTGGAAGAGCGCCATCCTGAGCGCGGTCTTGCGTGAGAGCGCGTAGAAGGCGAGCGCGGCAAGAATCGCGAAACCCATGATCTCGAGCGCGAGGACCGCGTTCACCCGTTCGCGCACGCTCTGGTAGGTGGTGAAGGAGGTGATGGACCAGCCGCGAAACGGGATGCGCCCGTCGATCCGCATCACCGCCTGCCCGCCCACGTATGCGTCCGCCGGAAGGGCGGTCCAATCGGTCGTGGCCTGGATCGCGCGTTCGATGGCGCTGTCGGCAGGCTGGCGTGCCAGCGCCTCGCTGATGCTGAGGCCCCTCCACTTCGGTTCCGTGGCCAGGATGATATTGCCTTCGCTGTCCGTCACCAGCACCGCGTCCGAAATCCCTGCCCAGGACCGCTCGAACTTCGCCAGATCAGCCTCGACGACAATTACCCCGATCACCGCACCCTGGCTCTCGATCCGGCGGGAATAGGTGAAGGTGTAGCTTGAGACCTCGTTGCGGATCGCGTTGAAGACGGTCGATGACGAGCGCTGCGCCTCGACGAAATAGGCGGCGTTGCGATGGGTCTCGCCAAGCCTGTTGCGATCCGTGGCCGCGACCGTGCGCCCCTGACTGTCGAGCAGCATCAGCGAGGCCGCGCCGATCTCCTCGACGAAGGAGATAAGGCGCTGCGTCGACTGGCTGAAATCGCCTGTATTGAGCGCATTGATAAGCGCGGGGTCACGAGCCAGGAGCTGAGGCACGATCGAGTTGCGCCGAAGCTCGCTGAGAAGGTTGCCGCTGTAGAGCGCGAGGCGCAGCTCGGCGCGGTTGCGGGTGGTTTCGGTGAACCGGTCGGTCAGGAGCGAATTCGTCACCCAGATCGTCGCCACCGCCGCGGCGAACAGCCCCAGAAGCGCGACGCGCACGCGCCACGACAGCGGGCCTGCCCGGCCTTCGGTATCCTGGGACGTCTCCGTCATTGGTCCAACTTACGGCTCGCACCAGCGCGCCACAAGTCAGGCAGCGGCCAGAGCCTCTGTCAGATGCGCGAAAAGACGCTGACCGTCGGTGCCGCCGTGCCCGGCATCGGCCGCGCGTTCGGGATGCGGCATCATGCCGAGCACCCGGCGATTGGGCGAGAGAATGCCCGCGATGTCACGTTGCGAGCCGTTGGGGTTCTCGGCATAGCGGAACGCCACCAGCCCCTCGCCCTCTAGGCGGTCGAGCGTATCGGTATCGGCAAAGTAATTGCCGTCGTGATGTGCGATCGGGATGCGGATCTCCTCGCCGGGCGCATAACCACGGGTAAAGACGCTGTCCTGCTCTGCCACGATCAACGGCACGGTCCGGCAGATGTATTTCAGCCCGGCATTCCGCAGAAGCGCCCCCGGCAGAAGGCCGGTCTCGGTCAGGATCTGGAAGCCGTTGCAGGGGCCGAAGACGAAACCGCCCCGCTCGGCATGGGCCGCGAGCGCCCGGCAGATCGGGGAATTGGCGGCGATGGCTCCGCAGCGGAGGTAGTCCCCGTAAGAGAACCCGCCCGGCACGCCGACAATGTCCACGCCGTCCGGCAGGCTCGTGTCCTTGTGCCAGACCATGTCGGTCTCGAACCCCGCCGCGCGAAAGGCCGTGGCGAGATCGCGATCACAGTTGGAGCCGGGAAAGACGAGGACCGCGGCGCGCATCACAGCACCTCGATCCGGTAGCTTTCGATCACGGTGTTTGCGAGGAGCTTCTCGCACATCTCGCCGATCCGCGCCTCGGAGGTGCCGTCCGCGAGATCGAGCTCGATGACCTTGCCCTGGCGCACGCCCTCGACCCCGTCGAATCCGAGCGAGTCAAGCGCGTGGCGCACCGCCTCGCCCTGAGGGTCGAGAACGCCCTCTTTCAACATCACGTGCACCCGTGCCTTCATCGCCTGTCTCCTTCGGCCGCGCCCTGCGCGGCGTTGCGTCGTGCGTTCTGAAAGGCCGACCAGGCCCTTCGCTAGTTGATGAGCGTCGGCTTGGTCACGCCCTGGTTCTTCGGCATCACGCCAAGCCGGCGCGCCACTTCGGTATAGGCGTCGGCCAAGTTGCCGAGATCGCGGCGGAACACGTCCTTGTCGAGCTTCTGACCCGTTTCCATGTCCCAAAGCCGGCAGCTGTCGGGCGAGATCTCGTCGGCGACGACGAGACGCTGGAAGTCGCCCTCGAATACGCGGCCGATCTCGATCTTGAAGTCGACAAGCTTGATGCCGACGGCGAGCATGACACCCGACATGAAGTCGTTGACGCGGAGCGCGAGGCTCAGGATGTCGTCCATGTCCTGCTGGCTGGCCCAGCCGAACGCCGCGATATGCTCTTCGGTGACGAGCGGATCACCGAGCGCGTCGTCCTTGTAGTAATATTCTACGATCGGGCGCGAAAGCTGGGTGCCTTCCTCGATGCCGAGCCGCTTCGACATGGAGCCGGCCGCGACGTTCCGCACCACCACCTCGAGCGGGATGATCTCGCAGGAGCGCACGAGTTGCTCGCGCATGTTGATCCGCTCGATGAAGTGGGTGGGCACGCCGATCTGGTTGAGGCCGGTCATGAAGAATTCCGACAGCCGGTTGTTCAGAACGCCCTTGCCATCGATCACGTCCTTCTTCTCGGCGTTGAAGGCGGTGGCGTCGTCCTTGAAATACTGCACGATCGTGCCCGGACGCGGCCCTTCGTACAGAACCTTCGCCTTGCCCTCGTAGATCTTCTTGCGGCGTGCCATCTGGCCCCTTTCCCAAAAACAGGAATCGCGCCGGGCAAGCGCCCCGCGCGTGATGCGCGACCTTTAGTCCAAGGGCCGTAATCCCGCAAGCAGCAGCGCAGCCGGCGCTTGCGGCGGCGGGCGCGCTTGCCTACCGTCTGCGCGAGATCTGGCACTGCGAAGGGACACGAAATGACCACGTTCAACGATCGCGAGAACGCGTTTGAAAACAAGTTCGCCCATGACGAGGAGATGAAGTTTCGCGCCGAGGCACGACGCAACAAGCTGCTCGGCCTCTGGGCGGCGGAAAAGCTGGGCCTGTCGGGCGACGAAGCGGACGCCTATGCCCGCGAAGTCGTGAAGGCAGATTTCGAGGAAGCAGGTCACGAGGATGTCGTTCGGAAGGTCGCGGGCGATCTTGGCGACAAATCGAACCCCGACGAGATTCGCGCGAAGATGGCCGAATGTCTGGCTCAGGCCAAAGCGCAACTCGTCGAAGAGAACTGAACCGGGTCACGGTTAATAGGGGCCAGGCCGCCCAGGCCCGGCCTCATAATCGTCTTGAACATTATGAATTTGCGTCACCTCGGCGGATCGGGCATCAGCGCGCCATAGATTTCGCGCGACCAAAGGATCCGCATTCATGTCCGACGCACTCTCCGCCCTTCTGCAGGACCGCGACTGGCTTCTCGCCGACGGGGCGACCGGCACGAACCTGTTCAACATGGGGCTCTCTTCCGGGGATGCGCCGGAATTCTGGAACATCGACGAGCCGGAGAAGATCCGCGCGCTTTACCAGGGCGCGGTCGATGCGGGATCGGACCTGTTTCTCACCAACTCCTTCGGCGCGAACGCATCACGTCTGAAGCTGCACGACGCACAGGATCGCGCGCGGGAATTCTCGCGCATCGCGGCGGAGCTGGCCCGAGAGGTCGCGGACAAGGCCGGGCGTCCGGTCGTCGTCGCGGGCTCGGTCGGACCGACGGGCGAGATCATGCAGCCGGTCGGCAGTCTTTCGCACGAAAGCGCGGTCGAGATGTTCCACGAACAGGCCGAAGGTCTGAAGGAGGGCGGCGCCGACGTGCTCTGGGTGGAAACGATCAGCGCGCCCGAGGAGTTCAAGGCCGCCGCCGAGGCCTTCGCGCTCGCAGGCATGCCCTGGTGCGGCACGATGAGCTTCGACACGGCGGGGCGCACGATGATGGGACTGACCTCGCAGGACATGGTCACGCTCGTCGAGGGTCTGCCAAACCCGCCCCTCGCCTTCGGCGCCAATTGCGGTGTCGGCGCATCGGATCTTTTGCGGACCGTGCTCGGCTTCTCCGCCGCAGGACCCGAGCGGCCGGTCATCGCCAAGGGCAATGCAGGAATCCCGCGTTTCGTCGACGGCCATATCCACTACGACGGCACACCCGAGTTGATGGCCGATTACGCGGTCATGGCACGCGATGCGGGCGCCACGATCATCGGCGGGTGCTGCGGCACCATGCCCGACCATCTGCGCCACATGCGCGAGGCGCTGGAGACGCGTCCACGCGGCGAGCGCCCGAGCCTTGAAGAGATTGCCGAGAAGATCGGCGGCTTTTCCTCGGATAGCGACGGCACTGGAGAGGGAGACGGCGAGCCGCGCCGGAGCACCGGACGTCGCCGCCGCCGGGGCTGATGAAGCTAGAACAACGACAATTGATCCCCCGCGCGCGGCGGCGGAGCGAAAAGATCGGTCCGCAGCGGCTGGGTCGGCCGGTCGAGCCCGTGGCGACGTGCCGCGAGCTTGAAGCGGCGCGCGATGATTTCGGCGTAATGCCCCTCGCCGCGCATGCGCTTGTGCCATGTGGACGAATAGACCTTTCCGCCATGCATCTCGCGCAGGCGCGCCATCACGCGGGCGGCGCTGTCCGGGTAATGCACCTCGAGCCAGTCCTGCCAGAGCGGCGCCACTTCGTGCGGCAGGCGCAGCATGATCCAGCTCGCCGCATCCGCACCGGCCTCCGCCCCTGCTTCGAGAATGCGTTCGATCTCGGGATCGGTCAGCGCGGGCACGACCGGAGAAACCATGAGGCGCACGGGAATGCCCGCCTGCGTCAGTCGGCGGATCGCGTGCAGGCGACGCGCTGGAGCCGGCACGCGCGGCTCCATCCGGCGCGCGAGATCGCGGTCGAGCGTCGTCACCGAGATGCCGACCCGCGCCAGACCTTCCGACGCCATGTCCGACAGGATGTCGATGTCTCGCTCGATCAGCGTGCCCTTGGTGACGATGGCGACCGGATGGCGGTGGGCGCGCAGCACCTCGAGGCAGGCGCGCATGATCCCGCGCTCTTTCTCGATCGGCTGATAGGGATCGGTATTCGTGCCGATGGCGATGGGCGCGACCTCGTAGGACTTGGCGCGCAACTCTCGGTCGAGAACCTCTGGCGCACCCGGTCGGGCGACGAGCCGGGTTTCGAAGTCGAGACCGGGCGACAGCCCGAGATAAGCGTGGCTTGGGCGCGCAAAACAGTAGATGCAGCCATGCTCGCAGCCGCGGTAGGGATTGATGCTCCGGTCGAACGGAATGTCGGGCGAGCGGACGTAGTTGACGAGGCTGCGAGGGCTTTCTTCCGAAACCTCGGTGCGGATCTGGCGCACCTCCTCGGCGATGTCCCAGCCATCATGCGAATCTGCGCGCGACAGCCGCTCGAACCGGCCGGTATCCCGGCTGGCGGCTCCGCGGCCTCGTCGCGCATCGGCCTCGATATCGGTTTCGAAACGTCCCATAACGAAAAATTAGAACGGAACGGGAACACTTTCAACCTCGACACGGATTCGAGCGACACAGGCATGAAAGCCGCGTCGGTCGTGGATCGAACCATGTCGCAATCTGGCGATTGTTACGTGGCGAAAAGCCACATAGCTCGCCATCAATGCGGTGCCGCGTTCGCGGCGCCCGAAGGCAAAGGATACCTCCATGTCTGATGAAGAAGACGATCTGATCCTCTCCGAACTGCCCGACGAAGAGCTTGTGCCGCAGATGCACGACGACCTTTACGACGGGCTCAAGGAAGAGATCGAGGAGGGCGTCAACATCCTGCTGGAGCGCGGCTGGGAGCCCTACCGAATTCTCACCGAGGCGCTTGTCGCAGGCATGACCATTGTCGGCCGGGACTTCCGGGACGGCATCCTCTTCGTGCCCGAAGTGCTGCTCGCGGCGAACGCGATGAAGGCCGGGATGGCGATCCTGAAGCCGCTCCTCGCCGAAACCGGCGCGCCCAAGATGGGCAAGATGGTCATCGGCACCGTGAAGGGCGACATCCACGATATCGGCAAGAACCTCGTTTCCATGATGATGGAAGGCGCGGGCTTTGAAGTGGTCGATCTCGGCATCAACAACCCCGTCGAGGAATATCTCGAGGCGCTCGAGCGGGAACAGCCGGACATCCTCGGCATGTCGGCACTGCTGACCACCACGATGCCTTACATGAAGGTCGTGATCGACACGATGAAGGAACAGGGCATCCGCGACGACTACATCGTTCTCGTCGGCGGCGCGCCGCTCAACGAGGAATTCGGGCAGGCCATCGGCGCCGACGGATATTGCCGCGATGCGGCCGTCGCGGTGGACATGGCGAAGGAGTTCATCCAGCGCCGCCACAACCAGCGCGCGGTTGGCTGACCTTAAAGTGACCTTCAGTCGCATAAGGCCCCTGCCATCAAGGTGGGGGCTTTTCCTTTCCGCATATGCGGCCCATATTGATGGCAGGGAAAGGAGCAATCATGCCTGTGACATCCTTCGCACTCACCATCCTGCTGGTCATTGCCGCCGCGGCGCTGACCGTTTGGGCGATGAGCGCCTTCGGACTGCTCGCCGTGATGCCGGTCCTGATCGTCCTCGTCTTGGCCCTGCGTTGGGGGCTGGGCCATGTGCCCTTTGACGACAGCCACACCTGACGACACGCAACTGCGCGATGAAGGGTTCGACACGGCCTCGGGAGGCCGTATCCTTCTTATCGCCTGCGGGGCGCTTGCGCGGGAAATACTCGATCTCAAGGCCCGGAACGGCTGGGACCACATGGATCTGCGCTGCCTTCCGGCGATCCTTCACAATCACCCCGAAAAGATAACTCCAGCCGTCCGCGAAGCCGTCGCGAAAGCGGAGTCCGACTATGCGCGCATCTTCGTGGTCTACGGCGATTGCGGCACCGGCGGGCAGCTTGAGACCGCTTGCGCCGAGATGGGCGTCGAGATGGTGCCCGGCCCGCATTGCTACAGTTTCTTCGAGGGCAACGCGGAATTCGCGGCGCGGGACGAGATCACCGCCTTCTACCTCACCGATTTTCTTGGACGGCAATTCGATGCCTTCGTCTGGAAGCCGCTCGGCCTCGACCGGCATCCGGAGCTGCTCGAGATGTATTTCGGCCATTACGAGAAACTTGTCTATCTCGCGCAGACGGACGATCCCGACTTGACCGAAACGGCGCGGGCCTGCGCGGACCGGCTTGGCCTTGCCTTCGAGCGGCGCGCCACGGGATATGGCGATCTGGGCGCGACGCTCAAGAGCTGGGCCCGCGCCTGAGCCTTACTCCTCGACCGAGATCACCGCGGAGACCGGCACGAGCGCCAGTTCGTTCGCGCGGTCCTGCAGACCCCAGAGCAGCAGCGCGGAGACCGTATCGGCCCTGAGCCGTCCGAGCGCGATCACCGCGCCGTCCTGGCTCGCCCGCATCGCCGCGCGATCGAGGAGCCGCCGTTGCATGGCCGGGTCCTGACCGTCGCCGTCGAAATCCCGGAAGACCGAGCCGGAGGGCACGCCTTCACGCCGCGCGAGCGAGGCGGCGGTGTTGAGCCCCTGCCCTTGCATGACGAGCCCGTGACCTGACGCGGCGAGGTAGTCGGCCACCTGTTCGGTCACATCACGAGATCCCTGCAGCCCGCCGCCCGGCGCTTCGAGAATACCGACCGCTTCGGGCACCGCTCGGAGAGAGGCTTCGAGCGTCACTTCAACGTCGCTTGCGGCAGCGCCATCCGGCACATCGGCCAAGGCCATGACCTCGAACCCGCGCTCGCGATAGCCGCGCATCCGCTCGGCGGCATCCTCGGCGGTCGGGTCAACCGCGAAGGTGACGGCGAAGGGGAACGCTTCGAGCGCTGCGGGTCCAAGAGGTCCGGAACCGTCGTCGATGAGCACGATGGCAAGGCGCGGCGTGCCCTCTTCCACTTGAGCGTCGGCGGCGAACCGGCGCACGGGCGGCGCTTCGCTTGCAGCTTCGCTCGTGTCGCTCTCCTCGTCGGCACCGATGGAGGGCAGGCGCGTGCTGCGTGCCCCGTCCTCGCGATCGGTGAGCGAGGTTGCGGGCGTGCCGATGCTGGGCCGTTCGCTGTCGGGCTCTGGCGGGGTCGGCGCGGCGATGTCGTCTTCGGCCTCGGGCGCGGGTGCGGCATCTTCCGCCGGAGCCTCCTCCGTTTCCGCCGTGTCGGCCTCGTCTGCGTCTGCGGCTGCGGGCTGATCGAGACCGGGCGTCTCCTCGGTCACGTCGGGCGCGGGCGGCTGGGCAGGATCGGTTGAAATCGACGGCTCGCTTTCGACCCCCGGCGCTTCGGGGCTGGAGGTGTCGGGCGCGGCATCGACTGGCTGATCCTCCGACGCCTCGAAGCCCTCGGGCGCGGCATCGGGCGCAGGTGCGTCAAGACCGGCTTCCGCTTCTGCAACTTCCGGCGCCGAGCCGCTTTCGGTCTCGAGGCTCTCGGGAACCGTATCGCCCTCGGTCGGCGCGGCGAGGCCAGCAGTGTCGCCCGTTAGTTCCGGCGCGGCGTCTTCGCCGGGGGCCGCGGTCTCCGATGTGCCCGCCTCGGGCGCAGCGACATCGCCGCTCCCAGCATCATCGACCTGAGGCTCGGGCATCAGCCCCGCCGGAAGCTCTGGATATCCCATATTGAGAGAAATCCCCGCAGCCGCCCCGACCGAAACGATCAGGCCCGTCGCTGCGCCTGCCAGAAATCCGCGTGCCATTGCCTGCCCCTTCGTTCCAGGCCCGCTCGGGCCGTCTGATCGCTGTGGCCTTCTACGAGGAACGGCATACGGCAGCTGGCCGCGCGCCCTTGACCTCCTCGGGCCACTCGGCCCATCTATACGCGATAGAGACCCGCCCGGACCAGCCCCTTGGCACAGTGAAACCGCCGGAAACAGGCCAGAAAATGCTCCTCCTGATCGATAATTACGACAGCTTCACCTACAACCTCGTGCATTATCTCGGGGAACTGGGCAGCGAGGTCGTCGTGCGCCGCAACGATGCACTCAACGTGCAGGAGGCGATGGCGATGAACCCCGCGGGCATCCTTCTGTCGCCCGGCCCCTGCGATCCGGATCAGGCCGGGATCTGTCTTGCGCTGACCCACGCCGCCGCAGAAACCGGAACGCCGCTCATGGGCGTGTGTCTTGGTCATCAGACCATCGGCCAGGCCTTCGGCGGAACCGTGCAGCGGCATTCGGAGATCGTGCACGGCAAGATGGGACGGATCACGCATGAAGGGGGCGGGGTCTTTGCTGGCCTGCCGTCGCCCTTCGAGGCGACGCGCTATCACAGCCTCGTCGTCTCGCGCGACGGACTGCCCGACTGCCTCGAGGTGACGGCATCGCTCGAGGATGGAACGATCATGGGGCTCTCGCACAAGACGCTGCCGATCCACGGGGTGCAGTTCCACCCCGAAAGCATCGCCTCCCAGCATGGTCACAAGCTGCTGAAGAATTTCACCGATCTTCTTCCGGTGCCCGCATGAGCGACGGGATGAAAGCGCTGATCGGCGCCGCCGCCGAGCGTCCGCTGACGCCCGAAGAAGCCGACCGCGCCTTCACGCTTCTCTTCGAGGGCGAGGCGACACCGTCGCAGATCGGCGGGTTCCTCATGGCCTTGCGTACGCGAGGAGAGAGCGTCGCCGAATACACCGCCGCCGCCCGCGTCATGCGCGCCAAGTGCCACAAGGTGACCGCGCCCGAAGGCGCGATGGACATCGTCGGCACTGGTGGCGATGGCAAAGGCACGCTCAACATCTCCACCGCGACGGCCTTCGTTGTCGCTGGCGCGGGGGTGACCGTGGCAAAGCACGGCAACCGGAACCTCTCGTCCAGATCCGGGTCCGCCGATGCCCTGACGCAGATGGGCGTCAACGTGATGGTCGAGGCCGACCGCGTCGGCGCGATCCTGAAGGACGCCGGCATCTGCTTCATGATGGCGCCGATGCACCACCCGGCGATGGCCCATGTCGGTCCGACGCGGATGGAGCTCGGCACCCGCACCATCTTCAATATCCTCGGCCCGCTCACCAACCCGGCGGGGGTGAAACGGCAACTCACAGGTGCATTCTCGCGCGCGATGATCCGGCCGATGGCGGAGACGCTGATGGGCCTTGGCTCTGAAGCGGCCTGGCTTGTCCACGGCGGCGACGGGACGGACGAGCTTTCCATCGCCGGCGAGAGCTATGTCGCCGAGCTGAAAGACGGCGCGATCACCGAGTTCGACATCCATCCCGAAGATGCGGGCCTGTCCGAGCATCCGTTCGAGGCCATTCTGGGCGGTACGCCGGAAGAGAACGGCAAGGCCTTCCGCGCGCTTCTCGACGGTGCGCCCGGCGCGTATCGAGATGCGGTTCTTCTGAACTCCGCAGCCGCGCTTCTCGTCGCGGAGCGCGCGGGCGACCTTCGCGAAGGCGCGGCGATGGCGGCTGAAGCGCTCGATAGCGGCGCAGCGAAGGCGCGGGTTGAGGCGCTGGCGCGGCTGAGCCAAGCGTGAGCGCGCCTGCCATCCCGCGCGACTGGGCGCATCTGGATTTCTTTGCAAAGGACTGGCCCCGGATCGCGGCACAACTCGAGGCGGAGGATCGGCTGATCCTGCCACCGGCTGAGTTGCGCTTCGCAGCGCTGGAGGAGAGCCCGCCAGAGAGCATCCGCGCCGTGATCCTCGGGCAAGATCCCTATCCGACCCCGGGCCACGCCAACGGGCTGGCATTTTCGGTGACGGCTGGCACGCGCCCCCTGCCCCGCTCACTTCGCAACATTTTCAAAGAGTTGGAGGGCGACCTTGGTGTGCGGCGAGACGAGGGAGACCTTTCAGGGTGGGCTGAAGAAGGCGTCCTCCTTCTCAACACCGCGCTGTCGGTCCCTGCAGGCGACGCGGGCGGGCACCGGAGGCTCGGCTGGCAGCGGCTGACTGAAGAGATCCTCACGCGGCTCTCGGATCGGCCCCGCGCCTTCGTGCTCTGGGGCGCGCAAGCACAGGCATTCCAGCCCTTCATTCGCGGCTCGGACCACCTTATCCTGACCGCGCCGCATCCCTCGCCACTTTCGGCGCGTCGGGGCTTTTTCGGCTCGCGGCCCTTTTCGCGGATCAACGCTTGGCTTACGTCACGAGGCGAACCCGAAATCAACTGGACGAGGACATGACAGAGACCATTCTGGACAAGATCAAGGCCTACAAGCTTCAGGAGATCGCCGCCGACAAGGCGACCATGCCGCTCGACCTCGTCGAGGAAGCGGCGAAGAACGCCTCCGAGCTGCGCCCCTTCGCAGAAAGCCTCAGGACCGCGCAGGGCGCTGGCTACGGGCTCATTGCGGAGGTGAAGAAGGCCTCGCCGTCCAAGGGTCTCATCCGCGACGATTTCGATCCAGCCGCGCTGGCCGAAGCCTATGAACGCGGCGGCGCGACGTGCCTCTCGGTCCTGACCGACATGCCGAGCTTCAAAGGCGCAAAGCCCTATCTCAGCCAGGCGCGGAACGCGACCCGCCTGCCCGCTCTGCGCAAGGACTTCATCTACGATCCGTACCAGGTGGTCGAAGCGCGCTCGCTGCACGCCGATTGCATTCTTCTGATCATGGCCTCGCTTGAGGATGGCCAGGCCGCCGAGCTCGAGGCCGTCGCGCTGGATTGGGGCATGGACGTCCTGATCGAAGTGCATAACGAGGACGAGCTGGACCGCGCGCTGCGCCTCAAGTCACGGCTCATCGGCGTGAACAACCGCGATCTGCACACGTTCGAGACATCGCTCGAGACGACGCGCCGGCTCGCCAAGGCGATGCCTGAGGATGCGCTGGTCGTCTCGGAATCGGGGCTGTCCACGCCCGCTCACCTCGCCGAAATGGCAGAGGCGGGCGTGCGCTCCTTCCTCGTGGGCGAGAGCCTGATGCGCGAAGACAATGTGGAGGCAGCCACCGCGCGCCTTCTTGCGGATCCGGTGGCCTGAGCGATGTCAGGCGGGCTCACGCATTTTGACGCCAAGGGCGACGCGCATATGGTCGATGTCTCGGACAAGGCGACGACGGCGCGCATCGCGGTAGCGCGCGGCTGGGTCCGCATGGCCCCCGAAACCTTTGAGATGATCACCGAAGGGCGCGCCAAGAAGGGCGACGTGATCGGGGTTGCACGGCTTGCCGGGATCATGGGCGCGAAGAAGACGCCCGAGCTGATCCCGCTCTGCCATCCCTTGCCGATCACCAAGGTGTCGGTCGAGATCTCGCCGGACGCGGATCTGCCCGGCCTCAGGATCGAGGCTACGGTCAAGACCACTGGCCAGACCGGCGTGGAAATGGAGGCGCTGACCGCCGTGTCGACCGCCGCGCTGACGATCTACGACATGGTCAAGGCGGTCGACAAAGGCATGGAGATCGGCGGCGTGCATGTCGCCCTCAAGGATGGCGGCAAATCGGGCCGCTACGAGGCACCGTGATCTCCGTCGCGGCGGCGCTTGAAGCGCTGTTCGAGCTGACCCCGCGCTCGGCCGCAGAGACCGTATCCTTGCGGGAGGCGGCGGGCCGCGTGCTGGCGCAGGATGTCGTGGCGACGCGGGATCAGCCGCCCTTTCCCGCGTCGGCAATGGATGGATACGCAACAGCCGAGGGCGAGAGCGGCACGGTATTGCGTGTTGTCGGAGAGGCAGCGGCCGGCCATCGTTTCGCGCGCGCGCTTTTCGCCGGCGAAGCGGTGCGGATCTTTACCGGCGCGCCCGTGCCTGATGGCGCGGATCGCGTCGTGATCCAGGAGGACGTCGAGCGCGACGGCGACGAGATCCGCATCACCGAGACCTCCCCGCCCGGATCTCATATCCGGCCGTCCGGCACGGATTTCCTGGCTGGCGCGCGGCTCACCGCACCGCGCCGGCTCTCCCCGAGCGATATCGCGCTTCTGGCCTCGATGAACGTCGCCGCTCCGGTGGTCGCCCGGAAACCCCGCGTGGCCATCATCGCGACAGGCGACGAGCTTGTTAGCCCCGGAGAGATGCCTGGCACCGACCAGATCATCGCGTCGAACACTTACGGCTTGGCTGCGCTGTTCGAGGCAGAAGGTGCAGAGGTTCGGCTCCTGCCCATCGCTCGGGATACGCGCGCGGCGCTTGGCGCCGTGCTGGACCTTGTGGGTGATGCGGACCTTGTGATCACCGTTGGCGGCGCTTCGGTCGGCGATCATGACCTCGTTGCGGCGGTGTCGGGCGAAGCCGGTCTCGAGCGCGCATTCTACAAGGTCGCTATGCGCCCGGGAAAACCACTGATGGCTGGGCGGCTTGGCGCGGCGATGATGATCGGGCTTCCGGGTAATCCGGTCTCCGCGATGGTGTGTGGCCATGTCTTCGTCGCGCCGGTTCTTCGCGCCATGCAGGGACTGCCTGCCGCGCCCGCGCCCCGGATCACGCTGCCGATCTCAGAGGCGATTGAAGCCAACGGCCCGCGCGAGCATTACATGCGCGCGAAAATCAGCGCGGATGGGGTACGCGTCCTTGAGCGGCAGGATTCCAGCCTTCTTTCGGTGCTGAGCCAGGCCGATGCCCTGGTCATTCGACCGCCACATGATCCTGCGCGCAACGCGGGTTCCGAGGTTGACGTGCTGCACATCGGCTGACCCGGTGTTAAGCGCGCTTGGCTGCAGCCATCGCTAATCCGCACGTCGGTCGGCAAGCATCACGGCCACGGACTCAGCAAGCGCTTTCAGCGAAAACGGCTTTTGCAGGAAGGCAGAATTCTCGAGCGCACCCGACGCGCGGTGCAGCGCATCCTCGGCATAGCCCGACACGAAGACGACCGGGAGTGTAGGCCGTGTCTCGCGCGCCTTCTCGATCCAGGTCGGACCATCGAGACCCGGCATGAGAACGTCCGAGACGACGAGATCGACCATAAACGAGGGATCCTGAAGCAATTCGAGCGCGGCGGCCGCATGTTCCGCCTCGATCACTGTATAGCCGCTAAGCGTCAGCGCGCGGCTGGCGAAGGCCCTGACCGGCGCTTCATCCTCGACAAGAAGTATGACGCCGCCCGTCGGCTGCGCGAATTTGGATGTTTGCAGCGGATCCGGCTCGACAATCTCGGCGTGCTCGCCCTCGAAGGCAGGCAAGTAGAGCGTGAAGGTCGTCCCGATCCCCTCTTCCGAATCTGCGAAGATGAACCCGCCCGTCTGCTTGACGATGCCGTAGGCGGTCGAGAGGCCAAGACCCGTGCCTTTCCCGAGGCTTTTGGTCGTATAGAACGGCTCGAAGATCTTGCCGAGCTTGTCCTCCGCGATACCGCAGCCGCGATCGCTGACCCGGATCACGGCGTAGCGACCCTCGGGCACTGTTGCGCCATCGCGTCGCAGCGGTGCCTCCAGGTAAAGCTCCTCGGTTGAGACGACGATATCGCCGCCAGCTTCCATTGCGTCACGCGCATTGACGACGAGGTTCATGATGACCTGTTCGAGCTTGCGCCGGTCGCCCCGGACGGGCGGCAGAAGAGGATCGTGTAAAAGGATGAGCTGCAGGTTCTCGCCAACCAGCCGGTTGAGCAGATGCGCGAGATCGGCCAGAAGCTCACGCAGATCCAGCATCGTCGGGCGTAGGGTCTGCTTGCGCGAGAACGCCAGAAGCTGCCCTACAAGGCCCGCCGCGCGATTGGTGTTCTCGTCGATTTGCACGAGGTCCGCGTAATCCGGATCGCCCGGATCATGACGCATCAGCATCAACTCGCAATGCCCTGAAATCGCGGTGAGAACATTGTTGAAATCATGTGCGATACCACCGGCGAGTTCCCCGATGGCCTGCATTTTCTGGCTTTGGTTGAACTGCGCCTCGAGCGACTTGAACTCCGTCGCATCGTGCATGACGGCGATCAGTATGGTGCGACGATCTTCCACGACGCGGCTGAGCGTGACTTGCACGAAGGCTTCACGATCCTCGCGCGTCAGCCTCAGAAACTCTGCCTTGGGCACGCCGGCGTTTTTCGCGGCTTCCGCCAGCCAATCCGGGATGGCACGGCCAAGCCCCTCCATGTAGCGGGCGAGCGGCGTGTCGTCGACGTCGTCATGTCCGAGCAGCGCGCGCGCGGCTTCGGTCGCGGAGATGATCGTGCCGTCCTGCCGCAGTTTCAGCATCGCAACGGGCACGTTCTCCGAGCGATCCGCGGAGATGCTTGACGCCTCCTCGATCTCGAGGAGCGCGATCTCGCGGCGGCCCGGCGCCTCGTTGAGAATCGAGACCTGCATATCGCGCGGCCCGTCCCGCGTCTTGATGCGATAGATCCGGTCCACGTCGATCGGCGGATCCGCCACGAGCTGACCGGTATTGCGAGGCCGCTGTCCGATCAGGTCCCGCGCTGCACGGTTCATCGACAGGATCGCGCCGCGCCGGCCGACAGACAGGATTGGCACGCTTGTATTCGACATGGGAAGCGGATCGAACCGCCAAAGAAGGCGAGGTCCGATGACACGCGCGGACACGATGTAGCTCATATCCTGGGCATCGAGCCGCGCGACATCGCGGCCTTTGGCATCCGCCGCGGCGATCATGGTATCGACGTCGAAAGGGCCAGCCGCCACGGCGATGACGTCGCGCAGCGGAATTTCGGGAATGGCCGCCATCGTTTCTCGGGCCACCCGGTTGGCCAACACGATCCGCCCGCGCTTATCGGTCAGCAGGCAGGCAACCGGATCCTCGGCTATGAACGCGACAAGGCGGGCCTCGGGCGACAATGCACCTCGATGCCGGTAGATCCACAGGAGAAGCGCGGGGATCGCGGGTGCCCATAGCCAGAAAGGCGCGGGCATCGCAGCAGTCGTCAGCGCAAGCGCCGAGCCCGCGACGATCAGAGACGCCGCCGCAAGGAGCAACCAGGTGTCCCGATGCGAGAGGGCCCGCCCGCTGCCGACCATGAGACCCTTCCAAAACGAGTAACGTCCCGATCAGACTCGCAGAAATGCGTTAACAAATACTAAACAGGCCGGTGGATCTTCGCAGTTTACGCGGCGCGGCGCAGGATAGCGTAATAGAAGCCATCGCCGTCCTCATCCGGCAGAACCTGCTGTGAGGACAGCAAGCCAAAGTCCTGATTTTCGGACAGAAACCAGGAAACGATCTGGTCGTTCTCGGCACTCATGACCGAGCATGTCGCATATACCAGGATACCTTCGCCGCTCAGCATCGGTGCAACGTCCGACAAAATCTCACGCTGCACATTCCTCAAATCGGCCAAGTCTTCCTTGTCGAAACGCCATTTTGCTTCCGGTGCGCGCCGCCAAGTGCCGCTGCCCGAACAGGGCACGTCGCAAAGGATGAGATCGAACGGCCCCTTTGGCCGCGCGACGATCCGGATGTCCGCCGCAGCCCGCTCTGCACGGCCCGGCAAATCACGCATCCGCTTTTTGTCAGAATCGTGTGCCCAGACAGGTCCGCCGCCAAGTCTCGCCGCCAAAGCCAGGCTCTTGCCGCCGCCTCCGGCGCAGTAATCCAGAACGCGCATGCCCACACTTAGCGGCAACGCCTCGATCGCCGCTTGGCTGGCGGCGTCCTGCAATTCGACAAGTCCATCGCGATAGGCGCGTGACTGCGCGACACGCCGCGCGCCCTCGGTGACCGTCAGCGCCAGATCCGCCCGCGGATTTGCGCGGGTCTCAATACCGTCTTCAGCAAGAACTTCACGCGCTACGTTAGGATCACCCATCAAGCCGTTGATCCGCAGGGTTATTGGCGCGCGGCACCTCAAGGTCTGGGCGATCTCCGCTGCTTTTGCCGGACCGTGATCGTCCAAAAAGGCACCCCAGATCCAGTCCGGTACATCCCGAACCGCCTCCTCCGAAAGCTCGGCAGAGCCCCCCTCATCCTCAGCCAGACACGCGGGCGCGTGCCCCTCGCCAGTGAACAGCTCTGCCGGGTCCTTGCCCTGAAGCAACAGCACACCGAGCATTCGGTGTCGGCCGGACTCGCCGCCGCCGCGCTCTGCCGCGGAGCGCCACATCCGCAGCGCGTCGAAAACGTGATCGCGCACGGCGGCCCGGTCTTTCGACCCGGCATAGCGCGCGCCGCGCGCCCAGCGGGTCAGCGCCTGCTCCGTCGCCATTCCGGCGCGCACCTTGTCGATCACCTCGATCGCGGCCTGAACTCGGGCTCCCGGAGTCACGCGCGCCCTGCTCAGCCGATCCGGTAATTCGGACTTTCGCGGGTAATCGCCACGTCGTGGACGTGACTCTCGCGCAGACCGGCATTGGTGATCCGCACGAACCTGCAGCCCTTTCGCATGTCAGCGACCGTCGCGTTGCCGGTATAGCCCATCGCCGCGCGGAGGCCGCCCACGAGCTGGTGCAGGACCGTGCCGGCGCCGCCCTTATAGGGCACCTGCCCTTCGATCCCTTCCGGCACGAGCTTGTCGGTCGCGGCATCCTTCTGGAAATACCGATCCGCCGAACCCCGCGCCATCGCGCCCATCGAGCCCATGCCGCGATAGGCCTTGAAGCTGCGGCCCTGGTAGAGAATGACTTCGCCGGGGCTCTCGTCGGTGCCCGCCAGCATCGAGCCGACCATCGCACAAGAGGCACCCGCCGCGATGGCCTTGGCGAAATCGCCCGAGAACTTGATGCCGCCATCGGCGATGACCGGCACATCGCCCGCCGCTTCGGCGCATTCCATGACCGCGGTCAGCTGCGGCACACCCACACCCGCAACCATACGCGTCGTACAGATCGAGCCTGGCCCGATACCGACTTTCACCGCGTCCGCGCCCGCATCTATGAGCGCGCGCGTCGCCTCGCCCGTCGCGACGTTCCCCGCGATGACCTGGACCTCGTTCGACAACATCTTCGCGCGCCGCACCGCGTCGATCACGCCCTTGCTGTGACCATGGGCGGTATCGATCACGACGATATCGACCTCGGCATCGACCAGCGCTTCGGTGCGCTCGAACCCGCTATCGCCGACGGATGTGGCCGCCGCGACCCGTAGCCGGCCCAGCGAGTCCTTGCAGGCTGTCGGGTTCACCACCGATTGCTCGGTATCCTTCAGAGTCAGCAGCCCGGTCAGCTTGCCCGAGGCGTCGGTCACCAGAAGCTTCTCGATCCGGCGCGCCTTCATCAGGTCGATCGCTTCCTGCCGGTCGGCAGGCTCGCGCAGGATGGCGAGCCGCTCGGAGGTCATCATCGCGTGAACCGGCGTGTCGTCACGCTCGGCGAAACGCATGTCGCGGTTGGTGACGATGCCGACGACGCGGTGTGCGTCGTCGACGACCGGGAAACCGGTGAAACCGTAGCGGTCGCGCAGCGCCTTGGCGTCGCCGAGCGTCTGGTGCGGGCGCAGCGTCACCGGGTTGTAAACGATGCCGGATTCGAAGCGCTTCACCCGCCGCACTTCGCGGGATTGCTCTTCCACGCTGAGATTCTTGTGCACGACGCCGATCCCGCCGGCCTGAGCCATGGTGATCGCCATCGCGCTTTCGGTCACGGTATCCATGGCCGAACTCAGAAGCGGAATGTTCAGCGCGATAGACCGCGTGACCCAGGTGCGGGTATCTGCGGTCGAAGGCAGAACCTCGCTTGCGCCGGGCAGCAGAAGGACGTCGTCGAAGGTGAGAGCCTCGCGAATCTCCATGAGCGGACCTTTCCGGTGGGAGCCTCGTTTGGCGCTTCCCTATTGCATGCAACGCCCCGGTTGGAAAGGCCCGCTCCGCATTTTTCGATCTCCCGAGCGGGGCGGCTGGACAAGGCGCCGACCCCACCTCTTTGGGTTGGCGAAAATACCGGGGGTGAATTGGCGGCCCTGCCGCCAAGAGGGGCAAAGCCCCTGCCCAAAAAAGAAATGCCCCGCGCGACGGCGGGGCATCTCAAGACCGCTTCTGAACCGAATTACCGGCTCGCGCTCAGCAACGGTGTGATCCGGCGCACTGCAGCGCGGCGGTTCTGGATCTCGCTTTCTTCGGTTTGAACCAGAAGATCGCTCTCACCATAGCCCTGGATGACCAGGTTCTCCGGCGGCACGTCGAAATACTCGGTCAGCGCGAGCGCCACCGATTCCGCACGGCGGTCGGACAGCGCGAGGTTGTAGCTTGCGGAGCCGACGGCATCCGTATGTCCTTCGATGAGGAACACCTCGCCCGGGTTTTCCGCGATAAGCTGGCTGATCGCGTTGCCCAGCGCCGAGAGTTCCTGCGCCTCCGCTTCCTGGATCACGGCAGAGCCGGTCGCGAAGTTGATCGTGTCGACATTGACCTCGGGCACAAGCTTTCGGACGGGATCGATGTTGCGGATCTGGTTGAGCGAGAAGCTCCGGTCGACGTTCTGGGCCTCGACCGCGGCAAGCGCGCTGGCCAGCTGATCCTGATCGACATCACGGAAGTTCGTGACGCGGCGATCCGTTGTTTGCGGCAGCTCCTGCAGGTTGACCTGCTGGACCTCACGCGTGTCATCGAAGAGCACCACGCTGTCACCATTGGGCGTCGTTCGCACGCGACGCAGAACGCGGCCATCGCGCGAGCGGATCGTCTCGATCGTGGAGCCGTCGCCACGTGTCACAACCGTTCGCGTCGAGCCGTCGTCGAAGCGATACGTGGTCACGTCATTGCCCGGCTGGCGCAGCAGCGCGTCGTCGTTACGCAGGACACGATACTGACCATCCCGCTCGACGACCACGCGGTCTCCGGTGTTGGAGACGACCTGCTCGTTCGGGCGCAGAAGATCGCCCACTGCAAGCGCGCCGAGACCGAGAAGGCCCGCAGCGGCACCGCGCAGAGCATCGTCGTTGCGCTCGTCCTCGTCGTCGTCATCATCCTCGGAGCGCGCAGCGTTTTCCGCGCCTTGCTGGATCGAAGTGTCGAATTCCTCATTCGAGGAACGCGCCGTCTCGTCCGTCACGGTCTCTTCGACGACTTCGGCGCCTTCGGTGTCGCCCGATGCGGCCGCTGCAGCCGCGGCTTCGGCATCGTCCTCGGAGACAGCGTCGGCGCTGGCCTGCGGATCGGCGGCCTCACCGTCGGTATCGGCCGTCACTTCCGCAGATTCGGCCTCTTCTGCCTCGTCGGTCGGCTCGGCATCCGTGGTCTGAGCCGGTTCGTCGTCCGACGCTCCGTCCGTCGGCTCTGACACGGCGCTGTCCGTGGGCTCGGTCTCCGTTGCTTCGTCCGTGGGCTCCGCGTCTGCCGCGTTGTCCATCGTCTCTGTATCCATAGGTTCCGCGTCAGCCGCATCTTCCGTCGGCTCGGCGGCAGCCCCATCATCCGTCGGCTCGGCATCCGCCGAATTGTCTGTCGGCTGTGCGTCAGTAGGCTCATCCGTCGATGCGGCATCTGCAGCGCTGTCCATCGGCTCTGCGTCGGCGGGCTCGTCCGCAGGCTCCGTATCGGCGGTCTCCTCTACGGGCTCTGCATCGGGGGCTTCATCCATCGGTTCCGCATCGGCGGGCTCTTCCACAGGCCCACTTTCCGCGGCCTGATCGGTAGGCTCGGCGTCGTCCGTTGGCTCCATCTCTTCGGTGGGCGCCGCGTCTGCCGCATCCGCGGGCTCTCCGGCTGCCGCGGGCTCGGAAGCCGTTTCGGGCTCCGCAGGCTGGGCAGGCTCTGCAGGTTCAGACGCATCGACTGCGCTGTCTTCCGGCGCAGCCTCAGCTTCTGCCTCGGCATTCGCGTCCGCCCCCGCTTCGGCTTCGGCTTCGGCTTCGGCATTGGACTCGACCTCGGCGCGGAGACGCTGCAGTTCCTGCTCGATCTGGGCAACGACGGCCGGCTCCGCCTGAACCTCGGGCGTATCGAGCGCTGCTTCCAGCTCCGCGATCGCCTGTTCCGGCGGCAGCCCGTCGATGCCAAGATCGAGGCTCTGCGCCGTCACCGCTGCCGGCATGGCGAGGCTCGCACTCAGCACCAGCGCCGTGGTGGTCTTCAGAAAACGATGTGTCACGTAAGTGTCTCCTTTCCCTAGTCCGTCTTGGGTGGACGGACGATTGGAATGAGAACGCCCGGCACTGCATCCGGGTTGCGTGTCGTGCATGGTTCGGCGGAAACCCGCTAGTGCAGATCAGGTCCGATCAGCCCTGGATCACTTGCATGAGGCGCGTCTTCTCTCCCGGATCGTCGGGCTGCGAAATCGCGAGGGCCAGCTGTTCGAGCGTCTGGATCGAATGGCCCGCGCGAAAGCTGTCTACATGCGGCAGCATCGCGCGGATGCCCTTGGCCTTGGGCGCGAACCCGTCCCAACGCAGAAGCGGATTCAGCCAAATGAGACGCCGCGCCGAAAGGTGCAACCGCTCCATCTCGCGGGCGAGCCCTTCTTCGGGATCACGGTCGAGCCCGTCTGTGATCAGAAGCACCACCGCCCCCTGCCCCATGACCCGCCGAGACCAGTCGCGATTGAAGCAGTGCAGGCATTGCCCGATCCGGGTGCCGCCTTCCCAATCCTGCGCCTCCGCGCCCGCAGCCTTGAGCGCCTGATCGACATCACGGGTCGCAAGATGCCGCGTGATGTTTGTCAGGCGCGTGCCGAAGGTGAAAGCATGAACCTTCGCCCAGCCATCGCCTTTTTCGTTCGCGACGGCGTGGAGGAAATGCAGGACCATCCGGCTGTACTGGCTCATCGAGCCCGAAATATCGCAAAGGACGACCAGGTTCGGCCAGCGCGGCCGGGCTTTGGTTCGGGCAAAACCGCGAATTTCGCCGCCCTGCCGCATCGCATTGCGCATGGTCCTGGCCCAGTCGGGCTGCCGTCCGCTCCGCGCGGCCATCCGGCGGCGCGACAGGATCGGCTTTACCGGAAGGCGCAAGCGGGCAAGCATGCGCTTGGCTTCGGCGATCTCGGCGGTGGACATCTGTTCGAAGTCGAGGCTTCGCAGGCGCTCCTCCTCGCTCATGGTCTGCGAGGCATCGATCTCTATGGGCAGCTCTTCCTCTTCGGGCTCCGGCTGGTCGGGCAGATCGGGCGCGGTTCCGTCAAGGAGCGCTTCGGCGGCGCGCTTTTCGGCGGCCTGCGCGGCCTTTTCTTCCTGCACGCCGCGCACGGCCGGCAGCATCATCGACATCATGTGCTCGAGGTATCGCGGATCACGCCAATACAGCCGGAAAATCTGGTGGAAGACCGCGCGATGCTCGGGCCGCGAGACGAAACAGGCATGCAGCGTCCAGTAGAAGTCGCTTCGCTCGGTAAAGCCTGCCGCCTCCACCGCCCGGATCGCGTCAATCACCCGGCCCGGCCCCACCGGCAACCCGGCTTTCCTGAGCGCCCGCGCGAAATGCACCACGTTCTGCGCGAGCTTGGGGTTCTCGGGGATCTCTATCGGGGCGTATTCAGGCATCAGGCCAGCTGCGCCCGCGCCTCGTCGAGAAGGCGCTTAGCCTCGGAGCCCTCGATCCGCTGGATGTCGTCCTGGTATTTCAGGATCGCGCCCAGAGTGTCGGCGATCACCTCGGGCGAGAGGTCCACCACGTCGAGCGCCAGAAGGCACTTGGCCCAGTCGATCGTCTCGGCAACGCCGGGCTTCTTGAAAATATCCTCGGTCCGGAGACGCTGGACGAAGGCAACAACTTCGCGGCTCAATGTTTCGGAGGCTTCGGGCGCACGGGCCGACAGAATCTCGATCTCGCGCTCGAAATTGGGGTAATCGACCCAGTGGTATAGGCACCGCCGCTTGAGCGCGTCATGCACTTCGCGCGTCCGGTTCGACGTCAGGATCACGATGGGCGGCTCGGGCGCGGCAATGGTGCCGAGCTCGGGAATGGTCACCTGAAAATCCGAGAGCGCCTCGAGCAGGAACGCCTCGAACGGCTCGTCGGTGCGGTCGAGCTCGTCGATCAGAAGGATCGGCGCGCCGTTCTCATCGGGCCGCATCGCCTCCAGCAGCGGACGCTCGATCAGGAAGTCCGGCCCGAAAAGCTCGCGCTGCAGCGCGTCGCGGTCGGCTTTCCCCTCGGCCTCCGCGGTGCGGATCGCGATCATCTGCGCGGGGAAGTTCCACTCGTAGACCGCCGACGAGGCATCGAGACCCTCGTAGCATTGCAGCCGGATGAGCCGCCGGCCCAGCGCCGCCGACAGGGCCTTGGCGATCTCGGTCTTACCGACGCCCGCTTCGCCCTCGAGAAAGAGCGGCCGACCGAGCTTCAGCGCCAGGAACACGACCGTGGCGAGTGACCGGCCGCAGACATAGCCGGTATCTGCCAGCAGGCTCTGCACCTCGTCGATGGAATTGGCTTCTCGCATGTCGCCTCCCTTGATGCGGTGTTGCAGGCCAGAGGGCAGACCTTGGGCGGAAAGATCAATAGCGCATAGGTCGCAAGGCCCGCCGTCCCGGAATTGACGCAGAGGGACCGTCATGCAAGAGTTTGCGCAAAATAAACGGGCCTCAGGCAAGAGGGCCGGAAGAGGTCACGAGGGCGACAGGCGGATGTTTATCTGCGGAAAGGCGTGGGGATGCGGATAACCGCGATCACCTGCGTGAAGAATGAAGGGCCGTTCCTTCTGGAATGGATCGCGTTCAATCGTCTGATCGGTGTCACCGATTTCCTGTTCTACTCGAACGATTGCACGGACGGGACGGACGCGCTTCTGGATGCGCTGGCGGCGAAGGGCGGCGTGACGCATTTGCCGAACCCGGCCGAGGGGCGCAATTACCAGATGGAGGCGCTCAAAGATTGCGCGCACCGGGATGTCGTCAAGGCCGCCGATTGGGTCTGGATCGCCGATGTCGATGAGTTCCTGAACGTCCACGTGGGCGATCACACGATCCCCGCCCTGATCGCCGCGTCGGGCAATCCGCAGGCGATCTCGGTCACGTTCCAGTTTTTCGCCAATGACGGGATCGGGGCATTCGAGGACCGCCCCGTGATCGGTCAGTTCACGCGCAGCCACAATCCGGATCTCTGGTGCGCGGAGACCGCGATCGAGGTGAAGACGCTGACCCGCCGCGATTTCCCGCTGCAATATTACGGCGCGCACCGGCCGTTCTTCCGCAAGGGCCTGCCAAAAGAGAAACGCCCGCTCTGGACCGATGGCTCGGGGCGGCGGGTGCCGCACAAGTTCCTCGTCGCCGAGAACCCGCGGCGAATCCGGCGATTTCCGGCCGCTGGAGCCCGCGAATTCGCAACGCTCAACCACTACGCCCTTCGATCCCTCGACAGCTACCTGGTGAAGAACGACCGGGGCGACGTGAACCGCGAACATCGCGCCTTCGATACCGCCTATTGGCAGGAACGGAACGATCCCGCCTGGGAGGATCTGTCGATCCAGCGCTATCTGCCGGAGCTCGAAGCTGCGCTCGAAGATCTGAAATCCGACCCGGAGATCGCGCGTCTGCATGACGCCTCGGTCGCAGCGCATGTCGCGAGGCGCGATGAGCTGCTGGAACGCGCCGAGTACCGCGTCCTCGCAGAGACGCTGCGTGCCCTGCCCCCGCTCCCACCCGGCGAGAGGGAACTCATGACCGAGCTGGGGCTGGCATCATGAGCCGTCTGCGCGTGGTCAATCTGGGTTTGCCGAAATCGGGCACGACGACACTCGGCAAGGCGCTGCGCCGCGCGGGGCTGAACGTCGCCGATTGGAAGATCCGGGACGGTCAGAGCGAGAACGACGCGCTGAAAGACGAGCTGGTGGGCAAATGTCTTTATGAAGGATATTTCGCGACTGGCGACCCATTGTCGGCCATGAACGAGTTCGACGCCTTCTCCGAGATCAGCGCAATCGGCGGCGGCGCGAATTACTGGCCGCAATTCGATTACGGCCTTCTCGCTGCAATCGCAGAGCACCATTCCGGCACACGCTTCCTGCTCTCCTGGCGCGAGCCGTCCGATATCGTCGAGAGTATTCTCGCCTGGCGCAATCTTGGCACCGGACGGCTGCCGAAACACGATGTGCCAGGCCTGCCCGCAGGCTATGGCGAGAGCCCGGATCAGCTGACGCGCTGGGTCGCGGGGCATTACGCGTATCTGCGCGCCGCGTTCGCTGGTCGCGACGATTTTCTCGAGTACCGGATCGACGATCCCGACGCACCCGAGCGGATCGGCGCATTCATCGGCCGCGATCTGCCCTGGTGGGGCCGCGCGAATGAGCGCGCGAAAGAAGAGACCGAATGAGGATCGTCGTTCATATCGGCCCCGAAGCGCAGAGCGCAGACCGGGTGCAGCGCATCCTCGATCAGAAGCGCGAGCAGTTGGCCGGGAAAGGCGTGCTCTATGCCCGCTCGCCGGGGGCTCGAAACCATACGCGGCTCTTCATGGCGGTGAGCGATCCCGAACAGGTCGACACGCTGCGGTTCAACCGCGGCTTTACCTTGCCAGAGAAGCAGGCAGCGTTGCGCGAGGAGGTGTTCGCGGCGCTTGCCGCCGAAGTGACGCGTGTGCAGCCGGAGCTTCTGATCCTTTCCTGCCATCAGCTCGGCTCCACGCTGGCGCGGCCTTCCGAGATCGCACGGCTGCAGGCGATGCTGGCGCCTTTGTCTTCCGACATGAATATTCTCGCGCAGGTGGATGCACCCGCCCGGATGCTGTCCCGCGCCTACGCGGCGCAGGTGATCGAGGGACGTGCGCGGCCCTTGTCGGACGATCTGGCGCTTCTTGGCAGCGACAGTTGGTGGGATGCCGCTCTTTCCGCGCGTCCCTCGCCGCAGCCAGAAGCGGGCGTCTTTGCCGACGTTCAGGGCGCGCCCTTCTGGCTTGATCTGGCGCGCCTCGTCTCCGAATGGGATGCGGTTTTCGGCGCCGGGGCGACACGTCTCTGGGGGCTCGACCCGGCGCTCTGGGAAGATGATGCGCCGGACGGCTTGCGCGACGCTTTCGGGATGGAGCCGACATTCGGCAAAGCCGAGCCGGCCTCCATGCCAGAACCGCCCCCCGAAGCCTGGCTCACCCGCGCGCGGCGGTTCAACGACGTCGTCCTGCGCCTTCTGCAAAAGCCCGACACGATCCTGGCGCGGCCGCTCTGGCGCAAGCTCGTCATGGAGTTGAAGGTTGCCGGCGCGCCGTTCGATCCGGGCAGCCTCGATGCTGTGAGCGCCCGCTTTGCCGATGACATGGCGCGACTTGCGGAGGCGCATCCGCTCATCAGGGGCCCAGCGCTGGACCCGCCACGCCCTACAGAGGCATGGCAGGAAGCCGATCCGGGATACGGCTTCCGCGCGACACAATACCTGATGGCCGCGCGCTGGCGCATCGAGAAAGCCGCGAAAGAAGAGCGCGAGGCGAAGGCACCGGAGATCGCTGCGCTCAATGCGGGTCTGCCCACTGCGCCGCCAGCTGCCCCCTCGCCGAGCGAGGCCGGTCTCAGCCGCAAGGCCGCGGAGATCCTGCCACCCCTCGCAAAGCAGAAGTTCGCACAGCTCAAGGGATCGCCCTTCGCGCCGCACAATCGGCTCGGTGCGGTCAACGAGGAAGAGCTCGCCGCCGCGTTCGAGCCCGCGCCGCGGCGCAGTTTGCCCGAAGGGTCGTCCGGCCGTGTCATTGTCGGCTGCATGAAGAACGAGGCGCCCTACATCCTCGAATGGGTCGCTTATCACCGCGCCATCGGGGTCGACAATTTCCTGATCTACACCAATGGCTGCGAGGACGGCACCGGGGAGATCCTCGCGCGGCTCGATGAGCTGGGCATCGTCCAGCACCGCAACAATGACAATTGGAAGGGCAATTCGCCCCAACAGCACGCGCTCAACAAGGCGATGACAGAGCCGGTCGTCACGCAATCCGATTGGATCATCCATATCGACGTGGACGAGTTCATCAACGTGCGCTGCGGCAACGGCACGCTCGATGCGTTTTTCGAGCGGGTGCCCGATGCCACCAATATCGCGATGACCTGGCGGCTTTTCGGTCATTCCGGCGTCACCCGGCTCGAGGATCGCTTCGTGATCGAGCAATTCGACGAATGCGCGCCGCGCTACTGCCCGAAGCCCCATACGGTCTGGGGCTACAAGACGATGTTCCGCAATATCGGCGCGTACAAGAAGCTGTCCTGCCACCGGCCCAACAAGCTCGTCGAGGGGGCGGAAACCCAGGTTCGCTGGGTCAATGGTTCGGGCCAGGACATGACGAGCGAGGCGATCAAGAACGGCTGGCGGTCGTCGAAGAAATCCATCGGCTACGACCTCTTGCAGCTCAATCATTACGCGCTGCGTTCGGCGGAGAGTTTCCTCATCAAGCGCCAGCGCGGGCGGGCGCTGCATGTCGACCGCTCCATCGGCCTGAATTACTGGATCCGCATGGATTGGTCGGGCGCGCGCGACATTACGATCAAGCGCAACGTGCCGCGATTGCGCGCCGAATACGACGCCCTCCTTGCCGACCCTCAGTTGCGCGCCTTGCACGAGGCCGGCCTGGACTGGCACCGCGCAAAGGCCACGGAGCTGCACGGCATCCCAGAATTCGAAGAGCTGTACCAGAAGGCGCTCACCTTGCGCCTGACCGAGCTTGAGCGCGTCGCCTATGCGCTTGCGCTGGACCTCGAAAGCTGATGATCGACGCGCGCGACATCCCCAAGCGGAGCGTCTAGGGCTTTGAATATCCTTGCGATCCTCTGCGTCCGGAATGAAGCGGCCTACCTGATCGACTGGCTCGCCCATATCCGCGCGGCAGGCGTGACACACGTTCTGGCCTATTCCAACGATTGCCAGGACGGCACCGATACCATGCTCGACCGGCTCTCCGAGCTTGGCGGGCTGACCCACATCCCCAATCCAGGCCCATACGACAAGGGTGGCATCCAGTTCACCGCGCTGAAAGACGCCGCCCAGCGCGCCGAGACGCAGGACGCGGACTGGATCCTGCCGCTCGATATCGACGAATTCGTCAATGTGCATGTCGGAAGCGGCACCCTGCCCGATCTCATCGCGGCGCTGCCCGACGCGCAGGCGATCACGCTCACTTGGCGGCTTTTCGGGAACGCGGGCGAGGTCAATTACGAGGATCGCCCTGTGCCCGAGCGGTTCATCCGCGCCGCGCCGGAGGTCATCCATTGGCCTTGGCGCGCGGCGATGTTCAAGACGCTCTACCGCAATGACGGCATCTACCGGAAACCGGGTGTGCACCGCCCGCGCGATCCCGATCCCGACCGCGTAGAGAGCGCACGCTGGTTCGACGGGTCGGGCCGCGCGCTCGACGCGCAATTCCGCACCCGGCGGATCTTTTCGAATTTTGGCCAGCCCAACCACGACCTTGTGCAGCTCAACCACTATCCGCTCGGCTCGATGGAAGAATACGTTCTGAAAGCGGCGCGTGGCCGCGCGGTCCATTCGAGCGACATGCTAGGGCTCGATTACTGGGTCGAGCGGAACTTCAACACGGATGAGGACCGCTCCGTCGCCCGGCTGAGCGAACGCGCACGGCCCGTTCGCGACCGGCTGCTCAGCGATCCACGCCTCGCCGATCTGCACGCGAGCGCTGTCGCCTGGCGGCAGGACCGTTTCCGCGCGCTGATGCTCGACGAGCCCTATCGCGCGCTCATGGGCCGCCTCTTGATGACGCCTCCCTCCCGGCCCGTCAGCGCGCAAAGCGCGGCGACGCTGAAAGGGTTCGGCCTCGAGGCTCGGCGACGCGGGATCACCTGACCCCTTGGAATTTCCGCCGTTGAGGCGCATTTTCGTCACGATGCAGGGCGATGTTCCGCAGGAAAGCGTCGCTCAGAACCGACGCATCCCTGAGGACGAGTGGCGCATGGCACAGGACAGCAGCTGGAACATCGAGCTGACCGGGCTCGACTACGCCGAATGGCGGCGTAATCTCGAGACCATCGGCGAGAGCGTGGGCTTCTTCGAACCGCTCGGCTCCAAGCATCATGCACTCTTTCACGAAGACGGCGACACGTTGCTCGTCAGCTTCGAGAGCTTTCCCGGCATCGGCGCGCTCTCCGACGACGCCCGCCCCCTCGGCCTCGAGATCGCCGAGGCGAACGGCTGGTCGCTTCTGTCCCTTGTATCGCGCAACGACACCTGGTTCCGCGACGGCGAAGTGTTCGGCTTCTTCGACCAACTTACCGATGACGGCTTCTTCGACGATTTCGAACGCGTCGTCTTCTACGGCGCGGGTCCCTGCGGTTATGCCGCCGCCGCCTATTCCGTGTCCGCACCGGGCGCGATCGTGGTCGCGCTTCAGCCCCAGGCCACGCTCGATCCCCGCATCACCGAATGGGACGATCGTTTCACGGAACAGCGGCGGATGCAGTTCACCGACCGATACGGATATGCGCCCGACATGATCGACGGCGCCGAGCAAGGCTACATCATCTACGATTCGCGCGAGCCGCTCGATGCGATGCATGCCGCCCTCTTCCATCGCCGCAACGTGACCCGCTTTCGCGTGCCCTTTCTCGGCACCGCGCTGCAGGCCGCCCTTCTCGAGATGGGTATCCTGACCCAGATCGTGACCGAGGCCGCAGAGGGACGCCTGACCACGCAGTCTTTCGCAAAGGCGATGCGCGCGCGGCGCGAATACGGACCTTATCTGCGGAAGCTGCTCGCACGGCTCGAACATGAAGAGAGGCTCGAGCTTGTTCGCATCCTCTGCACGTTCGTGACCGACCGCAAAACCGCGCCCCGCTTCCGGCGCCGCCTGCGCGCGCTGCGAAAGATAGAGGACGGCATGAGCGATGATACCGACGCCGAAGCTATGGACGGCGACGAGGCGGAGACTGCGCGCTAGCGCCGCCGCGCGGTCAGAAGCGCCCGGATCTGACCTTGGAAATGACCGACCAAGGCTCCCGCAACCAGAGGCGCGGCTTTTGCATCCGTTCCCAATAGCCAGAGCAGCAGCGCCGCCCCGATCAGCGCCGCGCCGAAGGTGATGAGGCGGCGGTCGTCCGGACCGGGCATGTCAGCCTCGGAAAGACGCCGCCATAAAAGCTCCGTCACCCTTGGTTGCAGGTGCTCGACGAGCACCCCTGCGCCCAGTCCCGCCAGAAACGTGATCAGCATGTCCCCTGTCTCCTGTCCCGTCGCAGGATATTCCTGCCTCAAACCGCGTGCATGCTCAATCGCGCTGGCGCGGCGCGCGGCAAGCTGCTAACGGCTCGCGCCATGACGACGCTCACGATCCGCCGCCCCGACGACTGGCACCTGCATCTGCGCGACGGCGCGATGCTGAAGGCCGTCCTTCCAGAGACCGCGCGCCATTTCGCCCGCGCGATCATCATGCCGAACCTGGTGCCGCCCGTGGTGACCGGAGATGACGCCGCCGCCTATCGGGGCCGTATCCTGGAGGCGCTGCCGGAAGGCGCGGCCTTCGAGCCGTTGATGACGCTCTACCTGACGGAAAAGACCGATCCCGAGGATGTCGCGCGCGCTCACGCAGGCGGCCTCATCCGCGCGGTCAAGCTCTACCCGGCCGGCGCGACGACCAATTCCGCCTCGGGCGTGCGCGATTTCGACCGGATCCGCCCTGTCCTCGAGCGCATGGCCGAGATCGGCCTGCCGCTCTGCGTGCACGGCGAGGTCACCGATGCCGAGGTCGATATCTTCGATCGGGAGAAGGTGTTCATCGATCGCGTGCTTGAGCCTCTGCGCGAGAGGACGCCGGGTCTGCGCGTCGTGATGGAGCACATCACCACCCGCGACGGCGTTGAATACGTGCGCGCGGGCGGGCCCGATATCGGGGCGACGATCACCACCCATCACCTCGTGATCAACCGCAACCACATCCTCGCGGGCGGCATCCGGCCGCATTACTACTGCCTGCCGGTCGCCAAGCGAGAGATTCACCGGCTGGCGCTGCGTGCGGCGGCGACGAGCGGCGAGGATAGCTTCTTTCTCGGCACCGACAGCGCTCCGCATGTCGACGCGGCGAAAGAGACCGCCTGCGGTTGCGCGGGGTGCTTCACGGCGACCAACACCCTGTCGATCCTTGCAGAGGTGTTCGAACAGGACGAGGCACTGGGCACGCTCGAAGCGTTTGCATCGCTGAACGGGCCGGCCTTTTACGGCCTGTCGCCCAATGACGAGACCATCACCCTGAGCCGCGGCGCACCGGTCGACTACCCTGAGCGGATCGAGACCGGCGACGGGCCGGTGACGGTGTTCGATCCCGGCTTCCCGCTGCACTGGCGCGTGACGGACTGAGACAAGAAGGTTTGCCCATGATCCCCTCCAGCTATCCTCCTACCGAAGAGATCGCGCGTCTGACCGCGCAGATGCTGCTCGATATCGAGGCGGTGAACTTCAATACGCGCGAGCCCTATATCCTCGCCTCCGGCCTGCCCTCGCCCTCCTATATCGATTGCCGCAAGCTGATTTCATTTCCGCGCATCCGCGCAACGCTGATGGATTTCCTGACGGTCACGGTGATGCGGAATGCCGGGCTCGAGGCCTTCGACAATATCGCGGGCGGCGAAACGGCGGGGATTCCCTTCGCAGCGCTCGTGGCAGAGCGGATGGCGCTGCCGATGAGCTACGTGCGTAAAAAGCCCAAAGGCTACGGCCGCAATGCCCGTATCGAGGGCGCGATGCGCGAAGGCCAGCGGGTGCTCCTGGTGGAAGACCTGACCACCGATGGCGGCTCGAAACTTTCCTTCGTGGATGCGATCCGCGAGACCGGTGCGAGCTGCGCCCATACGGCGGTGATCTTCTACTACGACATCTTTCCCGAGACGCGGACAACGCTTGGCGATCATGGCGTGGAACTGCACCACCTCTGCACTTGGTGGGACGTTCTGGCCGAGGCCCGCCGCCGCACCGCCTTCGACGCCGAGACCCTGACAGAGGTCGAGACCTTCCTCCGAGATCCCCGCGCCTGGCAGGAGGCGCGCCGCTCGCCTGGCTGAGCGCACGCCCCCTCTTTGGATTGGCCCAAATACCCGCGGGGAGCGCGAGGGGCTGGCCCCTCGCTCCCGCAGCAGCCACGCGGGATGCCTCCCAGATGTTGACAGACGCGCCCCACGCGCCGCAACATCAGCCCAATGACAGGCGCGCCGGGCGGCTTCGAACGCTGCCTGACTTATCCCCAGAAAGATACAATTTGCCCGGCCCCACAGCGATATCCTAATGAAGGCATCTCGGGGCAGCAGAGGCAGAATCGAGGGCAGGCATGAACGAGATCACGAGCTTCAACGCGACCGGCGCCGAGGTGCAATCGCCCGATACGATGCCCCATTCCATCGAGGCCGAACAGCAGCTCCTGGGCGCGATCCTGACCAACAACGATGTCTATGACCGGGTTGCGGCAATCATCTCGGCCAAACATTTCTACGATCCCGTGCATGCGCGCATCTTCGAGGTGGCCGCCGCGCGGATCGCCAAGAACAACCTTGCCTCACCGGTGACGCTCAAGGCCTTCATGGCCGATGACGAAGGCCTGAAAGAGCTGGGCGGACCCGAATACCTCGTCCGCCTGGCAGGCGCCGCGATCTCGTCCTTCGCGGTCAAGGACTACGCCCAGATGATCTACGATCTCGCGGTGCGCCGCGATCTGATCGGGCTTGGGCGCGAGATTTCCGACAAGGCCGCCAAGGTCGATGTCGCCTCGGAGCCGCGCGAGCAGATCGTAGAGGCGGAACAGGCGCTCTACCGGATGGCCGAGCAAGGCCAGGCCGAACAGGGCTTCGTCTCCTTCCTGCGCGCGGTGACCGATGCGGTGAACGTGGCCAACGCCGCCTATCAGCGCGAGGGCGGGCTCGCGGGTGTTTCCACGGGCCTCGTCGATCTCGACAAGAAGCTTGGCGGGCTTCACAAGTCCGACCTACTGATCCTCGCGGGCCGCCCCTCGATGGGCAAGACCTCGCTTGCGACGAACGTCGCCTTCAATATCGCCAAGGCCTACAAGCGCGGCATCAGGCCCGACGGGACCGAGGGCGCGATCGAAGGCGGCGTCGTGGGCTTCTACTCGCTAGAGATGTCGGCCGAGCAGCTGGCTGCCCGGATCCTCTCCGAGGCGGCGGAGGTTCCATCGGAACAGATCCGCCGGGGTGACATGACCGAGGAGGAATTCCGCCGTTTCGTCGAGGCCGCCAAAAGCCTCGAGGCCTGCCCGCTCTATATCGATGACACCCCGGCCCTGCCCATCGCGCAGCTCGCCGCACGCGCGCGGCGCCTCAAGCGCACCCACGGGCTCGACGTGCTGATGGTCGACTACCTTCAGCTCGTGCGCGGCTCGGGGCGCGGCGACAACCGCGTGCAGGAGATCGCGGAGATCTCGATGGGCCTCAAGGCCATCGCCAAGGAGCTCGACATCCCCGTCGTCGCGCTCTCGCAGCTCAGCCGGACGGTGGAGAGCCGCGACGACAAACGTCCGCAGCTGTCGGACCTGCGGGAATCGGGCTCGATCGAGCAGGACGCCGACGTTGTGATGTTCGTCTTCCGGGAGGAATACTACAAAGAGCGTGAGAAGCCCGGCGACCATGATCTCGACAAGATGGCCGCCTGGCAGGAGGAGATGGAGCGCCTGCATGGCAAGGCCGAGGTCATCATCGGCAAGCAGCGTCATGGCCCCATCGGCACCGTCGAGCTCAGCTTCGAGGGCCGCTTCACGCGCTTCGGCAACCTCGTCAAACCCTGGCAGCAGGAAAGCGGCACGTTCTGAGGAGGCTGGCGTCGGGCACCGTCTCGACGCATTCTCCGCTTGACGTCGCGCGCCGCCATGACAAGACGTGCGCCATGCAACCGACCTTGACCATCGATCTCGACGCGATCCGCGGTAACTGGCGCAACCTCGCCCGGCAGAATGGCGGCGAGACCGCGGCGGTCGTGAAGGCGAATGCCTATGGTCTCGGGGCCGATCGCGTGGCCCCGGCCTTGGCAGAGGAAGGCGCGCGGCACTTCTTCGTCGCCATCGCCGAGGAAGGCGCGGCTCTGCGCCGCATCCTCGGCCCCGGTCCGACGATCAGCGTGTTTTCCGGGCATATGCCCGGCGATGCGGAGCTGATCGCCAGCGCCGATCTCGTCCCGATGATCAATTCGATCGACCAGATGCTCCGACATGTCGAGGCGTTGCCGGGTCATCCCTTCGGCGTGCAGCTGGATTCGGGCATGAACCGGCTCGGCATGGAGCCCGCCGAATGGGGCGCGTTGCGGGATATCGCGCTGGCACAGAACCCTGTCCTGGTGATGAGCCACCTCGCCTGTTCCGACGAGCCGCAGCACGGGATGAACGATTTCCAACTGCGAACCTTCGCGGAGCTGACGCACGGGCTCGACGTGCCGCTGTCCTTGTCGGCGACGGGCGGGATTCTGATGGGCCCCGACTATCACTTCGATCTTTCGCGCCCCGGCATCGGCCTCTACGGCGGCCTGCCCTTCATTGACGCCCAGCCCGTCGCCTATCTCGACATCCCGGTAATCCAGGTCCGCGAGGTCGCGCCCGGAGAGAGCGTGGGGTATGGGAACACCTGGATCGCGCGCCGTCCGACCCGGGTTGCGACCATCGCGGCGGGCTATGCGGATGGCGTCCTGCGCGGCATGGGGCCCAAAGCCTACGTCTATGCGGGCGAGACGCGTTGCAAGGTGCTCGGACGTATCTCGATGGACCTGATCGGCGTCGATGTCACCGGCATAGAGCCCGTGCCGGATCACGTCGAGCTTCTCGGCCGCCACCAGAGCATCGACACGCTGGCCGATGCGGCCGGCACGATCGGCTACGAGATCCTGACCGCGCTCGGCGCCCGTTATGCCCGGCGCTATACCGGAGGCTGAGATGGAAAGCGCGTTTCAGCCCGATCCGCTGCTGATGGCGCTGATCTTTGCCAAGCGATTTATCTATCTCGAAGTGCTATTCGGCCTGGCGCTGCTACGGCTGGTGCTTGCCAAGGGGCGAAGCCGGCTGGTCGCAGGTCTCGTCGCGGCCCTGTGCGCACTCTTCATCCTTGTAACTTTCGCCCCGGCGTTGGGATTGCAAACAAACGAATATTACCCGCCCCTCGCGCGCCTTCTTGCCGCGGGACAAGGTCTGAGGGTGCCGCTGGCCTTGTCCGCGCTGTTCTTCGTCTCTGCCATCCTGCCATCGCGTGCGCGGCGCTGGATCGACGTCGCGCATATCGCGCTTCTCGCGGGGTTTCTCGGTCTCTGGGCGGCAACGCTCGGATAGCGTCGAGGCGCGAACAATCTGCGCTGGGCAAGCGCGATTGTCACACTTCGCGCCGCACGCAAAAAATTTTTGAACCTTTTTAATGCTTTTGCGCGTTGTCGGCGTAATATCGCCGATGTCGAGCGGTAAAAAACATGATTCTCTTCCGGGTCTGGGGGCTCTTTGATGAAAACCGCCGCGTCGCTCGCATGGATCGTCCGCGTCACGTTCCAGTTCATAACTGCCGCACTTCTCATTCTTCTCGGACTTGCTGCCATAGCATGGACGATGTCAGCGGCACTCGGCCATACGGCGTGGCTGGATCTCGGTCTGACATTCGGGGATCGGGCCTATCCCGAAGCGGGAATGATCGTTCAGATCGCCGTCACCACGCTCATCGTCGGCTTGCTGGCCTATCTTCCCGGCAATGCCCGGGTCATGGCGCTCGAGACGTCGCATCGCCGCTTCAACATGACGATGGAGGATGTGACCCGCGCCTACAGGATCGCGCATGCAGCCGATCGCGGCGGTAATTTCAACCTGAAGTCGGAATTCGACTCCGTCCGCGAACGCATCGCCTATCTGCGGGATCATCCCGACCTCGCCGAACTCGAAGCGCCGGTGATCGAGGTCGCCGCCCAGATGAGCCATATCAGCCGCGACCTTGCCTCCGTCTATTCCGACGATGCCGTGGCGCGGGCGCGCGACTTCCTGATCCAGCGCCAGAATGAGCTGGAAGATTTCAATCAGCGCCTGAGCGGCGCAAAGGCGACGGCGACGGAGCTGCGCCAATGGGTCGACGCGGTGGAACTCGACGAGTCGGTCGCAAAGAGCCAGCTGACGCGCCTTCGCGAAGATCTCATGGATATCTTGCCCGAAGCGTTTGCACCCGAAGTGGCGCAGGTCAGCGAAACCGAGAGCGCTGCGGACCCCATCGCGACCGGCGAGCGCGACTGGCTCTATGCCGAGGATACGGGCGAGGAATATGACGACGACACCGCGCCCGGACCCGAGATCATCGAGCTGATTTCGCGCAAGGCCGCGCAGTAGCGCCGGGGGCGCTTGCCTGCCCCGGGCCGATCGGCCACAAGCGCGCCATGGCCAAAGCGTCCAAAGCGAATTTCGTCTGCTCCAAATGCGGCAACGTCACGACCAAGTGGTCGGGCCGGTGCGAGGCATGCGGCGAGTGGAACTCCATCCATGAAGAAGCGCCGCTGTCGTCCGGCCCCGCCGCGAAGACACTGGGCGCCTCGCGAGGGCGACAGGTTCCGCTGACGGGCCTTGCGGCAGAGGAAGCGCCACCTCCCCGCACCGCGTCGGGCCTCGCCGAACTCGACCGCGTTCTCGGCGGCGGTTTGGTGCCGGCCTCGGCCATTCTCGTCGGCGGCGATCCGGGTATCGGCAAATCAACGCTGCTTCTGCAGGCGGCGGCCTCCTTCGCCGGAGCGGGCCTCAAGGTCGTGTATATCTCCGGCGAGGAAGCTTCGGCGCAGATCCGGATGCGGGCCCAGCGCCTCGGTCTCGGCAAGGCGCCGGTGATGCTCGGCGCCGAGACCAACCTGCGCGACATCCTCACGACGCTCGAGGCGGAACGGCCCGACCTTGCGATCATCGACTCGGTGCAGACCATGTGGGCCGACCACGTGGAAAGCGCGCCGGGCTCCGTCGCGCAGGTGCGCGCCGCGGCGCATGAGCTGACGAGTTTCGCCAAGCGGCGCAATACCGCCGTCATCATGGTCGGTCACGTCACCAAGGAAGGCCAGATCGCCGGCCCGCGCGTCGTCGAGCACATGGTCGATACGGTGGTCTATTTCGAGGGCGAGCGCGGGCACCAGTTCCGCATTCTGCGGGCGGTCAAGAACCGCTTCGGCCCGGCCGACGAGATCGGCGTCTTCGAGATGACCGGCGGCGGGCTTTCCGAGGTCACGAACCCTTCGGCCCTTTTCCTGTCCGAGCGCGGAGAACCCGCGCCGGGCTCGGTGGTCTTCGCCGGGATCGAGGGCACGCGGCCCGTTCTCTGCGAATTCCAGGCGCTCGTCGCGCCGACCTCGCTGGCCCAGCCGCGCCGCACCACGGTCGGGTGGGACGGCGGCCGGCTGGCGATGATCCTCGCGGTTCTCGAGGCGCGCTGCGGTATCCCCTTCACCGGGCTCGACGTCTATCTCAACGTCGCGGGCGGCATGAAAATCTCCGAGCCCGCTGCGGACCTGGCTGTGGCGGCTGCGCTACTTTCCGCTCGGGAGGACGCGGCGCTGCCTCCGGAAACTGTCGTTTTCGGCGAAATCAGCCTATCAGGAGCGTTGCGCCCCGTGTCTCAGACCGAAAACAGGTTGAAAGAGGCGCAGAAACTTGGTTTCTCCGCCGCGATCGCGCCTGAAGGCGGCAAGGCGGTCGATGCATCGGGATTGCGGCTGTCGCGCATGGGCGATCTGGCGGCCTTCGTGGGCGAGATATTCGGCGCAGGCTAGCGCCCGAGAGTGAGGAAGAGCAGGCTTATGGAAGGCTTCACCATCATCGACGCCGTGGTGGCGGTCGTCATCGTCTTGTCCGCGCTGCTCGCCTATTCCCGCGGGCTCGTTCGCGAGGCGATGGCAATTGCCGGATGGGTCGCGGCCGCGTTTCTCGCATTCATCTTCGCACCGCAAGCTCAGCCGCTGGTCAAGGAATTGCCCGTGATCGGTGACTTCCTTGCCGATAGCTGCGAATTGTCGATCATCGCGGCCTTCGCCGCCGTCTTCGCTCTCGCACTCATCATCGTGTCGTTCTTCACGCCGCTCTTCTCGAGCATCGTGCAGCGCTCGGCGCTTGGCGGGCTCGACCAGGGTCTCGGCTTTCTCTTCGGTGTGGCACGCGGCATCCTGCTCGTGGCGGTCGGCTTCTTCGTCTACGAGACCGTCATCACCTCGCAGGATATCGCGATGGTCAATGACAGCCGCGCCTCGGCGGTCTTCTCGCGCTTCACCGACCGGATCGAAGAGCAGAACCCCGACGAGGCGCTCGGCTGGGTGACCCGCCAATACGAAGAGCTGGTCGGCGTGTGCGATCTTCCCGGTGCAAACGACGCCTGATTGACCTCAGGGCAGCGCATCGCGGCGCGTCGTGTCGCAGCGGGCAATTCTTCTGTGATAGTTCCGTGACAGCGCGCGCTTGAGCGACTAAGTACGGGCTGCAAGCAGACATGGATTCGGAGCGGCCCTTTGTCCGACCCCCAAATGCCCCTCGCCCATCCCTTCGACGACGACAAGCTCCGCGAGGAATGCGGTATCTTCGGACTTGTCGGCGGAAGCGACGCGGCGAATTTCGTGGCCCTCGGCCTTCACGCGCTTCAGCATCGCGGGCAGGAAGCCGGCGGCATCGTCTCCTACGAGGCGAGCCAGGGTTTCAACTCGGCGCGGCGCTTCGGCTATGTGCGCGACAATTTCACATCGCAATCGCTGATGCAGACCCTGCCGGGCAGCCTCGCGATCGGGCATGTGCGGTATTCGACGTCCGGCTCGAAGGGTCCGACGCAGATCCGCGACGTGCAGCCCTTCTTCGGCGAGTTCTCGGTGGGCGGTGTCGCCATCGCGCATAACGGCAATATCACCAATGCCGACGCGCTGCGCCGCGAACTCATCGAACGCGGCTCGATCTTCCAGTCCTCCTCGGACAGCGAGTGCATCATCCACCTCATGGCCCGCTCGCTTCAGCGCGACATCCCCGCCCGGATGGAAGACGCGCTCCGCCGGGTTGAAGGGGCCTTCTCGGTCATAGCGATGACGCGCACCAAGCTCATCGGCGTGCGCGATCCTCTGGGCGTGCGCCCGCTTGTCCTCGGACGCGTGGGCGATGCGTGGTGCCTTGCCTCCGAGACCTGCGCGCTCGATATCATCGGCGCCGACTTCGTGCGCGAGATCGAACCTGGCGAGATGGTCGTCATCACCGAAGATAAAGGTGTCGAAAGCCATCGTCCGTTTCGCCCGCAGCGTCCGCGCTTCTGCATCTTCGAGCATGTCTATTTCTCTCGCCCCGACTCGCTGATCGGCGGGCGCTCCGTCTACGAGACCCGCCACCAGATCGGCGTGGAGCTGGCGCGAGAGGCGCCGGTCGAGGCGGATCTCGTCTGCCCGGTGCCCGACAGCGGCACGCCTGCCGCCATCGGCTATGCTGCGGAATCGGGCATCCCCTACGGCATGGGCATCGTGCGGAACCAGTATATGGGCCGCACCTTCATCGAGCCGACCGAGCAGATCCGCAACATGGGCGTGCGTCTCAAGCTCAACGTCAACCGCGCCCTCATCGAGGGCAAGCGCGTGATCCTCGTCGACGACTCGGTCGTGCGCGGCACCACGAGCCGCAAGATCAAGGAGATGATCCTCGATGCCGGCGCGGCTGAGGTGCATTTCCGCATCGCTAGCCCGCCCACGGCCTGGCCCTGCTTCTACGGCGTCGACACGCCGCAGCGGGAGAAACTGCTCGCCGCCAGCATGTCGGAGGACGAAATGCGCGATCACCTCGGGATCGACTCGCTGCGCTTCATCTCGCTCGACGGGCTTTATCGCGCCGTGGGTGAAGCCAAGGGCCGCGACGACGCCGCGCCGCAATATTGCGATGCGTGTTTCTCCGGCGAATACCCCGTGGCGCCCTCCGACCAGATCGAGAAGGGCTTCCAGCTCAAGACGGCGGCGGAGTGAACCTCCTCGACCTCGACGCACGCTGGCGGCGGCTGAATGATCCCGACTATGTCTGCCCCTGCTGCGGGCGGAGTTTTGGCGGGCTGATCGATATCGGTTTCGGTGCGCCGGACGACTGGCCTTTCGCGGAGCCGGAGGCGGGGGATGTTGTCGCGGAAGGCGAGGACAAACTTTCTTCCGAGCTGTGCCGTCTTGGCGCGCGCCGTTTCCTGCGCGCGCATCTCGCCTTCCCGGTGCGCGGCGCTGAAGACGCCGTCCACCTTGCGCCCTGGGCTGAGGTCGCGCCCGAGGATTTCTACGAGGCGCTCGACCGGATCGAGGCGGGAGAAAGCGCCGAGAGGTCCATTCCGGCGACGCTCGCCAACATTCTGCCCGCCCCGGTCCCCGGTCTCTTCACCGGCAATTTGATCCTCGGCGCGCCCGATACCCGCCCGCGGTTTGCCCCAGACCCCGGCAGCGTGCTCGCCGAGGCCGCATCGGGCGGTCTGTCCTTCGACGCGCTTCTCGATCTTTATGCGGGCCTTGGTGAAGACCTGCGCCCGCACCTGACGGGACAGGCCTGAGCCAATCCTTGCCGGCCTCTGCGCGCCCTTTTGCCGAAGGGGTGAGCGCCCCCTTGCTGCACTGCGGCAGGCCCCATATCTCGCCGCGCACGTTAACGCAGTGAGGCAGAAATGGCCGAGTCCCAAACCCCGAAAAACGTCGCCGATACGGCGACGATCCGTGCCGAAATCGACCTTCGCCGCCTGTCGCTTCTCGGCGTGATGGGCACCGAGGAAAACCCCTCCGCGCTTCTGCGTCTGCCGTCGGGCGAGACCGCCAAGGTCGAGCCGGGCACGCAGGTCGGACGGCAGGTCGTCGCGGCGATCGACGACCGCGGGCTGGCGCTCGCGGACCATACCGGGCGCACGACCTGGATACAGATGCCCGAGACCCGGCGTGGGAGTTGACACCGCCTTCGGGCTGATCCACATGCCCTCGCCATGACCAAACCTGCAGCGCTCATCACTGGTGCCTCCCGCGGCCTCGGATTCGCCCTCGCCGAGGCGCTTTCGGACACATATCACGTGATCGCCGTGGCGCGCACCGTGGGCGGGCTGGAAGACCTCGACGACCGCATCAAGGCCCGCGGCGGCGAGGCGACGCTCGCGCCGATGGACATTACACAGCGCGATGCGATGGCACATCTCTGTCGCTCGATCCATGATCGGTGGGGCGGTGCCGCGCTTTGGATCCATACCGCGGTTCATGCGGGGCCGCTGACGCCGGCGGACCATGTCACCGAAAAGGATTGGTCGAAGTCGGTCGAAACCAACATGACCGCGATGGGGCATCTCATTCCGTTCATCTCGGCGTTGATCGGTCCCGAGGGACGCGCGGTCTTCTTCGATGATCCGCGCGGCGGGCAGAAATTCTTCGGTCTCTATGGTTCGACGAAAGCCGGACAGATGGCGCTTGTGCGCTCTTGGGCGGCGGAGACCGCGACCACCGGTCCCGATATCCGCATCCTGACGCCCGAGCCCTTTCGCAGCGCCACGCGCGGCCGGTTCTTTCCGGGTGAGGACACGGACAGCCTGCCGAGCCCGCAAGACGCGGCCGCAACGCTCCTTCCCGAGATCCTCTAGGTCGCTGAGTCCGCACTCGCGGGCTGGCGCACCTTGCCCCTTTGGGCCCCTTTCCGTATGCACGTCGAGAGCAGGCGAATAGGCGGTTTCATGCGTATCCTCATCACCAATGACGACGGCATCAATGCCCCCGGGCTCAAAGCCATGCGCGAAATCGCCGAAGATATTGCCGGTCCCGGCGGCGAGGTCTGGACTGTGGCGCCCGCGTTCGAGCAATCGGGCGTCGGGCATACGATCTCCTATTCGCGGCCCTTCATGGTCTCCGAGCTAGCAGAGCGCACCTATGCCGCCGAAGGCAGCCCCGCCGATTGCGTGCTGGCCGCCATTCATGACTTGATGCGGGACACGCCCCCCGACCTCGTTCTGTCGGGTGTCAATCGCGGCAACAATTCCGCCGAGAACGTCCTTTATTCCGGCACGATCGGCGCAGCGATGGAAGCGGCGCTGCAAGACCTGCCCGCAATAGCGCTGTCGCAGTTCCTTGGCCCCGAGAACTGGAACGCGCCTGATATGTTCGAAGCCGCGCGGGCGCACGGGGCCGACACGATCCGGCGGCTCCTGCCGCTTATGGACACGCCCGAGGCGGGCTACCGGCTATTCTACAACGTCAACTTCCCGCCCGTGCCAGCCAGCGCGGTCAGGGGCATGAAGCCCGCGATCCAGGGCAAACGGCCCGGCACAGGTTTCTCGGTCGAGCCGCAGCTCTCGCCTGCGGGACGCCGGTTCCTCTGGATCAAGGGCGGCGACCAGCGCGCGCGCACCCTGCCCGAGGCCGATGCCGCGGTGAACCTCGATGGCTATATCTCGGTCACGCCGATGCGCGCGGATTTGACGGCCCATGATGCGCTGAGCGATCTTGGAGACGCGCTTTCATGACGCCCGAGGCGGAACGCAAGATGCAGTTTCTCTTTGCGCTTCGCTCGCGCGGAGTGACTGACAACCGCGTTCTGCAAGCGATGGAAACCGTCGATCGCGCCGCCTTCATTCGCCACTATTTCACCGACCGCGCCTATGAGGACATGCCGCTGCCAATCGCCTGCGGTCAGACCATCTCGCAGCCCTCGGTCGTTGGCCTGATGACACAGGCGCTCAATGTCAGCTCGCGCGACAAGGTTCTCGAGGTCGGGACCGGGTCGGGCTACCAGGCCGCGGTGCTGAGCCAGCTCGCGCGGCGGGTCTATACAGTCGACCGGCATATGCGCCTCGTCCGCGAAGCGCGCGAGGTCTTCGACGGCATGGGGCTCGTGAATATCACCGCCTTTACCGCCGATGGCAGTCACGGTCTGCCCGATCAGGCCCCGTTCGACCGCATAATCGTGACCGCCGCCGCCGAAGACCCGCCGGGGCCACTCTTGGCGCAGCTCAAGATCGGCGGTATCATGGTCCTGCCGGTCGGGCAGTCGGACGCGGTGCAACGCCTCATACGGGTGACGCGCAGCGAGACCGGATTTGATTATGACGAGCTTCGCCCGGTGCGCTTCGTGCCGCTGGTCGAGGGGCTCGGACGGGACAGTTGAGGGCGCAGACGCGCCAGACAGGGAACGGACGCTCCGGGGACAAGGAGCGGCGCAAATTGAGGGACATCGAGATGGCAGATCGCACCCGCCACTTCCAGACGAGTATCCGCACCGGCGGGCTCGTGCTCACGGCGTTCGTGCTGGCGGCCTGCGAGGGGCCGCTCGACATCGACATGCGGCCGGGCGACGCGAATACGACGAACGCCGCCGTAAACGCCACGGCGGATCGGCCCGCCCCCGACAGCCGGGGGGTGATCTCCTACCCGACCTACCAGGTTGCCGTGGCACGTCGCGGCGATACGCTCGCCACGCTGGCCCAGCGCGTCGGTGTCACGCCTGCGTCGCTCGCCCGTTATAATGGTATCGAGGAGAACGACCCGCTCCGCGCAGGCGAAGTCGTCGCGCTGCCGAACCGCGTCTCGGAACCCTCCGGCACCAATGGCGGCACCGACATCGCGTCTCTGGCGAACAACGCCATCAACTCCGCGGCGCCCACACCGATCACGAGCGGCACGCTTGCCCCGGCCCCGGGCGGCGCAGAGCCCGTGCGCCACCAGGTCGAGCGCGGCGAGACCGCCTACACGATAGCGAGGCTCTACAACGTGACGCCCCGCGCGCTGGCCGAATGGAACGGGCTCGATCAGAACTATACCGTGCGCGAAGGCCAGTACCTGCTGATCCCGACCAGCACCGCCGCCTCGCAAGCGCAGACAACCACCAGCGTCGCTGAAGAGCCTGTCGCCGAGCCCGGGCAAGGCTCACCAACGCCAACGCCCCCGTCCGCCGCGCAGCCTTTGCCTCCGGCACCGACGGAGCAGACCGAGGAAGACGAGGAGGAGGAGATCGCGGCAGCTGCTCCGACCCCGGATGTGGGTCAGGTGAGCGAGCCGCAAAGCTCGGGCGGCGCCTTCATGATGCCGGTCAGCGGCTCGGTGATCCGCGAATACGCGCCCGGCACCAATGACGGGATCGACATCGCGGCCCCTGCGGGAACCTCGGTCAAGGCCGCCGCCAGCGGGACGGTCGCCGCGATCACGACGAACACGGATGGCATTCCGATCCTCGTCATCAAACACCCTGACAATATCCTCACCGTCTACACGCATATCGACGGGATCTCGGTGTCCAAGGGCGACGCGGTGAGCCGGGGTCAGAGCATCGCGAAGGTGCGCGCGGGCGATCCGGCACGGATGCATTTCGAAGTGCGCGACGGCTTCGACGCGGTCGACCCGAACCTCTACCTGAACTGAGGCAGGCGTCAGCGATCAGACGACGCGGACGCCCTCGCGGCCTGCAAGATCGGTGAAGAACTGCCAGGCGACGCGGCCCGACCGCGCGCCTCGGGTCGCCTGCCATTCGATCGCTTCGGCGTAGAGCCGGTCTTCCCCGATATCGACGCCATAGGCGCGGCAATAGCCGCGGATCATGTCGAGATATTCATCCTGGCTGCAGGGATGGAAGCCCAGCCAAAGCCCGAACCGATCCGAGAGCGAGACCTTTTCTTCTACCGCTTCAGAGGGGTTTATCGCGGTCGAGCGCTCGTTCTCGATCATGTCGCGCGGCATCAGGTGCCGGCGGTTCGAGGTGGCGTAGAACAAGACGTTCTCGGGCCGGCCTTCGATTCCCCCGTCGAGCACCGCCTTGAGTGATTTGTAGTGTTCGTCGTCATGTCCGAAGGACAGATCATCGCAGAAAAGCAGGAACCGGTGCGGCGCGCCGCGCAGGTGGTTCAGGAGCCGCGAGACCGAAGGCAGATCCTCGCGCTGGAGTTCCACGATCTTGAGATCGAGACCTTCCTCGAGGATCGTCGCATGGACGGCTTTCACGACCGATGACTTGCCCATACCCCGCGCGCCCCAAAGCAGCGCGTTGTTCGCAGGCAGGCCCCGCGCGAACTGGCGGGTATTCTGCAGAAGGGTGTCGCGGGTCCGGTCGATGCCGAGCAGCAGCGAGAGATCGACGCGATTGACTGCCGTCACGGGATGAAGCCGGTCCGGGCTCACATGCCAGACGAAGGCGTCGGCGGCTGAGAAATCCGGTGCGGCGAGCGGCGCCGGGGCCATCCGTTCAAGCGCCCCGGCAATCCGCGCCAACTCCTCAGCGCTCATCGGCGCGTATCCTCGTCATTGGCCGCGTCGAAGTCTTCGTCTTCTTCGTCATCCTCGAACCAGAGCCCCTGCTCTTTCAGCTCGGCGATACGCTTGCGCTCCACTCGGGCGACGAGGAGGATCGACACTTCGTAAAGGCCGTAGACCACCACGAAGAGGATCACCTGCGTGATGACATCGGGCGGGGTGACGAGCGCGGCGAGCACGAGAATGGCGACGACCGCGTATTTGCGGACCTCGCCGAGCCCCTTGGCCGAGACGAGCCCGGCCTTGCCCATGAGCGTCAGGAGAACCGGAAGCTGGAAACAGAGACCGAAGGCCACGATGAATTTGATCGTGAGGTTCAGGTATTCCTGCGCGGACCCCTGGAAGACGACCGAGAGACCCTGGCGAACCTCTTCACCCACGACCGCCTCTCCGCCAGAGCCGAATTGCTGGAAGCCGAGGAAGAAGTCATAGGCGAGCGGCGTGACCACGTAGAAGGCAAACGACGCGCCAAGGAAGAACATGAAGGGCGAGGCCACGAGGAACGGCAGGAACGCGCCTTTCTCGGACTTGTAGAGGCCCGGCGCCACGAAGCGCCACATCTGGTTGGCGATATACGGAAAGGCGAGGATAAACCCGCCCAGGAGCGAGACCTTGATCGCCACGAAGAAACCTTCCTGCGGCGAGATGAAGATCAGGTCGCAATTCTGCCCACGTTCGGACAGCACCTGACAAAGCGGCTCGGTCAGGAAGTTGAAGATCGGCGTCGCCACCGTGAAGCAGATGATCATGCCGATGAGGAAGGCCACGACCGAATGGATCAGCCGGTTCCGCAATTCCGCCAGATGCTCGATCAGCGGGGCGGAGCTGTCCTCGATCTCGTCAGGGGCGCTCACGTCTTGCTCTCCTCATCGCCGCCGAGGCGCTCTTCGAGCTCGTTGGCCTTCTTCATGGCCTCCTCGGCCTCACGCTGCTTGCGTTCGGCGGCCTTGCGTGCCGAGGCAGCCTCGATCTTCTTGCGCGCGGCGTCTTTCTCGGCGTCGCGGACGGGCTTTTTCTCGGGCGTGTTCGGATCGCTGAAAGAGGACAGGTCGCGCGCGGCGTCCTTGACCCCGTCCATCGCCGAACTCATCGGGTTCGCAGCCGATTTGAAGGTTTTCTGCACATCGCGCATGCCCGACTCGTCGGCGGCATCGTTCATGGCGCGGGAAAACTCGCGCGCCATGCCCTTCGCCTTGCCCACGAAGCGGCCGATATTGCGAAAGAGCACCGGCAGGTCTTTCGGGCCGACGACGATAAGCGCGACGATCCCGATGACCAGCAGCTCGGTCCAGCCGAGGTCGAACATCTAAGCTTGCCTCAGACCTTGTCTTTTTCTTCCTCGGGCGTCACGTCGCGCGCGCCCTCGGCGGATTTGTCGTCTTCGAGCTCTTCGGAGCCGTCCTTGACGCCTTTCTTGAAGGCGGTGATGCCTTTGCCGACCTCGCCCATCAGGCTGGAGATCTTGCCGCGTCCGAAAAGGACCAGCACGACGACGGCGATGAGAAGAAGGCCCGGAAGGCCGATATTGTTGAGCATGTCCGTTCTCCCAAAATCCGAAGGCCGCCTTTCCCTGAGCGCACCTCGCGAAATTCACAACGTGAAATAACGGTTCAGCCGAAGCGGTGAAAGCACCAAAGGCCGGATTTCCTGACACTTCGAGGGTGGAAATGTCGAATATTTTGTCACTATCCTGTCAGTTGTCAGCTTCATGGCAAAAAGTGCCGCGTTATCCCGGAGAATCGCGAGAATGAATCGTGCCGACCGCCTCTACGAGTTGATGCTGAGGCTGAAGGACGGACGGGTGCACCGCGCCGAGGATATGGCCCGCGCGCTTGGCGTCTCGCTCCGCACGATTTACCGGGATATGGACACCCTGTCCGCTTCGGGCGTGCCGATCGAAGGCGCGCGCGGACGCGGCTACGCGGCGCGGCCCATGACGACCTTGCCGCCGCTCAACCTCTCAGACGAGGAAATGGAGGCGCTGCATCTGGGTCTTGCCACGGTCGGCGCGGCTGAACTCGACAGCCTGTCGGAAGCGGCCCTGACATTATCGCAAAAGCTCGACGCGGCTTTGCCGGAAGACACGAGCGACGCCGCAAAGCGCTTTGGCTTTGCCACCTACCCTTTCGCGGAAGCCGCGGCAGGGTTCCGGCACATGCCAGCCTTCCGCAAGGCGGTGCGCGCCCGCCAGAAACTGCGCGTGACGCTCAGGGGCGACCCGAAAACCCGCGATGTGAGGCCGCTGCAACTCGATTACTGGGGCCGGATCTGGACAGCTATCGTGTGGGACGAGACCTCAAACGCCTTCGACACGTTTCGCATCGACCGCGTTCTCTCACTGCAGCCGTTGCCGGGATTGTTCGTTGACGAGCCGGGCAAGCGGCTCTCCGATTACCGGGATACGAGCTCTGAACACCGAAGCTGATGCGTGGAACGCCCGGCACATACAAACCAACCAAAAAAGAAAACTTGTCACGACTCGTTAATAAGAGGCACCGAGCGTTCCGGAAAAGATTCACGGAAGTGAGATCTTTAAGTTTCGGGGGCCTCGGCTGGATGCCGCAACGTCACCTACTCGTCCGAGGGAAAGACGAAACACCGATCGCGCCGGATCGACAGCCACATCGGCGTGCCGACCTTCGGCAGGAAAACGTTGGGCACCGTCGCGCGCAGAACCTGCATGTCATGATCCATGCGAAACTCGACGAGGCTTTCGGACCCCATGAAGCGCGCTCTCTCGACGACACCGCGTGCGGGTGTGCCCTGAAGCGAGGTTGGGTTCGGCCCGCGTCCCTGGCGGTCGAAATCGATGGAGACGTGCTGCGGGCGGAAGACGATGTCGACGCGCCCGCCATCGGGCACGCCCGGCGCGAGGAACTGGCCGAAGGGGGTCTCGGTCAGCGCGCCCTGCACCGTGCCGCTCAGCACGTTGATGTCCGAAAAGAAGGCCACCGCCGCTTTGTCCGCGGGCGCGTTGTAGATGTTGTAGGGCGCGCCCCGCTGCACGATCCGCCCGTCGCGCATGAGCGCGATCTCGTCAGCCATGCGCATCGCTTCTTCTGGCTCATGGGTGACAAGAAGAACGCTGGTCCCCTCTTCCTTTAGAAGGCTGAGCGTTTCGTCCCGGATGCCGTCGCGGAGCCGGTTGTCGAGACCCGAGAACGGCTCGTCCATCAGCATCACGCGCGGACGCGGCGCAAGGGCTCGGGCGAGCGCCACGCGCTGCTGTTCACCGCCCGACAATTCGTGCGGGAAAGCATCGATGTAATGCAGAAGACCCACGCGGTCGAGTAGCTGTTCGACCCGCTCGCGGTTCTCGGACTTGTCGCCTTTTAGACCGAAGGCCACGTTCTGCGCCACGGACAGATGCGGGAAAAGTGCGAAATCCTGGAACATCAGACCGATGGAGCGCCGCTCCGGCGGCACGCGGAAGATCGTGTCGCAGACAAGCTTGCCATCGACATAGATCTCGCCCGTGCTTTGCATGTCGACGCCCGCGATCATCCTGAGGGTCGTCGACTTGCCGCAGCCCGATGGGCCGAGAAGACAGGTCACATGGCCGGGCAGGATCGACAGCGACACGTCGTCGACCACCGTCTTTCCCTCGAAAGTACGGGTCAGATTCCTGATCTCGAGCCGGGGCGCGTTCTGGGGCACCGCGCGGGCCTCCTTACCATGAAAGCCGATGGAAAGCGTCGGGTTCCGCAGGCAGCTAGCAGCCGCCCGTGCCGGGTTCAAGACGCGGCATCGTCGCCTTGAGACGCAAGGGCTTTGCCAAGACGCGGCAGACCGGCCTTCTTGAGAAGCGGGCGGATCTGCCAATCCGCGTCCGAGAGGCGGCGTGCCTCGGTGAGAACCGCATCCGCCGCGGCTGCGACACCTTCGGGATCGGCCTTGAAGATGCCGAGGAGAAACCCATCCGGATCCGCGCGGGACAGCCCCTCGTCGGCGAGCGGACCACGCGGAAAATCCTGAGCATTGTGCGTCAGGATGACATCCGCCGAGCCCGCGATCGCCGCCGCCAGCACGTGCACGTCGTTCGGGTCGGGCAGCCAGAGCCGCGCCTCGAGCGAAGACGGCCAGGCCACTTCGGCGCAGGGCCAGTCTTGGCGCAGCTCCGCAATCTCGGCGCGCGCCTGCGCTTCGCCGCCCGGGCCAAGCTTGCGGGCCGCGCGCGCCCATTCCTCGAGGATTCGAGCCGACCATAGCGGCGTGAACGCCCCCGTGCGCGCCACACCCAGCGTGACAGCCCGCAGGACCGTCGGGTAAAGCACACAGGTGTCGATCAGAACCTTCACAGCCGGAAGAACAATGCCTTGAGATATCCGCTCTCGGCCAGTTGCGGCAGGAGCGGATGGTCGGGCCCGGCACCGCCCGTGTGGATGAGCTGCGCCCGGCGGCCGGCCCGGCCGATGCCTCGCAGGCACGCCCCTTGGAACGATGACAGGTCCGCCGCGTGCGAGCAGGAGCAGAGGACGAGGTAGCCGCCCTCCTCGACGAGCGGCGCCGAGAGACGCGCCACGCGCTCATAGGCGCGCAACCCCGCATCAAGCGCCGGCTTGGCGGGCGCGAATGCGGGCGGATCGCAGATCACGAGGTCGAAGCGCCCGGCCTCCTGTCCGAGGGCCTGCAGCGTCTCGAACGCATCCCCTTCGCGGGTGTCGAACCGCTCCGCTGCGCCCATCGCCTCGGCGCCGTTCCGCGCGAGCGCGAGCGCCGGGGCCGAGCCGTCGACGGCGAGCGCCGAGCGTGCCCCGCCCGCCAACGCAGCCAGTGCAAAGCCGCCGACATGGGAAAAGACGTCGAGAACGCGCGCGCCTTGTGCCAGGCGCTGCGCGAAGGCCTGGTTGGGCCGCTGGTCGAAGAAAAGGCCCGTCTTCTGCCCGCCAGTCAGATCCGCCATGTATCGCGCGCCGTTCATCTCGACTGTCATTGGCGCATCCGGGGCCTCACCGCGAAGCGTCACGTCCAGATCATCGAGCCCTTCGAGGTGCCGTCCCCGCCCACCTGCGTTCTTCAGAACGTTGGCGACGCCCGTGACGGCCATCAGCGCATCGGCGATCTCTTCGATCAAGGTATCGGCCCAGAAGGCGTTGGGCTGCACGACAACGGTATCGCCGAAACGGTCGAGGATCAGCCCCGGCAGACCGTCTGCCTCGGCGTGAACGAGACGATAGAACGGCGCGTCATAAAGCCGTTGGCGCAGGGACAGCGCTTTGGCGAGCCGCGCCTCGAGCCAGTCGCGGTCGATCGTGGCGTTGGTGTCGCGATCAAGAACGCGCGCTGCGATCTTGGAGGCAGGGTTCACGCCCACAAGCGCGAGCGGGGTATGCTCGGCATCTTCGAGGATCGCGATACTGCCCGGCGCCAACGCCTTGGCGCGGCGGTCGAGCACGAGCTCGTTGGAAAAGACCCAAGGAAAGCCACGCCGGATGGCACGGGCATTGGCCTTGGGCTTCATGCGGAGGACGGGATACGAAAAAGAGGGCGCTGTCATGGCGCCCTCTTATCCACTCGCTAGAGCCGGGGGAAGATCAGCGCGCGTAATTCAGCGCCTGGATCACGCCGAGCCGCGCATTCTCGTGACCGCCTGGCTGGGTCAACTCTTCAAGGAGGGTCCGGCGCAGGTGTTCGGTCACGCGCACTTTCTGCGTCTGTCCTGCCGCATCGGCCTCGATGGCGCGGTTGCCGCCGAGCGCTCGCATGTCCGCATGCACCGTCTCCACCGGCCGAAGCAGCGCACCCGTCGCGGGGTCGTAGAGCGCAAGGTCGAAGATGATGTTATGAACGCCGCCAGTCGTGTAGCGCGCCTTTTCCGTCAGGCCGTGGAAGCGCCGCACGGTGATCTTGGCATGGGCCGGAACGCCGCCTTGGAGGGTCGGCGCGGCCTGGGCGAGCCCGGCCTCGAAGATCGCTTCGACCTGGCGGTAGCGGTCACCCGGCGCATCGCCGCGCCAGACGATGTCGGCACGCGGGATATACGCGTTGGCTTCGGACACTTTCAGATAGCCCGGAACCTCGACCTCGTAGCCGGTCAGCGCAATCTGCGCGAGGCGCGGGGCCGCTTCGGTAGCACCTGCGGGCGCGGCAATCGCGGCCGGTGCGCTGGTGATGCCGGTATCGTTCCGGGATGCGGTATCGACACTGGCGCAGGCCGACAGACCAAGAAGGGCAACAAGGCCGAGGACATGTTTCGTCGTAATCATTCTGACACTCCATTCACGCAGAGCGCTTTTTCTTGCACTCTCCTCTGATGACCGTCCTTTGAGGCGCGATTGGGGCGTGTCCGGGGTCATTTTCGCGCAAGGGCGGCGTCGCGATATGGGACCGTCCGGCCCGCTCGAGAACGCGCATACCCTTCTTGAGTTACGGGTTTCCGCTTTACCGTTAGCGCTAACCAAGCTAGATGAGAGCCGTAATGCCAGACGGGAGATCGCCTCGATGACCCTCAATTCCACCATCGCCAAAGTCACCGAACGGATCGAGGAGCGCTCCGAAGCGCGCCGGAGCACCTATCTCGACCGGATGCGGCGCGCGGCGGATGAAGGCCCCCGCCGGGCGCACCTGTCCTGTGGCAACCAGGCCCATGCCTACGCCGCGATGGGCGACGACAAGGCCGCCCTCGCTGGTGAGCGCAGCCCGAATATCGGAATTGTCACTGCATATAACGACATGCTCTCGGCGCATCAGCCGTTCGAGCGCTTCCCTGATCTCATCCGCGCCGCGGCGCGCGATGCCGGCGCCACCGCGCAGGTCGCAGGCGGCGTTCCGGCGATGTGCGACGGCGTCACCCAAGGCCAGGTCGGGATGGAGCTGTCGCTTTTCTCGCGTGACGTGATCGCGCTCGCGGCGGGCGTTGCGCTCTCGCACAACACGTTCGACTCCGCGCTCTATCTCGGGGTCTGCGACAAGATCGTGCCGGGCCTCGTGATCGCCGCGGCGACCTTCGGCTACATCCCCGGCATCTTCCTGCCCGCGGGGCCGATGACAAGCGGCCTGCCCAATGACGAGAAGGCCAAGGTCCGCCAGCAATTCGCCGCCGGAGAAGTGGGCCGGGACAAGCTGATGGAAGCCGAGATGGCCTCTTATCACGGGCCGGGCACCTGCACCTTCTACGGCACCGCCAATTCCAACCAGATGTTGATGGAGTTCATGGGCCTGCACCTGCCGGGCGCATCCTTCGTCAACCCGAACACACCGCTCCGCGACGCGCTCACCCGCGCGGGAACGGAACGCGCCGCCGGGATCTCCGCCCTCGGCAACGATTACCGCCCTGTCTGCGACATCCTCGATGCGAAGGCTTTCGTGAACGGGATCGTCGGGCTGATGGCGACGGGCGGATCAACGAACCTCGTCCTGCACTTGCCCGCGATGGCGCGCGCCGCAGGGATCGAGCTCGAGCTTGAGGATTTCGACGAGATCTCCAACGCCGTTCCGCTGATGGCGAAGGTTTATCCGAACGGGCTTGCCGACGTGAACCATTTCCACGCCGCGGGCGGCCTGTCCTACATGATCGGCGAGCTTCTCTCCGCAGGGCTGTTGCATGACGACGTCCGCACCGTCGCGGGCGACGGGCTGTCGCTTTACACCCAGGAGCCCAAGCTCGAAGGCGAACGCGTCGTCTACGCGCCCGGGGCGGGCCAGACGCAGAACGACAAGATCCTGCGTCCCGCTTCCGATCCGTTCCAGCCGACAGGCGGGCTGCAGCAACTCGACGGCAATCTCGGGCGCGGCATGATGAAGACCTCGGCGGTCGAAGCTTCGCGCCATGTCATCGAGGCGAAGGCGCGCGTCTTCCAGGATCAGGAAGCGGTGAAAACGGCCTTCAAGGCCGGCGAGTTCACCGAGGACACCGTCGTTGTCGTGCGTTTCCAGGGCCCGACCGCGAACGGGATGCCCGAGCTGCATTCGCTGACCCCAACCCTCGCCGTTCTTCAGGATCGGGGGCTGAAGGTGGCGCTCGTGACCGATGGACGTATGTCCGGCGCATCCGGCAAGGTGCCGTCCTGTATCCACCTCTCGCCAGAGGCGGCCAAGGGCGGCCCGCTCGCCCGCGTGCGTGACGGCGACATGATCCGCGTCGATGCCGTCAAGGGCGAGATCACTTGCCTTGCCGAGGATTTCGACAGCCGTGAGGCAGCCACGCCAGACCTCACCGACAACGGCCACGGGGTCGGGCGCGAGCTCTTCGAAGCGTTCCGCCAGAATGTCGGCCTTGCCTCGAACGGGGCGGCGGTGGTCGTCTGACCGCCCTGCCCTTCACCGCCAATCCGATCAACTCAAGACGCCCGAGGCCCGACCGATGATTACCGCAACCGAAGCCAGCCAGAAATCCGAAGCGCTCTGCCGGCTCGCCCCGGTCATTCCCGTTCTTGTCATCGACGATGTCGCGCATGCCCGCCCTCTTGCCGAGGCGCTGGTCGCGGGCGGGCTGCCGGTTCTGGAAGTGACGCTCCGCACGCCGGTGGCGCTGGAGGCGATCACCGAGATGGCAGAGGTCGAGGGCGGCGTCGTGGGCGCGGGCACGCTCCTATCGCCACGCGATGTCGAGGCTGCGGTTCAAGCTGGCGCGCGCTTCGGCGTCTCGCCCGGCGCGACCGATGCGATTCTCGATGCCTGCGAGGCGCACGACCTGCCGCTCCTGCCCGGCGCGGCCACGTCGACCGAAGTCATGCGGCTTCTTGAACGCGGCTACACTGTACAGAAGTTCTTCCCGGCCGAGGCCAATGGCGGCGCCAAGGCGCTGAAAGCCATCGGGGCGCCGCTGCCGCAGGTTCGTTTCTGCCCGACGGGCGGGGTATCGCTTGCGAACGCGCCCGACTACCTCGGTTTGTCCAATACGCTTTGTGTCGGCGGCTCTTGGGTCGCCCCGAAAGAGATGATGCAATCCGGCGATTGGGAGGGCATCACGCGCCTTGCAAAGGAAGCGGCCGGACTACCCCGCTGAGCCCTCAATGAGAGGAGCGTCCGCGCCCGCTTGCACCGCCCCGGCGGCGCGGCTGTTGCAGCGTATTCAGCCCCTCGCGAAGAACTTTCGTCATCGGATGCCCCTCGATGCCGTGGAGTTCGAGCATGGTCTCGATCGCGTGCCCGTTGTCGACCTCGACCGGCAGCGTCAATGCCCAGTCGAGAAAGATCGTGCGACAATCCTCGGCCGTGATCCCGTCGATCCGGTAGGCCTCACGAATGAGACCCTTGGGGTCCATCTGGTGTGTCTCTTTCATTCCGTGCCTTTCTCCAGCACTTGGTCGATGACACGGCCCGCCGCCTCGGCCCGTGCCTCCATGTCCGCTTCGAGCCCCGCGATATCGCCTGCCTCCGTTAGGCGCAGCAAAAATGCGTCCGCACCGGCGCCGGCGTCCGCTGGATCGAACGCGCCATCTGAGATCAGGCGCACGCAGACCTGCACTGACCAGAGAAGCGCATAGGCAGATTTCAGCGTCTCCGCATCTCGAGGCTCGAGAAGACCGATTTCGACGCCGCTGTCCAGAGCCTCGGGCAGAGCGCGCGGCGTCGCTGGCGCAAGGAGCGCGCAGGCTTGCGAGAGAAGCTCGATCTCCTGCATCCGGCCGCGTCCGATCTTGGGATCCCAGCCTCCACCCGGCCCCTTGGCCGACGCGATCCGGGCCCGCATGCTCGCAACCTCGCCGAGCACCTCCCGACGCCCCCGTCGCGCCGCAAGGAGAGTGTCGCGAAATTCGTCCACCTCCCGCGCAAGCTCGGCTTGCCCCGCGACCGGGCGCGCCCGCGTAAGCGCGAGATGCTCCCAAAGCCAGGCTTCGTTTTCCTGGTAGTCTTTGAACGCCTGGAGCGCGGTGGCGACCGGCCCCTGATTGCCCGAGGGGCGCAGGCGCATATCCATCTCGTAAAGACGGCCCTCTGCCATCGGCGCGGTGATCGCGGCAACCAGCGCCTGCGTGAGCCGCGCATAATAGGCTCTTGAAGACAGGGACTTTTTCCCGTCAGAAGCCTCGATGCCCGCCGCGTCATATATCACGATAACATCGAGATCCGAGCGCGCATGGAGACGCCGCGCACCAAGCGAACCCATACCGAGGACGACGGCCCCGCGGCCCGGAGGCGTACCGTGACGACGAGAGAAATATTCGCAGACGACCGGCCAGAGCGCGGCGAGCGAAGCTTCCGCCACGTCGGAATATTGCCGCGCGGCCTCGTCGGGTGTCGTCAGCCCGCGCAACAGATGCACGCCCGCCCGGAAGTGCCATTCCTTGCCCCAGCGCCGCGCCGCATCGAGTCGGCTTTCGTAATCGCCTTCCCGCTCGAGCGTCGCCGAGAGCGACGCGGTCAATGCCTCGAGACCCGGCCATTCCTCGAAGAAATCGCCACCGATCACCGCGTCGAAGACGCTGGCATTGCGTGAAAGATACCGTGCAAGATCCGGTGATGTCGCGACAATATCAATCAGAAGATCGATAAGCTGCGGATTCGCCTCGAACAGCGAGAAGAGCTGGACGCCTGCCGGCAACCCTTCGAGAAAGCCGTCGAAGGCGACCAGCGCTTCCTCAGGACGCGCTGCCTTTTGCAGGCGCGCGAGGATCTCTGGCTTCAGCCGCTCGAAGATCTCGACCGCGCGCGATGAACGCAAGGCGGGATAGGCTGGCCAGCGCCCGATAATCTCGGCACCGAAATCCGCATCGGCTTCGGGCGCGGCGCTGCCATTGTCCGGCGTGAAGAAGCCCTCTGTCGTCGCGTGCGTCTCTTCAAGTCGCGCTCGAACATCCCCCTTCAAGTCCTTGATATCGCGACCCATGAGCGCCGCGAGCCGCTCGAACCCTTCCTCGTTGTTCGGCAACAGGTGCGTCTGCGCGTCGTTCATCATCTGCACGCGATGCTCGACTTCCCGATGCGCCCGGTAATGGCGCGACAGGGTCTCGGCCGTATCGCCCGGGATCCAGCCTTTCTTTGCGAGCTGCGTCAGTCCAGTCACCGTGCCACGTTCGCGCAAATCCGTATCGCGGCCGCCCGCTATGATCTGCTGGGTCTGCGTGAAGAACTCGATCTCGCGGATGCCGCCACGACCGAGTTTCATATCGTGCCCTTCGAGCACGATGCGCTGCCCGTGCCCCTTATGCTTGCGGATCTTCAGGCGCATGTCATGGGCGTCGCGGATCGCGGCGAAGTCGAGATGGCGCCGCCAGACGAACGGCGTCAGTGCCGTCAGGAACCGCTCGCCCGCATCGACATCGCCTGCGGCCGCGCGCGCCTTGATATAGGCCGCGCGTTCCCAAGTGCGTCCAAGGCTTTCGTAATAGCGCTCCGCCGCCTCCATCGCCATGCAGACGGGCGTGACTGCCGGATCGGGGCGCAGGCGCAGGTCGGTACGGAAGACATACCCCTCAGCCGTGTGATCCGAGAGCATCTGACAGACCTTGCGCGTTGCGCGCACGAAGCTCGATCGCGCGTCGTGAAAATCGTCGGGATCGAACCGCGTCTCGTCGAACAGGCAGATGAGGTCGATATCGGAGGAATAATTGAGCTCGCCCGCGCCCATCTTGCCCATCGCGAGCGCCACCATGCCGCCGGCCTGCGGTATGTCATCCTCCGTCGCGCCGGGCAGCTTGCCGCGCGAGATCTCGGCACCCACCGCAGCCTCGAGCGCAAGTTGCACCGACAGGTCCGCGAAGTCGGTAAGCATGCCTGTCACCGTCTCGAGGTCCCAGACACCGCCGAGATCGGCCAGGGCCGTCAAAAGCGCGACCCGGCGCTTGGCTCGCCGCAAATCTGCCGCGCGATCCCCTGTGGCCCCCGACTTCAGCGACGCAAAGAGCGCCGCGATCGCGCCTTCGGCATCGTCGACCGCGCCTTCGAGCCAATCGCTCTCTTTTTCGATCAGCGTCTTGAGATACGGTGCAGAGCCGCCTGCGCCCGAGACAACCTCCGCGACGTCAGGCGACGCCCAGGGAACAGCGGCGCGTGCCTCCTCGCCCTGTTCGGCATCGAAAGGTCGGGGTGAGCGGGTGATACGGGAGGCGAAATCCATGTCTGGACTTGGCCATGTCCACCGAGAAACTGCAAGGAAATCAATCTTTCCACCAAAAATGTAAAAACATTTCACATCGACCCTTGAAAGCGACATGGCAGATACCGATCTCATGTGATGTGAAGCACATTTACATAACGAAACCGCGATCTGATCCGCATTCGAAGGAGACCGAAATGACAAGTACCGCACAGATGTCCACGCTTCCCGCGACTGCGGGATGGCTCAGCCGCGCCGAAGCGTGGCTCGACCGGAAAGGCAAGGCCGCCTGGATCGTCGCGATGATCCTCGGCTTCGTGTTCTTCTGGCCCGTGGGCCTCGCCCTTCTTGCCTACATGATCTGGAGCAAACGCATGTTTTCCTGCACGTCCCGCCGCAGTCATTCCACCCGTCACGCCTTCTCAGCGATGAAAGGGTCGGGCAACACCGCCTTCGACGCCTACAAGACCGAGACGCTGCGCCGGCTCGAGGAAGAGCAGGCCGAGTTCGAGAGCTTCCTGCATCGCCTGCGCGAAGCCCGCGACAAGGCCGAGTTCGACGAGTTCATGTCCGAGCGCGAAAGCCGCGCAAAGGACGAGCGCGATGCGGACGCCTCCTGACAAACCCGGATCCGGGGCCCATATGGGTCCCGGAGCCATGACCGTCACAAGGATAACGAGAGACGCACATGCACGCTGTTACTGACCATCTTCCCGATCCCGTCGCGCAGCCGGAATTCTACGACAGCGTGACCTCCAAGCGCTTCCTGGCCTGGGTGATCGACACGATCCTCGTCGGCATTCTGGTCGTGCCCGTGGTGGTCTTCACGCTCGGCATCGCGCTGTTCTTCCTGCCGGTCGTCTGGCTTGCGATCAGCTTCGTCTACCGCTGGATCACGCTCGCGAACGGTTCGGCCACCTGGGGCATGCGCGCCATGGCGATCGAGCTGCGCGACGCCTACGGGCAGCGCCTAGATACCGGGCTCGCCTTCCTCCATACGCTTGGTTACGCGCTGTCCATCTCGACCGCGATCGTGCAGGTCGGCTCCATCGTTCTGATGCTCACGACCGAGCGCCGCCAGGGTCTTTCGGACCTCGTTCTCGGCACCGTCATGCTGAACCGGCGGGCCTGAAAGATAGGTGCGCGTCACATCTTGGCGCGCCCAAGTTTCATTGCTACCGTTCGGGTTCATCTGACGAGTATCCCGGACCGACGCCCACCATGCGCCACACCCTTCCGCTTGCCCCCCAGTTCTACGTGACAGCCCCGCAGCCGTGCCCCTATCTCGAGGGACGGATAGAGCGGAAGCTGTTCACAGCGCTTCAGGGACCGCAGGCCGAAAAACTGAACGACTCGCTGTCGAAACAGGGGTTCCGGCGTTCGCAGAACGTGCTCTACCGTCCGTCCTGCTCCGACTGCGCGGCCTGTTTGTCGGCGCGGATCGACGTCGCGCGCTTCGCCCCGTCCAAGAGCCAGAAGCGCACCGCGAAGCGAAACGCGCACCTCGTGCGCCGCGCGACGAGCCCCTGGGCCACCGAGGAGCAATACGGTCTCTTCCGGCGCTATCTCGACCATCGTCACGCCGATGGCGGAATGGCCGATATGGACATCTTCGAGTTCGCCGCGATGATCGAGGAGACACCGATCCGCAGCCGAGTGATCGAATATGTCGACCGCGAGAGCGATCACCTGACCGCCGTCTGCCTGACGGACGTGCTCGATGACGGGCTGTCGATGGTCTATTCCTTCTACGAACCCGACCTGCCGCGGCAATCCTTGGGCGGTTACATGATCCTCGATCACATCGAGATCGCGCGGGATGCGGGGCTGCCCTACGTCTATCTCGGCTATTGGGTGCCCGGCAGCGCCAAGATGGGCTACAAGCGCAACTTCACCGGTCTAGAGGTCTTCCGTGGTGGCGAGTGGACCCGGCTTCACGGCGACGAGGATTTCTCGGACGATCTGAATCCCGGCGGGACCAACCCCATCGCAGAGCAAGTCGCGAATATCTCGCTCCCCGATACCGTGCGCTGATTACGTTCGCCAAGCGTCTCGCCTCCACCAATGCAAAACGCCGCGAGGATTTCCTCGCGGCGTTTTTCTTTGTTTCGACGGCCTGCCTCAGTTCGGAATGAGATCCGGAACGATGGTCACGATCCCCGGGAAGAGCCACAGAAGCCCGAGCCCCAGAACCTGGATTCCGACGAAGGGCAACACGCCGCGATAGATGTGGCCTGTTGTCACTTCCTTCGGAGCAACCCCGCGCAGGTAGAACAACGCGAAGCCGAAAGGCGGCGTCAGGAACGAGGTCTGCAGGTTCACCGCGATCATGATCGTCACCCATTTGGGATCGAGCGTTCCGCCATAGATCACCGGACCCACGATGGGAACGACGATGTAGATGATCTCGAGGAAGTCGAGCACGAAGCCCAGGATGAAGAGGATCAGCATCACCAGCAGGAAGACCGCAAGCTCGTTCTCGAACGAGCGCAGGAATTGCTGGATGTAATGCTCGCCCCCGAAGGAGATCAGCACGAGGTTCAGAAGCTGTGAGCCGATCAGGATGGTGAAGACCATCGAGGTCACCTTCGCCGTCTCTCGCACGACCGGCCCCAGGATCGTCATCCGGAACAGCACCCAGCAGCTGTAGAGCAGCCCGAAAAACGCGAAATGGTAGGCGATTTGCGCGATGATATAGGCGACCCAATCCGCGGTGGGCACGTTCTCACGCGTGATCCTGAGATCGAAATTCACGCCGAACAAGATCATGATGACGATCGCGAAGGACGCCCAGATGACGATCTTGGCGAGCGGATTGCCCTCTTCCTTCAGCTTGCGATAGGCCGCGAGCATGATCGCCCCGGCCGCGCCGAGCGCCGCAGCCGGCGTCGGGTTGGTGATCCCTCCCAGAATCGAGCCCAGCACGGCCACGATCAGAACGAGCGGCGGGAAGACCACGCGCAGAAGATCATTCTGCGAGAGCCGCTTCATCGCGTAGGTGGTTCCGAAGAGTGTCAGCGCCATCGGGATCGTCATGATGAGGAACGTGGCCGCGGGCCCCGTGCCGGGGAAGACGAAGAGGATGTCGAGCAGAAAGGCGAGCACAACGCCCGCGGCACCGACGATCAGCGGAACCGGTGATGCGCTCGGTGCGACGCCGCGCGCGACGATGAGCGTGAGAGCGAGAATCGTGAACATGACCGCGATGCCGGTGCCGATCGGCGGTGCGTTGGTGCGTGCAGCCTCGAGCGCCGCGGCACGTTCCTCTTCGGTGAGCTCTACGACTTCGTTGGTCGCGCTCCCCCCTTCGGCCGCCCGCGTCTCCACCGCCCGGTCCCAGGCGGCCTGGCCGTGCAGTTCGATCATCGCCTCCTGACATTGCGGCGAGACGTTCGTCCGGAGCGCCGCGCTGCTGCCTCCGGTGTCCGCATAATCCGACACCGTGATCGACTGGCTGCCGATGATGCCGGTGGAGAAGCCGATGACGACAGCGACCATCAGACCGACCGGAGCAAGAAGATACCAGGTCAGCGCTTCATTCGGCGTCACGTATTCTCCGCCGCTCGCATCGGTCGAGATCACCGGCGGCGCCGAGTTCGGACGGAACAGCGCAAAGCAGAAGGCATATCCCGCGTAGAGGAAAGCGAGGAAAAGGCCGGGCAGCAGCGCCGCCTGGAAAAGCGTGCCGACCGACAGAACGGCCGGCTCACCGAGATATGTCAGAGCGTCCGTACATCCGGCGAGTTGCGCCCGCGTTTCCTGTCCCGTCGCGTAGAGGTCTCCGACAAGCGTGCCGAGAAGAACGATGACGATCGACGGCGGGATGATCTGACCGAGCGTGCCGCTTGCCGCGATGACACCCGTTGCCAGTTCGGGCGAGTAATTGTTCCGCAGCATGGTCGGGAGGGCCAGAAGACCCATGGTCACGACCGTCGCCCCGACGATACCGGTGGAGGCCGCCAGGAAGGCACCGACGATGACGATGGACACGGCAAGGCCGCCCGGCAACGGGCCGAAGACCTTCGCCATCGTGGTCAGCAGATCCTCGGCGATACGCGAACGCTCAAGCGTAATGCCCATCATGACGAACATGAGGACCGCAAGCAGCGTCTCGATCGACTGACCCGCGATGACGCGCTCGTTCATGCGGTTGACGATGAAGGAGATGTTGCGCTCAAGCGCCTGCTCCCAGCCGCCCGGGAAGAGCGGCTCTTCTATTCGGGGCAATTCCGGGAAAGTGAAGGTCGATATCGCGTCCCGCGCCACGCCCTCGGCCAGAAGCGCGGAATATTCCGCCGATCCGACATCGATCGCCTGGTGGATCAGAAGACCCGCCCCGTCGAGCGCTGCGATGATGGCAAAGGAAATAACGCCCGCGCCGCCGATGGCGAAGGCCACCGGGAAGCCGGTCATGATTCCCGCGAAGAGCGTCAGGAATACGATGATCAGGCCGATCTCGACCCCATCCAACCCGAAAAGCATGTCTGTCCGTCCCTCAGCTGCGCCCTGCAGCGGGCGTCTTTGTTCCCTTTAAGCGGCCGCTCAGGAATATCCCGAATGCGCCGCGTGTTCGATGTCCTGCGCCGCGCTGCCGGTGACGTCCCGATCGAGATACTTGTCCTCGCTCTCGGGCCCTTCCACGAATTCGCAATACGCCCGCCAGAACACCGCGACCGCCTGCATCAGCACCATCACGCAGAACACCACGATCAGCACCTTGAAGAGGAAATACGCGTTGAACCCATTCGGGCTGAAGCCGATCGTCTCCACGTTCCATCGGAAGATCCGCGATTGCATGAGCATCCGGTCAAGATCGCTCGTTGAGGTCACTGCGGGCGTCATCAGGTGCCGCCACATGAAGAACCAGGCGTAGAGATAGGTCAGGCCGATCGCCGGCATCATGAAGAAGATCGCGCCGAACATATCGATGACGCGCTTGGTTCGGAACTTGACCTTCGAATAGAAAAGATCGACGCGCACATGCCCGCCTTGAACAAAGGTCCAGGACACGCAAAGCGTCACGACCAGCGCATTGTAGAATTTCAGGCCCTCGGCCCACCAGCTCAAGTCCATCGCGAGCGTCGTGCCGAGCGGGCCGAGCTGGATCTCCGCCACGCGGAAGATACGCTGCAGGAAAACAATCATCACCTGGACGAGAACCATCAGAAGGCCGGCCCAGGCTGCAGTGCGGCCGACAGCGTTCGCGATCCCTTCGAGGATACGCACGCCGGCCCACAGGATGCTGCGCCGCCAGAACATGCCCATCAGAGTGACGACCACGAAGGCCGTGAACACGACGAAGAACAGCTCGACCGACGCCCCGTAATAGATGAAGCGCATCACCGCCTCGGGGTTCGACCAGTTCAGCCAGGCGGCTGGATTGGCGATCGCCAGAAGCAGGTTATATGGCGCGAGCACTATGTTCGTCACAAACCAAAGAACGAACTCGATCAAGTGGCTTCCCTCCGGGCAGACATCACGGCCGGGTTGCCGGGCCACGCGCGCCGCCTCGTCTTTCGTATCGCGAAGATAATCCGCCCGGCAGGGACCGGGCGGATCTGTCGTGGAGTGTCGATCAGCCCGCGTTCACGCGGTTGCGCTGGCGGATATACTCGCCATCGCCGATCTCCCACCAGGCGGAAGTCGATTCCATCGCCTCGAAGTAGCTGTTGGAAATTTCCGCGAAGAGGTCGTCGCTCATGCTCTCTTGCCGGACTTCCGCCGCAGCCGTGCCGAAGGCCTGCCAGACATCGTCGGGGAATTCACGCACCTGGACGCCTTCGGACTGAAGACGCTTGAGCGCCGCGCCGTTCTCTGCCCAGGACATCCCCAGGTTGTTGGCGTGGGTCGCTTCGCAGGCGATCTCGACGATGCGCTGCTGCGCCGGCGTGAGGCTTTCCCAGACGTCGAGGTTCATCGACAGGGACAGCGCCGAGCCCGGCTCGTGGAAGCCGGCGGTGTAGTAGAGGCTGGTGACTTCCTGGAAGCCAAGACGCTCGTCCGCGAACGGCCCGATCCATTCCGCGCCGTCGATCTGGCCCGAGGAAAGGGCCTGGTAGATCTCGCCGCCGGGAATGTTCTGCACCGATGCGCCGAGCCGGCCAAGCACCTGGCCGCCCTGGCCCGGCATCCGGAAGCGCAGACCCTGCAGGTCATCTGCCGACGAGATCTCGGAATTGAACCAGCCGCCCGGCTGCATCCCGGTATTCCCCGCAAGGAACGGACGCAGATTGAAGAGGCTCGCGAGGTTTTGGTGCAGCTCCGCACCGCCCTGGTGATAGTACCAGGCCAGCATCTCGACGCCCGTCATGCCAAAAGGCACGGCGGTGAAATAGGCAAAGCCCGGGTGCTGGTTCAGGAAGTAATACTCGGCCGAGTGGTAAAGGTCAGCCTGGCCGGAAGATACGGCGTCGAACACTTCGAACGCACCAACGAGCGAGCCGGCGGGCTGCTTGTTGATGGTGATCTGACCGTCGGTCATCTCGGTGATGGCATTTGCCGCGTAATTGGCCGCGTCATCGAAGATCGCGAAGCCGTCGGGGACCGAGGTCACCATCGTCAGCGTGCGATTGCCCTGTGCATAGAGCGGCGCCGCGAGCGTTGAAGCCGCAGCGGCAGAGCCGCCGATAGCGGACTTTCTCAGAAAAGAACGACGATCCATAGATTTCCTCCCGTTTTATAGCTTGGGAGGATGCAATCACGGGGTTCCCTGTCCCCGTAAATCACGAATCGCCCTGCCCAAGCGGATCGTTAAGTGTTGAAAAGGTAGCCAGAATAACGTCGTCACGAAACAACTATTGATTTCTAACGGACGGATGTCAACGGCGGAGTAATAACCGGCCACGTGGCGGCGCAAAACCAGGCCAGTGTCGGGGTGCTGAGCGCCATGGCGCGCGCGCTCCCCAAATAGC
>NZ_FOXV01000020.1 GCF_900115815.1 Roseivivax halotolerans | reverse complement strand
AGTGGTTTTGCGGGACGTGATCCTCAAGCGAGAACTCGTAGAACAACGCCGGTTGCACCTCCTGCCGCGGTCCCATCATCGCCGATCCTCCCACCCTTCGCAGGAATTGAATCAGCCAGATGCCCCCCGATCAAGGACGAGTTTTTCAACGGAATGGGCGGAGAGCCGTCATTCGCTGCACCCGGCTCGAATGTCCGCAAAACGGACGTGGATCACACCGACGACAAACAAAACATTCGTTGGGGGGCGCAGTGCTCTGACTGACGCCCCCCATTTGATCACTCGTGCGACTAAACGCCGGTCTTCAGGGCGCCGAGGTGGCCACGGGCCTGGGTCTGACCACTCGCTCGTTCAGCACGGATACCGCAGCGCCCGCCACGAGGGCCCAGAAGGGTGCGCTGATGCTCAGGAACGACACGTTCGACATCGCCACGATCAGGGCGACGAAGGCTCCGATCTGGTGGCCCGCATTCCGGTCGAAGGCGGACTGGAATGCACTCAGCAGGACGGTGATCATCGCCAGGCCCGCTACCGCGCCGATCAGGGGCCCAGGCAGCGCCATGATAAGCGGCACCGCAACACCGGCGAAGATCCCGAAGGCGGCGAAGAGCACGCCGTTCAGCACCGTGGCCGCATAGCGTCCCTCGGGGTTCTCGCCCGCCTGATCAGAGGAACAGATCGCCGTCATGGGCCCCGCGATATTGGCGTTATGCCCGCCGATGAACCCGGCCAGCATGCCGCCGATGCCGGAGATCACGGTCATGGCGTTGATCGGCGGACGGTAGCCCTCGGCGTAGAGGACCCCGATGGCCTGGGCATTCTCGGCCCCGATAACGAGCACGGCCAGCGGCACTGCAATGGCAAGGAACGCGTCGACCGTGAAGACGGGCGCGGTGAATTCCGGTGCGACAAAGCTGATTGCCGCCTCGCCTCCCTGGAAGCCTCCGGTCAGGGTCACGGCCACAAGGCCCACGATCAGTGCGGTCAGAACCGGCGGGACGGCCCGAAGGAACCGCATCGACAGGAAGAAGGCGATGGTCGCCGCACCGACCACGATGGGCAGCTTCTCGATCGAGGTGACCGCGCCGATGCCGAAGCGAATGAGCGCCCCCGCGATCATCGCCATGACGATGGGCATCGGAAGCCAGCGCATCACCTTGCCGATGAGACCGGTGATGCCGAGCACGAAGACCATCGCGCCGGCCATCAGGAAGGCACCAACCGCCTGTTCGAACGGGAAGGTGCCGAGCGCGCCAGCGACGAGCGCCGCGCCTGGGATGGAATAGGCCCCCGTCACCGGCAGCTTGTAGTAAAGCGCCATGATCAGGCTGATCAGCCCGCCGAGGCCGTAGATCGCCAGAAGCCAGGCCACGGTCTGGCCCTCGGAGAGCCCGCCATTATTGGCCGCGCCGATTACGATCAGCGCCGGCCCCGAGCATCCGAAGATGGCCGCGACCAGTCCCGCACTCGCCGTCTTGATGCCCAGCGCCTCGCGCAAGCCCGACAGGCCCGCGCCGAAGCCCGGTCCTTTCTCGATCCAATTCGTCTGTGTTGTCTGTTCCATCTGGGTCTCCTCCCTTGAATGGTCTTGTATGGCCATCTCAGCGGCCGGTGAATTCAGGCTTGCGCTTGGCGTGAAAGGCCTCGACGCCCTCGCGGAAATCCTCCGATTGCCGCAGGCGGCTGTAGTTCAGCCCTTCCATCTCGATTGCTGTGCTGAGAAGCGCGTCATCGGTGTCGTTCAGCAGCTTTTTCGCCGTGCGCTGCGCCATCGGGGAAAACTCGCGGAGCTCGTTCACGAGGTCGGTCACCGCCTGTTCGAGATCGCTATCGGGCACGCATTCGGTGGCGATGCCCCAGTCCAGCGCCTGCTGGCCCTTGATGCGCTTCGAGCGCATGACGATGTCCTTCGTGCGCGTCACGCCGACGATTTTCTGCAGCCGGGCGGAGCCACCCGATCCGGGGATCTGGCCCAGCTTCTGTTCGGGCAGGGCGTAGCGGCAGGTCTCGGATACGATGCGGAAATCGCAGGCCAGCGACAGCTCGAAGCCGACGCCAAAGGTGTAGCCGCGATTGGCGGCGATCACCGGCTTGGAGCAGCGTGCCGGAGCCGCGACATTCCATGCCAAATGCGAGACATGCTCGGGGCTGGCCTCGAGGAAGCCCTTGATATTGCCCCCCGAGGAGAAATGCTCACCCTCGGCGGAGACGACGATGATACGCACGCGTTCATCTTCATCGAGTGCCTCGAAGACCAGGCGGAGCTGGTCGCGGGCTCCCATCGAGATCACGTTGTAGGGCGGCCGTGCGAGGATGATGTCCGCGCGCTCGCTCGCTTCATCGAGTTGGACATGGAAACCGTCGAGCTCGGAAAGGCGCGGATCAGTGAAGGTCATTGTCTCGGTCATCGGAATATCTTTCATCTCGGTGTCTTTCTGTGGACTTACGCGGTGGTGGTCTCGGCCGGTTCGACCTCGTATTCGCCCGCGACAAGCAGGCGGCGGAGGAGTTTTCCGACAGGGGATTTCGGGATTTCGCGCACGAAGACGTAGCGGCGCGGCCGACGGAAATTGGATAGGTCCGAGCCGCGGCAATGGGCGTCGAGATCGTCTTCGGTGACATCGCCGCCCCGCTTGACAAAGGCGGTCACGATCTTGCCCCAGCGTGCATCGGGCAGGCCGACCACGGCGACCTCGGCCACGGCAGGGTGCAGCGACAGGCAGCTTTCGACCTCGACGGGCGAGACATTCTCGCCGCCCGTGATGATCATGTCGTCCGCCCGGCCCGTGACGAATAGATCGCCGTCTTCGTCGAAGAGCCCGCAATCGCCGGTGAAGTACCAGCCGTCGCGAATGGCCTTGCGGTCCGCTTCGGGGCGGTTCCAGTAACCCTCGAAGGCTTCATCCCCCTGCATAGAGGCGACGATTTCGCCTTCTTCGCCGGGTGCGCAGGTCTGGCTGACATCCGTGTTGCCCAGCGGCACCACGCGCAGGCGCTGGTTGATCGCGGCGCGGCCCGCCGATCCGGGTTTGGCCGCAGCGTTCTGGCAGATGGAGAAGGTGTAAATCTCGGAAGAGCCGTAATGGTTCACGAAAAGCTCGGGCCGGAAGGCCTCCGCCAGTTTCTGCAACAGACCGTCGGTCATGGACGCCCCGGCGAAGCCCAGCTTTCGCACGCTGGCGACCCGGTCCGGCGTGAAGCCTGCGTGGTGGACGATGTCGTGATAGAGCGTCGGCACGAGATAGAGGTTGCTGACGGCATGCTGCTCGATCGCAGCAAGCGCGCCGGGCACGTCGAAGCGCGGCAGGCAGACGAAGGCACCGCCGATCACGCTGGCCGAGAGGAGCGAGCGGATGCCCATCGTGTGATAGAGCGGCATGACGCCAAGCGTGCGCTCGCCATGGCCGTACATGTTCTGCGCCACATGGGCGATGGCCGCGGCCCGTTCGGCCCGGTGGCGGCGCGGCACGCCCTTGGGCTTCGAGGTCGTGCCGGATGTGTAGAGCATGACCGACAGATCGTCGGCACCTGCCTGCGGCAGCGCATCGGTTGCGCGCCCCGCCAGCATCGCGGCGAGGCCTTGATCACCGCCGAGCGGCAGCACGTTGAGGTCCGGGGCAAGTGCCGATCCAGCCACCGCCTCGGACGCGGCATCGTCATGCACCAGAACGCGGGCCGCACTGTCGTGCAGCGCATGGTCCAACTCGTCGGCGGTGACGCGCCAGTTCACGGGCGTGATGACGATCCCGGCGATCTGGCAGGCCCAATGCAGCGAGGCGTTCTCCCACCGGTTCTGCATCGCCGTGACCAGTGTGTCGCCCTTGCCAAGCCCGATCTGGCCGAGCGCATCGACAAGCGCGCTGATCCGGCCATACCAGTCGGAATAGGTGATCGTCCGGTCTCCTTCGGCGATTGCCATCGCGCCGGGGTCGCGTTCCACGGACGCGATAAAGCTGGTTCCGAGGTCAAGCATCGATTGGTCCTCCCTTGATGCGGTTACGGGCGGCCAGCGCCGCCTGAACAATGGGCGCATAGCCGGTGCAGCGGCACAGGTGGCCCGAGAGTGCCTCGCGGATCGCGTCTTCCTCCGCGTCCGGTTGGGGCGAAAACAGCGCGTCGAGCGACATGAGGATGCCCGCGGTGCAGAAGCCGCATTGCAGCGCGAAATGTTCGCGGAAGGCCTCTTGCAGCGGGGACAAAGCGTCCTTGTTGTTCAGCCCTTCGACCGTGCGGATCTCGCAGCCCTCGGCCTGCCTGGCGAGCATCAGGCACGCCCGGGCGGGTTCTCCGTCCACCTGCACCGTGCAGGCCCCGCAGACGCCGTGCTCGCAGCCCACATGGGTGCCGGTCGCGCCGATCTCGTGGCGAAGGGCATCCGTCAGCAGCGCGCGTGGATACGCCCGGACGGATACAGGCCGTCCGTTCAGGGTGAAGCGCACCGGGTGCGTCTCGTCTTTAGTCAGTCGCGGCATGGCAAAGCCTCCTTTAGGGTTTCGCGGCCAAGCTTCCGGACGAGGTCTCGGCGATAGCGGGCGGTTGCGTGCAGGTCGTCGCGAGCTTGCAGGTGCCATGCGAATTCGTTCAGCCGGTCATCGAGATCTGCTCTGTCCGCCGGCAGCTCGAGAGTGCGGGGCGTGTCGGCGACACCGCCCACGGTCAGCGTGGCGGTGCCATCAGGCCGGGCCGTTGCAGCGCAGGCGACGATGGCGAAATCGCCGTGTCGGCGCGCCACTTCGCGGAAGGCATATCCGGTGCTCGACTTGCGGGCCGGGAACGAGACCGAGACGATCATCTCGCCGGGGGCGAGGTCGGTGGACATCATGCCCTGAAAGAAATCACGCGCCGCAACCTCACGCGTCTTGCGGCGGCGGCGCAGGGTCACGGTGCCGCCGAGCGCGATCAAGCACAGCGGTAGCTCGGCGCTGGGATCGGCATGGGCGACGGAGCCGCAGATCGTGCCGCGATTGCGCAGCTGCGTATGGGCGACCCAAGGCAGTGCCGCGTGCACCAAGGGCAGGCGATCTGCCAGGTCCGGCCAGCGCTCCAGCGTGCTCTGGCGCACGGCGGCACCGATGTTAATCCGGTCGGTATTGGCTTCGATCCGCGACAGCTCCGGGATGCGGGTGATGTCGACAAGCGTGGTGGGACTCGCGAGGCGCATGTTGAGCATGGGCACCAACGACTGACCGCCAGCGATGACGCGGGCCTCGGTGCCGCCCTGGTGCAGCGCCTCAAGCGCCTCACTCATGTCGTTGGCCGCTACGAGATCGAACGGGGCGGGTTTCATGACCGGCCTCCCTTGATTACGCGATCAACAAGGCTCCGCAGGCGAGCCAGGGCACCGCTGGACGCGCCGCCGCCGCAATGGCGCGCGAGGGCGCGGAAGAACTCACCGATCACGACCTTCGCCGCGCCGTCCAGAAGCCGTCCGCCGACTGAGGCGACCTTGCCGCCGATTTGGGCCTCGTAGCGATAGGCGATCTCGGTGCCGTCTTCGGTGTCGGTCAGCGTAATGCGGCCTTGTCCACCGCCCGTACCGAGCGCGCCTACGGCCTGCCCCGAGAGGGTGACCGCGTTGGGTGGATCGAGGTCCGACAGGTCGATATCGGCCTTGTAGCGCCCCCGCACGGGCCCGACGCCCAGCGTCACATCCGCCTCGAAGCGCGTCTCGCCGACCTTCCGGACGCCATGTGAGCCGGGGATGATCGCGTCGAGCGTCGCGGGGTCGAGCAGCATCCGCCAGACATCCTCGCGGCTGGCCTGCACTACGGCGCGGCCTTCGCCGGTAAGCTTGCGCCCACCTGCCGTGTCCTCGGTTTTCGTCTCGGACACGGGCTCTTGCGGGGCGGGTTCGTCGCCGAAAATCAGGGGGGCGAGCTTGGCCGCAGTCACCGGCAGCACGATCTCGGGTGCATCGCCCTCGGGTGCGAGCGCATCGGCCACGGCGTTGGCGATGCACACGGGCGTTGACATGCAATTGCCTTCACCCACGCCCTTGGCCCCGAGCGGTGTGAAGGGCGACAAAGTCTCATGATGCAGGATCACCGGATCGGGGACCTCCATCACGGTGGGCAGCAGGTAGTCGGCAAGCGTGCCCGAGCGGAAAGACCCGTCGGGTCCGTATGCGTATTCCTCAAGGAAGGCCGCGCCGACCGCCTGGGCAAAGCCGCCCCGCACCTGGCCGTCGACCATGGCTGGATGCAGGATGCGCCCGCAATCATGCATGGTCACGTAGCGGTCGATCCGCGGCTCGGCGGTCTCGGGGTCGATCTCGATCCCGCAGAAATCGAAGATGAAGCCATGACAGAGCGAGGAATTCACCCCGTCCTCTGCCGTCGGTGCCTCCAGCTCGGGCGGGGTCCAGTAGACGGTCTCGCGCATGGTCTGGTCCACGCCTTCGGGCAGGGTGCCCGGCGACCAATGCGCTGTGGCGGCCGCCCGTGCGAAGGACAGGCTGTTGTCGGAATTGCCAGCCGCACCGATGCGGCCCGCCTCGAAGATCACGTCGTCCGGTGCGATGTTCAGCTGCGAGGCCGCGACCTTCGCCAGCTTGTCGCGCAACCGCGCAGCCGCGATCTCGGTGGCACCGGCGACGGCGGGGGCAAAGCGCGAGGCGTAATTGCCCGAGGCGATTGACCAGGCATCGCGCATCGTGTCCACGTCGGCCAGAACGCGCACCGTGTCGATCGGCAGGCCGAACTTGTCGGCCACCACCTGCGCCAGAACGGTCCGGTGGCCCTGGCCCTGCGGAACCGAGGCGACTTTGACCGTCACAGAACCCAGCGGGTCGATGGAGATGGTCGATGTTGCCTGCGCACCGTTCTTAGGCCCGGCCTTGGCGCGTTCTTCGGGCGTCAGGACGGTGGTGATGTAGCCCATGTTCGACACCGAGGGCTCCACTACGCAGGCAAAGCCGATGCCGTAGCGCCGGCCTGCGGCGCGGGCCTTGTCGCGGCGGGCGTAAAGCTCGGCGAGGCCGCCTTCCTCGACCGCGCGGTCCAGCGCCGCGACGTAGTCGCCCGAGTCATAAAGAGCACCGCTGGCCGTGCGGTAGGGAAAGGCCTCTGCGGGGATGAGGTTGCGGCGGATGACCTCGAGCCGGTCCAGCCCAAGATGCCGCGCGATGGTATCCATCAAACGCTCCAGCGCGAAATAGATCTGCGGGCCGCCGAAGCCGCGATTGAGGCCGGTCGGGGTCTTATTGGTCAGCACAACGCGGTTGCGGATCGCCATGTTCGGGATGTCGTAGGCACCGGTCATGTTGCCGTGCATCCTGTAGAGCGTGGCAGGCTCCGGCGCGCGCAGATGAGCGCCGCAATCCTCGATCTGGTCCCAGTCGAGCGCGGTGATCCGTCCGTCCGCCGTCACCGCTGCCTCGATCCGCGTCTGACGATTGGTGGCAGAGACGCTGGCCGACAGATGCTCCAGGCGGTCCTCGATCCACTTGACCGGCGCGCCCGCGATGCGCGCGGCGATGGCCGCAAGGATCATGTAGGGAAAGACGCCCTGCTTGATCCCGAATGACCCGCCCGAGTCGGGCGGTGTGCGCAGCCGCAGCCGGTTGCCCGGCACGTTGAGCGACCGGGCCACCACCGCGTGGATCGAAAAGGGGCCTTGGAAATTCGAGGTGACGTCATAGGCATCTTCGCCCGGCTCGTAGCTGGCGATGACGCCGTAGGTCTCGATGGGCGTGCAGGCGCTGCGCGGATAGGTGACGTCGATGCCGATCCGGTGCGGGGCTGCGTCAAACTCTGCCTCTGGATCTCCGTAGCGGAACCTGCGTTCGTTGATGAGGTTGCTTCCGAGGCTGGTATGCAGCACCGGCGCGTCCGCAGCCAGCGCCGCCACGGGCTCCACGACGGCGTCGAGCATAGCGTAGTCGACCACAACCAGATCGGCGGCATCTTCGGCAAGGTAGCGGTCGGTCGCGACGATCATGGCCACCGGCTCGCCCACATAACGGACGCGGTCCACTGCCATGGGCCAGCATTCGACATCAGCCTTTACGCCGACGGTCATGGACCGAGTACGCGCCGCGACATCTTCTCCGGTGATCACCGCTACTACGCCCGTCGCCTGCGCGGCCTCGGCAGTATCGACAGACCGGATCGCCGCATGGCCGTGGGGCGAGCGAACAAAGGCCAGCGCGAGGGTGCCCGCAGCAACCGGCAAGTCATCGATATAGCGCCCCCGTCCCGAAAGCAGCGCCGGATCCTCGACGCGCAGGGCGGACTGGCCGAGCAGCTTTTCTGAAACGGTATCTTTCATGTCTCCTCCCGGCTTGGCATGGGCAAGCCCTTGGGAGAGGACGTTAGGCGCGGGTCTGCTGGCCTCGCGATCCCGCCAGGTCTCGGACCTTACCGAGGAGTCTCAAAAAGCGGGGTCAGGCGGTATCGCGCAGGGCTGAGACATCGCGGAAGACGCTGGGCGAGGAGCCGGCATGGTCGTGGAAGAACCGCGAAAAATGCGCGGGGACAGAGAAACCCAGGTCGTGCGAGATGGCCGAGAAACTGCGCGTTTCATTGGCCACGGCCTGCACCGCACGCTCCACCCGCTGGGTGTTCAGGTAGACCCGGGGCGAGATCCCGGTATCGGCCTCGAAGAGCCGGAAGAAATGCGCACGCGAGAGGCCGCATTCGCGGGCGAGCCAATCCATCGAGTCGATGCCTGCGGGATTCTCGCGTAGCAGGGCCAAGGCCCGCGCGATCCGCCGGTCGGGCGCGCGGGTCGCTTTTGCCCGCACCCGGAGGGAGGGCTGCACCTCGCGCCAAGGCGCCAGCCGCTCGATGATCGAAACCATCAGCCGCCCGATCAGCCGCTCATGCGCCGCGGCATCTCCGGGTGCCTGCACCATCGCCTCTGCCGTCTCGCCGACCTGTCGCCGGATCTGTGGCGTGATGGCACCGCCCGGATGCGGGAAAAAGTCCGGACCGGCGCTCGCCTCCCAATTGCCACGAAACGCGCCAAGCCAAGCCGGTTCTATGTACATCGCGAGGATGATGGTTGGCGGTTGATCCGCGCGGTGCACGTAGCTGTGATGCTCCCAAGCATTGATTAGAACCGCGCTTTCATCGGTCAACGCCACGCGGCGCCCGCCCACATCGAACTCGGTATCGGCACCTTCGACCTTCAGAAGAACGTGGCATTGCGCATGGGCGTGCTTAACCAGAGGCCGGTCCATATCAAGTAGAGCGACCCGCCCGAAAGGCCCGATAGCAATCCTCAGAGCAGACGACATCCGAAATCGTTACCAGTTTTCAAGATCGGGTCAATCTCGGCCGACTGCAGGCTTCCTGATGGCTGCGCGTTTCAGGGCATTGTCGGCGGCACTTGATAATTGTGTGACGTCAAGCGTTTCGCGCGGATGCCAGATAGCAAACTTGATCATGATGAATCTCACTCCGATCGGCCCGAAACAAATGTTTCGTTGAGGAGGGAATCGCTCCGTTTAAGCGCAGATGTGCTTCGCCATGCTGAAGCCCCTTCGGCATGAAGAAGCCATTTCCTTGCAATCAGACGTAAGCTTGAACTTTTCCGAATCTCAGGCGTATGCGCGGAGCAAAGCCTTACGTCCTCCGTGTGGTTCATAGATGCGACTATTAAGCACCGAATGGTCGATCCGAAAGAAAGAGGGCTGCTTCCAGACCTTGGCGGCTCAGTCCATGAATGGCTGGTCAGGGCCGGCCGCGACAGCCGGCCCGCCGTGTTCAGATCTCCACCGCCTCGGCGATCGCGAGCGCATCTTCGAGCTCGACGCCGAGGTAACGCACCGTGCTGTCCATCTTCGTGTGGCCGAGGAGAAGTTGCATCGCCCGCAGGTTGCCGGTCTTTCGGTATATCTGCGCGACCTTCGTGCGCCGCATGGAATGGGTGCCATAAGCGCTCGGTTCGAGGCCGATGGATGTCACCCAGTCGCGGACCAGGCGAGCATACTGGCGCGTCGAGATGTGCCGCCGCTCATGAAACCGTCCGGGCCAGAGATGTTCCGATCCGACCATTTGCGGTGCTTCGAGCCATGCTCCGATTGCTTTCCGGGTCCCATCGGTGATCTCGAAGCTGACCGGCCGCCGTGTCTTGCTTTGAATGATCGCGGCGCGGTGCTTGACTTGGCCCGCCGCGTAGATGTCAGCGACCTTGAGGCGCACCAAGTCGCAGCCGCGCAATTTGCTGTCGATGGCGACGTTGAAGAGCGCCAGCTCGCGAGTCCGCTCCGCGATCTCGAGGCGGACTCGGATCGCCCAGACGTGTTTCGGTTGCAGTGGCCGCTTCTGGCCGACGATCCTCCCCTTGTTCCAGGCGGGGCGGCAGGCGCGGATTGCCGGTAGATTGGCAGTAGACATAACGGATCCTCCGTTCCACCACGCCCACCACGTCCTCGACAATCAGCCGACGCGCCATCATAGCACCGATCTGCGGCGAAGGTCGGCTTCGAGCTCAGACTGACCGCCGCGTCGGAGTTGTAATTCGCAGGCGCAGCTAAACATTGCCCGCCAGAGTCAGCCCAGTCCGGCCGTCAAGTGTCGGCCTGACACTGAGGTGCGACTTCCCAGGACCGGACATTCAAGGCAAGCGGGTCTCGAACGCCACGCTGGCTACTGGCGAAGGTTCCACGCCGGCGAACTCACGTGTCTTTGAAAGTGTTCTTGGTGACGGGGCGTGCGGGCGCAATTGACCAGGCGTCGCCATCGTGGGAGCTTTGGACCTGTAGATTTGGAGACGCTTGCTTGCGCAATGCGGAGATTGGGGGATCTACCATGTGTCAAGTTTTTGCGGGACAAGATCCTGCAAGGTACGCGTCGACTACACGCAGACTCCGTCTCAATGGGCAGAGCACCAGCATCAGACTCGAAAACGCGTTTTGGGATACACTCGATGAAATCGCCGCTGGCGAAGGTATTTCTACGCCCTGCTTCCTGTCAACGCTCCATGCCGAGGTTTTGGAACTGCGCGGCGAGCCTGTGAACTTTTCCTCGCTACTGCGCACGACCTGCCTGATCCATCTCGGCCAAGGGCCAGCTTCTGGCGTCGCCGTCGCTGCGGAGTGACATACGACCAAAGGTGCAACCCTGTAGTATGCGTCTACTACCACTGACCTCGCCGTGTTCGCCTATCCTGTGAGTCTATTGCGCTACAGGAGGAAGCATGGCGAAGGCCATACACAGCATGATCCGGGTCCTCGAAGAGGAGCGGTCGGTTGCATTCTACAAGCAGGCCTTTGGTCTGGAGGTTGCCGACCGGCTCGACTTCGACGACTTCACGCTCGTCTACATGTCGAACGCGGAATCGGACTTCGAGGTCGAGTTCACGGTCAACAAGGGCCGCACTGAACCGTACGACCTTGGAGACGGATACGGCCATCTTGCCGTGTCGGTAGAAGATCTCGACGCTGAACACGCACGCTTCGAACGCGAGGGGTTCGCACCGCGCAGGCTCGTGGAGTTCGCCCCGGGCGGCATGCTGGTTGGTCGGTTTTTCTTTGTGGCCGACCCCGACGGCTACCAGATCGAAGTGCTGGAGCGCAGCGGGCGCTTCAAATGACGTGAGGACGTCCCGGCCCGCACGCGGAAGAGGAGCCGCAAGGGGCCGAACATCACCCAAGGGAGGAGAACCCAATATGATCGAGACAAGGTCTCTGAAGACGCTCACGCGTCGCCAGCTTCTGTCGCGAGGCATCGCGGCAGGTGCCGGGCTCGTCGTTGGTTCGGGCTTCGTCGCCGGCCGCGACGCGGCCTGGGCGACCGAGATGGATGCGATGAAGCCCGACAGCTTCGCTACGCTCGTGCAGATGGCGCGCGACATCTACCCCCACGACAAGGTCGGGGACCAATATTATGCGGCGGCAGTCAAGGGCTATGACGTCCCCGAGGAAGTCGACTTCGCGCAGAGCGGCATCGACATGCTCGAGGATGCGTCGCGGGCTGCGGGGTTCGACAGCTACCTCGGCACGGGGTGGGAGGCCGACCGCGTCGCAATCCTGCGCGGCATCGAGGACACCGACTTCTTCCAGCGGGTGCGCGGCGGACTCGTCACCGGCCTCTACAACCAAAAAGAGGTATGGCCGATCTTCGGCTACGAGGGCGAGTCCTACTCGAAGGGCGGCTACATGTATCGCGGCTTCGACGATATCACGTGGATCTGAGGCGGGGAGGATACTGACATGGCTGCACCTTTCGAACTCACCGACGACAACGTAGTCGTCATCATAGGGACCGGCGCGGGCGGTGGCGTACTCGCCAACGAGCTCGCCCAGAAAGGAGTTAGCGTCGTCGCGCTCGAGGCCGGCGGGCGCTATCTGCCCGAAGATTACGTCAACGACGAGTGGGAGAGCTTCGGCCAGCTGGCGTGGACCGACACCCGCACAACCAGCGGAGACTGGCGCGTCGCCAGGGACTTCTCGAACCTTCCCGCCTGGATCGTCAAGGCAGTCGGCGGCACCACGACACACTGGGCGGGCGCGTCGCTCCGCTTTCAACCGCACGAGTGGAAAGCCTTCACGACCTACGGCGAGGTGGAGGGCGCGAACCTTCTCGACTGGCCGATCGACGCCGACGAGATGGACCCGTTCTACGCCCGCGCCGAGGACAAGCTGGGCGTGACGCGGACCAACGGCATCCCCGGTCTGCCAGGCTGCAACAACTACAAGGTCTTCGAAGCTGGCGCCAAGGAACTCGGCTACAAGGAAGTTCACACCGGCCGCATGGCGATCAACAGCCAGGAACGCGATGGCCGCATGGCCTGCCAGCAGACCGGCTTCTGTTTCCAGGGCTGCAAGTGGGGCGCGAAGTGGTCGGCGGCGTATACCGACATTCCCGCGGGCGAGGCGACCGGCAACCTCGAGGTGCGCGAGAAAGCCCATGTCGCGCGCATCCTGCACGACGACAGCGGCAAGGTAACGGGAGTCGAGTATTTCGACGCGAACGGTGATCTCCAGATGCAGCGCGCCCGCGTCGTATGCGTCGCCGGGAACTCCTTTGAGAGCCCCCGCCTGCTGCTCAACTCGGCGTCGTCGATGTTCCCCGATGGGCTCGCCAACAGCTCGGGCATGGTAGGCAAGAACTACATGCGTCACCTCACCGGGTCGGTTTACGCTACTTTCGAACAGCCGGTCCGCATGTGGCGCGGTACGACGATGGCCGGGATCGTGCAGGATGAGGCCCGTCACGATCCATCGCGCGGTTTTGTCGGCGGCTACGAGCTCGAGACGCTGTCTCTTGGCCTGCCGTTCATGGCCGCGTTCCTCGATCCGGGCGCTTGGGGCCGGGAGTTCACCACCGCGCTCGACAGCTACGAGAACATGGCCGGCATGTGGATCGTTGGCGAGGATATGCCGCAGGAGAGCAACCGCGTGACGCTTTCGGACGTCGAGGATCAGTTCGGCCTCAAAGTCGCTAACGTGCATTACAGCGATCACCCGAACGACATCGCGATGCGCGATCACGCCTACAAGCAGGGCGCCGCGATCTACGATGCGGTGGGCGCGACCCGCACGCTTCCGACACCGCCCTATCCCTCCACGCATAACCTCGGAACAAACCGCATGTCAGAGCGGCCCGAGGACGGTGTCGTGAACCGCAACGGGCGGGCCCATGACGTGCCGAACCTCTACATTTCGGACGGATCGCAGTTCACCACAGGCGCGGCAGAAAACCCTACGCTCACAATCGTAGCACTCGCGATACGTCAAGCCGAGCACATTGCGAGCGAGATGAACCAAGGGGCGCTTTAAGCGCCTTAGCTTAGGACATCCCGCGGACCTCTGCGGGATGTCTATTTACTGCATCGTTTCTTCGATCTTGCTTTTTGAGTTGGCAACACACAGGTGGACCGCACGTGCCTCCCTAATCCAACTGTGCCTGCATTGCGAAGTCCGCTTGCATCCGGTCGGCGAATTTGCCGCCAAAGCGCGGGTAGATGAGCTATCCGTCCTTCCTTTCGCGCAATCTCGCAAGTGCAGTGGAAAGCGAGCACCTGCAGCGAACGACCGGAAAGTCCCGCTCAGCTGACCTTCGCACTCGGAAAATGCTGCGCGACGCATGAACGACCGCTTCGGTGATGCTGCGCCGCGACGTAGTCACCCAGTCCCAAGGTCGGCAATGGGCCGAGACCGACGAAACCGTAGCCTGGGCCGAAAGTCCGACATCGCAGCCCGTATGGGAACCTGTGCTGCTGCTCGCGCTGCCATTATCCGGTGGACGACTCCGTGTTCATTGCCCGGACATTCATTGGTATCGCGTGATGCGACTGAAGGCAGATACATAACTTCAGACGCCAGGCCGCTTTTTCTCCTGCTTTTTCATCGGAGGCTTGGAACATTTCCGGCCTGCCGACGCGCATCTTGGCTTGCCATATGTAGCGAGCGGGCGATCCTTTCGGCCCGCTCGATGACATGGGTCGCACCCTCCACCGTGCAGATCTCGTTCGCCGTCTCGCGAAACAGATCGAGCCAGCGCTCGAAGTGCCCCCAGGTCACCGGCAACCCCGCGTGCTTTGGGACCGGTGCGCCGTGGTAGCGCCCGGTCATCAGAGCGACCGACGACCAGAAGTCGACCATCTTCTCGAGATGCGGCTCCCAGTCGGTGATCCGCGCGGCGAAGATCGGCCCGAGAACCGGATCGACGCGGACCTTGCTGTAGAAGCCGTGCACCAGGTCTGTAAGCACCGCGTCACTAAGACCGGTGCGTTCCATCATCTCCTGGGTCATGGCCGGCCGCGCGGAGCGGATTGGCGGGAGGGAGGCTTGCGTCTGGGGCATGGCTGAACTGGCCTGAGTGATTATTGCGGGAGCAGCATTGAACCTATAATAGGTATTGTAAATGCCTATTCATAACGAGGCCGCCACATGCGCCTGACCAGCTTCACGGATTTCGGACTACGCGCGCTCATGCGCATGGCCAGCGCCCCGGATCGTGCGTTCTCCACGGCCGAGATCGCCGACGAGTTCGGGATCTCACGCAACCACCTAAACAAGGTCATCCAGCGTCTCGCTCGGCACGGCTTCGTGGCCACGCGCCGTGGCACCGGCGGCGGCGCCATGCTCGCCCGCCCGGCTGCCGATATCGGGCTGGGAGACCTCGTTCGGCTCCTTGAGCAGGACCAGGCATTGGTTGAGTGCTTCGCACCGGATGGGGCCTGCTGCGTGATCCCCGTCTGCCGGCTGAAAGGCAAGCTCCATGCGGCGGAGGCGGCCTTCCTGGCTGAACTCGACCGCTCGACACTCGCCGATGTCGCCCTGCCGAGCCCCGCGCCGGTCGCGGCCTGAAAGGAGAGTCTGATGAGCCAAGTGACCTTCAGCACCGACGGCTTCGTGGTCGACGCGGAGATCGTTGGCGCCGCTTTCGATCTCGCATATGCCGATGTTCCTGGGAAACTGCGTGTCGGCGAAATCACCAGCCGTTGCGAGACCGGCGTCGATGAGGACGCCGGTCGCTGGCGGCTGACCTTCTATTCCGGCGGCCGGGCGCTGCGCCTGGTCGTCGACGAGGCCGGGGTGATCCTATCCCGTTCCACCTTTTCCGCTCACGCGCCGATGACTGGTCCGATCGACCTCACAAGCCTGAGCGCCGACGACTGACCTCCAATCCCTCGAAAGAAAGGGGATCTTCTATGACACCTTCCCTCACTCGCAATACCGGGCTCGGCATGGCCGCTGCGCTCACCGGCGCACTGGCGCCTGCTGAGGCCTCTGCCCACGTGAAGTGGTTCGCCCCCTACATCGTCGACGCCGCACCGGCGCCGATCACCCGGACCCTGACCGATCCGTGGTTCTGGACCGGGATCGTTCTGGTGCTGGCCTTCTTCATCGCCACGCGCCTCGTCGAGCGCACCACCACTGGCGAGGCAACGCTCGACGCGATGGACCGCGCGACAAACCCGCTCTGGCTCCGGCTCGACGACTTCGTCCGTATCGTGGTCGCCGGCTTCTTCGTCGCGATCTTCTCGGTCGGTGGCATATACCTGACGCCGGATCTCAAGACTCCAGCCGAATGGGTCAGCTGGCTTCAACTCCTGATCGCGGCCGGGATCGTCTCGCGAAAGACCATGCCACTTTCCGCCGCCGGTATCATCTTCCTCTGGGTCCTGGCACTGCGGGACTACGACCCGTTCCACCTGCTCGACTACCTGGCGCTCGGCGTCGCAGTTGCGGCCTACCTGGTGCTCGAGTCCTCAAACCGCGAGGACTGGCGCAAGCACCGCTTCGAGGTGCTCCGCTGGGGCGTTGCCATCGCTTTGATGTGGTCGAGCCTCGAGAAGTTCGCCTACCCGGAGTGGTTCTACCCGCTGGTTGCAGAGAAGCCCTTCCTGACCTTCGGTATCCCGCGGGACATGTTCATCCCGATGGCAGGTGTTGCTGAGTTCACCATGGGTTTCGGGCTGCTGGCCACACCGCTCGTCCGCCGGCTTTCCGCGCTCGCGCTGCTCGTCATCTTCATCACCGCGGTCTATCCGTTTGGCCGGGTCGACCTGATCGGGCACGCGCTCATCATGGCGATCATCATCGTCATCGCGGTCGATCACACTCGCGAATTGCACTTCTGGTCCTGGATCAGGCGTGCGCTGATCGGCGTGCCGATCGGGCTCACCGGGGCGCTTTTGATCTTCGTCACGGCCTACTGGGGTCTGCATGCCGTCTTCTACGGCACCGACACCCAAACAATGGCCGAGATCCGCGCCGAGCAAGGCGACATGGCCACCCACTCCTACTCGTCCGAGCACCCGCACGGACCGCAGGTTATGGCCACGATGCGGGATGGCGAAGAGGTCCCGCAGACCGCGCCCGCCGATCTGGGTGACGCATCGGTTGCGGACGCCTACGCGCAATCGATGATGGGGATGCACGAAGAGATGATGGCGGGCCTCGAGCACGAAGACCCCGATGTCGCTTTTGTGCTCGGAATGATCCCGCACCACCAGGGCGCCATAGACATGGCCCGCATCCAGCTCGCCGCCGGCTCCGACCCGGAGAACATGCAGCTCGCCCGACACATCATCGCCGAGCAGCAACAGGAAATTGACGCGATGCGCGCCTGGCTCGACGAGCGTGGGGTTGAAGTGCCAGATTCCTGACGCACTATCCCCGGTGCCGCACCTGCGGCACCGGATTATCACGCAAGGGAGGAGTATACGACGACGCCGTCCTTTCATAGCTGAGGGTGTCAGCCTGCTTGGGACAAGCTCCGAGCGGGCCCGGAAATACCGGGTCACTCCGATTAGCCTTCCTGAACGATGACGCCCATGTCGATGCTGACGACTTCGAGGTGGTGCGCCATAACGCGATGTGCAGTGATACTGTCGCCCTGTGCGATTGCATCGACGACCTGCGCGTGGTGATCGCAATGCACCTCGGTAAATTCCTCGACGCCGACCCGCCGGTATGTGCGATCCCATTCCCTTTGCCAGACCGCGCGGCAGCGGGCGTTCGAGAAATGGCGCAGTAGGGCGATCAGGAGCGGATTGCGCGCCACCTGGGCAATCGACTGGTGGAAGGCGTCATCCGCACGCTCGCACGCCGCGCGATCGCGCGCCGCCCGTCCCTCGGCAATGCGCCGGCGCAAGAGATCGATGTCGTCCGGAATGCGCCGCATCGCGGCTGCCGCCGCGACCTGCGGTTCGAGCAATCGCCGCGCATCCATCAGATCGGCGGGAGAGGTCGCCTCAACGAGAAGCGTGTCCTTCACCGGGCGGCCCAGAGGGAACCGCCCCCGGAACGTTCCCTGACCGACATGCCGCCAGACCTCTCCCTCAGCCTCGAGCGCGGCCAGTGCGGCGCGAAGCGTCTCTCGACTGCATCCGACGAGATCTTTCAGCACGCGCTCCGGCGGCAGGCGATCTCCCGCGGCAGGCGCAAGCTCCTCGAGAACGCGCCACAGTCGATCCCGCGCCATCTGTTTGTCCATTCGCATGCTGCTCTCCAAGGCACGCCGAATTACGGACCACGCTCTCGGAAGGGTAAGCAGTAGAATGTTTCCGTGTCGACGCGTTCAATAAAATCCTGATCTTGGCCGTGGGGCGAGACAGGGACCCGTGTCCTTTTCTTCGCGTATGACCGTTCACTTCCTGCCGGACAATGAGGCATACGCCCGCATATCCGCATAACTTCCCGGCATCTTGGGGGCTCTCCTGCATGCGAGCGTGGCACCATCTCTACCCGGCTCTTCCGGCATTTCATGGCCGCGAGCAGCTGCGGGCCGGCATCGGCGCGCTGATCGGGATCAGCCTGTGCGCCCTCGTGGTGAATCTTGGAGCCATTCTTGAAGCGTCACCGCTGTATCTCGTGGCTCCCCTCGGTGCGACGGCGGTGCTCGTCTTCTGCGTTCCGAATTCGCCTCTTGCCCAGCCATGGTCGGCGATCGTCGGGAATGTCACATCGGCGCTCGTCGCGCTTGCGGTGAGCCAGATCGTTCCCGCCCCCTGGTCGGCGGGCATCGCGGTCGGCGCGGCGATCACCACAATGATGTTCGTTCGGGCCCTGCACCCGCCGGGAGGCGCGGTCGCGTTACTGACCGCGCTCAATCCGGCTACGGCTCTGGAAACAGGAGCGCTCTTCGCGGTGATGCCGGTCGGGCTGACCACTGCCGTGCTTGTCCTCGCCGCCATCGCCTACAACAGGGCCACGGGGCGGGTGTATCCGTTCCGACAGCCTGAAACGGAGGACGCAGATGAACCCGAGCAACGCCTCGGTTTGTCAACCGAGCAACTCGGCGACTTGCTCGAGCGGTTCAACCAATCGGCGAATGTCGGCGTCGCCGATCTCGGCCGCCTGCTGGCAGCGGCTGAAGCCGAGGCGACGCAGCACCGGTTCGACGGCACGACCTGCGCCGACATCATGACCAGCGACCTTATCACGGTGCGCCCTGATACGCCGCTGCCGGAGGCCGCGCGTCTCTTTCGCGGTCATGCGATCAAGAGTCTCCCCGTTGTGGACCCGGACATGATGCTGCGCGGCCTGGTGCTCCAGGGCGACCTCCTCGAGGTGCTGGCAGCTCAGGACCGTCCCGCCGCCCTGCGCCAGCGCTCGCCGCGTCGCAAAGTATCGGAGGTGATGCGTCCGGCCGCTCGGGCCGTGCCTGACGATCTGCCCGTCGGTGCGCTTCTCAATCGCCTTGCGGCGCAGGGAAGCGAGGTCGTTCCGGTCACACGAGGCGGTCGCCTCGTCGGCATCCTCACGCGCTCCGACATCATCGGATTGCTCCTGCACGGGGCAGAGGACCGGCCGGCGGCATAAGCGCCTGCCTGAATAGCCGGTGCGCCGATCCCACCATCGAGGCAGGCGTGGACGACGTCGCCCGGCCATACGGTCAATACGCGAGGCAGCTCGACTTACAATCGGAGCCGTTCCACGCTCTGCACTGCAGACCGTCTGCGAGAGGCCGTGAGCATCGAGCCCCTGGGCATCATGATCGTCACATCTCTCTTCGCCTTCGTCTTCGATCACGCCATGGGTAACTTGGGCGTCGTGGCCGTGCTCGGCGCCACAGCCGCAACGGCCTGAAATTACCTCTTCGACCTGGATTTCGACTACCTCCTGCACTGGCGCGGAGGTGGTAGCCGCGAGACCATACCCCTCCGGGTCCTTCATGGCTGACCTATCACTGGTCGCCATGCTGGCTTTTGAGCTCTCGTTCGCGGCCTTCTAATTGATCTACGCCTTCGTCTTCACCCGGGGCTACGATACCCTATCCCCGCCGCAGCGAGCCCAAGGAATGGCGTGACAATGGACAGTGAAAACGAGAGCGGGGACGCGCCTTGCTTTGGCCATCTGCTGGTCGGCGGGCATCCGGTTGATCCCGATACGGCACGCGATGTGGCGCGGTTCAGGCGCGCCGAACGGGCGAGCCTTGTCGCAGCGCGTGCCTTGCCCTCAGTGGAACGGGAGATGGCGACAGACGCCCTGATCGATGGCCTCGACAGGATCGTCGCCCTGGCGCAAGGCATGACTGTCGCAGCCTATTGGCCGATCCGAGGCGAACCGGATCTGCGCCCCTGGATGCGGAAGGTCTATGACGCCGGAGCGCATGTCCTGCTACCCGTCGTGATCGAGGAGCAAGCGCCGCTGGAATTCCGCACATGGTCCCCGGACAGCCGGATGGCGCGGGACGTCTGGAACATCCTCGTGCCTGCTGACGGCGCGCCACGCCGGCCCGATGTTGTCATCGCGCCGCTGGTCGGCGTCGATAAGGATCTCTACCGCCTTGGCAATGGCGGCGGCTACTACGACCGCACCCTTGCCCTTATCGCCCCGAAGCCACGCATCATCGGCGTCGGGTTTTCCGGATGCTGGCTGCCGACAATCTTTCCCATGCCTTGGGACGTGCGGATGGACGACGTGCTTCTGTCGGACGGCACGCATCTGACAAGATAGACCTCGGGCACAGGCGCTTGTCAGATCACGAAGAACACCAGCGTCAACACCGCGCCGATCCCGACGATTAGAGTGCGGAGGTATTCGGTGTGTCGTATCCGTCGCGCCTTCCGCGCGCCGATATATCCTCCCAGCGTGGTCGAGAGAGCAAGGATTGCGGCCGAATCCCAGGCGATCAGTCCGGCGGTCGCGTAAGTCGTGACCGAGACCAAAGAGAGCACCGCTGAGAGCAGGTTCTTCAGACCGTTCATACCGTGCAGGTTCTGGAAGCCGATGAGACTGAACACCGCGAGCAGCATGATCCCCAATCCCCCGTTGAAATAGCCGCCATAGCCCGCAACGAGGAAGATCGCGACAGCCGACAGAACGGCTCCGATCCTGAGCCCGCGCGCACGAATTAAGGCGACGAGACGAGGCCCCGTGGCAAAAAGCAACGTGGCGGTAAGCAGAAGCCAGGGCACGATGCCGACAAAAGCGTCACCCGGTGTGATCAACAGCAGACCGGCGCCTGCCAGACCGCCGAGTGCGGCGATCGCGACAATGCCAGTCAGGCCGAGGCTTCCCTCGGCTTGAATGTCGTTTCGGAAGGCCCACGCGCTGCCGAGATAACCCGGCAGCGCAGTCAGCGTGGCGGTGGCATTCGCCATGACGGGCGGCACACCCAGCCAGATCAAGGCCGGGAAGCTGAGCAGTGTGCCGCCTCCGGCGATCGCATTGACCATGCCGGCCAGAAGGCCCGCGATGACGAGAAGAGCGATGGAGAGCATGAAGGCATCCTCGAAGTATAGGATAGCCTGCATAACGCTCGGTCTATTGGTCTGCGGATTGGTCTAATTGCCGTTGCTCTTAATGTTCGGTTTGGTGAAGGTGCACCGCGGCAAAGAATGTTATGGCGATGTCTGGGTTGGGCCGCTTCGTGACGACTCGATTCTTGGGGCGGATTTCGGACCTTTTCCGTGTTTTCGGCCTGTAGCTCCGCCGCTGGGGAAACCGACCTCGCGCCTGGTTGTGCCATGTGAAATTTGCACGTCGCTCCGGTCAGAGCCTTCTGTCACCCAGCGCGGGGCGCGGCCAGGATCATGACGGCTCCGGCGAGGCACAGACCTGTACCGGCAACATCCCAAAAGTCCGGTCGCTGCCCCTCTACACTCCACATCCAGAGGAGCGAAGCGGCGATGTAGATGCCCCCGTAAGCATCGTAGGCCCGCCCAGCGAAACCAGCGTCAACCTGGGCGAGAAGCCAACCGAACAGGGCGAGGCTCGCCATCCCTGGGAGCAGCCAAAGGAACGAGGCGCCGCGCCACCAAGCCCAGATGGCAAAGCAGCCGGCAATCTCGGCAAGCGCAGCGAGCGGGTATACGACTATCGTCGGCATCAGGGGGTAGGCTGCTGGTGATCAGAGAGGCATCCTTCGTGATCGCGCAAGACCTCAAGTATGCGGCAGTCGGCCACGCGTTCGGCGTTGCACTCGCTGATCATCCGCCGAAGTTCGACCCGGAGCGCCTCGAGACGCGCGATACGCGCCTCGACCTCGCGCAGCTGTTTCTGGGCGACCGCATCGACCTGCGCGCACGATCGTTCAGGGCTGTCAGAGAGATCCAGAAGTTCGCGGATCGCGCCAAGCGAGAAGCCAAGCTGTCGTGAGTGACGGATGAACGAAAGACGATCAAGCTCAACATCCCCATAGCGTCTCTGGCCACCATCCGTCCGGCCGGGCTCGGGCATCAGACCGATCTGTTCGTAGTACCGGATGGTCTGCACCTTTGTGCCGGTGCGCTTGGCGAGAGTGCCGATCGAAAACATGGGTTTCCTCTTACTGCCCTGTGGTGCTGGAAGCGCGTGGCTCCTCACCACGGCAAACGTTGTAGAAAATCTCCAGCCGAGGCTTGAACCTACAGTTGCTGTAGATCGTATATCAAGCTTCGGTCGAAGAATCACGACGGAGGGCCTTCATGGCAGACAGTAGCGCAAGACAACGCGAGTGGCGCGTGACGGGCATGGATTGCGGGTCATGCGCTGCCAAGGTGCGCGGCGCGGTTGAGCGTCTGCCTGGCGTCGAGCGTGTCGATGTCGCCCTTATGGCCGAGAGGTTGCGATTGACGCTCGATGAGACACAGACACCGCCCGAGCGCATCGAGAAGGCCGTGCGGGGCGTCGGCTTTGGGATTGCGCCCAAGGGCGCACGGCCAGAGAAGCCTAAGGGCGGATTCGTTCTGCCGGATGGAGCGTTTCCGGATTCTGCTGAAGGCTTGGAGACTGACAGCGAGCTGAAGAATACCACCGAGCCCGCCGATAATGCGGCGACCTCTTGGGTGAATACCGCCAAGGGTCGCCTCGTGCTTGGAACCGGCGCATTGCTCGCGGCGGCTTGGGCGTCACGGCTCGTCCTTCCGACTGAGATCGCGCATTGGGCCTTCGTCCTGGCGACACTCGCCGGAATCGTCCCCGTCACGCAACGCGCTTTCGCCATGACGCGGGCCGGCATGCCCTTCACCATCGAGACGCTAATGACCATCGCCGCTGGCGGTGCGCTGGTAATCGGTGAGCCGGAAGAGGCAGCGCTGGTCGTTTTCCTCTTCTCCGTGGGCGAACTCCTGGAAGGGGTCTCTGCGGGTAAGGCGCGCGACAGTATCCGGGCGCTCTCGAAGCTTGTGCCGAAGACCGCGCGGCTCGAAGTGGGCGGCAAGACGCGTGAGGTCTCGGCCGAGAAGCTCCAGGTCGGCCAGATCGTGCAGGTTCGCCCCGGTGACCGCGTGCCCTGCGATGGCGAGGTGATCGAGGGCACCTCGGGTGTCGATGAGAGCCCGGTGACGGGCGAGAGCGTCCCGAGCCTCAAGGAGCCCGGCGCGGAGGTCTTCGCCGGGTCGATCAACGCCGAGGCGCTCCTGCGCGTGCGGATCACGAAGGCGGCCGAGGACAACACCATCGCCCGCATCGTCCGTCTCGTTGAGGAAGCCGAGAGCGCCCGCGCTCCGACCGAGCGCTTCATCGACCGGTTCAGCCGGATCTACATGCCCGCTGTCGTCGGGGCCGCTGTCCTCGTCGCCGTTGTCCCGCCGCTGGCCTTCGGGCTGGCTTGGGGCGAATGGGTCTATCGGGCCCTCGCGCTGCTGCTGATCGGCTGTCCCTGTGCTCTGGTGATCTCGGTGCCGGCCTCCATCACCTCGGCGCTCTCTACCGGGGCCCGCAACGGCCTGCTGATGAAGGGCGGCTCGGTGATCGAGGCGGCCTCGCGCACGACCCATGTCGCCTTCGACAAGACCGGCACGCTCACGCATGGCAGGCCCCGCGTGACGGACGTCTTGGTGCTGAGTGGGAGCGAGAACGACCTCATGGCGCTTGCCGCCGGGGTCGAGAGCGGCGCGAGCCACCCGCTCGGACAGGCGATCTGCGCCGAGGCCGAGCGGCGAGGCGTCGACGCGGCGGCGGCCACGGGGGCGCGCGCGCTACCCGGCAAGGGGGCGGAGGCATCCGTCGACGGCGTGACTGTCAGCGTGGGGTCCCCGCGGCTGGCAAACGAGCGAGGCGCACTCCAGGACGACCTGCGGAGCCGCGTGGCGACGTTGGAAGCAGAGGGCAAGACTGTGGTGATCATCCTTCGCGATGACGTGCCCGTGGGTCTCATCGCGCTTAGGGACGAGCCGCGCGCCGATGCGGCGGATGCCGTCGCGCAGCTGCGCAGGCTCGGCATCTCCTCGATCATGCTGACGGGGGACAATGCGCGCACGGCCCAGGCCATCGCCGAAGGGCTCGGGATCGAGTATCGGTCGGAACTCATGCCGGAGGACAAGATTACGGCGATCCGCGATCTAAGCGCGGACGCACATGTGATGATGATCGGCGACGGCATCAATGACGCGCCCGCGCTCGCCGCCGCGCATGTCGGCGTGGCCATGGGCTCGGGCACCGATGTCGCGCTCGAGACGGCCGACGCGGCGATCCTTCGCAACCGCGTAACCGATGTTGTAGGCAAGGTCCGCCTCGCCCGGGCCACCATGTCGAACATCCGCCAGAACATCGCGATTGCGCTTGGACTAAAGGCGGTATTCCTGGTGACCACCGTGCTCGGCATCACCGGCCTTTGGATCGCGATCCTCGCGGATACCGGCGCCACCGTGCTGGTCACGATGAACGCGCTCCGGCTGCTGTTCTTCCGTCCCGCCGGCGCGCCTGATACGGAAAGCGTCAAACGGACTGCTAAGAGGGCTCGCCCCGATCAGCCTGCCGCAACGATCTGAAAGGAGAAACCGATGATCCTGACCCGCCGCGCCATGATGGCCGCCGCCGCAGGCTTCGCCGCATCCGTTCCGCTCGCGGGAGCAGCACGGAGCGGCCCCGCGATCCACGTCCTGAAAGATCCGAACTGTGGCTGCTGCACCGCCTGGATCGAGATTCTGCAGAAGGACGGCTTCACGGTCACCACAGAGCGCAGCTTCGGCACCCTTCTGATCCGGCACAAGCTCGAGAACGGCATCCCCCAGAACATGACCTCCTGCCACACCGGTGAGGTTGAGGGCTACATGATCGAGGGACATGTGCCGACGGCCGATATTCGACGGCTCCTCTCCGAGCGCCCCGATGCCGTCGGTCTCGCTGTGCCCGGCATGCCCTACGGCTCACCCGGCATGGGGCCAGAGGATGAGCGGGAAGCCTATGAGGTCTTTCTGATCCGCAAGGACGGTAGCACAGAGATCTTCTCAAGCTACCAGGCTGCCTGAGGGCACAAAGGTCGCCGCCAGGTCACGGTAAATGTCTCGCGCCGTGCCGTCGCAGCAAGTGTCTTCTTCGGAAAAGCTGCGCGGCGGCAGAAGGATACGGAACTAATGTCCGCAAAGGGCCGAAGACCGCATGCTTCGTTAAGGCCCGGAAAACTGCCGCTTACTGCCTCGGCGACACCATCGAGAAGTCGGTTGGTAAGCCGCTCTTCGCTGAATTTGCAATCTCGCCACGCACGCCTGGATCCGAAGGATAGATGTCCCTTCGCCGGTCAGCCTTGGGTATAGGTGTCAGCAGTCGCCTTTGGGTAAAGAAAGACCGTCGAGTCCATGGGGACACGGTCATACAGGTGGCGGATATGCTCGTTGGTCAAGCCCACGCATCCGTTTGACACGGCACGCCCGATGGTCGCGGGCTCGTTCGTGCCGTGTATTCTGAGGAAGGTGTCGCCTCGTCCCGCCTGAAACAGATACAAGGCCCGCGCGCCGAGCGGATTGTCCGGACCGCCATCCATCCCGTCCTTAAACTGTTCGTATTTTTCCGGCTCGCGTGCGATCATGTCCGGCGTCGGGGTCCAAGAGGGCCATTCTTTCTTTGCCCCAATGTAAAATCTACCGGGTTCATAAAGGTCTTCCCGGCCGACACGGATCTTGTAGAGCCAAGCCTGTGCATCCGGAATTGTCCAGTAAAGCTCAAAGCGATCTGGAACGACATGGATCTCGCCTGGTGGCACCTCGACATCCATTTGCACGATCCTGGGCTCCATTGGCGAAAGCTCAGTCTCGGGCGACGTTACGTCCTGTTCATGAGCCGTACCGGCATCGGCCATGGCCACACCGATCGCCGACGCGCCAAAGACGAGGGCCTGGCGGCGAGACAACATCGGAGCAGTCATGCCTCTTGGGACACGCCAGGAGGACGGTACTGTCGACTTCTCGGAGGTGGGGCGCGTGTTCGTTCTGGACATCACAATTCTCCGTTCATCGCTTCCGCGGGAACCATGTTAGACGAGAAATGGATCCTTGCCGCGCTTGACAACATAAAGTGAAGCCGTGTCGGTCACCGTCTCCCAGAACTGTGCAGACCGCTTGATTGACGGGCTGCACCGCTTCAGCGAGCAATGTTCGAACTACGCCGTATTACACTGTTCGGGATGTTGCTGGGAGGCGACTTGGACGCGAGACGTGCGCAGCGCAGGCGCGAGAGAAGCGACTTCGGCCGAGGACTGGCCGCGCGTGGTCGTCGCGCGGCCAGTGAAGATTATCGTGACGCGTGTGCGAGCCACTCAGTCATGTACTCGATCTCGTCTTGCTGGACCTCGATGATCTCCTCGGCGAGACGCCGCATGTCGACGTCTTGTCCATGGTCAAGAACGACTTGTGCCATGTCGATCGCCGCTTGGTGATGAGCAATCATACCGCAGGCAAAGGCGATGTCGGGATCTTCTTGCATCATGCCCTGCTGCATCGCGGGCATTGTCAGAAGCATCTTCTGCATATTTTCGCGCACATGCTGGGGCATCATGCCACCGTGGTCTTCGTCCATGCCCATGTTGTGGTCCGCGCCATGATCCATCATGTCGTGCCCGCTTTGCGTCTCGCGCATCGCTGATACCGGCATCTCGGAGCATTGCTCCGGGAGTTCGAACACATCTCCATTCTGAGCTGGCGCTTGGCTGGCGAGCGCGAGGGCGAGAACAACGCTCGCGGCGAAGGTCGTTTGAGTCTTCATCATGCTATCTCCTGTGGGAATAAAGTCGGGGGCTTCCACAGAAGATGCTTGGGTGGAGGCGTCTCCACCGCCGTAAGGAGGCCAGACCAGCCCGGGACCAAGCCCGGATGGTGAAACGCCTGCGCGACGTTGACTGAGGCGTTTAGGCTCTCCGGACTTAAATCCGGATGGCAGCAAGCGACCGCGCAGTCGCCTGCATACACCGATCCGTAAAACTCGCAAGACGTGATTGTCGTGGAGGGGCCGCTTTTATGTGGGCCGTGATCTTCGCGATCCGGTGCGTGGGTGGCCAAGCCTGTCATGTCGCCTATGGCCGCGTCGTGCTCTTGAGCGAGAGATCCCGTTAGGATCAATGCGCTCAAGAGAATTATGGAACGGCACCGGATGAGCGGTGTCACGATGAGGGCGCTATGCGATATGAGGGGCGACGGAAACCGGTCGAGCTCCCGCCGTCGCCACCGATCAATGCAGTCATCATCGCTTCCACCATCCGATATTAAGAGGCCGAACATCGTCCGGTCCGGGGACGATGTTGTCTTGCAGACCTTTTACATCGGCATGGTGGTCCCGGTTATCACATTCGCGATCATCCAGATGCCCATGGCCATCATGACCAGATTCTCGGTCAACGAGATGACGCCCAGTGGCACGTTAGATCCGCCGCCGACGCAGGCGCATTTGAGCTCCCGCTTGTCGATGTACACAGCCTTGACCACGCTCACCGCACCGATCGTTCCGATGAAAAGCCCCACGGGTGCCACAGCCCAGATCAACGGTGAGCCGGTACCGATCAACGCAGCCATGGCGATGCCGGCATAGAGTTCAAGGAAGGGATAGGCATAGCCGTAAGGCACATAGCGCTGTGCCAACAGGTCATAGCCGAGGAAGCCGCTCACGAAGCCGCCAACGTCCTGCAGCTTCTGCACCGCGAGAGCGACCATCGATGTGGCGAAGAACCACATGAGCCATGTCGGGACCGGGAAGCCATCGTAAAGGTTGGCGACAATCGCCGCGGAAAGCAGCGCCATGGAGCCGAAGATGGCAATCACCGGCGCATAGGTCGTGTCGTCCTTGCCGAGGACGTGGTACCCGAAGCGCGTCTTCAGCTCACTGAACCCGCCGATACGTTCTCCGTCGATCCATGCCTGTGGCGTCGTTTCCACGCCATGGGCATCCTTGAACGCGTCGATCTCGGGTCGGCTCGTCAGAAGATGATCATCAACCTTGTACCCTTTCCATTCCAGAAGCGCCTTCGACTTCAGGCCGAACGGACAAAGATGGCCTAGCATCGCCATGCGATAAAGAGAGGCTGTCTTGCCGTCGCCGCGGCTCGCAGCGCGAGCGGCCTCGGGGCCGTCGATATTCGTCGTACTCATGGTCGAGCCTCCAGATCCGTGCGAAGGATTGTTCGAATTTCAGCCTTACCTGAACGTATACCCTACAGGGGTATCTTCAAGCGGGCGCCTGGTGCAGCCGTCGATAAAGGACATGGACATGAAACAGGACAAGCAACGCACACTTGATCGGCTCTCCCGCCTGGAAGGTCAGGTCCGCGGTGTCGCTCGCATGGTCGAGAGCGACCGCTACTGCATGGATATCCTGGCGCAGA
>NZ_FOXV01000006.1 GCF_900115815.1 Roseivivax halotolerans | reverse complement strand
AGTGGTCTTGCGGGACGTGATCCTCAAGCGAGAACTCGTAGAACAACGCCGGTTGCACCTCCTGCCGCGGTCCCATCATCGCCGATCCTCCCACCGTTCGCAGGAATTGAATCAGCCAGATGCCCCCCGATCAAGGACGAGTTTTTCAACGGAATACGCCCATTTTGCAAGACTGTATTCGAACACCCCGAGAGAACAGCCATCCATGGAGAGCGGCACTCGATGCTTCGCGATGACGGGTACAAATGAGACAAAGCAATTACTTATCCAGGCCAGGGCCACTCTGTAGCGATCCTGGCCCCATTATCTGACACACTACTCGCGGCAGGCTTGAAAGCTCTCTATCGCAGCCGAGAGCAGGCTCGCGATGGTCTCGAGCGTTGCGCCATCCGGCGTGGTGCGCCAACGCAGTCCGTAGGGGTCTATTGGACGCCGGCGCGCAAAAGCCGCCTCGCCGTCGAGGCGTTCGGCCGCTATGCGGCGGCATACCTTTTGACGCATGCCACGGCAGGCTGCGAGGCGCGCGGCATCAGTTGCGGCCGGATCCAGCATGTCGTGATACGTGGACATGCTGGGCGAGAAGGCTTCCGCCGCAGCATGTGCGCGGAAGTCGATCAGGTCGAGCCATTGGGCGGCAAGGCGTGTTAGGCTGCGCGCCTTGGCGAGCGTTGCCGTTTGCGTCTCAAACATCATACGGCCTCCCGTATGCCGACAATTCCGGCGAGGCGCAGCGCCTCAAGCGCGCGCAGGCCGCGGCCCAGGGCCTCTGCGCAGTTTCGCGCGTCACAGGCGCGAGGATCATCCGGGTGGACGGCTGCAAAGCGCCGGGCCTCGACGCTCTTGATGTCGCTGGTGAATTCGAGACGCAGCAGCCGGTTGAGCTCTTGGAGCTCATAACGGCGAGCGGCCAGATCTTTGCCAGCTTTCGCAGCCTCGACGACCGCGCGAGCCCGCGCGGCCCATTTGCGTCCGCCCAGGAGCTCAGCCGCGGCGACAAGGCTGTCACCGTCCGCGCGCAGCCAGCGCATGAAATCGCTGGCCTTGTTCATGTGCCGGAGCAGGGCACGGATATCGGGAATGTGTTTCATGGGATCACCTTTCCTGGTGGTATGCGCGGGCCCGCCATGGGCCGCGTCAGAAGATCCCTGCTCCGGTCAAATGTTTTCTTTTCTGGTGCCCGCATTACCAGCGGCACGAGATTGCTCGGCGCGGCCTCATCAAGAGGGCCGTGCCGGGCAATCCGTGATGCCAGAGGCGCGCAGATTCAGCCTAAGGGGTCAGATTTTGGGTTCCAAAACCTGCTTCGGAAAAACCCTATATCTTCCAGTGCCTTACAGACGCTGGCAAAACTTTTGCCGACGCGTGGCAGTAAAATCCGCTGATTTGGCATAACTACGCCCGCAACGACAGGCTAGCAACAAATCCCCACTCACCCGCATTTCGAATGACCGCAGCTTGCGCAGGTCATGCAGCCTTCGACCATCCGCATTTCGAACTGGCCGCAGGACGGGCAGGCCTTGCCGCGGGGGGCGCCGTCAAGGTTGACAACTGCGGCGGTGGGGTCGCTCTTGAGCCCGAGGCCCTCGCCTTCGAGGAAGCCTATGGCGATGAGATGCTGTTCGATCACGCCGCCGATCGCCGCGAGGATCGAAGGGATGTACTTGCCCTTCACCCAAGCGCCGCCGCGCGGGTCGAACACCGCTTTCAGCTCTTCGACGACGAAGCTCACATCGCCGCCGCGCCGGAAGACCGCGGAAATCATCCGCGTCAGCGCCACGGTCCAGGCGAAATGCTCCATGTTCTTGGAGTTGATGAAGACCTCGAAGGGCCGGCGGCGTCCACCGACGATGATGTCGTTGATCGTCAGGTAGATTGCATGCTCGCTATCGGGCCATTTCAGCTTGTAGGTCGCCCCTTCCAGCGATTGCGGCCGGTCGAGCGGTTCGGACATGTACACCACCTCGGCGCTGCCTTCGCCTTCGGAGACGAGAACCGGCTTCTCCTCGGCCTTCGGCTCGGCGTCCGACACGCTCAGGACAGAGCCCGTCACTTCGTTCGGGCGGTAGGTCGTGCAGCCTTTGCAGCCGGTCTCGTAGGCCTGCATGTAGACGTCCTTGAACGCCTCGAAGGAGATGTCCTCGGGGCAGTTGATCGTCTTCGAGATCGAGCTGTCGATCCATTTCTGCGCCGCCGCCTGCATCTTGACGTGCTCGGCCGGACTCAGCGTCTGGGCATTGACGAAATGGTCGGGCAGGTCCGCGTCCTCGCCGAACTTGGCGCGGAACATCTGCACCGCGTAATCCTCGACGCGCTCCTCGGTGCGGGTGCCGTCCTTCTGCAGAACCTTGCGGGTGTAGCTGTAGGCGAAGACCGGCTCGATCCCTGAAGAGACATTGCCCGCGTAAAGCGAGATCGTGCCGGTCGGCGCGATGGATGTCAGGAGCGCGTTGCGGATGCCGTGCTCCCGGATCGCGTCGCGCACATCCTCGTCCATCTGCATCATGTTGCCCGAGGCCAGATAGCCCTCCGCGTCGAAAAGCGGAAATGGCCCCTTCTCTTTCGCAAGCTCGACGGAGGCGAGATAGGCGGCCCGCGCGATCTGCTTGAGCCAGGCCTCTGTCTGCGCCGCCGCCTCGTCGGAGCCATAGCGCAACCCCAACATCAGGAGCGCATCGGCAAGGCCGGTGACACCAAGCCCGATTCTGCGCTTGTTCTGCGCTTCCTCGGCTTGCTCGGCCAGGGGAAAGCGCGAGGCATCGACGACATTGTCCATCATGCGGATCGCGGTGCCGACGATACGGTCCAGCGCTTCGGGATCGAGCCGCGCGTCCTTCTCGAACGGGTCCGCCACGAGCCGCGCGAGGTTCACCGAGCCCAGAAGGCAGGCGCCGTAGGGCGGCAGCGGCTGTTCGCCACAAGGATTGGTGGCCGCGATCGTCTCGCAGTAATTGAGATTGTTGGCCTCGTTGATGCGATCGATGAAGATCACGCCTGGTTCAGCGTAATCATACGTCGCGCGCATGATCCGGTTCCAGAGATCCCGCGCCTTCAGCGTCTTGTAGACGCGTCCGTTGAACGTCAGCTCCCATTTTCCGTCGGCCTTCACCGCTTCCATGAAAGCATCGCTGACGAGCACGGAGAGGTTGAACATTCGCAACCGCGCGCTGTCGGCCTTGGCGCCGATGAAATCCTCGATATCCGGGTGATCGCAGCGCATCGTCGCCATCATCGCGCCCCGCCGCGAGCCTGCGGACATGATCGTGCGGCACATCGCGTCCCAGACATCCATGAACGAGAGCGGCCCCGACGCATCCGCCGCCACGCCTTCGACCAGCGCGCCGCGCGGCCGGATCGTGGAGAAATCGTAGCCGATCCCCCCGCCCTGCTGCATGGTCAGCGCGGCTTCCTTCAGCATGTCGAAGATCCCGGCCATCGAGTCGGGGATCGTGCCCATGACGAAGCAGTTGAACAGCGTCACGGAGCGGCCCGTCCCGGCGCCCGCGGTGATGCGGCCTGCTGGCAGGTATTTGAAATCCTCCAGCGCCTCGTAGAAACGCGGCTCCCACGCCTTCGGGTCATCCTCGACCTCCGCCAGGGCGCGGGCGATCCGTGACCATGTCTCTTCGACGCTCATGTCGATCGGCGTGTCGTCGGCTTCCTTGAGACGATATTTCATGTCCCAGATTTGCTCGGCGATGGGGGCGGCGAAGCGGGTCATCGACAGAATCCTTGGCAGCGGGGAAGGCCCTCCAATCTAGCGGAAAGCCCGGCATGGCACAACTGGTTGATGCGTGCTCTGCGACGGCTAAATATGGCGTGAAAGGAGCCCGGTCCGTGTCCAAGCCCGTTCATCTTCTCAAGCTCTCTGCAGGCACTGAAAGCGTCGAACAGCTTGTCCGCTGGCAGGCTTCGGCGCGCGCGAAGGGTGCGGACGGGCTGCCCCGTCATGTCACGCGGATGTGGCCCAAGAAGGAAGCGCAGATCCTCGAGGGCGGCTCGATCTACTGGGTGATAAAGGGCCTGATACAGTGCCGCCAGCGGATCGAGCGCCTCGATGAAGTGACGGGTGGCGACGGCATTCGACGCTGCGCCATCGTTCTCGACCCCGAGATCGTCCGGGTGAACCCGGCCCCTCGCCGTCCCTTTCAGGGGTGGCGTTATCTGGCCGCCGAGGATGCCCCGGGCGACCTTTCGGCCACCCGCGCCGACGATGACGAGCTGCCGCCCGAGCTCGCCGGCGCGCTGGCCGAACTTGGCGTGATCTGAGGGCTCAGAATCCGCCGACGCTCAGCAGACCATCCACGGCGTTGCGGTCGCTCTTGGCGAGGTTCCGCGTCGCGCCGGCACCCGGCAGGCGCTTTGCCTGCGCATCGCCCAGAAGCACGGTCGCGCCAAAGGTGATGTTGTGGCCGTCCGCGTCGCCGCCCAGCACTTCGGAATTATAGCGCGCGTATTCCCCGCTCAGCAGGATCGGACGCCCGGCCGCCGAGAGGTTGTAGGCGACGCCGAGCGACGTGGTGTGCAGGTTGCTGTCGATCTCGTCCGACGTCGCAATCTGGTGCGCGCCGAAAGTGGTCAGCCCGTTGCCGAAATCGTAAGTAGCGCCCAGCGCGTAGGATTGCGCGCTCGCGGTATCTCCACCAGCCTCGAAATCGCTGTTCACGCCTTTGCCGTAGAGGCTGAGCTGAGTGTTGACGTCATAACGCACGCGCAGACCGTAATCGGTGATGTCCACATCGTCGCCAACGAGATCGCTCGCATCGGTCTCGCCGATAAAGGCCGAAGTTTCGAGCCCTGCCGCGCGATACGTGCCTTCGAGCCCGTAGCTGTTCGCGGTGACGCTATCCACGCCGTCCGCATCGACGGTGGTCGATGAGAAATAAAGGCCAACGCCGCCCGCGGGCGAGAACCAGTATTTTGGAAGGATCTCGCCGGTGAAGAGGGTCGCGTCGAAATCGTCGTCGCCGCCCTGCGCTGCGCGCGAAAGATCAAGATCGAAGGTGAGCGGACCATTCGCGATATCCGCGTCGAAGGCCATAAGGGAGGTTTGGAAATCGCTCCCTTCGACCTCGCCCATACCATAGCCAAGCGTCAGAGCCGCACCGCCGCTTGTTTGCGCGTAGGCCGGCGCCGCCATTGCCAGAATGAGGAAAGACCCCACCGCCGTGAGTGTTTTGCCTGTCATGTCACTGCCTCGGTTTTTGTTTTATGATTTGGTGATCGCAGTGTCCAGGAGTCCCGTCAAGATTGCATCACACATGGACGTGACATGAGCCATCCTCCGCCAGCGGGGAGCGCTCTGCACGGGGCCTGTGCATCCTGGAACGTTCGCGCATCTGGCATTCCCGGATCTGCGGGATAAATCTCGACCAAGGACACGCAATTCATATCGCGAGGGATCATGACCTATACGCCTCCCGAAGTCTGGACCTGGGACGCCGAGAATGGCGGCACCTGGGGCAGCCTCAACCGCCCTATCGCCGGGCCGACCCACGACAAGGAACTGCCCATCGGGAAACACCCGTTCCAGCTCTATTCGCTGGCCACGCCGAACGGCGTGAAGGTCACGGTCCTGTTCGAGGAGTTGCTTGAAGCGGGCGTGACCGACGCCGAATACGACGCCTGGCTCATCAAGATCGGCGATGGCGACCAGTTCGGCTCGGGCTTCGTCGAGGTGAATCCCAATTCCAAGATCCCGGCGCTCGTGGACCGCTCCGGCGACACGCCGGTGCGCGTCTTCGAGAGCGTCGCGATCATGATGCACCTGGCGGAGAAGTTCGGGAAATTCCTCGGTAAGCCCGAAGACCGGCCCGAGCTTCTGTCCTGGTTGATGTGGCAGATGGGCTCCGCGCCCTTCCTTGGCGGCGGGTTCGGGCACTTCTACGCCTATGCACCCGAGCCGATGGAATACCCGATCAACCGCTATGCGATGGAGGTGAAGCGTCAACTGGACGTGCTGAACCGTCACCTCGCGGAGAACAAGTTCATGATCGGCGACGAATACACCATCGCCGATATGGCGATCTGGCCATGGTACGGGCGGCTCGTGCAGGGGCAGGCCTACGATGCGGGCACGTTTCTGTCGGTCCATGAATACGAGCACGTCATCCGCTGGGCCGAGGAAATCGAGGCGCGTCCCGCCGCGCGCCGGGGCCGTATGGTCAACCGCACCTTCGGCGAGCCGGAAGAGCAACTTCATGAACGGCATGACGCGTCGGATTTCGAGACGAAGACGCAGGATAAGATCGGCGAATGAGCCGCCCCAACGCCGCGCAGGTCGAGTTCTGGGGCGGTGATCCGGGTCGCCGATGGGTGACTCATCACGCCGATCTCGATCACCTTCATCGCGGCGTGGCAGAGCTGGTGCTTGAAACTGCGGAGCTTACTCCGGGCATGCGCGTTGTGGATATCGGCTGCGGCGGCGGGGCTTTGACCCTCGCCGCCGCGGATCGGGTGGGCTCAGGGGGCGAGGTGCTCGGCCTCGATATCTCCGCGACACTGCTCAAGCTTGCCGAGGAGACGCGCCGCGAGGCAGGCACCGCCAATGCGCGTTTCGTCGAGGCGGACGCGCAGACATACGCGTTCGACGACGCATTTGACCGCGTGATCTCTCGCTTCGGAGTAATGTTCTTCGACGATTTCGACGCCGGTTTTGCGAACCTTCGGGCGGCCCTCGCCCCCGGCGGACGTCTCGTCGCCGCCACATGGGCACCGGCAGAGCATAATCCGTGGTTCTCGGACGCGCGCCGCGTCGCGGTGGAGCGTCTTGGCGCACCGCCCGCGGGCGACCCGGATGCGCCAGGCCCGATGGCGCTCCGAGATCCCGAGCGGATCGACGTCATCCTGAAGCGCGCGGGCTTCGGTGACGTCGAGATTTCGCAGCGGGATATCACCCTCACCCATCCCGAGGGTTGGACCGCGATGGAACGTCTACTGCCCGCCATCGGGCCGATCCCGTCGGTTCTGCGCGACCGGAACGACAGTGACGCGGACCTAGCGACGATCCTCGCGACGCTGCGCGCGGAGTGGCAGCCATATCTCGCGACAGGCCCGCTGAATCTGCCGGGGCGGATCAACCTCGTGACGGCCATCCGATAGGCCTCATAAAAAACGCCGGCCCGCGTGTGGCAGGCCGGCGCGTATCATTCCTCTCAAAGAGGATTATTGCAGCGCGGACATCATCGCTTCGACCGCATCGCCGCCATCGACGGTGGTCACGCCGTCGAGCCAGCCTTCCACGGTGTCGGTGTTGGCGGTGAGCCACTGCATTGCGGCCTCATCCCCGTCCATGCCGTCGTTCAGGATCGAACCCATGATCTGGTTCTCCATCTCGAGCGTGAATTCGAGGTTCTCGAGCAGCGTCTGCACGTTCGGGCAATCCTCGGCGAAGCCTGCGCGGGTGTTGGTGTAGACGGTCGCGCCGCCGAGGTTCGGGCCGAAGTAATCGTCGCCCCCCTCAAGATAGGTCAGATCGTAATTCGCGTTCATCGGATGGGGTTCCCAGCCGAGGAAGACGATGGGTTCGTCGCGATCCGACGCGCGGCCGACCTGCGCCAGCATCCCCTGCTCCGAGCTTTCGCGAATATCGAATTCGCCGAGGCCGAACGCGTCGTCCTCGATCATCGACAGGATCAGGCGGTTGCCGTCATTGCCGGGCTCGATGCCGTAGATGGTCGACTCGAGTGCATCGGCGTTCTGTGCAATCGCCTCGAAGCTGTCGATCCCGAGCTCCGCACCGGCGGCATTGGTCGCGAGCGTGTATTTCGCACCTTCGAGGTTCGCGCGCACGGTTTCGACGGTCCCCGCCTCACGGTAGGGCGCGATGTCGTTTTCCATCGTCGGCATCCAGTTGCCGAGGAAGACATCCACATCGCCGTCAGCCATCGCTGTATAGGTCACCGGCACCGACAGAACGCGGGTCTCGGTCTCGTAGCCCAGCGCCTCGAGAACGGTGGTCGTCGCCGCGGTCGTGGCGGTGATGTCGGTCCAGCCGACATCGGCAAAGATCACGCTGTCGCAGGTCTCCTGCGCCATCGCGGTTCCGGCCACGAGGGTCAGCGCAAATGCGGAGGTCAATGTCTTTTTCATCTCGATCTCTCCCTGAGATATCTCGGTTCTGAAGATGTCGCAGATCATGCGGGTTCTGACCGGGGTGTCAAAGAAGTATCTCGTGAAGCATGGCGAAAGGGTCGAAGCCCCTGACGATACTTGAAAAACGCCATTTTCACCGCGGCGAGCACGCCGGCACACGCCGCGGTGACGGAGGAGTCAGTAGAGCGGCCCGAGGCCCTTGGGCCGCATCGACGGCAGCACGATGACGTCCGCGCCGTGAACTGCTCGGTCGTTCAGATGGATCACGTCCTGGTCGAGCATCCGGATGCAGCCCGAGGAGACCGCCCGGCCCAACTCCCGCGCGACGGCATCTCCATGCACCCGGTAGAGCGTGTCGACGCCGTTCTGGAAGAGATAGAGCGCACGGGCACCCATCGGATTGTCCGGCCCGGGATCCATGCCGCCATTTGCGACCGAATAAGGCGCGAGTTCGGGCCGCCGCGCGATCATCGCCTCGGGCACTTTCCAGCGCGGCCAGGAGCGCCAGAACTGGAGCCGCGCCGTGCCCTCCCAGTCGAAGCCTGCGGCACCGACACTGACGCCATACCGGGTCGCGGTCTCGGGCGTCTCGATGAAGTAGAGCATCGCGGAATCGGGATCGACGACGATGGTACCGTGCGCCTTGCCCGGCCAGAGGTTGGGCACCTCCTGACGCCAGTACTTCGGGTCGAGCACACCTTCCTCCACTGCGGGGATCGGGAAGGGCTCGTCGGTGATGGCACCGTAGAAGTCGGGAAGCGCTGGCACGGATGGCTCAGGCGGGACGGCCTCGGTGACGGGATCAGCGGCAGGGCGCGCGCAGGCGGACAGCGTGGCGAAAGCGCCTCCCGCCATGAAATTGCGACGGTTCAGCATGGGAAAAGCTCCGGTCGATCAGAAATCTCGGGTTAGTGTCGAGGTCCGATCAGCCGAGTCGCGGGGGGTCTTTCGCGGGGGATATGTACGCTTGTCGGGGCCAGCGCGCCTTCTCAGGGCGGGGCGTGGTATCTACCACCGGCATTGCGCCGTGGCCCGAGGCGGCGCGCGGCAGGATCACGTGCAAGCAAGGGGCACCGGGAAGGGTTGCGGTCCGGCAAGGTCTCGTCGCACGCGCATCGCGCGCCTCGGCGTCGGTTGAGCCGTGCGCGGTGTCTTCATAGGGCATCTCTGCGGAAACCTGCGCCGGACTTCCCGCCGCGTGCAGATATGCGCCCCACGGCAAGGCGAGGAGCACCAACAGCATCAGGGACAGGACACGCAGGACCGGCATGCGCCCCGTATCGGCAGGCTGCGCCAGCCTGTCCAGACCGCGCATGCCGGCAGAGATGACGTCTGCGTGTGGATGACGTGATCGGCGCTAAAGCCCCAGCATGTCACACAGCTGCTTCAGAACCGCCCGATCGGCGTCGGTCTTGGTCGCGGTCCGCGAGCGGAAGAGCGTCGCCTGGCTGCGGAGGATCGGCTCCTCGCCCAAGGGACGGAGGTGGTTGGCGCGCAGCGTCTCGCCGGTCGAGGTGATATCCGCGATGGCCTCCGCGGTGCGGTTCGCGACCGTGCCCTCGGTCGCGCCCTGGCTGTCCACCAGCGCGTAGTCGGCCACCCCGCCGTCGCGCAGGTAGTCGCGCACGAGCCGGTGATACTTGGTCGCGATCCTGAGACGGAAGCCGTGCCGCGCCCGGAACGCCGCTGCCGCACCATCTAGATCGTCGAGCGTCGTCACGTCGACCCAGGCGCGCGGCACGGCGAGGATGAGATCGGCATGGCCGAAACCGAGCTCCGATAGCGGCTCGACCTTCTGCTCCCATTGCACGAGCTTTTCGTGAACAAGGTCCGTGCCAGTGACGCCGAGATGAATGCGCCCGGCCTCAAGTTCGCGCGGGATCTCCCCCGCTGAGAGAAGCACAAGCGACACACCGTCAATGCCGCTCACCGCGCCCGAATATTCCCGGTCGGAGCCCGTGCGCTCAAGCGTGATGCCCCGCGCGCCGAACCAGTCGAAGGTTTTTTCCATGAGCCGGCCCTTGGAGGGCACACCGAGCTTGATCGTCATGGCTCGCCTCCGATCTCGCTCAGGATGTCGGGGCGGATGACGCCGCCCACGGCCGGGATGCTCTCGCCCTGCCCGAGCCGTGCCGTCAGCGCATCATACCGCCCGCCGGTCGCAACGGGCGGCAGATCAGGCCGCCGCTCCGCGTAGAAGCCGAAGACGAAGCCGTCGTAATATTCCATCGAAGTCCGCCCGTAGGCCGCCTCGAAATCGAGGATGTCGACGTTCACGCCGCGTGCGGCCAGCGCATCGCAGCGCCGCTCGAAGCGGTCGACAGCCGCACGTAGCGGCGGGTGATCCATGCCGAGATGCTTGAGATGGTCGATGGCGAAGGGGCAGGTCTCCGCCACGCTCAGAAGCTCGTCGATCATCTCGACCTCGCCGCGCGCGATGGGCGGCTCGTCCGCATCGGCCCGGAGCGCCTCGATCCGCGCGGCGATCTCCTCGCGGTCGCGCAGGCCGATGATCGGCGCGGCACATGCCATGGGATCGGCTTCCGCCAGAAGCGCGCGCCGGCTCTCGGGCAGAGGCGACTTGCCGGAAAAGCGGTTGAGCAGTTGCCGGAACCGCCGGGGCCGCCAGATATGCCGCAGGAGCGCCGCGCGCCGCGCCTCGGACGTGCCAAGCCCCGCGACGGCCGCCATGAGGATGCCGATATCGCCTGTCGCCGCCCGCAGCGGCAGACCCTCGAGCGCCGATTGCAGCGCGCAGAACACTTCCGCATCCGCCGCCTCCGGGTCCGTCCGGTCGAAAAGCTCGAAGCCGACCTGCAGGTATTCCGACGCACGGCCGGGATGATCCTCCTGCCGCCGGAACACCTCACCGGCATAGGTGTAGCGCGCAGGCTCCGCGCCGCCGGCCATGTGCATCTGCACGACCGGCACGGTGAAATCGGGCCGCAGCATCCGCTCGCCCCGCGCAGGATCCTGGGTGACATAGGCACGCGCGCGGATATCCTCGCCATAGAGGTCGAGCAGCGTTTCGGCCGGTTGCAGGATGTCGCATTCCACGACCGCCGCCCCCGCCGCCTCGAAGATGCCGCGCAGTTCGAGCGCGCGTTCGCGTGCGGCGCGCGTCGTCATGAATAGCGGTCCACGATCTCTTTGACGCGGGCGACCATGTCGTCGCGCGGGGCCTCGAATTGGGAGGGGCGCTCTTTCCACTCTTCGAGCGTCGCATCGGCGGCAATCTCGGCACCAAGGATGAGATCCTTGATCTGCACGATGCCTTTGTCGAACTCGTCCGAGCCCGCGATGATCGCCGCCGGGGCCTGACGCCGGTCCGCATATTTGAGCTGGTTGCCGAAATTCTTAGGATTGCCGAGATAGACCTCGGCGCGGATGCCCGCCTGCCGCAACTCCGCGACCATCGACTGGTAATCGGCCATCCGGTCGCGATCCATCACCGTGACGACCACGGGGCCCTTGGCGCTATCCCCCGACTTGCCGGTCTCGCGGAGCGCGGCGAGCAGGCGGTCGACACCGATGGAGACACCCGTCGCGGGCACGGCCTGCCCGGTGAAGCGCTTGACCAGATCGTCATAGCGCCCGCCCCCCGCAACCGAACCGAACTGACGCGGACGGCCTTTTTCGTCTTTGATCTCGAAGGTCAGCTCCGCCTCGAAGACCGGGCCGGTGTAATAGCCGAGGCCCCGGACGACGGAGGGATCGATGACGATGCGGTCGGGTCCGTAGCCTTGAGCGGCGAGGAGGCCCGCGATCTGGCGAAGCTCGGCAATGCCGTCGGCCCCTTTCAGGCTATCGCCCACCGCGGATTGCAGGTTGGCAAGCGTCGTGTCGGCGTCCTCGCCCTTCGATGTCAGAAACGCGATGACGGGCTCGGCTTGATCATCGCCAAGACCGACGCCGTCGATATAAGCGCCCGAGGCGTCGAGACGGCCCTTGCCCAGCAGCTCGCGCACTCCCGCTTCACCGACCTTGTCGAACTTGTCGATCGTGCGAAGGACAGCATCACGCGTGGCGTCGTCCTCGACGCCCATCGTCTCCAGCACCCCCTCCAGCACCTTCCGGTTGTTCACCCGTACGACGTAATCCCCGCGCGCGATGCCGACCTCTTCCAGCGCATCGCAGAGCATCGCGCAGATCTCCGCATCGGCCGCCACGGAAGGCGCGCCCACGGTATCCGCATCGCATTGGTAGAACTGCCGGAACCGCCCCGGCCCCGGCTTCTCGTTCCGCCAGACCGGGCCCATCGCGTAGCGGCGATAAGGTGTCGGCAGATCGTTCCTGTGCTGCGCGTAGACCCGGGCGAGCGGCGCGGTCAGGTCGTAGCGGAGCGCCAGCCAGTCGGCCTTGCCCTCGGGGTCACCCTCCTGCCAGGCGAAGACGCCCTCGTTCGGTCGGTCCACATCGGGAAGGAATTTGCCCAGCGCCTCGACCGTCTCGACCGCGGAGCTTTCCAGCGCCTCGAACCCGTAGCGATGATAGACCCCTGCGATCTTCGAGAGCATCTCTGCGCGCTCGGTCACGTCCGCGCCGAAATAGTCGCGGAAGCCCTTGGGCGTCTCGGCCTTCGGACGGGGCTGTTTCTTCTCTTTGGCCATGATGTAAGGCTCTGCGTTGGGGCGGCGTTGCGCGGCCTCCTCTAGCCTCTCGAGGCAACAGGGGCAAGAACACGCCCGAGCGGAAAGGACGAGCCATGAGCGAGCGCATCGACCGGATCGAAGAACGGCTGGCGGAGCTTCTGCGCCAGACCGACGAGCTCTCCGAAGTGATCGCGCGGCAGGACCGCGAACTCGACCGGCTGCAAGGCCAGGTCGCACTGCTTCTGCGCCGCGAGGCCGAACGCGAAAGCGACCAGACCGGCGCGCATCTTTACGGCGACGAGAAACCGCCGCATTGGTGAGCCGAATGCGCGGCGCGCGGGAAACCCGGAGGCGCTTTGCGGCGTTATCTCTTCGGTTCAACCGGCGGAGGGTTTCCCATGTCCAGACTGATCGGCCTCATCCTTGTTGTTGTCATCATCATCGCGATCCTGATGTTCTTCGGCTTCATCGAGCTCAGCCCGGAAGGCGAGCAGGCGATCGACGACACGCAGGAGAATGTCGGCCAGGCCATCGAGAATACCGGCGAAGCGATCCAGAACGACGGCAACTGAGTTACTGCCTAGTTGTGCGCCCGTGACCGCGCGTCGCCCTGGCGCGCGGCCCTTTTTTGCTTGCCAAGCTGCGGGCCCGGCTCCTAGCCTTCGTGGCTGAAGCAAGGACCAGCCCGCCGTCTTCTACGCCGCATCGAGGACGCGCTGCAGGGCAACCCGGTAACGCGGCGAGAGTTTCATCATGGATATCCGCTTTCTTCTCAACGGAGAGAGTGTCGAGCTGAGGGACGTGGCGGGCACCGTCACCCTGCTTGACTGGCTGCGCGAGACGCGCGGCCTGCCCGGCACCAAGGAAGGTTGCAACGAAGGCGATTGCGGGGCCTGCACCGTCGCTGTGACCGACGATCACGGCACGCGCGCGCTCAATGCCTGCATCCTCTTTCTGCCGCAGCTGCACGGCAAGGCCGTGCGCACGGTCGAGGGTATCTCCGGGCCCGGCGGTGCGCTCCACCCGGTTCAGGACGCGATGATCGATCATCACGGCTCGCAATGCGGCTTCTGCACACCGGGATTCGTTGTGGCGATGGCCGTGGCCCACAAGGCGGGCCGGCGCGATTTCGACGATGCGCTCGCGGGCAATCTCTGCCGCTGCACGGGCTACGCGCCTATCGTGCGCGCCGCCGAAGCCGCCTCGGAAGCGCCCGTGCCGGACTGGATGGACGAGGACATGGACGCGCTTTCGGGCACGCTCGCCGCAGAGGACGGCCCGGTCTTCGCGCCTGAAAGCGGCGATGCGCTGGCCGCGCTGTATGCGCGCCATCCCGATGCGACGCTCGTTGCCGGCGCGACCGATGTCGGGCTCTGGGTCACGAAATCGCTGCGTGAGCTCGAGACGGTGATCTTCCTCGGCCGCTGCGCCGATCTGCAAGAGATCGAGGAGGACGGCACCCGGATCCGCATCGGCGCGGGCGTGACGATGGACCGGGTGCTGGACGCCGTGCGCCCGACCCTGCCCTCTTACGCCGAGATGATCCGCCGCTACGGCTCGGCGCAGGTGCGCGCCGCCGCGACCATCGGCGGGAACATCGCCAACGGCTCGCCGATCGGGGACAACCCGCCCGCGCTTATCGCGCTCGGCGCGGAATTGCATCTGCGCGCGGGCGACAATCGCCGCTCCATGCCGCTCGAGGAGTTCTTTGTCGAATATGGCAAGCAGGACCGCGCGCAGGGCGAGTTCGTGGAAGCCGTGAGTTTTCCGCGCGAGGCCGCGGAGTTCCGGGTCTACAAGCTGTCGAAGCGGTTCGATCAGGACATCTCCGCGGTTTGCGGCGCTTTCAACATCGAGGTGAGCGACGGGCGCGTGACCGCCGCGCGTGTAGCCTTCGGCGGCATGGCCGGCGTTCCGAAACGTGCCCGCCGCGTCGAGGAGGCGCTGATCGGCGCGGAGTGGAGCGAGACGGGTATCGAGGACGCGCTCGATGCGTTCGCGGAGGATTTCGTGCCGCTCTCCGACATGCGCGCCTCGGCGGAATACCGTCTGGAGGCGGCCCGTAACATGCTGCGCCGCTATCTCGCCGAACGCGCGGGCGGCACGGTTTCGGTTCTGGAGGTCTCGGCATGAGCGTCGCCAAGCCCCTGCCCCACGACGCCGCCCGGATGCATGTGACGGGCACAGCCCGCTATGTCGACGATATTCCGGCACCTGCGAACACGCTGCACCTCGCCTTCGGGCTCGCGCCCATCGCTCGCGGGCGGATCACGTCGCTCGACCTGCGGGAGGTGCGGCAGAGCCCGGGCGTCGCGCTGGTGCTCGAAGCAGGCGATCTCGACCGGCCCGCCGATTGCTCGCCCTCGGCGCATGACGAGCCGCTTCTGTCCGGGCATTCGGTTCAGTATTTCGGCCAGCCGGTCTTCATCGTGGCCGCCGACAGCCATCTGAGCGCGCGCAAGGCCGCGCGGCGGGCGGTGTTCGAGACGCAGGCGCGCGATGCGATCTTCACCGTCGACGAGGCGCTGGAGGCCGATAGCCGCTTCGAGGATGGCCCCCGCATCTGGGAGAAGGGCGATGCCGGCGAGGCAATCGACGACAGTCCGCACCAGGTTTCGGGCGAGATCGAGATCGGCGGGCAGGAGCATTTCTACCTCGAGGGTCAGGCCGCGCTCGCCTTCCCGCAGGAAGGCGGCGACATGGTCGTGCATGCCTCGACGCAGCACCCGACCGAGATCCAGCACAAGGTGGCGGACGCGCTCGGCCTGCCGATGCACGCCGTGCGGGTGGAGACGCGCCGGATGGGCGGCGGCTTCGGCGGCAAGGAGAGCCAGGGCAATGCTCTCGCAGTGGCCTGCGCCATCGTGGCGGCGAAGACCGGCCGTCCCGCGAAGATGCGCTACGACCGTGACGACGACATGACGATCACCGGCAAGCGGCACGATCTCAGGATCGAGTATCGCGCGGGGTTCGACGACGAGGGGCGTCTCTCGGGGGTCGAATTCGTCCACCTGATGCGCTGCGGCTGGGCGCAGGATCTGTCCCTGCCCGTCGCCGACCGCGCGATGCTGCATTCGGACAATGCCTATCATCTGCCCGCCGCGCGGATCGAGAGCCACCGGCTCAAGACCAACACCCAGAGCGCGACCGCCTTTCGCGGCTTCGGCGGCCCGCAAGGCATGATGGGTATCGAGCGCGTGATGGACGAGGTCGCGCACAGGCTCGGGCTCGACCCGCTCGAGGTGCGCCAGCGCAACTACTACGCGGAGATGGCGGGGGGCCGTCTGCCCCCCGCACCCCCCGACGGTATTTCCGCCAATCCAAACACAAGGGCGCGGGATGCAGCCCAGCCGGAGGCGCGCGATACCGGCGCTGATCTCGCCTCGCGCGGGGCGGTGGGCAATGTGCCCGCCTCTGAGGCCGCGCCCGCGACGTCCGGGCAAACGACGCCATACGGAATGGCGGTAGAGGATTTCATCCTCGGCGAGATGACCGAGAGGCTTGCCGAACGCTGCGACTATGCCGCGCGACGCGCCGCGATTGCCGAATGGAACGCCGGGCAGCCTTTGCTCAAGCGCGGGATCGCGCTGACGCCGGTGAAGTTCGGGATCTCCTTCACGCTGACGCATCTCAACCAGGCGGGCGCGCTCGTTCATGTCTACCAGGACGGCAGTCTTGCGCTGAACCACGGCGGCACGGAGATGGGCCAGGGCCTGTTCCAGAAGGTCGCGCAGGTTACCGCCGAGACATTCGGACTCGACGCCGCTTCGGTGAAGATCACCGCGACGGATACCGGAAAGGTGCCGAACACCTCGGCGACCGCCGCTTCCTCGGGCTCCGATCTCAACGGCATGGCGGCCAAGGCCGCCGCCGAGACGATCCGCGACCGGATGGCCGCCTATCTTGCCGCGCGATACCAGACCCAAGGATCACGGGTCTCCTTCTCGGCTGGGGAAGTGCGCATCGGCGAGGAGACGATCCCCTTCGCCGAGGCGGCGAAGCTTTGTTACGAGGGGCGGGTCAGCCTCTCATCGACCGGCTATTACAAGACGCCCAAGCTCAATTGGGACCGGATCAAGGGCCAGGGGCGGCCGTTCTTCTATTTCGCCCACGGCGCCGCTTGTTCGGAAGTGGTGATCGACACGCTCACCGGCGAGCATCGCATCCTGCGTACCGATATTCTGCATGATTGCGGCCGATCGCTGAACCCGGCCATCGACAAGGGGCAGATCGAGGGCGGTTTCGTGCAGGGCGCTGGCTGGCTGACCACCGAAGAGCTTGTCTGGGACGATCTGGGACGGCTGTCGACGCATGCGCCCTCGACCTACAAGATCCCCGCCTGTTCGGACCGGCCGGACATCTTCAATGTCGCGCTTTGGGACGGCGAGAACCGAGAGGACACGATCTACCGCTCCAAGGCAGTGGGCGAGCCACCCTTCATGCTGGGCATGTCGGTGTTCTTCGCGCTCTCGGACGCTGTGGCGGCCTGCGGACCCGCCTATCCTGCACTCAATGCTCCCGCGACACCCGAAGAGGTGCTGGCGGCGGTGCGGCGGGCGCGGGCATGAGTTTCGATCGCGCAGCGCTCGTCGAGGCCGTCGCCCGACATGGCCGTGTCGCCCGCGTCGTCGTGGCGGAGACTGGCGGGTCGGCCCCGCGCGAGACCGGCGCGGCGATGCTGGTCTGGCCGGAGGGGCAATCGGGCACGATCGGTGGTGGCACGCTCGAATTCGAGGCGGCACGCGCGGCCCGGGACGGCGCAACCGGGCTCTCTCGGCATGCGCTCGGCCCCGATCTCGGCCAATGCTGCGGCGGTCGCGTGACGCTTCTGACCGAAGCGTTCGACGCTGCGGCGCTCGCAGAGGTTCCCGAAACCGGACTTTACGCGCGTGGGATCGGAGCCGAACCGCTGGCGGTGACACGTGCCAAGACTGCCGCGCGCAATTCCGGGGCAGACGTCACGCCCCGGCTCATCGAAGGCTGGATGATCGAGCCGGTCGCGCCGCCACGCCAGCCACTCTGGATCTGGGGCGCGGGTCACGTGGGCCGGGCCATCGTGAACATCACTGCGCCCTTGCCCGATTACGCGATCACCTGGGCCGACACGGATCGTGCGCGCTTCCCCGAAACGCCGCCGCAGGGCACGCTGATCGTGCCTGCCGCAGACCTGCCGCGGCTGGCGAGCCATGCACCCGGAGACGCGGCGCACCTCATCCTGACCTATAGCCACGAGATCGACCTTGCGCTCTGCGATGCGCTTCTGCGGCGCGGCTTTGCCTTTGCCGGGCTGATCGGCTCTGACACGAAATGGGCGCGCTTTCGGTCTCGCCTGCGGGGATTTGGCCATTCGGATGCCGAAATTCAGCGCATATGCTGCCCGATTGGGCAGAAATCGCTCGGTAAGCATCCTCAAGCCATTGCGCTTGGCGTCGCCGCGCAGCTACTTGAGTCGGGCAAGACGGGGAATACAGCGGTTTGGGACAACCACTTCTCAGCCTCCGGGGCCTGACAAAGGCCTATCCGGGCGTGATCGCCAATGACGACGTCTCCTTCGAGATCGGCGAGGGCGAGATTCACGCACTTCTTGGCGAGAATGGCGCGGGCAAGTCGACGCTCGTGAAGATGATCTACGGGCTGGTACAGCCCGACGCGGGCGAGATGACGATGCGGGCGGCGCCCTTTTCCCCGTCCGAGCCTGCCGAGGCACGCCGCAGCGGCGTTGCGATGGTCTTCCAGCATTTCTCTCTCTTCGATGCGCTGTCGGTGGCCGAGAATGTCGCGCTCGGGATGGAAATGCCGCCCAAGACGCGAGATCTGGCTCGGCAGATCCGCGAGGTCTCCGAAGCCTACGGCTTGCCGCTCGATCCGTTCCGCACCGTCGGCACCCTATCCGCAGGCGAACGGCAGCGGGTCGAGATCATCCGATGCCTGCTGCAGGATCCGAAACTTCTCATCATGGACGAGCCGACCAGCGTCCTGACCCCGCAGGAGGTCGACATCCTGTTCCAGACGCTGCGGAAATTGAGATCGGAAGGCACGTCGATCCTCTATATCTCGCACAAGCTCGAGGAAATCCGCGCGCTTTGCGACACCGCGACGATCCTCCGGCTTGGAAAGAAAGTGGCGACCTGCACGCCGCGCGATACGACGGCGCGCGAACTTGCGGAGATGATGGTCGGATCGAGCTTCGCGGCCCCCGCTGCAAAAGCCACGCGCCCGGGCGAGGTTCTCCTGGAGGTCAAAAGCCTGAGTTTGCCCGCGCCGGATGCGTTTGCGACACCGCTGCGCGGCGTGTCGCTATCGCTGCGCGCGGGCGAGGTTCTCGGGATTGGCGGCGTCGCGGGGAACGGGCAGGACGAGCTTCTGACCGCGCTTTCGGGCGAACGGCTCGCCCCGCAGGGGACGATCGCGTTCAAGGGGAAGGATGTGAGCCGCTCGGGACCACTGGCGCGCCGGGCGCTTGGCCTTCTGTCTGGCCCCGAAGAGCGGCTCGGCCATGCCGCCGCGCCAAACATGAGCCTTGTCGAGAACGGTGTTCTGACCGCCTCGCGCCGCGAGAAGCTGGTGCGCCGCGGCTTCATAGACTGGCCCGGTGCCGCGCGTTTCGCCGAGCGCGTGATCGAGAGCTTCGATGTCCGCACGCCCTCGGCTCAGACTGCCGCGCGGGCGCTCTCGGGCGGAAACCTGCAGAAATTCGTGATCGGGCGCGAGATCATGCAAAAGCCCGAGGTCCTGGTCGTGAACCAGCCGACCTGGGGCGTCGACGCCGCAGCAGCCGCCGCGATCCGGCAGGCGCTCCTGGACCTTGCCTCCGAAGGCGCGGGGATCGTGGTGATCAGCCAGGATCTGGACGAGCTCATGGAAATCTCGGACAGGTTTGCCGCGCTCAACGAAGGGCGTCTCAGCGGCGCGCGGCCGGTCGCAGAGCTCGATATCGAGAAGATCGGGCTGATGATGGGCGGAGCGCATGACCTCGAACTGGTGTCGAGCCATGCGTGACCCGATCATTCCGTCCGACCTCGGCGCAGAAGGCCATCGCGCATGATCCGTCTCGAGAAACGCCCGCAGCCCTCGCGCACCTGGACGCTGGCCTCGCCGATCCTCGCGGTTCTTCTGACTATGATCGTCGGCGGCGCGCTCTTTGCCGCGCTCGGGGCCGAACCACTGACGGCGATCCGCACGATCTTCTGGGATCCGCTCTTCAATCCGCAATTCGCCTCCTATTCCCGCCCGCAGCTTCTCGTGAAGGCAGGACCGCTCATCCTGATCGCCATCGGTCTGTCGCTGGGGTTCCGGGCGGGCATCTGGAACATCGGCGCCGAAGGTCAGTATATCATGGGCGCGATCTGCGGCGCGGGCGCGGGGCTGGCCTTCTATCCCTCGGACAGCGCTCTCATTTTCCCGTTGATGATCCTGGCTGGCGCACTTGGCGGCTGGGCCTGGGCGATGATTCCGGCGCTTCTGAAGGTGCGGTTCGGCACGAACGAGATCCTGGTCTCGCTGATGCTCGTCTACGTAGCGGAGTCGATCCTCGCCTCCGTCGCTTCGGGGCTCTTGCGCAATCCCGAAGGCATGGGCTTTCCGGGCAGCCGCAATTTCCGGGACTGGGACGCGGTCGCCAATACGGAGATCATCGCCAATACGGGGATGCATTTCGGCGTGCTGACCGCGTTTATCGCGGTGATCGCGGCGTATGTCCTGCTGGCGCGGCACATCCAGGGCTTCAACATCCGCCTTTCGGGCGAGGCGCCGCGCGCTGCGCGGTTCTCGGGCGTGAACCCGGCGGCCGTTATCGTCTTCTGCCTTGGGATCGCGGGCGCGCTGGCAGGGCTTGCCGGTCTGTTCGAGGTGACGGGTCCGGCGGGCCAGATCTCCATCGATTTCAACTCTGGCTATGGCTTCACCGCCATCATCGTCGCGTTCCTGGGCCGGCTGCACCCGGTTGGCATCCTCCTTGCCGGGCTTCTGATGGCGCTCACCTATATCGGCGGCGAGCTCGCGCAGCTCATGCTGGGGCTGCCGGGCGCGGCGATCCAGCTGTTCCAGGGGATGCTGCTGTTCTTCCTTCTGGGCGTCGATGTCTTCACCAATTATCGCGTCCGGCTGAACCTCGGAGCGACCGCATGAGCGTTCTTGGGTTGGTAAAAATACCGAAACTCGCGGCAGCCACGAGCGCAATGCCAAGCGGAGTGCGCCACGGGATCAGATGTGAAAGGCGGATCTCATGGACCTGAGCTCGATCTCCCCCGTCCTCCTGATCGCGTCCGTCATGGTTTCGGCGACGCCAATCCTTCTGGCCGCCATCGGAGAGATGGTGGTCGAGAAATCGGGCGTCCTGAACCTCGGCGTCGAGGGGATGATGATTACCGGGGCGGTTGTCGGCTTCGCCGTCGCGGTCAACGCGGACGCGCCCGTGCCGGGCTTCATGGCGGCGGCGCTGGCCTCGGCGCTTCTGGCGCTGGTCTTCGGGGTGCTGACCCAGCTCTTCCTGTCGAACCAGGTGGCGACGGGCCTTGGCCTGACACTTTTCGGGCTGGGCCTCTCGGCGCTGATCGGCAAGCCCTATGAGGGGATGAAATCGCCGACGCTACCCCGGCTCGATCTCGGTCCCTTGTCGGACCTGCCGGTGTTCGGGCGGATGCTCTTCTCGCATGACGCGATGGTTTACTTGTCGCTGCTGCTGGTGCTCGCGGTCTGGGCCTTCCTGAAATTCACCCGCGCCGGGCTGATCCTGCGCGCCGTGGGTGAGAGCCATGACGCGGCCCATGCCCTCGGCTACAAGGTTGTGCGCGTGCGGCTCGTGGCGATTGCCTTCGGCGGAGCCTGCGCCGGGCTCGGCGGGGCCTATCTGAGCCTCGTGCGGGTGCCGCAATGGACCGAAGGCATGACCGCCGGGGCGGGCTGGATCGCACTTGCCATCGTGGTCTTCGCCTCCTGGCGCGCGGGGCGTGTTGCGATCGGCGCCTACCTTTTCGGCGGGGTCACGGTGCTTCAGCTCAACCTGCAGGCCGCAGGCGCGGCGGTGCCTGTCGCGCTCTTGTCGGCTTCGCCTTACCTGATAACCATTCTTGTGCTCGTGATCATCTCGGCGCGCGGCGCGCATGGCGCGCCCGCATCGCTGGGACGACCGTTCCACGCCTCGGCCTGACGCCGGGGCCAAGACCCAACCAACGACAGGGAGACCAAAGATAATGTATCGCAGAACACTTCTCGCCGGCGCCGCGACGCTCGCGCTCACCGCGGGCGCGGCCTTCGCCCAGGACGATCCGGTCAAGGCCGGCTTCATCTATGTCGGCCCCATCGGCGATGGCGGCTGGACCTACGAACACAACAAGGCACGCCTTGCCGTCGAAGAGGAATTCGGGGACGCGGTCGAGACCGTCTACCAGGAAAGCGTGCCGGAAGGCGCCGATGCCGAGCGTGCGATCACGCAGATGGCCCTTTCCGGGGCCGACATTATCTTCACGACCTCCTTCGGCTACATGGATCCGACCATCGCGGTCGCCGAGAAATTCCCCGACGTGAAATTCGAGCACGCGACCGGCTACAAGCGCGCCGACAACGTCTCGACCTATTCCGCCCGCTTCTACGAAGGCCGTGCGATCCAGGGTCACATCGCGGGCTCGATGACCGAGACCAACAAGATCGGCTACATCGCCTCCTTCCCGATCCCCGAGGTCATCCGGGGCATCAACTCGGCCTATCTGCACGCCAAGCGCGTGAACCCCGATGTCGAGTTCTCCATCGTCTGGGCCTATACCTGGTTCGATCCGGCGAAAGAGGCGGATGCCGCCCGCGCGCTCATCGAGAACGGTGCCGACGTGATCCTGCAGCACACCGATTCCACCGCGCCGCAGGCTGCAGCGCAGGAAGCTGGTAACGTCATCACCTTCGGCCAGGCCTCGGACATGTCCGAATTCGCGCCGTTGCCGCGCGTCTCCTCGATCATCGACGACTGGGCGCCCTATTACATCGACCGCGTGCAGGCGGTCATGGACGGCACCTGGGAGAGCCAGGATGTCTGGCACGGCATCGAGGAAGGCATGGTCGGAATCGGCGAAATTTCGGACGCGGTGCCCGAGGATGTGAAGGCCGAAGCGCTGGAGCTGAAGGCGCAGCTGGCCTCCGGCGAATACCACCCCTTCACCGGCCCGATCAATCGTCAGGACGGCTCGGTCTGGCTCGAAGAGGGCGAGACGGCGACCGATGAGACGCTGCTCGGCATGGATTTCTACGTCGAGGGTCTGACGGGCGACATCCCGAACTGATCGCGGCCATCCGCAAGACAGAAGCCGTTCCGGAGCGATCCGGGACGGCTTTTTCTATTCTGCGCGCGCGCCGGGCAGAGGCTCGAGCACGCCATAGACATTGCAGCCGAGCGTGACCCGAAGCGCCGCGATGAGATCGTCCACGCTTTCCGCACCGACATATTCGCCGCCCGTCGCATCGGCGAGGCAGCGCGCGGTGCTTTCGGTATCGGCATAGTCGCCGGGCTGGCCTTCCCAGGCGAAGAAATCGCCGCGCACCTTGTAGCCGATGACATGCACGGTGAGGTCGGCTCCCGTCGCGGCCAGTTCGGCGGCCAGCTGGCAGGGCGCGCCGCCGCAGGTCTCCTTGCCGTCGGTGACGAGGACGATCGCTCCGGGTCGTTCGCGGTAACGCAGCAGCTCGGCGGCCTGGGCGACAGCATCCGCGATGGGCGTCTCGCCAGACGGTCTCAGCGCCTCGATCTCGGAGATGATGAGGCCATCGGCCTCCCAGCGCGGCGCGAAGCGGGTGTCGACCGTGTCGCAGCTATCCGTTTCGGGCGCACCCGGCCCGTAGATCACCAGCCCGAGGCGGCGCATCCGCGCAATCTCGGGCACGACCTGCCGAACGGCGCGGCGGGCCTCGAAGATGCGCGGCTCGCCGAGATTGTTGAACCCCATCTCGGACATCGAACCCGAGCCGTCGAAGACGATGACCGCATCCTCGGTGCAGACCTCGCTTGCCTGACCCGTCCCCGCAAGCGCGAGGCAGGCGGCAACGCTCAGCGTGCGAAAATGTGTTCCGGCAGCCATGTCGCATCTCCGATCGCAAGACAGCCGAGCGTCTCGCGCAGGGCGGCGATCAGGGCCTCGGCATCCTGCGCGTCAATGTACCGCCCGCCCGTGCGGTCGGCCAGACAGCGCGCATCCGCGACCGCGCGACCATAGTCGCGGTCGACCTCGTCGCCCCGCGACAGCCTGCCTCCGGTGACGCGGAAGCCGATCACGTGAACCGTCAGTCCCGGCCGCATGAGCGCCAGGCGATCCGCAAGCGCGCAGGGGTTGCCGCCACAGGTCTCCTTGCCGTCGGTAACAAGGACCACCGTTCCTCCGGCTCCGTCCAGAGCCGCCACCGCCGTCCGCACCGCGCGGGTGAGCGGCGTTGCGCCCGCGGGCCAGAGCGCCTCCACCCGCTAGAGGATCGGTCCGGCCGCGTTGGGCGCAGGCCGGAAGACAAGATCGACGCGCTCGCAGACGCGGCCCTCTCCCGGCCCGTAGGTCACGAGGCCAAGACGGCGCACCCGCTCGATACCGGGCAGAACCTCGCCAAGCGCCGCGCGGGCCTCGACGATCCTGGCGTCGCGTCTGCGGTCGAACCCCATGCCCGACATGGACCCTGACCCGTCGAGCACGATCATCGCATCCTCGGCACAGCCCGCCGTCAGCGCCACGTCCGGCGCAAGGCCGAGCGCTGCGGCAAGGCAAACAGGCAAAGCAAGATGCCGGAACATTGGCATACCATCTTGAGGGGCCTTTCCACCTTGCGCGGGCCAAACACGCCTGTCGAGAAAAACACGCGGTCGCCGGGCGGGGTCTTGCGCCCTATCATGTCCCTGCGAGAGGAAACGGGTCACATCGGAAGGCGGGCGTCATGCGCAAGTTACAGGTCCAGGGAGTTCACCACATCACGTTGACCGGGGCGGACCGGCAAACCTCGATCGACTTCTGGGAGGGCATACTCGGAATGCCCTTCATCTTCGATCAGCCCAATCTCGACGATGCCGACGAAGGGCATCTCTATTTCGATCCGGGCGACGGGCGGCTCATCACCATCTTCACGAGCGAGAAACGCAAGCCCGTGCATGGCCGGACGCCGACGGATCCCGGCTGCGTTCATCACATCGCCTTCAACGTCTCGAAAGCGGTCTGGAGCCAGGTCGTCACCCGGCTTGATGAGCGCGGGATCAAGCATTCGGGCCCCAAGGACCGTGGCTTCATGGATTCGATCTATTTCAAGGATCCGCTGGGCTTGCTGATCGAACTGGCCTGCTACCGCTTCGAGCCGCCCGCCGGCTGCACCCATGCGGACGTGATGATCGAGGCGCATCGCATGCGCGTGGCACGCGGCGATTACAGCATCGCCGAGATCCATCTTGCGGACGCGATCGAACTGCTCGTCTCCCGGCGCCAGCAGACGCTTTCGGAAGATCGCAGCGCGAAAGATCCCTATGGCGGCTGAGACGACACGGCTGGGGGGCCTTGCGCCCCCCAGACCCCCCGCACGGTATTTTCGCCAATCCAAAGAGGGGCGCGGGCGCTGCGCGGCTCCGGTGCGCCAATTCCCATGACCGAGCTGCCAGCAGCGCTGAAGACCTGGTTCGACGCGCGCGGCTGGGACTTGCACCCGCATCAGCAGACCATGCTGGAGCGGGCCGGTGCGCCTGCGCTTCTGCTCATCGCGCCAACGGGCGGCGGCAAGACGCTGGCAGGCTTCCTGCCGAGCCTTGCCGAGCTTGCGGAGCGTCCAGAGCCGGGGCTGCATACGCTTTATGTCAGTCCGCTGAAAGCTCTGGCCTCCGACATAAGGCGCAACCTGTCCACGCCGATCTCGGAGGCCGGTCTGCCGATCCGCGTCGAGGACCGCACGGGCGATACGCCTGCGAGCCGCAAGAAGCGTCAGCGCGCCGATCCGCCGCATATTCTATTGACGACGCCCGAGAGCCTCGCGCTGCTGACCTCCTACGAGGATGCGGGCCGGATGTTCGCCGGGCTGAAACGGGTCGTCGTGGACGAGATTCATGCGCTCGCGGAATCGAAGCGGGGCGATCAGCTCATGCTGGCGCTGGCAAGGCTTCAAACGCTGGCGCCAGGGCTGCGCCGCGTCGGGCTGTCGGCGACGGTGGATGACCCGGACGCCATCGCGCGACTGATGGCGCGCCATCCCGACCCGTGCGAGATCGTCGAGGCGGATCCCGGCCCCGAGCCGGACATCTCCATGCTCGTGACCGAAGAGCGCCCGCCCTGGTCTGGCGGTGGCGCGAAATACGCGATCCCGGCGGTTCTGGAGGCGGTCCGGCAGCACCGCACGACGCTCATCTTCCACAATACCCGCGCGCAGGCGGAGATCTTCTTTCACAATCTCTGGCTCGCCAACGAGGAGGCGCTGCCCATCGGCATCCATCACGGCTCGCTCGACCGGGTCCAGCGCGAGCGGGTGGAAGCGGCGATGGTCCGCGGCGATCTCAGGGCCATCGTCTGCACAGGCAGCCTCGATCTCGGCATCGATTGGGGAGACGTGGACCTGGTGATCCAGGTCGGCGCGCCGAAGAACGTCAAGCGGCTCGTGCAGCGGATCGGGCGAGCCAACCACCGCTACAACGCGCCATCGAAGGCGCTCCTGGTGCCGGCGAACCGGTTCGAGGTGGTGGAATGCGTGGCCGCGCTCGAGGCGGTGCGGGACCGCGATCTCGACGGGGAGCCGCGCGGGCCGGGCCCGCGCGACGTACTCTGCCAGCACATCCTGATCGCCGCCGCCTCGGGACCGTTCGATGCCGATATGCTGTATGTCGAGATGAACGCGGCGGGACCCTATGCCGGACTGACGCGCGCCGAGTTCGACGCCTGTCTCGATTTCTGCGCGACGGGCGGCTACGCGCTTCGGGCCTACGACCAGTGGCGGCGAATCCGCCAGCGCGAGGACGGGCTCTGGGAGCTTCGCGATCCGCGCTCGGCAGCGCGCATCCGGCAGAATATCGGCACCATCCAGGACACCGACACGCTCAAGGTCCGCATGCGCGGCCGCGGCGGCAAACCGCTCGGCGAGGTCGAGGAAGGCTTTGCCGCGACGCTGAGCAAGGGCGACACCTTCCTGATCGGCGGGCAGATCGTGCGCTACGAGGGATTGCGCGAGATGGTCGTAGAGGTCAGCCGGGATGCCGCGCAAAAACCCAAGATCGCGACCTTCATGGGCACCAAGTTCGCCACCTCGACGCAGCTTTCCGACCGGATCGTGCGGATGTTCCAGAACGAACGCTGGCCGGAGCTGCCGGGCCATACCGCCGAATGGCTGAGCCTTCAGCGCGAGGTCTCCCGTCTGCCCGAGCCCGGACGGCTCCTGATCGAGAGCTTCCCCCATGACGGGCGCGAGCAACTGGTCGTCTACGGCTTTGCGGGGCGCAACGCGATGCAGACGCTCGGACTTCTCCTGACCAAGCGGATGGAAGAGGAAGGGCTCGCGCCGATGGGCTTCGTCGCCACCGATTACGCGACGCTGATCTGGGGGCTGGACGCAGTAAGCGACCCCCGGCCGCTCTTCGATCTCGAGCGGCTCGAAGTCGGGCTCGACACTTGGCTGCAAGGCAACGCGGTGATGAAGCGGACCTTCCGCGCCTCGGCCACGATCGCGGGCCTGATCGAACGGCAGGTGGGCGGGCAGCGCAAGACCGGGCGGCAGGCGACGATGTCCTCGGACATCCTCTACGATACGCTGGTGAAATACGATCCCAACCACTTGATGCTCGAGATCACGCGCGCCGAGGCGATGCGCGGGCTCGTAGATTTCTCGCGCATTCGGGAGATGTGCCAGCGGGTGGGCAACCGGATCGACCTGCTGCGGCTCGAGCGGGTGACGCCCCTCGCCGCGCCGCTGTTTCTCGAGCCCGGCCGCGTGCCGATCCAGGGATCGGCGGACGAGCGGCTGATCGAGGAGGAGGTCACGCGCCTTCTGGACGAGAGCGGGCTCGCGCAGGTCGATGCGCCAGCGAAACCGGTCTGGCGGGTTCCTTGGTAAGATGCCAAGCGGCGCGCACGGGGTTGCGTAACGCGCCGCGCGATGCATAAGAACAGGCCATGAACACCCACGCTTTCCACTTTCGCGGAACGCAGTTGCACGCGCTGCCCTCGGGCGCGCTTTTCTGGCCGGATCAGCGGCTTCTCGTGGTCTCGGATCTGCATCTCGGCAAATGCGCGCGGCTCGTGGCGAACGGGGGTGCGATGCTGCCGCCCTACGACACGGTCGAGACGCTGTCGCGGCTCGATGCGGATCTCGACGCGACGGGCGCGGGCGAGGTTGTCTGCCTTGGCGACAGTTTCGACAGCGTGGAGGCCGGTGCCACGCTACCCGAGGAGGCCGAGCTCTGGCTGACCCGGATGCAGGCAGGACGAAGCTGGCTCTGGATCGAGGGCAATCACGATCCCGGCCCCGTCGGGATCGGCGGCACACATGCGGCTGAGGCCCGGCGCGGGCCGCTCGTCTTCCGGCATATCGCGACGCGGGACGGGTTTGGCGAGGTCTCGGGGCACTATCATCCCAAGGCGCGGCTTGCGCTGCGCGGACGATCGATCTCGCGGGCGTGTTTCCTCGTTGATGCGTGCCGGCTCATCATGCCGGCCTACGGTGCCTATACCGGTGGCCTCTGGACCTCGAACGCCGCTCTTTCGGGTCTCATGGAGCCGGGCGCGCAGGCGATCCTGACCGGGCCGAAGCCTCTTGCCGTCCCGATGCCGCGCTAGGGTCTTGCCGCCGCGTGCGGCGCGTGACCAGATACAGCCATGACAGACACCCGCATTCACGACAGCTTTGCCCGGCAAAGCCTGATGGAGACCTTCGGGGCCGAGATCCTTTCGGTCGCGGATGGTGCCGTCGAGATTACCGCGCCGATCGGGCCGGGCGTGTTGCAGCAGCACGGCTTCGCGCATGCCGGGCTGACCTTTTCGCTGGGCGACAGTGCGGCGGGCTATGCGGCGCTCAGCCTTCTTGGTGCGGATATGGAGGTCGTGACGTCCGAGATGCGCATTCATCTTCTCGCGCCTGCGCGCGGCGAGCGTCTTGTCGCGCGGGGCCGCGTGGTGCGCTTCGGACGGCGGCTGATCGTGGTTGCGGCAGATGTCTTTGCGGTCTTGGACGGTGAAGAGACACATGTCGCGCTCTTGACCGGCACGATGGTGCCCGTTCCTACCGGCTGAGCGCCATCGTTAGCGCACGGAGCCTGGCGGACAGATCCCGACCGCCCGGAGCCAGTTCCGCGATGTCGCGCGGCGTTAGCGGCGTGCCGACGATCGGCGCTTGCGGCTTGTTGCAGGCAGCCACGACCTCGTGGATCAAGAGCCCCTGCCTGAGCGTCGGCGAAACCCGGTTCGCGATCTGGTAGGCGCGGGAATTCTGGCCGGGAAACCGGATGGGCACCACGGTCGCCCCGGACCGCAGGACCATCTTCGCGGTGAAGGGGTTCCAGTCGCGCTCCTCTGCAGGGCCGAAGGCGGTGTCCGAAGACGCGACGACGCCCGACGGGAAAAGCACAATCACGCCGCCCGCTTCGAGATGCGCCATCGCTTCGTTCCGCATCCTGAGACTTTGCTGGCGCGCATCGGGTTCATGCGGGAACGGCACGGGGATCATGAAGCGGCCGACTTCCTCGACCCCGGTCAGGAGCGAGCGGGTGAGGATCTTGTAATCTTCGCGGACGCGTCCGATCAGCTCTGCCAGAACCATGCCATCGACGAGCCCATGCGGATGGTTGGCGACGATGATGACGGGCCCCTCGCGCGGGATGCGGGCGATCTCGTGATCGGGCGTGCCAAGCTCGATCCCCATGATCTTGAGCGCGCGCGCCCAGAAGGCCTGCCCTTCGACGAGGCCCATCCGCTCGAACCGCCGGACCATACGCAGAAGGGTCAGCTTGCCGGTCAGCCATTCCAGCGTGCGGATGGCGAGCCGTTTGGACGGGTTGGCAAAGGTATTGGCGTAGCTGAGCTTGCGCTTGTCGTAGGGCGCCTGGACAGGTTCGACCTGCACCGGTTCTTCTTCGGGATCCCGTGGCGGCCCGTGTGGCTGGAGCGGATCCAGCCGCATCTCAGTTGGCCTCGCCGAACCGGTCCGACACCAGCGCCTCGATTGCGTCGGCGAGCGCTTCGGCATCGCTGCCGCGGGTCTCGACGTCGATGGTGCAGCCCTTGGCAGCAGCGAGCATCAGGAGCCCCATGATACTGTCCCCCGAGGCGGACATTCCCTCGCGGCTCACCTCCGCGCTCGCCTCGAACCCCTCGACGACCTCGACGAGTTTCGCGGACGCACGCGCGTGCAGGCCCTTTTCGTTTACGATCTTCAACTCGCGGCGAACGCTCTCGCTCATTTCAGGGCCTCGCTCCGGGTCACGCCGTCTTCGCCGGGATCACGCCACTGGGCCCGATATTCTGGCTGTCGATGTATTTGCGCCCTGCCTCTAGCGCGATGCGGACGGCATCGGGCACGGCCAGATGGCGCGACTTGGCAAGCTTGATGAGCAGCGGCAGGTTCGCACCGTAGAGAATGCGGCGATTGTCCGGCTGGCACGCCCGGAGCGAGAGGTTCGAGGGGGAGCCGCCGAACATGTCGGTGACGATCACCACGCCCTGCCCTTGGTCGACATTGTCCGCGGCGGCGCAGATTTCGGATTGCTTGGAGCTGCGGTCGTGGTCCGGCTCGATCGCGATGGCAAGAATACCGGATTGCGCGCCCACGACATGTTCGATCGCCGCGAGATACTCACGCGCCAATCCGCCATGCGCTACGATGACGATCCCGATCAAAGCCGCCTTCCGTCCTTTCCGCCGTGTGCAAACTGCTCGTCCCCCGGGAGAAGCCCCCGCCGCTCAAGTTCGCGATGTTCAGTTGACACCTGCCAGCCCGTCTCCGCAAGAGCAGCCGCCACGCTTTCTGTCACGGCGACCGAGCGGTGTTGCCCGCCGGTACACCCGATGCCGACGGTGATATGCGCTTTGCCTTCTTCCCGATGTGCCGGAAGCAGGAATTCGAGCAGCTCCGTGATCTGGCGAAGGAAGGGCGCGAGCCGAGCATCCTCTGCGATATAGGCACGCACGTCGCCCGACAAACCGGTCAGTGACCTCAGGCTTTCGTCCCAATGCGGGTTCCTGAGAAAGCGGCAATCGAAGATCATGTCAGCGCCCTGCGGCAACCCGCGCTTGTAGGAAAACGACAGGAGCGACACGGTCAGCCGCGCCTCCGAGGGCCGGGTGAAACGATGGGCGATCTCCGCGCGGAGATCATGCGGCGATGTCGCGGTCGTGTCGATCAGGCTGTCCGCCGCTGCGCGAACCGGCTCCAGCAGCGCGATCTCGCGCGCGATACCATCCTCGGGCGTCGTATCGGGGCTGAGCGGATGCCGGCGGCGTGTCTCGGAGAACCGGCGGATCAGAGCATCCTTGCCGCAATCGAGAAACAGAAGTTCGACCGAGATGTCCTCGCGGGTGCGGAGCGCGGCAATCAGATCCAGAAGCGCCGGCACGCCGAAATCACGATTGCGGACATCCACACCGAGCGCGATGCCGCCCGGTGCAATCGGTGCTTGAAGAAGCCGGGGGATCAGCGAAATCGGGATATTGTCGATGGCCTCGACGCCGAAATCCTCAAGCGCGTTGATCGCAGTCGTCCGCCCGGCGCCCGAAGGCCCGGTCACGACGATCACGCGAGGTATGGTGCTGTCCTGGCTCATATGGATCTCATGCACGTCTTCCCAATCGCATATACTGCCGGATCGCGACGGCGAAAACCGGAGACGCGACCTTGTGAAGACAGGGCAAGGATCGCCCGAGGAGCGTTGTGTGCCGCTCGGGCGGCAGTCGCTCCGTTTCCGTGCGGGACAGATCGATCACGAGGCCGAGCGGTGTCGGCGGCGCGGGCTCTGAGGCCAGGAGACCAACGCCCCGCGCTTCGATCATGCCGAGGATGGGCCCTGGCGAGGACGCGACGAGTTCGGTTGCCGTGGCGGTCAGGATCACCCTGTCATCGGCGACGAGGCTCGCGCCAAGCGCGATCAGCTCGAATGCGAGCGTCGACTTGCCGCTGCCCGAGGGGCCGAGGATGAGACAGGCTTTGCCCTCGAAGGCCACGGCGCTGGCATGGAGGATCTCGGCCTCTTCCGCTGCGCCGCCCGTCTCGTCCGGCATGCGCGTCACCTCAGATCGGCAGGCCGACCACGAAACGCGCCCCGAGCGGCTCCGAGCTGATATCGGCCTCGGTCGGGCGGATGTTCTCGGCCCAGATGACACCGCCATGCGCTTCGACGATCTGCTTGGAGATCGCGAGACCGAGGCCTGAATTGTTGCCGAAATCACCTTCAGGACGCTGCGAATAGAAGCGCTTGAAGATCTTGGTCAACGCCTGGTCGGGAATGCCGGGGCCGGTATCTTCGACCACGACGAGCACCCGGTTATCCCGTTTGCGCGCCCAAACGCGGATCGCGTCGCCATCTTCGCAGAAGGAGATCGCGTTCGTGATGAGGTTGACGAAGACCTGCGCCAGGCGCGCCTCGAGGCCGTTGATCTCGATCGGGCGCAGCGGCAGGTCGGTGATGAACTCGATGCCCTTCTTGCGCGCGTCCTGACCCAGATATTGAGTCAGGTTGTCGAGCATCTCGAGCAGGTTGAACTCCTGCTCCTCCTCTTTCACCAGCTCGCTGTCGAGACGCGAGGCGTTGGAGATGTCGGAGACGAGGCGGTCGAGGCGGCGCACATCGTGTTCGATCACGTCGAGAAGCTTGTCGCGATGCTCTTCCTTCTTGACGATCCGAAGGGAGCCGATCGCCGATCTCAGCGATGCGAGCGGGTTCTTGATTTCGTGCGCCACATCGGCGGCGAATTGTTCATTGGAGTCGATCCGGTCGTAGAGCGCGCCGACCATCCCCCGCAGCGCGCCCGAGAGCCGCCCGATCTCGTCCGGGCGGGCGGTGAGGTCGGGGATACGGATGCGGCCCGGCTGGCTCGAACGCTTGTTGCGGTCGCGGCCGATCTCGGCGGCGGCGGCCAGATCGGAAATCGGATTGGCGATGGTGGAGGCCAGAACAAGGCTGAGCGCGATGGAGACGACGGTCGCGATGACAAACATCTGCAGGACGCGGTCGCGTTCGAGACGCACGGCGGTATCGATCTCTTCGGCAGAGGAGACAAGCCCAAGCGTGCCGACGACGGCGCCGCCCGAACGGATCGGCGTGAGCGCCGTGAACTCGGTCTCGCCGGCGTCGTTCACAGCCTGCCCGACATAGGTTCCGGCCTGGCCTTGCGCCTCGATCAGTTGCCGCAGACGGTCCTCCTCGGTGATCGGGGGATCGCCAGACAGGATGGTGAACACGCTCGATAGCGTCTGCAAGAGATTGCCTAGGAAATCGGACAGGACAGTCGGTTCTTCGGGCTCGGAATCGGTTGCCAGCGCGTTGGTCAGGGCGAGCGCGCCCCGTGTCTCCCCGACGAGGAAGCGCTGGTCATCGAAGACGAAGAGCCGCGCATCCTGGCGCAGATCGAGGCCTTCAAGCGTTGCCGCGACATTCACGCCCTCATCGGTCGCGAGGTTCACTTCATCGCCCGCGATTTGCGCTTCGAAGACATCCGCGATCAGCTCGACCTCGGATTCCATCGCCGAGGCGCGCTGGATCGCCAGCGTATCGCGGGACGAGTTCAGGAACAGGATTCCCGCCACGAGGATATTGAGCGCGATCAGGTTGAAGATGATGATCTTGCGCGTCAGCGGCGAGCGGTTGAGCGCGAAGAGGCCGCGGCGCGCGCGGCTCTCTTGCAATTCCTTCTCGACGGTGGCGTCCGGCGCGACCCAGTCATCCCCGAGCACGACATCGTCGTCGCGCCGGTTTTCGGGCGAGGACTCGTCATTCATGGGGATACGTTCGGCCAAGGCCATGACCGTTACTCTTCGTTGTATCGGTAGCCGATACCGTAGAGCGTCTCGATAGCGGAGAATTCGTCATCCACGCTGCGCATCTTCTTGCGCAGCCGCTTGATGTGGCTGTCGATGGTGCGGTCGTCCACGTAGACCTGGTCATCATAGGCCACATCCATGAGCTGGTCGCGCGACTTCACGAAGCCGGGGCGTTGGGCAAGCGCCTGAAGGAGCAGGAACTCCGTCACCGTAAGCGAAACGTCCTGCCCTTTCCAAGTCACGGAATGCCGCAGCGGGTCCATTGTCAGGGCGCCGCGCGTCATCAGCTTGGTTTCCTCGGTCTCGCCGACCACGTTGCTTTCGATCGCTTCCTGGCGGCGCAGCAGCGCGCGGATGCGCTCAACCAGGAGGCGCTGCGAGAACGGCTTCTTGACGTAGTCGTCCGCGCCCATCCGCAGTCCCAGCACCTCGTCGATCTCGTCGTCCTTGGAGGTCAGGAAAATGACCGGCATGCGGGATTTCTGGCGCACGCGCTGCAACAGATCCATGCCGTCCATGCGGGGCATCTTGATGTCGAAGACCGCCATGTCGGGCATCTTCTTGTTGAATGCGTCGAGCGCCTGCTGCCCGTCGTTATAGGTCTCGACCTCGAACCCTTCCGCCTCGAGCGTGATGGACACGGACGTCAGGATATTCCTGTCGTCATCGACAAGAGCGATCTTGTTCATCGTTGCGATCCTTGTACTGCTCACATTGTTTTTTGCGCCATTATGCGCGTCGCGAGCGCCTCGAACAATTCCATTCTGCGAATCGGTTCGCAGAGCGTCACAATTTAAACGCAATTTTTCTCACGAGCGGCTTAATGGTCACGCAGGTAGCCCGTTGGGCGGACGCCCGCGCAAGATGATTGCGCTAAAGGTCATTTGGTTGCGCTAACGGACACTTTGGCACCTTTCGGCCTGCAAAATACGCGTGTTATGCCCATGTCACCCGGCCGCAAACGCCGGGTTCGCGTGCCTGTCTGGCGCGCCTTGCCACGCAGATGGCCGGAGGAGCCGAAACAATGACATCCGGACGGGTCAATCCGAACTTCCGCCTCGAGGACCAAGGGATCGAGGGGCTGGGAGAGGTTCACTACAACCAGATCGAGCCGGCGCTGATCGACGCGGCGCTTCGGCGCGGCGAGGGCACTCTTGGCCGCGGCGGCGCGTTTCTTGTCACCACCGGCAAGTTCACCGGCCGCTCGCCCAAGGACAAGCACGTCGTGAAAACGGACAGTGTCGCGAACGATATCTGGTGGGAAAACAACGCCGAGATGTCGCCCGAAGGCTTCGATGCGCTCTATGCCGACATGCTCGAGCACATGAAGGGCCGAGACTATTTCGTGCAGGATCTTTTCGGCGGAGCCGATCCGACGCACCAGCTCAATGTGCGCGTGGTCACGGAGCTCGCCTGGCACGGTCTGTTCATCCGCCACATGCTGCGCCGCCCCGATCGCGAAAGCCTCGACGAGTTCACCGCCGATTTCACCATCGTGAACTGCCCAAGCTTCAAGGCCGACCCGGCCAAGCACGACTGCCGGTCCGAGACAGTCATCGCGCTCAATTTCGACCGCAAGCTGATCCTGATCGCGAACACCGAATATGCGGGCGAGAACAAGAAATCGGTCTTCACCCTGCTCAATTACCTGTTGCCCGAGAAGGGCGTGATGCCGATGCACTGCTCGGCGAACCACGCGAAGGGTAACCCGGTCGATACGGCGATCTTCTTCGGCCTGTCGGGCACCGGCAAGACAACGCTGTCGGCCGATCCCGACCGGGTCCTCATCGGCGACGACGAGCATGGCTGGTCCGAGCGGGGCACGTTCAATTTCGAGGGCGGCTGCTACGCCAAGACCATCAACCTCTCCGAAGAGGCCGAGCCCGAGATCTACGCCACCACGACCAAGTTCGGCACTGTGATCGAGAACATGATATTCGATCCCGAGACGCTCGAGCTCGATTTCGACGACGACAGCCTCACCGCGAACATGCGCTGTGCTTATCCGCTCGATTACATCTCGAACGCCTCGTCGACGGCGCTTGGCGGGCACCCGAAGAACATCGTCATGCTGACCTGCGATGCCTTCGGCGTCCTGCCCCCGATCGCGCGTCTGACGCCCGCGCAGGCGATGTATCACTTCCTGTCGGGCTTCACCGCGAAGGTCGCCGGAACCGAGCGGGGCGTGACCGAGCCGCAACCGACCTTCTCGACCTGCTTTGGCGCGCCCTTCATGCCGCGCCGGCCGGAAGTCTACGGCAACCTTCTGCGCGACAAGGTCGCCAAGCACGGTGCGACATGCTGGCTGGTGAACACCGGCTGGACCGGCGGCGCCTACGGACAGGGCAGCCGGATGCCGATCAAGGCGACGCGGTCGCTTCTGTCGGCAGCGCTCGAGGGGCGTTTGTCCTCCGCTGAATACCGTAAAGACCCCAATTTCGGCTTCGAGGTTCCGGTGAAGGTCGAAGGCGTTGCCGAGCTTCTGCTCGACCCGCGCCGCACTTGGGACGACAAGGCCGCCTATGACGCGCAGGCCGAGAAGCTGGTCGCGATGTTCGCCGACAATTTCGAGCAGTACATCCCTTATATCGACGACGACGTGAAAGCGGTCGCGATCGGGTAACGCGTCCCGCTTAGGATCAGGACGCCCCGGCGGGACACCGCCGGGGCGTTTTCGTTTCACGACCTCGGGAATTGACACCGGGGCGCTCGGCTGCACCCTTCACCCAATGCGCGCCCTGCCCGTCCTTCTTTGCCTCATCGCCAGCCCGGCTTTTTCCGAGGTCGATTATGACCCGGCTCAGTTCGCCGTAGAACAGGGCGTGTTCTGCGATGTCCCGTCGGTCGGAGAAATGGAGGCTCCCGGCACGGTCGCGGGCAAGATCGAGCTTTTCGAGACGATCCCGGAGTTCCAGTGGCAGACCAACGTGGTGCCTGCCGTGCCGGATGTGAGCTTTGGCATAAAGACGGAAAGCCTCGACGGGGCAGCCTATCCCGGTGTTGTCCTGACCCTGACGCACCCGCCCTTCACCGAGACCGGCACGACCCGGCAAGCCTACGTGACGTCGCTTGGCGGGACCGGCACCTCGATCAACGCCTATACGTTCGATGTGCCCGAGGAGCAGGTTCCCGGCCTCTGGACCTTTCGCGCCGAACAGAATGGTGAGGTGCTTTACGAGGCGCGCTTCAGGGTGGTGACAGCGGCCGAAGCACCCGAGATCGCGGCGATGTGCGAGGGCATCCCGCTCTCCTGAGGTCAGGCCAGAAAGGCGCGGCGCAGAAGATTCAGTCCGGCGATCAGCAAGACCCAGAGCGTTGCACGCCGAAAGAAGCGCTGGTCGATCCGGTCCTGCACCTGCCCGCCGGCCCACATGCCCAGCACCGCCGGCGGGATCAGCGCCAAAGATAGCCAGACCGTCGCGCTATTCAGAACACCCGAGCCGATATGCGCCAGCGTCAGAACGACGGCGCCAAGGCCGTAGATGACCCCCTGGACGCGCATCTGTTCGGTCTTCTCGGTATCGAGTGCCATCAGGTAGGCCACGGTCGGCGGCCCCCAGACACCCGAGAAACCACCGATGAAGCCCGCGAATGCGGCGATCCCGACCTCGAACACCCGTGTCGGCCCGGCGGGCAGCCGTCCATCCCAGCCAGCGATCTGCGCGATCGCGAAAGCGACGATGGGCACGCCGATCAGCGCCAGCATGACCGAGACCGGCATCACGGCGACGAGCTGTGCCGAAAGGATCAGCATAACGGCACCGACGATCAGGAAGACCCTGAATTTCTTGACCGATCCCGCCGCAGCGCGCGGACCCTGCCGGAGCGCCTGCATCCCGTTGGACATCAGCGTGGGGAGGATCAGTGCAGCGAGCGCCACGTCCGGCGCGAGAATCGAGCCCAGCCCCGAGATCATGATCATCGGCATGGCGAACCCCACGACGCCCTTCACGAATCCCGCAAGGAACGTCACCCCGAGGGCGAGCGCCCATTGCGCGGGCGTCAAAAGGTCCGAAAGAAGCTCCATGCATGCTGTGTTATCAAACAAATGGCGGACGACCAGCGAAAACGGTCGCGCAATTTTTGAACGTTTTGCCGCATCGCAGCGTATCTTTGTTGCGCTGCGCCTGCGAGGGCGCTATGTCGAGGCCAAACGAAAAGAGGATGTGAACCATGGCACATGACGGTCAGGATCTGACACTCGCGGAGACCGCGCTTCTTCCCGATCTTCTCGCTCTGACGAAGGCCGCGCTCGGACCCTGCGACGACGTTTTGGCCCGCGCGAAAGCCTCGGTGTCGGCGCTCGTCATGGATGGCGACCGGGTGTCGGGCTCCAAGCTCGAGGCGCACCAGACAGCCGCGCACGGGCTCGCCTGGCTCGCAACCTACGTCGAGTCCCTGCGCGAGATGCAGGGCTGGGCCGAACGGATGCAGGACGAAGGCACGTTCGGCGAGGTCGAGCAGCTCATTCACCAGATCGCGTTTGGCGAATACCTCTGGCAGATCTATGGCGGCATCCAGATGAACCAGGGCGAGGTCGTGCGCTTGCAGGATCTTGGGCTCGCTCAGGATGACATGCGCGCGCTCATGTCCGACGCGGTGATGACGCTGACCCAGGGCGGCAACACCCAGGCGGCGCGCGTGCGGCTCGTCGAGCTGATGCGCGAGCGCTCCGCCGAAATCACGGTGGGCCGCACCGGGCTCGACGAAGAGCTCGAGATGATCCGCGAGCAGTTCCGCCGCTACTCCGTAGACAAGATCGAGCCGCACGCCCATGAATGGCACCTCAAGGACGAACTCATCCCGATGGAGGTGATCGAGGAACTCGCGGAGATGGGTGTCTTCGGTCTGACCATCCCCGAGGAATTCGGCGGACTGGGCCTCTCCAAGGCGTCGATGTGCGTCGTCTCCGAGGAGCTTTCGCGCGGCTATATCGGCGTGGGCAGCCTCGGCACCCGCTCGGAGATCGCGGCGGAGCTGGTGATCGCAGGCGGCACCGACGACCAGAAAACGCGCTGGCTTCCCGGGTTTGCAAGCGGTGAGATCCTGCCGACCGCCGTCTTCACCGAGCCCAATACCGGCTCCGACCTCGGCAGCCTGCGAACCAAGGCGGCCAAGGACGAGAACGGCGACTGGATCCTCAACGGCAACAAGACATGGATCACCCATGCGGCGCGCACCCACGTGATGACCGTGCTCGCGCGCTCCGTTCCCGGCACCGATGATTACAAGGGCCTGTCGATGTTCCTGGCGGAAAAGACCCCGGGCACCGACGAACAGCCCTGGCAGGATCCGGGCATCTCGGGCGGCGAGATCGAAGTGCTCGGCTATCGCGGGATGAAGGAATACACGGTCAATTTCGACGACTTCAAAGTGAAGGGCGAGAACCTTCTCGGCGGCGAAGAGGGGAAGGGCTTCAAGCAGCTGATGGAGACGTTCGAAAGCGCGCGCATCCAGACCGCCGCGCGGGCCATCGGGGTCGCACAATCGGCGCTCGACCAGGGCATGCGCTACGCCGAGGACCGCAAGCAGTTCGGCAAGCCGCTCATCGCCTTCCCGCGTGTCGCCTCCAAGCTTGCCATGATGGCGGTGGAGATCATGGTGGCACGCCAGCTCACCTATTTCTCCGCGCGGGAGAAGGATGAAGGTCGGCGCTGCGATCTCGAGGCAGGCATGGCCAAGCTTCTGGGCGCGCGCGTCGCCTGGGCAGCGGCGGACAATGCGCTCCAGATCCACGGCGGCAACGGCTTCGCGCTGGAATACCCGATCAGCCGGATCCTCTGCGATGCGCGCATCCTCAACATCTTCGAGGGCGCAGCAGAGATCCAGGCGCAGGTGATCGCGCGGCGCCTTTTGGCCTGATATGCGAAAAGGGCGTGGCGGAAGAACCGCCCGCCCTTTCATCCCTTGCCGCGGATGGCTCTTTTGTGAGCCATGAGGCCCGTGACAGTGCTGGAACGTCCGGACGTCACTCGTTAGGCTGCATGAAGCCGTTCGAGCCGCAATACCGGTGGGGGAGCCTTTCTCTTGTTTCCAAGTACGACTTTACGTGTCGCGACCGCTTTTGCATTAGGCGTCTCGGTAATGGCACTGCCCGCAGATGCGCTTGAAGACATCGATATCGAGATCGCCACCGACGATGCCGAAGCGGGCAACCGCATTGGCCGGGCCATCCGCAACACGTCGAGCCTGACGACGGCTACCCCCGAAGGTCTCGAAACGCCGCAGGAGGTCGCCGCGGCGGCCCTCTCGGATTACCAAACCGTGGTCGAGGCCCTCTACGATGCGGGGTTCTACAGCGGCGTCGTCTCGATCCGGCTCGATGGCCGCGAAGTCGCGGATCTGGAGCTGCTCAACCTGCCGCCAGCCTTCCAACGCGCGGAAATCCGTGTCGAGACCGGTCCGCAATTCCGCTTCAGGCAGGCAGAGATTGCGCCGCTCGCGGCAAGAACCGAACTGCCCGACGGCTTTGCTCAAGGACAGCCAGCGGAAACGGGAGTGATCCGTGAGGCCGCGCAAGCGTCCATCGAAGGCTGGCGCCAGCGCGGCCACGCCAAGGCCATGCCCGACAGCGAGCAGGCCACGGCGCTCCACGATATCGCGCGCCTCGACGTGCGGATCGGCATCGATCCCGGCCCTCGCGTCAGTTTCGGTGATATGCAGATCACGACCGACAGCGCTGTGCGGCAAGCCGCGATCCGGCGCATCGCGGGCTTCCCGGCCGGAGAACGCTTCGATCCCGACGATGTGGACCGCGTGGTGAACCGCTTGCGACGCACCGGCGCGTTCTCCTCGGTGACGCTCAGCGAGGCAGACGTGGTCGAGCCCGACGGCAGCATGGACATGCTGCTGTCCGTCAGTGACCGCAAACCCCGCCGGATCGGCTTCGGTGCGGAGGTCTCGACGCTCGAGGGTGGCGCGCTCACCGCGTTCTGGCTCCACCGCAACATCTTCGGCGGCGCAGAGCGGCTGCGGTTCGATGCTTCGGTCTCGAACATCGGCGCAAGTGACAGCGGTATGGATTACTCGCTCTCGGGGCGGCTCGAGATCCCGGCGATTTACGGCGCGGAAACGGATGGCTACGTCCAGGCCTCGCTGACCCGCGAAGACGAGCCGACCTTCATTTCCAACCGGGCCGAATTCGAGATCGGCGCGACCCGCCGCCTCAACGACCGCTACACCGCGGAGATTGGTCTGGGCCTCAGCTACAGCGAGACCGAGGACGACCTTGGCGAGCGCGAGTTCCTGCTGCTCACGCTTCCCGGCACCCTGACCTACGATACGCGGTCCAACGATCTGAACCCCGTGAGCGGCTATTACGTCACCGCGACCGCGACGCCCTTCGTGGGGCTCATGGGTTCGCCTGGCGGGCTCAAGTTCGATGCGGATGCGCGGGCCTACCAGGGGTTCGGCATGGATGATGCGACCGTTGCCGCGCTGCGGATTCAGCTCGGCTCGGTTGCGGGGCCCGACATCACCGACGCGCCGCCCGATTTCCTCTACACCTCCGGCGGCGGCGGCACCGTGCGTGGCCAGCCTTTCCGCTCGCTTGCGGTCGATCTCGGCAATGGCGATGAGATCGGCGGGCGATCCTTCCTCGGCATCTCGGCGGAGCTGCGCCGCGACGTGACCGAGAATATCGGCGTCGTGGGGTTCTACGATGCGGGCTATATCGGCGAAGAAAGCTTCTATGACGGCTCGGGCGAATGGCATTCGGGCGCGGGGCTCGGGATTCGCTACCAGACCGGGATCGGCCCGATCCGCGTCGACGTGGCCGGCCCCACCGGCGGAGAGACCGGCGAAGGCGTGCAATTCTACATCGGTATCGGACAGGCATTTTGAGACATCTTGGCAAGTTTCTCACCGCGACGACCCTTTCGGCGGGCATCGGCGCGACGACCGTGCTGGCGCAACAGGATGACAACAGCGAGCGCGGCCGGCTTGAGGCCCTGATCGAGGACAACCTCTCGGGCGAGAATTTCGGCGTCGATATTGTCGGCTTCCAGGGCGCGCTTTCTTCACAAGCCACGGTGGAAGAGCTAATCCTTTCGGATGCCGAGGGCCCCTGGCTCACCCTGCGAGGCGTCACCCTCGACTGGAACCGCGCGGCGCTTCTGCGGGGGCGGGTCTCGGTCGATGAGCTGATCGCCGAAGAGATCCTCGTCCCGCGCCTGCCACAGGGCGGCGAGACGACCGAAGTCCCCGACGCCCAGGCCCAGCCGTTCTCTCTTCCCGAACTGCCGGTCTCGGTGCAGATCGGACGCATCGCGGCCGAGCGGGTGGAGCTTGGCGAGCCGGTGATCGGTGTCGAGGCCGTGCTCGCGCTCGAAGGCTCGGCGAGCCTTGCGGGCGGAGAAGGCGATGTCTCGCTCTCGATCGACCGGCTCGACCGGGGCGGCGAGATCAGCCTTGAGGGCTCCTACGCGAACGAAACCAACGTCCTGTCGCTCGATCTGTCGCTCGACGAGCCCGAAGGCGGTATCGCCGCGACCTTGATCGGCCTGCCGGGCACACCGCCTGTCGCGCTGAGCGTGGAGGGCGAAGGCCCGCTGTCGGATTTCGCCGCCGATCTGCAACTTGCCACGGATGGCGAGGATCGCCTCACGGGCCGCGTCGCGGTGGCAGCGCTTGAGGGGGATGTCGCGGGCACCGGTTTCTCCGCGGATGTCCAAGGCGACATCCGTCCCCTGCTGACGCCCGAGAACCGCGAATTCTTCGGTGCCGATCTCAGTCTCGACGTGGCGGGCCAAAGCCTCGAGTCGGGCGCTCTGACCATCGACACGCTGGAGCTTGCCTCCGAGGCGATCAACATCAACGGTTTCATCGCGCTCGGCCCCGACAAGTGGCCGGAGCGGATCGATCTGACGGGCGATATCGCCGGGCGGGACGGCGCGCCGATCCAGTTGCCCATTCCCGGCGAGGTCACGCGCGTCGATCGCGCCGATCTGAACGTGCAATACGATGCCGAAACCGGCGATGCCTGGCAGGCGGAACTTGCCGTGACGGGCCTCGACCGCCCCACCCTTTCGGCAGAACGGCTGAGCCTCGACGGCTCGGGCACGCTCCTACGCGGCGAAGGCACTGCTGTCGGCGAAGTGGATGGCCGCTTCGACATCGCGACCGAGGCGCTCGCCTTCGCGGACCCCTCGCTCGCTGAAGCCGTCGGCACGACCCTGTCCGGAATCCTCGAATTCGACTACCGCGAGGGCGAGCCCCTGCGCCTGACGCAGATCGCGCTCGATGGCGCGGGCATCGCCATCGACGGCGCGCTCGACATCACCGGTCTGACCGACGAGCTCAACATCGCGATCGAGGGCGACGTGAACGTCGAAACCTCGGATATCGCACGGTTTTCCGGGCTGGCGGGCCGCGAGCTGTCAGGTGGCGCGCGGTTGAGCGCCTCGGGCAGCGTCGAGCCGCTGTCGGGCGCGTTCGACGCCGAGCTCGACGGCACGGTGAACGACCTCGTGACCGGTATCGCAGAGGCGGATCGACTTCTCGACGGTCAGACCGAACTTCTGCTCAGCGCGCAGCGCGACGAGCAGGGCATCCTGCTCCGACAGCTCGAGGTCAGCGCTCCCGAGGCGAACCTGACGGCATCGGGCGGCCTGGGTGCCGAGACCGGCAATGCCGACATCTCCCTGCGGGTCGCGGAACTGTCGGAAATCCTGCCCGAGTTGCAAGGTGCGCTCTCCTTCGACGGCACGGCCCGGAAAGAAGGTGAGAGCTGGCAGGTCAGCGGCGATGTCGCCGGTCCCGGCGGGGCGGAGGCCATTATCGATGCCGCGCTCGAACTCGTGGAAGGCCAACTCCGCGCCGTGGGCGGAACTCTCGATGCCAATGTCGCCGATCTCTCCGCCTATTCCGAGATCGCCGGCCGGCCCCTTGGCGGTGCGGCGGATATCTCAGCCAAAGGCAGCGCCGATCTTGAGTTGAACACGGTCAGTGTCGCGGCCAGCGGTGATGTCACCGATCCGATCACCGGGATCGCCGAGGTCGACCGCCTTCTCGCCGGCAACACGACTTTTTCGGTCGACGGCGCCAAAACAACCGACGGGTATCTCTTGCGCGATCTCGATGTGACAGGACAACGCCTCTCCGCCACGGCCGAGGGCGCATACCGGCCCGAGGATAGCGGTCTGAGATTCGATGTCCGGCTGGACGATCTCGCCGACGTCGTTCCGACGATGTCGGGCTCCGCCAACGTCACCGGCCGCGCCGATCAGATGGGCGATAACTGGGATATCGTGCTCGACGCGGCCGGTCCCGGTGGGCTCACAGCCGATATCGACGCAACAGCCGCCCTCGAGGAGATGGTGCCGCAATCGGTTCGCGGAGACGTCTCGCTCAGCGTCAACACCCTGCGCCCCTACGAGGGCCTTGTCGGACGTTCGCTTTCGGGCTCGGTCGATGCGACCGCCTCAGGCGATTATGATTTCGAGAGCGGCGCGGGCCAGCTGACGCTCGATGCCGAAGCGGGCAGCATCGTGACCGGCATCGCGCCGGTCGACCAGCTGTTGCGCGGCGGCGTGACCGACCTTGCCTTCCGCGGCGGTCGGCAAGAGGACGGCACGCTGGTGATCGAGAGCCTCGACCTCGACGCGCCGCAAATCAGCGCCGACGCGAACGGCACGTTCAATCCCGACAGCGGTGTCGCGGAAGTCACGCTCGATGCAGAGGCGCGGAACCCCGTGACCGGCATTGAAGCCGTGGACCAGCTCCTCCGCGGCGGTGTGACGGATCTCCAGTTCCGCGGCGGACGTCTCGAAAGCGGAGCGTTCCGCATCGACAGCCTGAACCTTGATGCACCTCAGATCGACGCAACCGCCAGCGGCAATTACGGCGCAAACGGCGGGCAGATCGAGTATGACGTGCGGCTCGCGAATGTCGGCCTCTTCGTGCCCGAATTCAACGGACCGGCCACGGCGCGGGGTACCGCGGCGAATTCCGGCGGCGACTGGCGCGTGAATGCCGCGCTGACCGCGCCGGGCAATACCAGTGCCGACGTCTCTGGCACGGTCGCGGCGGACGCCTCGACGCTCAACCTCGACATCAACGGCTCCGCGCCGCTCGGGCTTGCCAACCCGTTTCTCGAGCCGAACCTGATCGGCGGCATCGCCAATTTCGATTTGTCCGTGAACGGGCCTCCGGGGCTCGACGCGCTGTCTGGACAGATTGTGACGCAAGGCGCGCAATTCACCATTCCGAACCAAGGCATCGCGCTCGAGAATATCGGCGCGCAGGTCAGCCTGAATGGCGGGCAGGCGAATATCGAGCTGCAAGGCGATGTGGCCACCGGCGGAGATATCAACGTGACGGGCCCCGTGACCCTGTCACCGCCCTTCAACGGCGATCTCACGATCACGCTCGACGACGTCATCGTCGAGGATCCGGGGCTGTACCAGACCGATGTGGATGGCACGCTGACCTTGGTCGGGCCGCTGGCCTCGACCGCGACGCTGTCGGGACAGATCGACCTCGACCAGACCGAAGTGCGGATCCCCTCGGGTGGCGGAATCCAGACCTTGGGCTTTCCCATCGACCACGTGAACGAAAGCGCGGCGGTGCGCCTGACACGCCAGCGTGCTGGCCTCATCGAAAGCCCGAACGAGGGTGGATCGGGCGGCAGCGGTGGAGGCGTCAATTACCGCCTCGACCTTCTCATCAACGCGCCCTCGCGGATCTTTATCCGGGGCCGTGGCCTCGATGCCGAGGTCGGCGGGCAGCTCCGCATCGGCGGAACGACCCAGAACGTCGTGCCGCAAGGCCGGTTCGATCTCATTCGCGGGCGGCTCGATATTCTTGGCCAGCGGATCGAGCTTGATGAGGCGTCGGTCTCCATCGAGGGCGATTTCAACCCGTTCGTCACCGTGGTTGCCGAGACCCAAAGCGGTGATACGCAGATCCGCGTGACGATCTCCGGTCCGGCTTCGGACCCCGAGGTCACGTTCAGCTCGACCCCGGATCGGCCGCAGGAAGAAGTGCTGGCGCTTCTCTTGTTCGGACGCGATCTGTCGGAGATCTCGGCCTTCCAGGCACTGCGGATCGCAGCAGCCATCAACACGCTGACAGGCGGCGGACCCGGCATCACCGAGACGCTGCGTGCCAATACCGGGCTCGACAACCTCGACCTGCAGACCGCTCAGGACGGCACCACGTCGGTCAGCGTCGGCAAGTATATCGGGGAAAACCTTTATACGGACGTCACCGTCAGTTCGAGCGGCGAGACCGATATCAATCTCAACCTCGATATTACAGACAGCATCACCGCTCGTGGAACGGTGACATCAACGGGCAATACCGGTGTCGGGATTTATTACGAGCGGGATTACTGAGGCTCAGCCGTTCGCCGTCTTGCGGCGCGCGGCGGCAGCTTCGTGGCGCGTGATCTCACCGGTTGCGAGGACGGGCGAGGCGTCGAATTCGCCTTCGTCGAGCATTCCTGCGACACGTTGCAGGACCGAGACGATCATCGACTGCTCCCATTCCGGCAGCGCCTCGAACTTCTTCACGTAGCGCTGCTGGAGCGCATCCGGCGCGGCAGACAGGCGTGCCTTGCCGTCTTCGGTCAGGGTCAAATCGATCTGGCGCCGATCATCTTCCGATTGGTCGCGCGCAAGGAGTCCCCAGCTTTCGAGCTTCTTGATGATGACCGAAATCGTCGCCTGACTGACGCTCATGCGGCTCGCGACTTCGGAGGGATGACATTTGCCCTTCTCCGCTATGATCTGCAGGACGCGCAGCTGGACGGCGGTCAGGCCCGCATCCCGTGCCAGATCCCGGCCATAGCTGTCCGTGGCTCGCAAGATCCTGCGCAGAGCAATGAGGCTTATATCCGTCCTGTCCATCGTCACATCCAACTGATCGCGGGGTCGCTGCAAATGCGGTCCCATGAAGGTGCATCGGCTCGCGGCTGTCTGGTGTCCGGTATTCTTCATAACGATATTTAGTTAGTGCTAACTATATTCATCCACAAGCAATGACAGGCAAGAAAATTCGCATGAAGAAGCTAATTTTCGCGGTCGACTTGGACAGATTGAGCGATTTTCTCAATAAATAAAGAGATTTCCCCATCACCTCTGCCCCGGGGGAAGAAAATTACTTAGTCGGTTGAAGTATCCGCATCACGCGTTATATTCAGCTCATCAAAGCAAGTATAGCGAACTGAGGGCTGAAGCCGTGCAGACGATGCAAGAGACGAAAACCGATGGTGCTGTGACCTTCCGCAAGCCGGTCCGCGAGGACGGCGCGGCGATCTGGGAACTCATCCGTAGCTGCAAGCCGCTCGACGAGAACTCGATGTATGCCAACCTGCTGCAGGCCGATCACTTCCGTGACACCTGCGTCGTCGCGCTCGTCGATGACGAGATCGCAGGCTGGGTCTCGGCGTATATCACGCCGCAAGATCCCGATTCTATGTTCGTGTGGCAGGTCGCCGTGTCTGAGAAAGCGCGCGGCATCGGTCTTGGCACGCGGATGCTGTCGGCCCTGATGACGCGCGAGGAAGCGTCGGACTGCAAGCGGATGAAGACGACCATCACGCTCGACAACGACGCATCCTGGGCGCTTTTCACCAAGTTTGCCGAGAAGAACAACGCGATCCTCGACTCCGAGGCGCACTTCACGCGTGACACGCACTTCAACGGTGAACACGCGACGGAGCACATGCTCACGATCACCTTCCGGGAAGCGGTGCAGCAGAGCGCGGCATAAGCGCTCGCCACCCCGGCTTTTCCCCCTACTTCCAAATTCTACCTCATTGCGAAAGGACACATCATGTCCACGACCGATAAATCCGTGTTTGAGCGCCGCGAATCCGAAGCGCGCTCCTATTGCCGCAGTTTCGATACCGTGTTCACCAAGGCAGTCGGCTCCGAGATGACCGACGAGGCGGGGACAACGTATATCGACTTCCTCGCGGGCTGCTCCTCGCTGAACTACGGGCACAACGACCCGGACATGAAGCAGGCTCTTGTCTCGCACATCGCCGATGACGGCATCGCGCATGGCCTCGATATGTACTCCGTCGAGAAGGCTGCGTGGCTCGAAGCTTACGAGAACATCATCCTCAAGCCGCGTGGCATGGATGATTACAAGATCATGATGACCGGCCCGACGGGCACCAACGCCGTCGAAGCCGCCATGAAGCTCGCGCGCAAGGTCACTGGCCGGCGCAACATCATCACCTTCACCAACGGCTTTCACGGCATGACGATGGGCGCACTGTCGCTCACCGGCAATGCGTCGAAGCGTGCCGGCGCGGGCAACAATTGTGCCGGCCTCTGCGGCGTGACGCACATGCCCTATGACGGCGCCTTCGGCGAAGGTGTCGAGACGCTGAAGCAGATCGAGATGATGCTCGACAACTCCTCGTCCGGCGTCGATGCCCCGGCAGCCTTCATCTTCGAGCCCGTCCAGGGCGAAGGTGGCCTCAACGCTGCATCGAACGAATGGATGCAGGGCGTTGCGCGACTCGCCAAGAAATACGGCGCGATGCTGATCATCGACGACATCCAGTCGGGTTGCGGCCGTACCGGCACCTATTTCTCCTTCGAGGAAGCGGGCATCGAGCCGGACATGATCACCCAGGCGAAATCGCTTTCGGGGTTCGGGCTGCCCTTCGCGTGCCTTCTTATCAAGAAAGACCACGACATCTGGAAGCCGGCCGAGCATAACGGCACCTTCCGTGGCAACACCCATGCCTTCGTGACGGGCCGCGTGACGCTCGAGAAGTTTTGGAAAGACGACGCGTTCCAGCAGGAGATCCACGAGAAGGCGATGATGCTGACCTCGGGTCTTCAGGCGGTCGCGGATATCGTTCCGAATTCGCGCCTCAAGGGTCGCGGCATGATGCAGGGCATCGACGTTGGCGGCGGCGAGCTTGCCGGCGACATCTGTGCCCGCGCCTTCGAGAAGGGCCTCATCATCGAGACCTCGGGTGCCGATGACGAGGTGGTCAAGGTGCTCGTCGCGCTGACCGTCCCCACAGAAACGCTCCGCAAAGGGCTCGACATCCTGCTCGAAGCCGCCCGCGAAGCGACCGCAAGCCACAAAATCGCAGCGGAGTAACAGCTATGATCATTCGCAACGTCAATGAACTGAAAAACACCGACCGATCCGTGTCCGACGCCCAGTGGACGTCTGTCCGCATGCTTCTGGCGGACGACCAGATGGGGTTCTCTTTTCACATCACGTATATCCAGGCGGGATCGGAGCACACGTTCCACTACAAGAACCATTTCGAGAGCGTCTGGTGCGTGTCCGGCAAGGGCTCCATCGAAGATCTGGAGACCGGCGAGGTCCACGAGATCAAGCCGGGCGTGATGTATGCGCTCGACAAGCATGACAAGCACACTGTGCGCTGCGAGGAAGAGCTGGTTCTGGCCTGCTGCTTCAACCCGCCCGTCACCGGCAAGGAAGTGCATCGCGAAGATGGCTCCTACGCCGCGCCCGATGAGGCTGCCTAAGCAATCTCGAGGGATCAGATGACCAAGATCGACTTCAACAACCATACGGTCGAGAAGATCGGCGGCACGTCGATGTCCCGTCTCGACGAATTGCTCGATCCGCTGTTCCAGGTGGATAATCCCGAATACGGGCGGCTTTTCGTCGTCTCGGCCTTCGGCGGCATCACCGACCTCCTGCTTGAGCACAAGAAAAGCGGTGAAGCTGGCGTCTACGCCCATTTCGCCGAGAACACCGAAGAGCATGGCTGGATGAGTGCGCTGTCGAAGGTGGATCGCGCGATGCGCGAGGCCCATGACCGGCTGCTCGACCACTCTGCCGACAAGAACGATGCCAACGATTTCGTTCGGGACCGCGTCGAGGGCGCGCGCAACTGCCTGATCGACCTGCACCGCCTGTGTTCCTACGGCCATTTCCGGCTATCGGCGCACATGCAGGTCACACGCGAATTGCTCTCGGGCCTCGGTGAAGCGCATTCGGCCTATGTCACGTCGCTGCTGCTGCGGCGCCGTGGCGTCTCTGCGCGCTTCGTGGACCTCTCGGGGTGGCGCGATGACCGCGAGATGAACCTCGAGGAGCGTATCACAGACGGACTGCAGGACATCGACATCTCGACCGAGATGCCGATCGTCACGGGCTACGCGCAATGCGCCGAAGGGCTGATGAACAAGTATGACCGCGGCTATTCCGAGGTCACCTTCAGCCAGATCGCCGCGATCACCAAGGCGCGCGAGGCGATCATCCACAAGGAGTTCCACCTGAGCTCTGCCGATCCCAAGCTCGTCGGTGCGGAAAACGTCCGCAAGCTGGGTCACACGAACTACGACGTGGCCGATCAGCTGTCGAATATGGGCATGGAAGCGATCCATCCCACCGCCGCCAAGGCGCTGCGCCAGGCGCAGGTGCCGCTGCGGGTCACGAACGCGTTCGAGCCGCACGACCCCGGCACGCTGATCGACGAGGCGGAGGCCGAGAAAGGCGTGGCCGAGATCGTTTGCGGCGTCGACGTCTTCGCGCTCGAGCTCTTCGAGCAGGATATGGTCGGCGTGAAAGGCTATGACGCGACGACCCTCGACACGCTGACCAAGCATGGCGTGCGGATCGTCTCCAAGACGTCCAACGCCAACACGATCACGCATTACGTGGATGCACCACTGAGCGCGATCCGCTCGGTCGAGTCGGAGTTGTCGAATGCCTACCCCAACTCGGAGCTGAACGTCCGGTCGACAGCGATCGTCTCGGTCATTGGGCGTGATCTTCGCGGGCTGCACGTTCTCGAACGCGGTCTCGGTGCGCTGCGCGAGGCGGGGATCGACGTCATCTCGGCTCACCAGACGACTCGCACGGTCGACGCGCAATTCGTCGTCGACCGCGAGGATCGCGACACCTGCGTGAAGATCCTGCACGACACGTTCATGGGAAAAGGTGAAGAGGCGCCGAAACTCGTCGCCTAAGACATCCCGCAGACCTTGATTACGATCCCTCGCGCCGTTCGGCGCGGGGGATTTTTCATGCGGAGCGCTTCACCTCCGCACGGGCGAGCTGCACCGCGAGGATACCCCCCGCGATCACGATCACGCCGATCACGTCCCAGATGCCGAGCGCCTCGCCCAGAAGCGCCCAGGCGATGAGCACCCCGAAAAACGGATTGAGGAAGTGGAAGGTCGCGGCCTTTGTCGCCCCGATGCGGTCCACCAGCAGGAACCAGACCAGCGTCGCGAGAACGCCTGGCACGAGAACCGTGTACCAGAACGCGATGACGAGCGCGGGCGACCACGTCACCTCAAGCGTCTCAAGGGCCATAGCCGGCACGGCCAGCGCCGCCGCGCCCACGAACATCTGCAAGCCAACAACCATCAGCACGTTGCCGCGGGATGTGGCTCCGCGCACCGTCAGCGTCGCGATGGCGAGCGACAGGGCCGCAAGCCCGCACAAAGCCACCCCCCAAAGATCCGCTCCGCCCGAGAGCCGCGCGCCCATGATGACGGCGACACCCGCCACCCCGGCGACGAGGCCGAAGACGCCCAGGGCGGGCAGTTTCTCTCGCAACATGATCCAGGACAGAAGCGCCACGAGAAGCGGCATGGCAGAGGCGATGATCGCGGCGAGCGATGCTTGCACGGCCTGCATGGCGACGAAATTGAGGCCCAGATAAATCGCGTTCTGGCAAAGCCCGAAGATCACGACTCCGCGCCATTGCGCGCGGTTCAGATGCCAGCTTTGCCCGAGCGCCCGCGCGATGCCGACAGCGATGAGCCCCGAGATCAGGAAGCGCAGCGACAGCGTCATCAAAGGCGGCGCGGCCTGCACGATGATGCGTGCCGAGGTGAAGGCCGAAGACCACATCGCCGCGAAGGCGAGGCCCATGAGAATGCCGCGGATATCCATGAGGGCTCCTTTCCTGCGGCCACATGACCCCGCCGCATTCATGGACGCAACCAGATTGTCCGATTCCCGAATGGCGCAGGACATCGAGAGTGGCGTGCGGTAACGTCCTCGCATGGCCCGGAATTTCGATCCGAACGTGCTGCTCTCCAAACCGCTCATGGCGAATCTCGCCACGGTGGATGCGGACGGTGCGCCGCGCAACGCACCTGTCTGGTTCCAGTGGGAGGACGGGGCGCTCTGGATGCTCGGAACGAAGGACGGGGCGTCGGTACGGCGGCTCACGCGGGATCCGCGCTGCGCCGTGGAGATCGTGGATTACGACAATGCCGCCGGAATCCTCCTGCATCTGGGATTTCGCGGCGCCGCAGAGATCCGGAAGATGGACGCCGCGCTCTTCCGCAGGCTTCTCGGGAAGTATCTCGGACCTGACGAAGCGCAATGGAACACCTGGTTCGTCGAGACTATCGCTGCCATCGACGATCCGGGCGGTCGATTGATCCGGCTCGTCCCGGACAGCGTCTTCACGAACAATGTCTCGTATTTCCGCACCGGACCGGACCTGGCTTGGCCCCTGGCGCCCGAGGCGTGAACGAAAAGGCCCCGCCGGCGCGAGGCAGGCGGGGTCAGTTACCTCACCGCAGGCGGTGCGGGAGGCTGGCGGTAACTCTCTGACTTGGGATCAGCCGTGCTCGGCCATCTCCGCGCGGATCTGCTGGCGCAGAACGTCGATTGGCACGGTCTTGCCGTCGCGCTTGAAGTGCCAATAGGTCCAGCCGTTGCACGATGGGGCGCCTTCGAGATGCGCGCCCACCTGGTGGATGGACCCTTTCACATCGAGCCCGACCAGCGTGCCGTCCGCGCGAACCTTCGCGCTCTTGCCGGTCGGCGAAATCAACGTCTCGCCAGGGCTGAGCATACCGCGCTCGACAAGTTGGCCGAAGGGCACGCGCGGCTCTGCGCGCTTGGCCTTGGTGGTCTCGAGTCCGACCTTGTCGAACTTGCGGACCTTGGCGATCCGCGCCTCGGCGGCGGCGCGATAGTCCGCGTCCCGCTCGATCCCGATCCAGTCGCGGCCCAGCATCTTGGCGACCGCGCCGGTCGTGCCGGTCCCGAAGAACGGATCGAGCACAACGTCGCCCACATTCGATGCGCCCACGAGCACGCGGTGCAGAAGCGAGATCGGCTTTTGCGTCGGGTGCGTCTTGGCGCCGTCCGCGTCTTTCAGCCGTTCATTGCCGTTGCAGATTGGCAGAACCCAGTCCGAACGCATCTGAACGCCATCATTGAGAGCCTTCAGCGCTTCGTAGTTGAAGGTGTATCGCGCGCCCTCGCCTTTCGATGCCCAGATCATCGTTTCATGGGCGTTGGTGAAACGCTTGCCGCGGAAATTCGGCATCGGGTTCGATTTGCGCCAGACCACGTCGTTCAGGATCCAGTAGCCCTGATCCTGAAGCGCGGCGCCCACGCGGAAGATGTTGTGGTAGGAGCCGATCACCCAGATCGCGCCGTTGGGCTTCAGAAGCCGGCGCGCCGCAGCGAGCCAGGCGCGCGTGAAGGCGTCGTAGGTCTCGAAGCTGGCAAAACGGTCCCAGTCGTCGTCGACCGCATCGACACGGGAGTTATCGGGGCGATGCAATTCGCCCTTAAGTTGCAAATTATAGGGTGGGTCCGCGAAGATCAGATCGACCGAGGCTTCCGGGAGGCTTTGCATCACCTCGATGCAATCCCCTGCCAGGATCGTGTTGAGAGGGAGCGCTTGCGCGCTCTTCAAATTCGTCATCTTCGTCATTTCTCTGCCCCAAGACCCGCGGCGCTTTAGCGCTCTCGTGAAGGTTGGACAAAGACTGAGTCAAAGCCGATTCTTGGTCAATTTCTTTTTTTGAATCAGAGGTTTGCCAATTACGCTTGCCACAATATCTTGTGCACAGGGGCGAAGCTTTTTCTATGATGTGGGGTCACCCCGAGATTTTGAAGCGCCAATCTGTGGCTTTTCGACGGATAGCCCGCATTGGTCTCCCAGCCGTATCCGGGAAAGTGTTGCGCCAAATCCCGCATGAGCCTGTCGCGGTGTGATTTGGCGACGATCGAGGCCGCGGCGATGCTCACCGAGAGCGCGTCGCCCTTCACCAGAGGGGTCGCGGGATGCTTGCATTCACGCGGCACGAGATTGCCGTCGATGAGCAGATGACACGGCGGCGCGGAAAGCGCGTCGACCGCCCGCATCATCGCAAGATGCGAGGCGCGCAGGATGTTGATCTCGTCGATTTCCTCGACCGAAGCCGCGCCGATACCGACCTCCGCCTCCGCGAGGAGCACCTCGGCCAGGGCCTCGCGCCGCTTTGCCGTGAGCCGCTTGCTGTCGGCAAGCCCGGCCGGCAAGCGCGCCGGGTCGAAGAGAACCGCTGCGGCGACCACGGGGCCTGCAAGCGGGCCGCGCCCCACCTCGTCGACACCGACAACACGGCGTGCGCCTTGCGCGATGAGGTCTTGTTCATATCGGTCGGTCGCATCGGTCATGGCGCCTGATTAGCGCCGGCGGCGGTTCCTCTGCCAGAGGAAACCGCAAGCCGGCAGATGGTCATCTGCGGCCAAGCGTGTCGAAGCCGTAGCGTTCGAGACAGCGCGCGCCATAGGCGAGCCGACGGCCTCGGTTCGTGTTGACCGGCAACGCGCAGGCTTCCGGCAGACGCGCGACGTCGACGTAGTTCCGTTCGAGGCAGCGGGCGATATACACCTGACGGTGCTTGCCGCGATGGGTGTCAACGACCGTTCGGCAGCGCTGCGGCAACGCCACCCGTCCACGACCATTGGCCTGCCTGTGGCCTGCCTTCGCGGGTTTGCCGTGGACCACAACGGTCGTCTCATTGTTACTGTCCTTGCGAGTCTCGGCGGCCAGCGCCTCGCCGACGATGTAAAGAAGCGCGATACCTCCCACGACCTTGGCCACGTCTTCGGGCTTGGCGCGCGCCTCTTGGGCGGTCACGGCGATGGCCGTGCTGGCCGCGAGGATCATGGCTATGAAACGGTTCGACATCGGACGGTCTCCTTCCTTGTGGTGAAGGCCGGCGCGGGATGCGGGACTGCGGAGGGGCCGGCTGCCGGGATCGTCCCGCTTGGCATGCCGGTGAAGCAATGACACCACCAAGGCTATCACATAACGGCTCTGGCCCGGCCTTGGATATTGAATGACGTGAAGGTGCCCGCCACAGTGCCCGACATGAAAGCTCATGCCTGTCTTCTCACCCTGATGCTGGTCCTCGCCCCGATGGGCGCCGAGGCCGCCTGCTATGCCGATTACAAGGCAAAGCGCGACAATCCTCTTCGGCTGCATTACGGCGTGGCCGAGATCCCGGACGCCTCCTGTTCACGGGACGGCGCCGCGAGCGAACTGGCACCGCGTCTTGAAAGCGCGGGCTGGTCGCTGCTGAATATCGTCTCGGTTTTCGGTGAAGACGGGCTTGAGGAAAGGAGAGACAGTGCCGGACAGAACTTTCTCCGTTACTGACGCGCGCCGGTCGGGCACCCGTGTCGTAACGTTCGGAATCGCGGCCATCGTCGCGCTTCTTGTGCTGGCCGGGATCTGGCTGTTCGTCACCCTGCCGGAGGCCGGGGCCTTCAACGATCGCGTCGAGCGGCTCTTCATCGAGAATGACGACCTGACGGCACAGGCCGAAGTGAAGCTGCTCGAGATCCTCGCGCAATCGGGCACGGCCTTTGCCGAGACGCTTGAAAGCTACCGCCTGACGATCTTCGTTCTTCTCGTCTTCGCCACGGCCTTGCTGCTGGCTGCGCTGATCTTCCTGGTGATGCTGGTCGGACTCAACCGGCGCATGGCGGCAATCGAACGGTCGGGGATCGAGGTGCGCTCGCTTATCATCAGCCGAAGCGAGAACACCGTCTACCTCAACACGATGGGCTTTCACCTCACAGAGGCGATGATGGAGACGCTGGCCATCCTCGCCGAAGCACGTCTCGACGAGGAGATGCTGACCGGCACGCAGATCGAGGCGATGATCTCGGGGCGCGACGCAAGCGATTGCGACGAGGCGGCCGGTGCAACGCGCGTCAAGCGCCTGAGAGACGGGCTCGGCAACCAGATCGTCTCGGAGCTCTTGGTCAAAACCATCGCGAAACGCGGCTACATGCTCGCCGTCGACAAGGACGTAATTGAAGTGATCTGATCTATCGCGGTTCGGATCGAGCCACAGCCGCCATTGATGGGCGTCTCGCGATGATCTAGCGTCACGTATCGGCGCAGACGATGACGGTCAGGCCATGCGGGCGTCGCCCTACAGGTACATTCCCTTGATTTCGGACGCTGTGCGGATCGTGCGGCGGGAATATCGCGCCGTTGCCTATCGCGGCGACCATTTCCATTGCCCGGTATGCACCAAGAGATGGGCCGGTCACGCGCGCAAGGAACCCTGCCTCTATTGCGGTTCCGCGACGCGTCACAAGCTGCTCGTTCTTTGGCTCGACCGGTTTCTGGCCCGCGATCCGGGACCGGCCACCGAGGTGCTGTTTTTCGCCCCGGATTGGGGTGTGCAGAAGTGGCTCGCGCAGAAGGTTTCGGTCCACCTGACCACCGCCGATTATTCCGCGCCGGGCGTCGACAGACACTGGGATATCACGGCCATCGACGCACCGAGCGACAGCTTCGATCTGATCCTCTGCTCGCATGTCATGGAACATGTGGCCGATGACGCGGCAGGGTTCGCTGAACTCTATCGGATCCTGCGACCGGACGGGCGGCTCGTTCTGCAAGTTCCCGTCGATCAGGATGCCACGGCAACAGTCGAGGATACGTCGCTTGCAGACCCCGAGGAAAGAAAGCGCCGCTTCGGCCAGTTCGATCACGTTCGACGCTACGGCACCGACATCGCCCAACGGATCACCTATGCGGGTTTTCACGTTGAGCCCCTGACCGTTGCAGATCTCCTGAGCGCTCAAGACATGGCCTATTTCGGTATGTGGAATGACATCGCCTATATCTGCAGGAAGGATACTGCCACGGGAGCGCCCGGCGCGACACCACGCTGACGCGGACGGGCAAGGCGGCGAATGGCGACCCCGGCAGGATTCGAACCTGCAACCTGCCCCTTAGGAGGGGGCTGCTCTATCCAGTTGAGCCACGGGGCCGCTTGCCAGCCTTGTAGCCGTCCCGCGCGCGGCTGTCACCCGTCGACGAGCCCGCTTGTGACCGGCACGGGCTTTGGGCTAACCTTCTCGCAACACGGCAGAATGAGGACATGCCCTTGGCGCCGACACCCCCGCGACCCTTGACCCTGCGCGACGTCTCAGAAGCGTCCGGCGTCTCCGAAATGACGGTCTCGCGCGTCCTTCGCAATCGGGGCGACGTGAGTGTGGCGACCCGCGAGAAGGTTCTCGAGGCCGCGAAATCGCTGGGATACGTGCCCAACAAGATCGCCGGTGCCCTCGCCAGCCAGCGCGTCAACCTCGTCGCCGTCATCATCCCGAGCCTTCGCAACATGGTCTTTCCGGAGGTCATGTCGGGGATCAGCGCGGTTCTCGAGGATACGGAGCTTCAACCGGTCGTCGGCGTCACGGATTACCTGCCCGAGAAGGAAGAGCGCGTCCTCTACGAGATGCTGTCCTGGCGGCCCTCTTCGGTCATTATCGCCGGACTCGAACATTCCGACGCCTCGCGTGCGATGCTTGCGGCCTCCGGCATTCCCGTCGTCGAGATCATGGACACCGATGGCACGCCGATTGACGCGATGGTCGGGATTTCGCACCGCCGCGCGGGACGCGAGATGGCGCAGGCGATTCTGAAGGCCGGCTACACGAATATCGGCTTCATGGGCACGAAGATGCCGCTGGATCACCGGGCGCGGAAACGGTTCGAAGGGTTCACCGAGACACTGGCGAAGGCCGGGGTCGAGATCATCGACCGCGAGTTCTATTCCGGCGGCTCCTCTCTCGCCAAAGGGCGCGAGTTGACCGAAGCCATGCTGGCGCGCACGCCCGAGCTCGACTTTCTTTATTATTCCAATGACATGATCGGCGCTGGCGGGATGCTCTACCTGCTCGAGAAGGGCGTCGACATTCCGGGCGAGATCGGGCTGGCCGGGTTCAACGGCGTCGAGCTTCTGGATGGCCTTCCCCGCCGGCTGGCGACCATGGATGCCGGCCGCGCCGAGATCGGACGCGCCGCGGCGAAGATCGTCGCGACCCTTGTCGAGACCCCTGACGCCCAGATCGACCGGATCGTGGAACTGACGCCCCGCGTCAAACCGGGCGATACGCTCAAGAAACGCTGAATCGTCACGCAGCTGTCACCGACTCGCTGTAACCAACCCATGTTTCCTGGTCGCTCCGACGTGCATCGTGACTTCCGAACGACCTACCCGGCTATTCATTCTCTGTGTTTCGATTATCGGGGGGCGGCATCTGCTGCCCCCCACTTTCATGCGACGCGAGCCATGCATCCAGAGGGATGCGGGGTTTCCATTCTGGCGCTGGAAGCCTCAAGAGGCCGGGCGTATCTCTCAAGCCAAGGGAGGATCGAACCGTAGATAACCGCACGGAGATCCAAAATGGCATTCGCCGACATCCACGCCCACCGCACGGGCAAATCCAAGAACATCTTCGCTCGCATCCTCGATGGAATGATCTGGATCGGAGAGAACAACAGGCGCGTGCAACAGGCACAGGCCCTGCACGCCATGTCCGATGAACAGCTCGCCGAGCGCGGTCTGCGCCGCGAAGATATCGCCCGGCACGTTTTCCGGGACATCATGTTCGCCTGAAATCGCGTCGGATCGACATGAAAAAAACCGCTCCGGAGTCCGGAGCGGTTTTTTTGATGCCGGGCGGGATCAGGTGCGGATGTCCTGGATCTCTGCCAGACGCGCCTTGCGGTCCACGATCGACAAGATCGCACCCCAGGTCGCGAAGGACGCGACCACGGTAATCGCCATCAGGCAAAAAACGAGAAACGGTGTCATAACTGGCTCCCTGCGATTGGATGAACAAGAAACCCGAATTTGCAGATTTGTGTTCCGGAAATTGATTGAGGAAAAAAATTCGTTCGGGAGTAATGCAAAAAAGCCGCGCCCCTCGGGACGCGGCTTTCGAATGCGCTGAGGCAGAACGGAAAAATCAGTTCTGCGCGTAGAATTCGATGACGAGGTTCGGTTCCATCTGAACGGCAAACGGCACGTCCGAAAGGCCCGGCTGACGCAGATAGGTCGCCGTCATCTTGGAGTGGTCGACCTCGATGTAATCGGGCACGTCGCGCTCGGGCAGCTGGGAGGCTTCGATCACGGATGCGAGCTGCTTGGACTTCTCGCGAACCTCGATCACGTCACCTTCCTTCACGCGGTAGGACGGCACGTTCACCTTGCGGCCGTTCACGAGGACGTGGCCGTGGTTCACGAACTGGCGCGCGGCAAAGACGGTCGCCACGAACTTCGCGCGGTAGACGACCGCGTCGAGGCGGCGCTCCAGAAGGCCGATGAGGATCTCGCCGGTATCGCCGCGCTGACGCTCGGCTTCGGCGAAGATGCGGCGGAACTGCTTCTCTGTCAGATCGCCGTAATGGCCTTTGAGCTTCTGCTTGGCGCGAAGCTGAAGGCCGAAGTCGGACATCTTGCCCTTGCGGCGCTGGCCGTGCTGGCCGGGGCCGTATTCACGGCGATTGACCGGGGATTTCGGACGACCCCAGATGTTTTCGCCCATCCGGCGGTCGAGCTTGTACTTGGCAGAGGTGCGTTTGGTCACCGTCTGATCTCCTTCTGATGCGATGCCAGACGGGTGGTCGGCCCGGCATCTGTGAAGGGCGTTGTCCTCTGGGTGCTTTGCACCCTGACAGGCATCCCCTTGCGGGGGCCACCAACACCAATGAAGGCGCGGTTATATCGGCCTTTGGCCGTGAGTCAACACATGCCGTGCCCCAACGAATTCAATCGCATTGAGCGGGCTTTTCCTGCCGTGGCGCGCTGTATCGTTAGGGCCGCGGTAAGATGTTGCGTGAAATCTGGCGCGACACCGCAGTCTTCGGAGTCCGCCGCATGTCCCGGCTCACTGATATCGACCAGCCGCGAAACGCGCTCGACGTCGCCGTTCAGGCGCGGGTGCGCGACGCCCCTGCGCTGGCGCGGGACGCGATCCGGCACCGGCGTGTCAAGCTCGCCTTCCAGCCGGTCGTGCAGGCGGCCGCGCAGGACCGCATCGCCTATCACGAGGCGCTTGCCCGCGTGCAGGATCCTCATGGCCGCAGCCTGCCCGCCGCCGATTTCATCCGCGTCATAGAAGAGGAGGAGGCAGGCCGTGCCCTCGATTGCGTAGTGCTGAGCGAGGGGCTCGGCATCCTGGCGCGCAATCCGGGCGTCCGCCTCGCTCTCAACCTATCGGCGCGGTCCGTCGGCTACAGAAAATACGCGCGTATTCTCGAGCAGGGCCTCGGTGACGACCCAACGATAGCAGAGCGGTTGATCCTCGAGCTGCGCGATGCCTCGGTACAGCGCATCCCCGAACTCGTTTGGGATTTCATGAACCGATACGCGAGGACCGGCATTTCCTTCACACTCGACAATTTCGGCCAGGGGCCCAGCGATCTGGGCATGCTGACGCGGTTTCCGTTCGACATCATAAAGGTCCACGGGACCGTCATCAGGGGCGTCGGCGCCGATCCTGACCGGCAATCGCTTCTGCGCGCGATCCTCGCCATGGCACGGGAGATCGATCTGTTCACCGTCGCGGAAGGCATCGAAACGCTTGAAGACGCTCTTTTCGCCCGCGATGCCGGGATCGATTGCCTGCAGGGGTATTTCTTCGCCGCGCCCACGCTCGAGCCGCCCTGGCGCGCGACAGCATGGAAAAACAGCCGTGACTGACGCTAACAGTCCCTTGGCACGTGGTGCAGGTCTGTTGCCGAGCCCGGATGCATCCGATACGAGTTGGGCAACGCGCACGGCCCGTGCGCCTCTGGTGCGGGCCCGAGCGACCCATGCACGAGAGGAGAATGGGCCATGACCAATATCGTGATCGCATCCGCCGCACGGACAGCCGTCGGCAGCTTCAACGGCAGTTTCGCCGCCACTCCGGCCCACGATCTGGGCGCCGCCGTTCTGGAGGCGCTGGTGGAGCGTGCGGGCATCGACAAGTCCGAAGTCTCGGAGACGATCCTCGGCCAGGTTCTCACGGCGGCCCAAGGCCAGAACCCAGCAAGACAGGCGCACATTAACGCTGGCCTTCCTGAAGGAAGCGCGGCCTGGGGCATCAACCAGGTCTGCGGCTCGGGTCTTCGCGCCGTTGCGCTCGGCGCGCAGCACATCATGCTCGGTGATGCGGAGATCATCTGCGCCGGCGGTCAGGAAAGCATGTCTCTCAGCCCCCATGCGGCGCATCTGCGCGCCGGCCACAAGATGGGCGACGTCAAGTATATCGACACGATGATCCGCGACGGACTTTGGGACGCGTTCAACGGCTACCACATGGGCCAGACTGCCGAGAATGTCGCCGAGAAGTGGCAGATCAGCCGCGAGCAGCAGGACGAATTCGCCCTCGCCTCCCAGAACAAGGCCGAAGCCGCGCAAAAGGCTGGCCGCTTCGACGACGAGGTGATCCCCTTCACGGTCAAGACCCGCAAGGGCGATATCGTGGTGGACAAGGACGAGTACATCCGCCTCGGCGCGACCATCGACAACATGCAGAAGCTGCGCCCCGCCTTCACGAAAGATGGCAGCGTCACCGCGGGCAACGCCTCGGGTCTCAATGACGGTGCTGCCGGCGCGCTTCTGATGACCGCCGAGAATGCTGAAAAGCGCGGCATCGAGCCGCTGGCGCGCATCGCGTCTTACGCGACCGCGGGCCTCGATCCGTCGATCATGGGCGTCGGTCCGATCTACGCGTCGCGCAAGGCGCTCGAGAAGGCAGGCTGGAAACCGGAAGATCTCGATCTCGTCGAAGCGAACGAGGCCTTCGCGGCACAGGCCTGCGCGGTCAACAAGGACATGGGCTGGGACCCCGAGATCGTGAACGTCAACGGAGGCGCAATCGCCATCGGCCACCCGATCGGCGCTTCGGGCGCGCGCGTTCTGAATACGCTTCTCTTCGAGATGAAGCGCCGCGACGCCAAGAAGGGACTCGCGACACTCTGCATCGGCGGCGGCATGGGCGTCGCCCTCTGCGTCGAGCGCGACTGAAAGAGCGGGCGGGGGTCAAACTCCCCGCCTTTTTTCATGGCGCACGCGTTCATGCCCCCCACGCAACTCGTCTTCTCCGGAGGCGGTCTGCGCTGCTTCTGGCAGGGCGGCTTTCTCGAGGTCGTCTGCAAGGAGCACGAGATCGCGCCCAAGCGGGTCACCGGCGTGTCGGGCGGCGCGCTCTCGGCGGTGGGGTTCCTCTCGGGCCGCGAACACGATCTCTATGACGAGATGTGCGCCGCCTTCGAGGAACAGCACCGCAACCACAATGCCGACTCGCTCTTCGACGAGAAGGAAGGCGGGCTGACCCCGCATCAGGAAATCTACTGCAAGGTGGTCGAGAACGCCATCGATGCGGAGGCGGAGCGGCGCATTGCCGACGGTCCGCAGCTGCAGATCCTGATCGCCCATCCGCCCGCTTCGAAGGCGCCGGCCACGACGGGCGCAGCGATGGCGATGGCCTATCAGGCCGAGCTCTACATCAAGTCGAGCCCGCATTTCGGCTGGGCCGAGAAGATGGGTCTGACCTATTCGCTCGTCGATGCGAACAAGGCCGCACGCGAGGGCAAGCTCGTGCATCTCGTCTGCGCAGCGGCGACGATCCCCCCGGTGTTCAAGCCGCCACAATGGGACGACAAGCCGGTGATCGACGGCGGCATGGCCGACCAGGCCCCGATGCCCGATCCCGACGAAGGCGACACGACGATCCTTCTGACCCGGCGCTACCGGAACCTGCGAGACGAGGATCGTCTGACTTATATCGCACCGAGCGAGGCGACACCCGCCGACAAGATCGACTTCACCGATCCACAGAAACTGCGATTGACCTGGGAGCAGGGCGAGGCCGATGCGCGGCGGTGGCTTGACGGCAAGCTGGATTGATGGTCTCTCGACACATGAAATAATGTTGCGCGTGAGGGGCGCGCGATAGCAACACTATTACCAAGCGAGGAGGAAGACATATGGGACGTGTAGCATTGGTCACTGGCGGTAGCCGGGGCATCGGCGCGGCAATTTCGAAAGCGCTGAAAGCCGAAGGTTACGAAGTTGCGGCGACCTATGCCGGCAATGACGAGAAGGCCAAGGCCTTCACCGACGAGACCGGCATCAAGACCTACAAGTGGAACGTTGCCGACTACGAGAGCTCCAAGGAGGGCCTCGCCCAGGTCGAGGCCGATCTCGGCCCGATCGAGGTCGTCGTCGCCAATGCCGGCATCACCCGCGATGCGCCCTTCCACAAGATGACGCCCCAGCAATGGCAGGAGGTCATCGACACCAACCTTACCGGCGTCTTCAACACGGTCCACCCGCTCTGGCCGGGCATGCGCGAGCGCGGCTTCGGCCGGATCATCGTCATCTCCTCGATCAACGGTCAGAAAGGCCAGTTCGCGCAGGTCAATTACGCCGCGACCAAGGCGGGCGATCTCGGCATCGTCAAGTCGCTGGCGCAGGAAGGCGCGGGCAAGGGCATCACCGCCAACGCGATCTGCCCCGGCTACATCGCGACAGAAATGGTCATGGCCGTCCCCGAGAAGGTCCGCGAAGCGATCATCGGCCAGATCCCCGCAGGCCGCCTCGGCGAGCCCGAGGAGATCGCGCGCTGCGTGACCTTCCTCGCCTCGGACGACTCGCAATTCATCAACGGCTCGACGATCTCCGCCAACGGCGCTCAGTTCTTCGTCTGATCTCCGCTGCAATGCCGCCCGCAAGGGCGAAAGAGCCCCGTCCCCTCGGTCGGGGCTCTTGCTTTTTCGCACAGACGTCGCGCGTAAACTCGCATTTACGCGCAGATCTGCGCGCCTATCTTTGCCGCGAACAGAGATGGAGGGACATCCCATGATCAAGGACATCCAAGGCCTGCACCATGTCACCTCGCTGGCATCGGGCGCCCAGACGAACAACGATTTCTTCACCAAGACGCTCGGCCTTCGCCGGATCAAGAAGACGGTGAATTTCGACGCGCCCGAGGTTTATCACCTCTATTACGGTGACGAGATCGGCACGCCCGGTACGGTCATGACCTATTTCCCTTTCCCTAACGCCCGCCGCGGCCGCGCCGGTACCGGAGAGGTCGGAACAACCGTGTTTTCCGTGCCGAAAGGCGCCCTTGGCTATTGGGAAGAAAGGCTGTCTGCCGCTGGCACTCCCAACCTCACCCGTGACAGCCGCTTCGGCCAAGAAAGGCTGCGCTTCGCGGGGCCCGACGGCGACGGCTTCGCGCTCGCTGAGGTCGACAGCGACAGCCGCACGCCCTGGACGGGTCACGGCGTGCCGGCGGATGTGGCCATCCGCGGCTTCCACTCAACTGATATGCGGCTCACCGACACCGCTGCGACGGCGGAGCTTTTGACCTTCATGGGCTATGAGAAGGTGGACGCGCAGGGGGAAGTCACGCGCTTTGCCATTCCGGGCGGCAACGACGCCAACACGATCGACCTTACCAAGATCGCCGCGCCACATGCCGATCAGGGGGCTGGTTCGGTCCACCACGTCGCATTCGCCGTCGAGGACCGCGAGACGCAACTCGAAGTGCGCCGGGCGCTTTCCGACACGGGATATCAGGTCACGCCGGTGATCGACCGGGATTATTTCTGGGCGATCTACTTCCGCACGCCCGGCGGCGTGCTCTTCGAAGTGGCGACCAACGAGCCCGGCTTCGACCGAGACGAGGATACCGCGCATCTCGGCGAAGCGCTGAAATTGCCAAGCCAGCATGAGCACCTGCGCGCCGCGCTCGAAAGCCGGTATCTGGAGCCGATCCATGACTGAGGCGGCCTATACCTTCGCAGAAACGGAGGGCGCACCCGGTGCGCCCCTCGTCTTCACTTTTCACGGCACCGGCGGGACCGAGCAGCAATTCCACCGTTTCGCCTCGGACCTCGTGCCGGGAGCGCATGTCATCTCGCCGCGCGGCGATGTCTCGGAACATGGCGCCCTGCGCTACTTCCGTCGAACGGGCGAAGGCGTCTACGACATGGAAGATCTGGCGCAGAGACGCGCCGCGATGACGGGATTTCTGAAGGCTCACGTCTCTCGGCTGGGGGCGCGCAGCGTTATAGCGCTCGGGTACTCCAACGGCGCGAATATCGTCGCGGCGGTTGCGCTCGAAGCGCCCGAGATCTTTACCGATTTGGCGCTTTTGCACCCGCTGATTCCGTGGGCCCCTGCCTCGCAGCCGGGTCTCTCGGGCCGGCGCATCCTGATCAGCGCGGGCGAGCGCGATCCGATCTGTCCCGAACCGAAGACACAGGCACTCGTTGATTACTTTGGAGACCAAGGCGCGGATGTCACCGCACGTTGGCATCCCGGCGGTCACGAGATCGCGCATTCCGAGATCGAGGCTCTGTCCGAATTTCTGTCCTGACTGAACAAGTCCTCAACTGTCCGGCACCGCGGATCGCGCGGTGCCGAAAAGGATCATCGCGCCGCGTCAGTGCATGGGATGCGCGGACAGACGCGAGATTTCCTCCTTGAGCCGCAGCTTCTGCTTCTTGAGCTCAGCCACGCGAAGACCGTCCGTCCCGGGAGAGCGCTGGGCCGCCTCCACCTTGTCCGACAGGATCGCATGCTTTTTCTTCAGCTCCGACAGGTGCGAACTCAGGCTCATGGTAGACCTCCTAGACTGATGTGAGACTCCGAAGTGGAGCATAAGAGACATAGGAAGTCACGCTGCAGGCGCAAAATCCGCAAAGCAAAACACCGCCGATTGTAATTTTATTGATCGGATGCCCCGAAATGGAGCGCAGCCGCCTCGCGGAGCACCGCACGTATGCGCGGGGCATAGTCTTCTCCATCTCGGACGTGACGCGAGCCTTCATGGAGGACGATCGGCGCGTGAAGGCGAAACTCCGCGCGTCCGCCCTTGCGGCCTCGCACGAGCACGAGCCGCGCCGCGCGGCCTGATCGCGGCGCGAGAGGTTGCACTTCGAGGCTGCCAAGCAAGCCCTGCATCGCGTCCAAAAGCTCCGGCAGGCGCTCGGCCCGGACGATCATCGTAAGACGCCCGGCTGGCGCGAGGCGCTTCGATCCCGCGCGTACCCAATCTGCAAGCGGGGCCTCCTCGCCGCGTCCGGCCTCCCGGCCCGCATCCCGCGCGGCGGTCCGGTCAGCCGCTTGAAAATAGGGCGGGTTGGCAATGATATGATCGAAACTCTCGGCCCGGAGCTCGGCCGGCATCTCCCGCAAATCCGCCGCGAAGATCCGCGCGGCGATGCCCGTCGCCGCAGCGTTTCGCACCGCAAGGTCGGCATAGGCCGCCTGTCGCTCCAGCCCGGTCAGCGACAGGCCAGGCACACGCGCGCCCAGCGCCAGAAGTGCCGGCCCCGCCCCGCACCCAAGGTCCAGCACCCGCTCGCCTCGGCGCGCGGGCACGGAGGCGGCCAGGAGAATCGGGTCGATCCCCGCGCGGTATCCCGATTTCGGCTGATAAAGCGTGATCCGTCCGCCAAGAAACGCGTCATGGCTCAGCTCCGCCTCGGCGAAGCCGAGCCCGTCAGCCGTCAAGCTTGACCCCGTTTTCCCAAAGTGCCGTCCTCGCACGCGCCAGGTCGCTCGAGCGCACCATAAGGCGGCGCGGCAAAATGCCGATGGAGCCTTCGAGGACGCTCATGTTTACGTCCAACTCGAAGCTCTCTATACCCTCGTCGTCGAGTATGGCTCGAGCCAGGGGGATCAGCGTGATGTCATTCGTGCGCAGCAATTCTTCCATGGGCGCGAGTTAACCTTCTGCTATTTCGAGTGTCGAGAGCCCGGAGACCCCATGAGCCTGGATCACCCCGCGCAGAAACCGCATGACCGCCTCGCCGCCGCTCTCGAGTCAGAGATGGGCGAGGTCAACACGCTCATCCGCACGCGGATGGCCTCTGAACATGCGCCGCGCATCCCCGAAGTCACCGCGCATCTTGTTGAAGCGGGCGGCAAACGTCTGCGCCCGATGCTGACGCTCGCCGCGGCGAAGATGTGCGGGTATCCCGGTCCCTACCACGTGCATCTCGCCGCGACGGTGGAGTTCATTCACACCGCGACGCTCTTGCATGACGACGTCGTGGACGAGAGCGCCCAGCGGCGCGGGCGGCCGACCGCAAACCTTCTCTGGGACAACAAGTCGAGCGTTCTGGTGGGCGACTACCTTTTCGCCCGCTCCTTCCAGCTCATGGTCGAGACAGGCAATCTGCGCGTGCTCGACATCCTGTCGAACGCCGCTGCGACGATCGCCGAAGGTGAGGTGCTGCAACTTTCCGCCGCGCAGGATCTTCGGACAGACGAGTCCATCTACCTCAAGGTCGTGCGCGGCAAGACCGCCGCGCTCTTCTCGGCGGCGACCGAGGTCGGCGGCGTGATCGCGGGCGTCGACGAGGCGCAGGTTGAGGCGCTTTTCGACTACGGTGACGCGCTCGGCATCGCCTTCCAGATCGTCGATGATCTGCTTGACTACCAAGGCGATACGAAGGCCACCGGCAAGAATGTCGGCGACGATTTCCGCGAGCGCAAACTGACGCTGCCGGTCATAAAGGCCGTCGCTCAGGCAGACGCCGAAGAGCGTGCCTTCTGGTCTCGCGTCATCGAGAAGGGCAAGCAGGAAGACGGCGATCTCGATCATGCGCTGATGCTGCTCGACCGGCACGGCGCGCTCGAGGCGACGCGAGACGATGCGCTCGGCTGGTCGGCGAAGGCAAAGGACGCGATGTCCAAACTTCCGCGAAGCGATCTGCGCGAGATGCTGATCGATCTGGCGGATTACGTGGTCGCGCGGATCAGCTAGGGCCTTGCCAGAGGGGCAAGGCTCAGCCACGCTGAGGGCAAAGCGATTGACTGGTTTCTCATGCGCCGCTCCACGATCCTCGCCCCGCTTCTGATCCCGACCGCGCTTGTCGCGGCCGATCTGCCTGCGCCCGTCACAGACGACGACTACCGCCCGGTCAGGATCTCCGAGGCTTGGCTCGGCCAGCAGCTCTTTTACGATCCGATCCTGTCGGGCAACCGTGAAGTGGCCTGCGCGTCCTGCCACCATCCGGAGTTCGGAACCGGTGACGGGCTCTCGCTCGGGCTCGGCGATGGCGGCATCGGGATGGGGCCGAAGCGCACGCCCAACCCTGACAACATGCCGGAGCAGCGTATTCCCCGCAACGCCCAGGCGCTGTGGAACCTCGGGGCTCACGAGTTCCGGGTGATGTTCCACGATGGCCGCGTCGAGATCCGCGAGGATGGCTCCATCCGCACCCCGCTTGGGCAGGACATGGTTGAGGATTTCGCCTCGCTCCTCTCCGCGCAGACCATGTTTCCTGTCCTGTCGGCCGATGAAATGGCCGGGCATCACCAGGAAAACGAGATCTCGACCGCCGTGCGCCAAGGTCGCCTGACCGGCGAAGGCGGGGCCTGGGATCTCATCGCCCGGCGTGTCGCGGGGGTTGAGGGCTACGCGCAAAGCTTCCCGGCGGTCTATGCGGATATCGAGACACCCGAGGACATCACCTTCACCCGTATCTCGGACGCGATCGCCGCCTTCATCGAATTCGAATGGCGCTCGGATCAGAGCCCGTTCGACGCCTACCTGCGCGGCGAGGATGCCCTGAGCACCGAAGCGGAGCGCGGCATGGAATTGTTTTACGGCGAGGCAGGCTGCGCGGAGTGTCATTCGGGCAAATTCCAGACCGATCACGGGTTCCACGCGATGGGGGATGTGCAGCTCGGCCCGGGCAAGGCCGCCGCTTTCGAAAGCCACGCGCGCGATGAGGGACGCATGCGCGTGACCGGCGATCCGGCCGACGCCTACGCGTTTCGCACGCCCTCCCTTCGCAATGTCGCGCTGACGTCGCCTTACGGTCACGCGGGCGCTTATGACGAGCTTGCCGCGTATCTTCGTCATCATGTCGACCCGCGCGCAAAGCTGGAAAGCTACGAGACAAGTGCGGTGCTGCCCGCGCTTCAGACGGAGGATTGGCGGATTCTCTCGGACAGCGACGAGCGCGCCGCGATTGCAGCCGCGGTTCATCGCGCGCCCGCCCCTCTCGGCGAGGGCGAGATCGCAGCGCTGGTCGCCTTCCTCGAGGCCCTGACCGATCCTGCGGCGCGCGAAGGTCGTCTCGGTATTCCGGGATCGGTCCCGAGCGGCCTGCCCGTGCCTACTCCCTGACGAGGCGGTGGAGCCCGTTCAGCCTGAGCCGCAGCGGGCCGGCCTGCGTGCCGTCGGGCCAAGTGATTTCGACCCGTGCCGAGCCGGCATCCCCAAGGCCCCAATGCAGAGGCCCGGCATCGCCGCCGGCATGGCCGCCGCCAACCGTGACTTCCTGCAAGCGGCCGTTCACCCGAACCTCGGCACCGACGGCGCCGGGATTTGGACCGGGCTGCACGAGATCTATGGCGATCCAGTTCCCGGTCTCCTCGGTCACGTTGCGGTATAGCTCCATCCCGGCACGCCGATTGACCACGACGAGATCAAGCCGGCCGTCGAAATCGAGATCGCTGAGCGCCGCACCCCGCGCACGGTCCAGCGTCGCAATGCCAGCGCTCTCGCCATGCTCAACGAACGTGCCGTCCTCTTCCTGCATCAGCAGGTTGTTGGGATCGTCCATCGCCATGCCGGGCATCTGGTCGACATTGCCCTTCGCGATGAAGAGATCGTCGAGCCGGTCGTTGTTCACATCGCCGAACTCCGCGTGCCAGCCGGTCGAGGGTCGGCCATCGCCGCCGGTGAAGGGCCGCTGCGCGTAGGTGCCGATCTCGAACGGGGCGGCCTTGTAGCCATCCCGACCCGCGATCTGCAAAAGCTGGTCGCCCATCGAGGTGAGCATGACTTCCGCGCGCCCGTCCCCGGTCAGATCGCGCGCGGCGATGCCCATGCCCCAGAGCTGCGGGCCATCCCAGCCATCCGCTTCGGTCAGAAAGCGCCGCTCGCCAATATCCCACATCTGCTCGGCCCCGCCGCGCACGTAATAATGCCGGTCATTGGAGATACGCAGCGTGGGCTCGCGGCGCCAATCCTTCGCGGCGAGCATCGACAAGGGGCAGAAGCCCGGCGTCAATTCCTCGGCCTCGTAACCGTTTGGGCCAGGCCGCAGGATCGCGTTGGCGTCGCAGACCTCGAACGGGCCGTCCGGATCGCTGCGGTCGACATAGTGACCCACTGCCAGCGTCGGCCGGTCCTCGCCGGGTTCGAACCATGCGGTGAAGGCCGTTGTCCACTGATCCGTCTGTGGCAGGCCGATCTCTTCGGTGCCGTCGCGAAACGCGCAATCCCCATCGCCCAGAAGGGCCAAGTCGGGGCCGACGCGCATCACGTAGAGGTCGATCTCCGCGTCATCATCGAGATGCAGCGGATAGGCTCCGGTCACTCCCGTCAGTTCCGGCAGGTCGCCCTTTGCGAATTGCATGCCCCCTTCGTTCAGAAACAGCGCCGCGGGGGTCTCGCCACCGGCGGCGAAGAGTTCGGGCAAACGGTCGTCGTTGCAATCGAAGACCGCGACGCCGCCGCCCACGAAATGCTCCCATCCGCCGGAATAGACATGGTCATCGAGCGGAGTGTCGATCCGCTCGAATCGCGGCTCGCCGAATGCAGGGCTGGCGATCAGCGCCACGGCCAGGATGGTCCTCATGCCGCGCCTCCGAGAATGCGGTCCGTCTCTGCCGAGAGGGCCAGCGCCGTCGCGCCGCGCGCCCAGACAAGGTCGCCCCAGGCGTGGATCTCGATGCGCGCGGGCGTGCGCCCCTCGTTGAGCGAGAGCGCGGCGACTTCGGCCAGCACCTCGTCGGCATAGAGGTAATCGTAGCGCATGCGCGCGCCCGATAGAATGATGAGTTCGGGATCGAAGAGCTGCACGACGTTCGACAGGCCGAGCGAGAGGTAGCGCCCGGCGCGGGAGAAGATCGTGCGGGCGGCCCGGTTGCCGGCGCGCGCCTCCTGGAACAGCGCCTCGATGGCGCGGTGCGGCGCGGCAATGGTCTCCGGTCCGTGGTCGAGCGCGATCGCGGCCTCGCGGGCGAGCGCGTAATCGGCGACATAGGCTTCGAGACAGCCGCGCTTGCCGCAGCGGCAGAGCGCGCCGTCGAGCTGCACCTTCGTGTGACCAAGTTCGAGGCCCATCCCGCGCGAGCCGCGGAACGGCCGGTTGCCGAGGACCATGCCCATGCCGACGCCCTGCTCGATCGTGACGACGGCGAAGTCGCTTTTCGCGCGGCCCGCGCCGAACCAGAGCTCGGCGAGGCCGAGCATGTTGACGTCGTTGTCGAGATGGACCGGAAGACCGAGCCGCGCCTCGAGCGCTGCTTTGAGATCGATGTCGGTCTCGCGCATCAGGGGCGACCAGAGCACGTGGCCGCGATCGTGATCGACAAGCCCCGGCAATCCTACCGCCAGGGCCGAAAGCGCGGATAGATCAAGTCCGACCTGTGTCAGTGTCCTCTCGACCAGCGCGGCGACCTCGTCGACCCGCTCCGCCATCGGGCGCCGACCGGCGCGCGCCTCGGACGTGAGCGCGCCAAGCTCCGCCCCCGCGAAGTCCGAGATCATCGCGGAGTGGATCTGGTCCGAGAGCTTCACACCGAGAACGCAGCCCGAAGACCCGACGACACTGAGCGCGATGGGTGGGCGGCCCCGAACGGCGGCACGATCCGTTTCCTCGACCTCTTCGAGCAGTCCGCGCGCGATCAGATCCGCCGAGATCTGCGTGACCGAGCCGGCACTGATCCCGACATCGCGGGCGGTCTCGGCGCGGGTGGCCCGCCCTCGCGCACGCACATGCTCGAATACCTGTTGCCGCAGCGGTTTCGCCTCGCCATTGTCACCGCGCAGGAGCGGGCCGCACCCCTCGGCCATAAGCGAATCGCCACCCGCATCAAGCGCTGATGGCGCACCGAATTTCTTTACATCTCGAATATAAGCGGTCTGCTCGTCGGCCATACTTTCCTCATTCCAGCGCAAGACTGTCTCTCCCCGCCGCCGATTTCGACATTTTCACGTATATCCTGTCAATTTTATTTTGACACGTGAAGATAATAAACGCATCTTCCTTGGTCAGGGTCACAAGACTCGGCGTCCGTCCTGGAGAGGCGGGCGACACGCATAGGGAGGAAGACATGCATAAGGCATTGCTTGCCGCCGTCGTCGCGACGGTCGGCTTCAGTTCGGCAGCCATCGCCCAGGACAACCTGACCGTGGGCGTGAGCTGGTCGAATTTCCAGGAAGAGCGCTGGAAGACCGATGAGGCGGCGATCCGGTCCGCACTCGACGAGGCTGGCGCAGAATATGTCTCGACCGACGCGCAATCCTCGTCCGCCAAGCAGCTCTCGGATGTCGAGAGCCTGATCGCGCAGGGCGTCGACGCGCTCATCATTCTCGCGCAGGATTCACAGGCCATCGGCCCCGCCATCGACGCAGCCTTCGCGGAAGGCATTCCGGTCGTCGGCTATGACCGTCTGATCGAGGACGACCGCGCCTTCTACCTGACCTTCGACAACGTCGAAGTCGGCCGGATGCAGGCCCGTGCCGTGCTCGAAGAAGCGCCCACCGGCAATTACGTGATGATCAAGGGTTCGCCCACCGACCCCAACGCGGATTTCCTGCGCGGCGGTCAGCAGGAAGTCCTGCAGGAAGCCATCGACGCGGGTGACATCACCATCGTCGGCGAGGCCTATACCGATCAGTGGCTCCCCGCGAACGCGCAGCGTAACATGGAGCAGATCCTGACCGCGCAGGACAACAACGTCGATGCGGTCGTCGCCTCCAATGACGGCACCGCCGGCGGCGCTGTCGCAGCGCTCACCGCTCAGGGCATGGAGGGTATCCCGGTCTCCGGCCAGGACGGCGACCACGCCGCGCTGAACCGCATCGCGCAAGGCACGCAGACCGTGTCCGTCTGGAAAGACGCCCGCGACCTCGGAAACCGCGCGGGCGAGATCGCCCTGTCGCTCGCTGGCGGCACCGAGATGTCCGAGATCGAAGGCGCCGAAGAGTGGACGTCGCCCGCGGGCACGACGCTCTGGGCCGAGTTCCTCGAGCCGGTCCCGGTCACGGCGGACAACCTCTCCGTTGTCGTCGATGCCGGCTGGATCGAGCAGGAAGCGCTCTGCCAGGGCGTCGAGAACGGCCCCGCGCCCTGCAACTGATCCTGACGATCTGAACACGTCCCGCGGCGGACAGCCGCCGCGGGACTTTCACTTCAAGCCCCCAATCGCACCGCCCGGACGCCCCTCACGCGCCGCGCCCGGTCCGAGCCCCGAGACGAGCCAATCCCATGAGCGACACGACCCAAGCCTCCTCCTCCGGCGGACGGCAGCGCCGATCCATCTGGAAGAGCCTCGAGATCGACCCACGCCTCCTCGGCATGATCGGGGCGTTCATCGCCATCGCGGTCATCTTCAACATCATGACGGGCGGGCGGTTCCTGACGCCGCGCAACATCTTCAACCTGACGATCCAGACGGTCTCGGTCGCGATCATGGCGACCGGCATGGTCTTCATCATCGTCACCCGGCACATCGATCTTTCGGTCGGCGCGCTTCTGGCGACCTGTTCGGCGGTCATGGCAATGATGCAGACGCGCTGGCTGCTCGACTTGGGCTTCGATCTCGGCCATCCGCTTCTGCCCTGGCTCGCCATCGGCGCGGGCATCATCGTCGGCACGATCATCGGCGCCTTCCAGGGCTGGCTCGCGGGGTACCAAGGCATCCCGGCCTTCATCGTGACGCTCGGAGGCTTGCTCGTCTGGCGAAACGTCGCCTGGTATCTCACGGACGGACAGACAATCGGGCCACTCAACGAGACCTACTCCGCCTTCGGCGGCATCCAGGGCACTCTCGGCTCGTTCTGGAGCTGGGTCGTCGGCCTCATCGCCGTCGCGGCGGCACTCGTCGGCCTATGGTCCGCACGCCGCAACAAGGTCGCGCACGACTTCCCGGTCAAGCCGCTCTGGGCCGAAGGTGTGGTCGCGGCGATCATCGCGGGCGGCATCCTCGGCTTCGTCTGGATCCTGACCTCCTACGAGATCCCCCAGCGCGTGCTGGAGCGCGACTTCGAAGCCGCGGGCCGCGTTCTGCCCGAAGGCTATACCGCGTCCTACGGCCTGCCATTCTCGGTCCTCGTCCTGATCGCGGTCGCCATCGTCATGACGATCATCGCAACGCGCACGCGCCTAGGCCGCTACATCTTCGCAACCGGCGGCAACCCGGACGCGGCGGAGCTGTCGGGCATCAACACCAAGCTTCTCACGGTAAAGGTCTTCGCGATCCTCGGCGCGCTCTGCGCGATCTCCGCGGTCGTGGCCTCTGCACGCCTTGCCAACCACACCAACGATATCGGCACGCTCGACGAGCTGCGCGTCATCGCAGCCGCCGTGATCGGGGGCACCGCGCTCTCGGGCGGGATCGGCACGATCTACGGCGCGATCCTCGGCGCGCTCATCATGCAATCGCTACAATCGGGCATGGCGATGATGGGCGTCGACGCGCCGTTCCAGAACATCGTCGTGGGCGGCGTCCTGGTCCTCGCCGTGTGGATCGACATCCAGTACCGCAAATGGACGGGAGAAGGAAAATGACGACTCCCCTGGTCGAACTCAAGAACATCTCGATCGCCTTCGGCGGCGTGCAGGCGGTGGACGATGTGTCCATCAGCCTGATGCCCGGCGAGGTCCTCGGCCTCCTCGGCCACAACGGCGCGGGCAAGTCGACGCTCATCAAGATCCTGTCGGGCGCCTACAAGATGGATTCCGGCGAGATCCGTATCAACGGCGAGAAGGTGGACATCTCCTCCACCCGCGATGCGCGCCGACACAACATCGAGACGATCTACCAGACCCTCGCGCTGGCCGACAATCTCGATGCACCGTCGAACCTCTTTCTCGGACGCGAGCTGACCAACGTCTTCGGCCTCGTCGACGATGCGCGCATGGAAGCCGAGACGCGCAAGATCATGAAGCGGCTCAATCCCAACTTCAAAAAGATCACCGAGCCGGTCTCGGCGCTCTCGGGCGGCCAGCGCCAGTCTGTCGCCATCGCCCGCGCGGTCTATTTCAACGCCAGGATCCTGATCATGGACGAGCCGACCGCCGCGCTCGGGGTCCACGAAACGCAGATGGTCGCCGACCTCATCAAGGAGCTGAAGGCGCAAGGTCTGGGTATCTTCCTCATCAGCCATGACACGCGCGAGATGATGGAGCTCTGCGACCGCGTCTCGGTGATGAAGAACGGCCAGCTGATCGGCACCGAACGGGTCGAGGACGTGACCGAGGACGACATCCTGTCGATGATCATCCTTGGCAAGAATCCTCGCGAAAAAGCGGTCGCCTGAGGTAATTCATGTATATCGGACTGGACCTCGGAACGTCGGGCCTGAAGGCCGTTCTCGTCGACGACACGCAAACGATTCGCGCGGAAAAGACCGTCCCGCTCACCGTCGCCCGCCCCGCGCCCGGCTGGTCCGAACAGGATCCCGAAAGCTGGTGCGAGGCGGCGGATCAGGCGATGGCCGGGCTTGGCGATCTCTCTGCCGTACGCGCGATCGGGCTCTCGGGGCAGATGCACGGCGCGACGCTTGTCGGCGCGGATGACCGCGCGCTGCGCCCGTCAATCCTTTGGAACGACACGCGCGCGAGCGAAGAGGCCGCGGAACTGGATGCGGACCCGCGCTGGCGCGAAATCACCGGCAATATCGTCTTTCCGGGCTTTACGGCGCCGAAACTTGTCTGGGCCGCCCGTCACGAGCCCGAAGCCTTCGCCGCAACCAAGCGCGTCCTTCTGCCGAAGGATTACCTGCGCCTCTGGCTGACCGGCGAGGCCGTGGCCGAGATGTCCGATGCGGCGGGGACGTCGTGGCTCGATACCGGCGCGCGGGACTGGTCGGACGAGCTCTTGTCGCTGACAGGGCTTTCGCGCGGACACATGCCGCGCCTCGTGGAAGGGTCGGAGCCTTCCGGCATCGTCCGGCCCGAACTTGCCAGCCGCTGGGGCCTGCCCGAAGGCGTCACCGTTGCGGGCGGGGGTGGCGACAACGCGGCCTCGGCCATCGGCTGCGGTGTGGTGCGCGCAGGCGAAGCCTTTGTCTCGCTCGGCACGTCCGGCGTCCTCTTCGCGGCCGCCGATGCCTACCAGCCCGCGCCGGAAACGGCGGTTCACACCTTCTGCCACGCATTGCCCGGCACCTGGCACCAGATGGGCGTGATCCTTGCCGCGACCGATGCGCTCAACTGGTATGCGGGTACGACCGGCAAAGAGGCTTCGGCGCTGACCGGCGCGCTCGGGGCGCTCGAACCTCCGGCGCGAACGCTGTTTCTCCCCTATCTCGGCGGCGAGCGGACCCCGCATAACGATGCGCGCATTCGCGGTGCGTTCCTCAATCTCGATCACGCCTCCGACCAGGCCGCGCTGACGCGCGCGGTCCTGGAGGGCGTGACCCACGCCATCCGCGATTGTTTCGATGCGCTGACCGCCACGGGCACACGGATCGAAAAGCTGATCGCCGTGGGTGGCGGCGCGCGGTCCGACTACTGGCTGTCGGCGCTGGCCACCTCGCTCGATCTTTCGGTCGAACGGCCCGTCTCGGGCGATTTCGGCGGTGCCTTCGGCGCGGCGCGGCTTGCAATGATGGCCGATGGTGCGAGCGCGGATATCGCCCAACCGCCAGAGACCGACCGCGTCTTCGCCCCCGACCCCGCGCTTCGCGATGCCTTCGCCGATGCACATGCCCGCTACCGCGCGGCCTACCACGCACTCAAGGACCTGACATGACTGATTTCTTCAAGGACATCCCGCCAATCCGCTTCGAGGGAACTGAGAGCGACACGGAATTCGCCTTCCGCCATTACGACCCGTCCGAAACGCTGGGCTGCAAGACCATGGCCGAGCATCTGCGCTTCTCGGTCGCCTACTGGCATTCCTTCGCCTGGGAGGGCGGCGATCCCTTCGGCGGCCAGACCTTCGAGCGGCCCTGGTTCGGAGACACGATGGACGCTGCCAAGATGAAGGCCGACGCCGCCTTCGAGATGTTCCGCATCCTCGGCCAGCCCTTCTTCTGCTTTCACGATGTCGACGTGCGTCCCGAGGGCGAGACCTTCGCGGAAAGCCTGAGCAACCTTGAAGAGATCACCGATTATCTCGGGCAGAAAATGGACGAGACCGGCACGCGTCTTCTCTGGGGCACGGCCAACATGTTCACCCATCGCCGCTGGATGTCGGGCGCGGCAACCAACCCCGACCCCGATGTCTACGCCTATGCGGCAGCGACGGTGAAATCCTGCATGGATGCCACCAAGAAGCTCGGCGGCGCGAATTACGTGCTCTGGGGCGGGCGCGAAGGATACGAGACGCTGCTGAACACCGACCTGAAGCGAGAGCGTGAGCAGGCCGGACGGTTCCTGAACGCAGTGGTCGACTACAAGAAGAAGATCGGCTTCGAGGGCGCGATCCTTCTCGAGCCGAAGCCCCAGGAGCCCTCCAAGCACCAGTACGATTACGACGTGGCCACGGTCTACGGCTTCCTCAAGGAATTCGGCCTCGAGAACGAGGTGCAGATGAATATCGAGCAGGGTCACGCGATCCTGGCGGGCCACAGCTTTGAACACGAGCTGGCAATGGCGGCGGCGTTCGGTATTCTTGGATCGATCGACATGAACCGGAACGATTACCAATCGGGCTGGGACACCGACCAGTTCCCGAACAACGTGCCCGAAGTCGCGCTGGCCTATTACGAGGTGCTGCGAGCAGGCGGGTTCGTTTCGGGCGGCACCAATTTCGACGCCAAACTGCGCCGCCAATCGCTTGATGCGGAAGACCTGATCCTGGCGCATGTTGGCGGAATGGACACCTGCGCACGCGGCTTCAAGGCGGCCTGGGCGATGCTCGAGGACGGCTCGCTCGAAGAGGCGAGAGTGGCGCGCTACGCGGGCTATGACAGCTCTGATGTCCTCGGCCAGGACCTCGGCACGCTCTACGAGCGGGTTCTGGAAGAGAACATCAATCCAAGCCCGCGTTCGGGGCGTCAAGAACGCCTCGAGAACCTGGTGAACCGGTTCGTCTGAGACGCCGCTCCCCTTCTTTGGGTTGGCTCAAATACCGCGGGGAGCGCGAGGGGCAGCGCCCCTCGCCCTTCACGGGTTGAGCGTTACGGCCCGAACCCACCAATTGCCCTGCGCGGCTGAGATCCGGTTTGCCGCCGCGTCGGCGGCCCCTGCATCGGTATAGATTCCGAAACAGGTCGCGCCCGATCCCGACATCTGTGCGAAAAGCGCATCGTCCAGCGCCGCGAGCGCGGTTTCGATCTCGGGCGCGGCGGCTATGGCTAGCGCGGTCAAATCGTTCCGTGTGCCGGAAAGGAAATCGGCGACATCGGCGACATCGCGCGTTTCGGGCCAGGTCTCGGGCATCGGCGGGTTTTCTCGCGCCGTCAAAGTCCTGAAGATCTCCGCCGTCGACACGCCGACACCCGGATTGACAAGAACGGCGGGTATCTTCGGCAAGCCCGGCACGATCCGGATCGCCTCGCCTGCGCCCGATATGCGCTGCGCCTTGGGATCGAGGCACATCGGCACATCCGCGCCAAGCGCCATCGCCTGACGCGGCAGGGGCATGCCCCAGAGCTCGGACAGGGCCCGCAAGACAGCCGCGGCGTCCGACGATCCGCCGCCGATCCCGGCTGCGCTCGGCAAGTGCTTTTCAAGCGTGATCTTCGCCCCGCGTACTGGATCCAGGAACCGCGCCGCCCGAAAGACAAGGTTGTCCTCGCCATCCGGCACGCCATCCGCCATTGGACCTGTCACATCGAGCGACAGATCCTCGGCTGCCTCAACCCGCACCACGTCGCCAAGATCGGCGAACACGACAAGGCTGTCGAGGAGGTGATATCCGTCGGCCCGTCGTCCGGTGATGTGTAGCGAGAGGTTGAGTTTGGCTGGTGCGCGTTCCTCAATTACCATTGCCAACGGCCACGTCGAGGGGCGCGGATCCTTCCTCTTCGAGAACCCGGTCAAGCCCGACCTCGAGCTTGCGGCGGATCCTCTCGGGATCGGCATCCTCGGAGACGTTCTCGAAATCGACGAAGGAAAGCGCGCGCTTCCACATGAATTCGGCTTCAAGCTCGCGCCCCACGGCCCAGTAGGCATCGCCGAGATGGTCGTTCACGACCGGATCGATGGGCATGAGTTCGGCGGCGCGCTCGAGCTGATCCACCGCCTCTTCGTAGCGGCCGAGCCGGTAGTAGACCCAGCCGAGACTGTCGACGATGTAGCCCGCATCCGGGCGCGCCGCGACGGCACGTTCGATCATGTCGAGCGCCTCGTCGAGTTTCACCTGTTGCTCGACCAGCGAATAACCGAGGTAGTTGAGAACTTGCGGCTGTTCGGGGTTAAGCTCCAGCGCGGCGCGGAAATCGGCTTCGGACTGCTCCCAATTGCCAGAGCGCTCATAGGCGATACCGCGGGCATAGTAGAGGAACCATTGCTCGCGCGCTTCCTTTTCATAGCTGTCGAGCGCGCGGGTATAGGCCGCGATCGCCTCGTCATACCGCTCTTCGCGGCGCAGGAAATCCGCGAGGGTCGATTGCACGACGGGCAAATCGCCATGGGTCTCCGCGAGGCTCTGCAGCGCTTCGAGCGCGGCATCGGTGCGGCCGATCTCGCGCAGCGCCTCGGCGCGGCCGATCTCGGCGGCATGAAAGGCAGGATCGTCGCGCGGGACGGTGTCATAGGTCTCGGCGGCCAGCTCGTATTGCTCGAGCGCGCGCAGCAGCTCGGCAGCCATGAGGGTCGCATCCGCGAAGTCCGGTTTGAGATGCTGGGCGACACGCGCATAGAGAAGGGTGAAATCCTCGCTCGCATCCGTCGTCAGCGCAGAGCCGATGGTAAAGAACGTCTCCGCAAGCCCGTCCTTCGCGCCGCGGATCATGTCGAACGGCACTGTCTCACCGGCGTCCAGCCGAGCGACTAGGTCACGCAGTTCGGGATCGAGCCCGGAATTGAAGCTCTGGTCGATCAGCGCGAGCGCTTCCTCGTTGCGGTCGAGCTGGCTGAGGATGGCGGTGCGCGCAAGAATGCCGCGGCGGGTGAAATCGACACCGCCGCCCATCTCGCCGGAAAAGAGCGCATCCGCCCCTTCGAAATCGCCGACGGAGGCGAGCGCCAGCGCCTTGTGATAGGCCGCGAACGGCGCCAGTCCTTGCGTCTCGCCCACCGCGTCGAAGGCGTTCAGCGCAGATGACATGTCGCCCTGCCCCAACAGCGACCAGGCACGGATCAGGCCATCGACGAGCGGGCCCGCGCCACGATCGTTATCGATCGCCGCAAGGACCGCGGCGTAGTTTTCGCGCTCCATGTCCGCGGCGAGCACCGCCATTTGCCCGACTTGCGTATTCTGGCCGGTCTCCAGAATGCGTTCTCCGAGGTCCGCGGCGCGCTCGACATTGCCGAGGGACATATGCGCCAGGGCGGAGCGCTCCAGGAATTCGAGACTCTCGGGGTCATGCATCAGCGTGCGATCGAAATACCGCGCGGCGGCTTCGAAATCGCCGCTCATGCCGGCATGGCGGGCGGCGAGGTAATCGCCCGCGACACCTTGCGCCTCTGCGCCGATGGGCAGGGCAAGCGCCAGTGACGCCAGCGCGGCTTTCGTCCAATGCGTGGTGGGGCCGGTCATTGGCATATCCTTCGGCTCGGGCCTCGTATTTCCCATAAGACTAACCCTGCCCCGCCCCGGCTTGCAATGCGGACAGCGCCACAGGGATCTGCACAGGCTCGCACGATGCGGTGAGGGCTGCTTTGCAGAGCGCAGAATACGAAAAGGGCGGCCCCGAAAGACCGCCCCAGGCGTCATGCATCATAACGCAAGCGCATCACATGTTGGGATAGTTCGGTCCGTCGCCGCCCTGCGGAACCGTCCAGACGATGTTCTGCGCGGGATCCTTGATGTCGCAGGTCTTGCAGTGCACGCAGTTCTGGAAGTTGATGACGAACTTCGGCTCGCCGCCCTCGTCGGGCGTGACAAACTCGTAAACGCCAGCAGGGCAGTAGCGTTGCGACGGTCCAGCATACTCGGTCCAATCGACGGCCACCGGCGTCTTCTCGTCCTTCAGCTTGAGATGCGACGGCTGGCTTTCCTCGTGGTTCGTCGCCGCGAAGGAGACATTGGTCAGCCGGTCGAAACTCAGTTTCCCGTCGGGCTTGGGATAATCGATCTTCTTGTGATCCTTGGCCTTGCCGGTCGCCTCGGCGTCGGACTTGCCGTGCTTGACCGTCCCGAAGAACGAGAAGCCGAGCGTGTTCGTCCACATGTCGAGCCCGCCCGCGACGAGGCTCGTGGTGAGCCCGTATTTCGACCACAGCGGCTTGACGTTGCGGACCTTCTTGAGATCCTCGCCGATTGCGCCGGTCCGCACTTCGGTCTCGTAGGCCGTCAGCTCGTCAGAGGCGCGACCTCCGGCCAGCGCCGCATGGGCCGCCTCGGCCGCCGCCTTGCCCGAAAGCATCGCGTTGTGATTGCCCTTGATGCGCGGCACGTTGACCATCCCCACGGAGCAGCCGAGCAGCGCCACGCCCGGCGCGACCATCTTGGGCATCGATTGGTAGCCGCCTTCGGAGATCGCCCGAGCGCCATAGGCCACCCGCTTGCCGCCCTCCAGAAGCTCGGCGACCATTGGGTGATGCTTGAAGCGCTGGAACTCCATGTAGGGGTAGAGGTGCGGGTTCTCGTAGTTGAGATGCACCACGAAGCCGACATAAACCTGGTTGTTCTCGAGGTGGTAGATGAACGAGCCGCCGCCCGCATTCTTGCCAAGCGGCCAGCCCATCGTATGGGTGACCGTGCCCTCGCGGTGCTTCTCCGGGTCGATCTCCCAGATTTCCTTCATGCCGAGACCGAATTTCTGCGGCTCGCTGTCCTTGGCCAGATCGTATTTGGCGATCACCTCTTTCGAGAGCGATCCACGCACGCCTTCGGAAAGGAAGACATACTTGCCGTGAAGCTCCATGCCCGGCTCGGTGTTCGGCCCGTAGGAGCCGTCAGCCTCGAGCCCGAAGACGCCCGCGACCACGCCTTTCACCTCGCCGTTCTCGCCATAGACGAGTTCGGAACAGGACATGCCCGGGAAGATCTCGACTCCCAGCTCTTCGGCCTGTTCGGCCATCCAGCGGCAGACATTCCCCATCGAGACGATGTAATTGCCGTGATTGTTCATGAGCGGAGGCATCGGCCAGTTCGGCACGCGCACCTTGCCCTCCTCGCCGAGGAGATAGAAATTGTCTTCCTTCACCGGCGTATTGAGCGGCGCACCCTTTTCCTTCCAGTCAGGGATGAGCGCATCGAGCCCGACGGGATCGAGCACCGCGCCCGAGAGGATATGCGCGCCGACCTCGGAGCCTTTCTCGAGCACGACCACGTTCAGGTCCGCATCGAGTTGCTTCAGGCGGATCGCGGCAGAAAGGCCGGCCGGCCCTGCGCCCACGATCACCACGTCATATTCCATCGCCTCGCGCTGGATCTCGGTCATGTCGCTCCCTTCGGGGCCGGAGGCCCCTTTTCGTGAAAACCTGCAGTGGATTAAAGGGCGCAAGGGGCGGGGGTCAATTGTGACACCGCGTCCCGATGGCCTCTTTGCGCGGCTTTTGCCCCGATTTCATGCACCGGAATGTACCGAAAGCGGCGTTCGCGACCCGTTCCGCGAATGGTCGCTTGGCGGCGCCCGACCGATGAGCCGCCCTGACAGCGTGTCGCCATCCCGCCCGCACCAAAATATTTTTGATGAGTTTAAGATGTTGGTTATCAAAGACGATTGTCGGCGCCGCGCCGACTTTCCGCGCTGCGGCATAAGTTGCTGACGGAACTGCACTTTCTCAGCAGGGTTGAGTGGCAACGCCAGCATCGCGCGAAGGACGAACGGCATGGGCGAAGCGCAATTCGAGCTCCATCTGATCGATTCCCTGATCGTCGTTGTTTATTTCGTGGGCATCATCGCGCATGGCGTCTACGTTTCGAAGAAGCGGGGCGGTGAGTCTGACGATTATTTCCTCGCGGGCCGCAATCTAGGCTGGTTCGTCATCGGTTTCTCGCTTTTCGCCTCGAACATGTCCGGTTCGAGCTTCGTGGGCCTGATGGGCGGCGCTTACGAGAACGGCATCGCCATCTACAATTACGAATGGACGGCGGCGATCGTCCTCATCCTCTTCGCGATCTTCATCTTGCCGTCCTACCTGCGCGCCAAGATCGCGACGACGCCGGAATTCCTCGAATTGCGGTTCGACGTGCGCTCCCGAAAGGCTTACTCGATCTTCACCATCCTCGCGGTGATGCTGATCGACGTGGCGGGTGCGCTCTATGCGGGCGGACTCGTCATCGCCAACACCTTTTCGTTCCTCAACATCTGGACCGCCGCGGCGATTCTTGCGCTGATCGCGGGGATCTATACGGTTCTCGGGGGTCTCGCGGCGGTCGTCGTGACCGACACGGTTCAGTCGATCCTGCTCATCCTCGGGGGTCTCCTGATTTTTTGGCTCGGCCTGCAGGAAATCGGCGGCTGGAGCGAGATCTGGAATGTCGAGGAGTCCAAGCAGCATCTCATCCTGCCGCGCGAGAACGACTTCACGCCGTGGCACGGGCTCTGGGGCGTGACGCTCCTGAGCTTCTACCTCTGGACCATGAACCAGTTCGTCGCCCAGAGGACGCTCGCGGCGAAAGACCTCAAGAACGGTCGGCTCGGCGCAGTGTTCGCGGGCTTTCTGAAGTTGCCGAATATCTTCATTATGATCATTCCCGGGCTTATCGCGCTACAGCTTTATCCCGACCTCGAAACGCCGGACCTCGCCTTTCCCAAGCTCGCCTTCGAACTCATGCCCATCGGCATCCGGGGCATCATCATGGCGGCGCTGATCGCGGCGATCATGTCCTCGGTGGACTCGGCTGCGACGGCACTGTCCTCCCTCGTCGTGAAGGACTTCGTGCAGCCCATGAACCCCGAGATGAGCGAGCGTCGGCTCGTCATCATCGGCCAGATCGCGACGGGCGGGTTCCTTGCCTTCGCGGCGGTCTATGCGCCCTTCATCGGGTCGTTCGGCACGCTCTTCGGCTATTTCCAGTCCTCGCTGAGCTACATCGTGCCGACGATCGTCGCGACCTACATGGTGGGCCTCGGGGTGACATGGGCGAACGGCACAGGTGCGTTCTGGACGATCATCTTCGGGCTGGCCGTCGGCATTCCGACTTTCATCCTGAAGGAGGTCACGGGCGTCTGGGATGGCATCGGCCTGCCCGACATCCACTACACCGTGATGGGCACGATCCTGTTCTTCGTCGGTATCGCCCTCAACCTCGGGATCTCCGCCGCGACCCGCCAGCCGAAGAAAGAGGGCGTGGACGAGCTGGTATGGTCCTCCGCCGAAGCGCGCGAGCTGCTGACGAAAGTCGGGACTCCCGTGTACACGAGCCCGCTGCTTTGGGGTCTAGTGCTTCTGATCGCGACGACGGGCATGGTGATCTGGCTCTGGTAGCGTGACGTGATGCGGCGCGCGCCCCTTGCAATCGAACGCCGCTCGCGTCAGGTATTTCATAACAATTGGGCAGTTTCGCAGGGAACCGGGCCCAGGACCAAAGACGTTCGGACGGCACCATGGAAAAGATACTGATGACCCGCGCGGGTTACACCGCGCTCGAAACCGAATTGAAGCAGCTCAAGTCCGAAGAGCGCCCGGCGATCATTCAGGCGATCGCGGAAGCGCGCGAGCTTGGCGATCTCAAGGAGAACGCGGAATACCATTCCGCGCGTGAGAAACAGGGCTTCATCGAGGGCCGGATCAAGGAGCTCGAGAGCGTGCTTGGCCTCGCCGAGGTTGTCGATCCCAAGACTCTCTCGGGCCCGGTGAAGTTCGGCGCGACCGTGAAGGTCGTCGACGAGGACACCGACGAGGAAAAGACCTGGCAGATCGTGGGCGAACACGAGGCCAGCATCGAGAAGGGTTTGCTCAACGTGAAATCGCCCATTGCCCGTGCCATGATCGGCAAGGAAGAGGGTGACAGCGTCGAGGTGCGGACGCCCGGTGGCGACAAGTCCTACGAGATCCTCTCGATCGACTACATCTGACAGCGCGAGGGCACCGGCAGATGGCCGTCGATCCCAGACAGAGCCGCCCGACCGCTCAGGTGGCACCGCCCGCCCGCGACATGCCCGGCGTCACCGGAGTGGAACGCATGGCGGTCGGCCTCAGCGGTCTGTGGCTGCTGATCGCCGTCGGTTTCTTCCTGCTCGTCGGCATCGATGGCGAAGGCGGTCTGCGTTTCCTTCTGACGCTGATGGTGGTGTTCCTTCCCGTGGCGATGATCTGGGTCGCCGCAATGGCGCTTCGGGCGACGCGGGTGATGCGGATCGAGGCGCAGCGGCTCGAAACAGCGGTCGACGCGCTTCGCAAGGCTTATGTCCAGCAGACGCGCGATGCCGCGCCCGAGACGAGCGCGGCCATCGCCAAGAAACTCGACGAGATCGCAGCGACGCAGAAGAAGACCGAGACGGCGCTCGCGATGTTCACATCGACCCGCGCGAGAGAGGCCGTGACAAGCCGCCAGAGCCCCGGCGGCCCGGCACATAATGAGACCGATCAGCAGGATCTCGCGCTTGGCACCCCCGCCGAAGCCTTCGCCAAGCCGCTGTCCAATGGCGATTTCATTCGTGCGCTGAACTTCCCCGATACCGCCGAGGACGAGGTTGGGTTCGCGGCGCTCCGCCGGGCGCTCAAGCATCGGCCATCGGCACAGCTCGTCCAGGCGAGTCAGGACGTGCTGACCCTTCTGAGCCAGGACGGCATCTACATGGACGACCTGCGCCCGGACATGGCGCGGCCCGAACTCTGGCGCCGCTTCGCCCAGGGCGAACGCGGACGCGCCGTCGCGGCGCTCGGGGGCGTGCGGGATCGCACTTCCCTGGCGCTTACCAATACACGGATGAAGGAAGACGCGATCTTCCGCGACGCCGCCCATCATTTCCTGCGGCTCTTCGACAAGGGGCTTGCGCGGTTCGAGCCCGAGGCCAGCGACACCGACATTCAAGCCCTCGCCGATACGCGCAGCGCGCGGGCGTTCATGCTCATCGGGCGGGTGACGGGCACCTTCGACTGACGCGCGTCAGAGGCCGAACGATCCGTAAGGGATGAACCTGACCGGATCGCCGGGCCGGATATGGCGCTCGCCATCCTCGATCTCGACGAGCCCTTCGCCCCAGGAAAGGCTCGAGACGCGGCCCGACCCTTCGGACGGGAAGACTTCGGCACACCCGTCGCGCATCCGCGCGCGCAGGTATTCCCGCCGTCCGGGCTTTTTGCGCTTTTCGAAAGCGGCGGGGATTTCGAACCCCTGGGGCTCGGCCCAATTGCCGCCTGCAAGAACCGTCAAGGCGGGCCGCGCGAAGATCAGCGTGCAGACGAAAGCGGCGACGGGATTTCCCGGCAGGCCAAACACGGGAATGTCGTTCCAGAGGCCAAGCGCAAGCGGGCGCCCCGGTTTCAGCGCGATCCGCCATTCCTGCATCGCCCCGGCCTCGCGCAGGAGCGCAGAGACATGGTCCTCGTCCCCGGCCGACGCGCCGCCAGACGTCAGAAGAACGTCCGCGTCCCGGCCCGCGCGGTCGAATGCGGCGGCAACCGCAGAGCGGTCATCGGGGATACGTCCGAGATCGACGGGCACATGCCCCCAACGCGCAAGCGTCGACAGAAGCATCGGCCGGTTCGCGTCGAAGATACCTCCCGCACCCGGCACGTCGCCGGGCTCGGTCAACTCGTCCCCGGTGGACAGAACCGCAACGCGCAGCTTCTCGCGGATCGGGAGGGTGCCGTGGCCCACAGCGGCGGCAAGAGCGAGATCGGGCGCGGTCAGCTTCCGCCCTGCGCTCAGCACGCGGTCGCCCTCGCCTGCGTCTTCGCCGGCCTTGCGGGTATTCGCACCGGGCTTGACCCCGCCCCGAAACGCGACGCGGCCATCTCCGACGCTGCAATCCTCGTCGAGGACGACCGTATCGACGCCCGCGGGCAGATCCGCGCCGGTCAGAACGCGGAGCGCCGAGCCTCTGGGCACCGGCCCCTCAAACGGCGCGCCAGCGGCCGCCCGTCCTTGGACGAGAGGCAGCACCGCGTCCCCTTCACCGACCGATGCCGCGGCGAACCCGTAGCCGTCCACGGCGGTGTTGGGATGCGGCGGGTTCGCGCGGCGGGCGATCACGTCCTCGGCAAGGATGCGTCCTTCCGCCTCGAAGAGCCCCGACTTCGTTGTCCCCGTTACCGGATGCAGGCGCTCTCGTAGAAGAGCGAGCGCTGTGTCGACCGGCGTCCAGTCGACACCGGCGGGCAAGGCAAAGCAATCGTTGCGCAAGGGCGGCGGGCGGAGCGAATTGGGACGGGCGAGATCGGTCAATCTTTCGCCGTGTCCCGCACCAAGGATCCAGCCCTCCTCCGGCGCATCAATGTCCATCATCCGCTCAAGCTCGGCTAACGGCAGTCGAGAAAGAGCGCGCGCCAGGCCCTCAACCTGAGCACGGTCGCGCAAATCGTCTGACGCGCGCACGGCCGGTTCGATAAGCCCCGGCCAAATCTCGGTCAGGACCGCCTGCGCCTCCTGCCATGCCTCGAAAGGCCAAACGGCGCAGCCCTGTATCCGGCGCAGGCGTGAGAGCATCGGCATGCCCATGAGCGCCTGACCTCCAACCGTTGGCGGGAATGCCAATTGCCAAACTGACGAGGAAGCCTTGGCCGAAATATCGCAAGCCCGCTTCTCACTCACTTCGGCGGTACGGGACCGCCCGCCATAGGGGATGCCGGGATATGCGTCGCGATTGTGCTTTCCCCAAAATGGCCCCTCGCCCGGGAAAAGCGCGTTGATCTCTTCGGCGACGGCAAAGCGGTTGTTGCGCCCACGCGCATCGTCTGTAATTCGCGCCGCGAGCCAATCCCAGAGTGCGAGCGGATCAGCAGCACCGCAGATGATCTCCACAACGCCTGTGGGATATCCAAAAGGGAAGTCGAAGGCAGCCATGACCCTGCGACCTGCGGCGATCTCTGCGCGGATTGTCTCCGCGATCCATGCCTCGGCGTCGAGCCGCGTCGAGAAATGACGTGCAGGCTTCACAGCCCCGTCTTGGGCAAGGGCGATCCAAATTGCGTCCTTTCCAGCCCGGCGGACTCCCTGCGCCGCTGACCAATCGGCAACGAGAAATGTGTCAAAGCCCGTCACAGCCCCACCTCGCGAAGGATGAAATCCGCAATCGCCGCCGTGTCGTCGAGATCGAAAAGCGGACGGTCCACGTCCGGGCGGGTATTCGAGGCGACGGCGCGGATCGTCTCGTCCTCGGGGGCGATCAGCGGCTGCCCGGTCTCGGCGCGATGCGCTTCGATCTTGGGATGGCGGTCCCGCTTGTAGCCTTCGATCAGCACAAGATCGACGGGCGCGAGACGCTGGAGCAGAGCCTCGAGCGTGGGCTCCTCTTCGCCCCTGAGTTCGGTCATGAGCGCGACGCGGTTGCGCGAGGACAGCAGCACCTCGCGCGCGCCGGCCTCCCGGTGGCGATAGCTGTCACGCCCTTTCTGGTCGACGTCGAAGCTGTGATGCGCGTGTTTGACGGTGGAGACGGAAAAGCCCCGTGCCGTGATCTCCGCGACGAGCCGCTCCATCAGGCCCGTCTTGCCGGAATTCTTCCAACCCGTGACACCGTAAAGCTTCATGGCGCGATCTCCCCGGCGCGCACGAGGTCTTCGGGCGTGTTGACGTTGAAGAACGGCTCGCCCTCTCCGTCGAACAGCGCCTCGCGCCCACCGTGCCTGTCGGTCCAGATCACGACCTTTCGCACACCGTCTTCCAGCGCGGCGCGCAGATCGTCGCGGAGCGCCACCGGCCAGAGGCCGAAGGTCGGGTGCCGCACTTGCCCCCGGTCTGGATCGGGCGTCGCCGCAAGGACGAGCGGATGCGCCATGCCAGTGCCCGTGTCTTCGAGACGCGCGGCAAGATCGCGGGGAAAGAAGGGCGTATCGGCAGCGACGGTCACGATCCGGTCCGCACCCTTCCCCGCGGCCCAGTCGAGCCCGGCGAGAACACCCGCGAGCGGGCCGGGATAGTCCGACACGGTGTCCGGCAGCACATCGAGGCCCAGCGCACCGAACCGCGACGGATCGCCGTTGGCATTAAGTGCCATGCCGCTGACCTGCGGCGCGAGCCTCTCCATCACATGCGCGAGGAGCGTGCGTCCGCAAACTTTGAGCAGGCCCTTGTCGCCGCCGCCCATGCGCGTTGCGCGACCGCCGGCGAGAATGACACCAAGCGGCGCGCTCACGGCTTTCTCCGGTCGTGTTTGTAGGCGGTCGGCATCAGCGCCGCCATCTCGACCGCCACGAACCGCCCGGGCCCGCGCGTCTCCGGCCCGTGGGTTTCGGGGATCGCGACCAGCGCGCGCGGCGCGTAGTCGAGCATCAGCTCGCGGCATGGCCCGCAGGGCGGGATCACCTCGCCGCGCCGATTGACCGCCGCGACGAAGGTCACGGGATCGTCCGGATCCGCCGCCATCGCCATGCCGAGCGCGACCGGTTCGGCGCAAACGCTCGCACGGGGCAATGTGCTGTCGAGATTGAGACCGAGATACCGCGCGCCCGAGGCGGTCAGCACCACCGAGGCCACCGAGTGCCAGTCGCCCCGCTGCTTCTCCGCGATGAAGACAAGCGCGGCTCCCACCGCCTCCTGATGCGCGGGATCAAGACGCGGCATCGTCTCTGCGTGCTGCTCGGCGGCTCCGCCTCGGGGCGCGGTCATGCGCTTGCGCCTTTGCGGCGCGATTTCGCGCTTTCCTCGGGCACGGCGTCAGGGTCGGCATCACGCAGGAGCCGCTCCGCCCCGGAGAGGCAGGTAAAGCGCTTGCCGCGCATCCGGCCGATACAGGTCAGCCCCACTTCGCGCGCGATCTCCACGCCCCAGGCCGTAAAGCCGGACCGCGACGCGAGAACCGGGATGCCCATGAGCGCGGTCTTGATGACCATCTCGGACGTCAGCCGGCCCGTCGTGTAAAGGATCTTGTCCGCCGGATCGACATCCTCGAGGAACATCCAGCCCGCGATCTTGTCGACCGCGTTGTGCCGTCCGACATCCTCCATGTAGACGAGCGGCCGGTCCTGGTGGCAAAGCACCGTGCCGTGGATCGCGCCCGCCTCAAGGTATAGCGACGGCGTCGTGTTGATCTCGTGGGCCAGCGCGTAGAGCCACGACGTGCGAAGCTCCGTCGCCGGCAGCGTCACATCCGCCAGCCCCTCCATCATGTCGCCGAAGACAGTGCCCACGGCGCATCCCGAGGTGCGGGTCTTCTTCTTCAGCTTGTCCTCGTAGCTTGTCGCGGAGGCGGTGCGAACGACGACCGTTTCCAGTTCCTCGTCGAAGTCGATGCCGGTGATCGTCTCCGCGTCCGCGAGCATGCCCTGATTACGCAGGAAACCGACCGCAAGATATTCGGGATAATCCCCGATCGTCATCGCGGTCACGATTTCCTGAGAATTGAGATAGATCGTCAGGGGGCGTTCCTCGACGACCGGGATCTCGACCTCCGCGCCGGTCTGATCGGTGCCGGTCAACCGCCTCGTGAGACCCGCGCGACCGGGGTCGGGGGCGATGATATAGCGGCTTTGATGGTCGAGCTTGCCTGGCAATTGCACATTCCCTGTCGCGGGCGTAAGCCTCCAAACGAGGCGCAGGATCGGGGCAGGAGTCATGGCGGGTTCAGACGCAATGTCAAGCTATCGGCGCGGCGTCCGGGACGGACTGCCGTTCCTGCTGGTCATCGTGCCGTTCGGCATGCTCTTCGGGGTTCTGGCGACCGAGGCGGGCCTGTCGGTCGCCGAGGCGCTCGGTTTTTCGGTCGTGGTGATCGCGGGCGCGGCGCAGTTCACCGCGCTGCAGCTTCTGCAGGACGAAGCGCCGACCTTCATCGTGCTCGGCTCGGCGCTCGCGATCAATCTTCGGATGGCGATGTATTCGGCGTCGATGACGCCCTATCTCGGCAAGCTGCCGATCTGGAAGCGCGCCATCGCGGCCTATTTCCTTGTCGACCAGGTCTATGCCTGCGCCGCGCTCGACTATGAACGCCACCCTGCGGAAAGCGCCGGACAGCGGTTCGCCTACTTCATGGGGGTCGTCACGCCGATCTGCCCGATATGGTACGTCGCGACCCTGATCGGAGCCTTGGCGGGCGGGGCGATCTCGACCGGATACGGGCTCGATTTCGCACTGCCCATCGCGTTTCTTGCGATGATCGGACCGATGCTCCGCACCGGGCCGCACGTAGTCGCGGCGCTGGTCGGCGCGCTGGCCGCGATCCTCTTTGCCTGGCTGCCCTTCAATCTCGGCCTCATCGCGGGCGGCCTGTCGGGCATGATCGCCGGGGCCGAAGCCGAACGGCGCATGATGCAGAGGAAGCTGGCATGATCGAGATCGACAGAACGACCCTCTGGCTCATCATCGCAGGGCTCGGGATCGGCAGCTTCGGGCTGCGCTTCGTATTCCTGGGCCTCGTCGGCGACCGCGAATTGCCCGAATGGGCGCTGCGGCACCTGCGGTACACGGCCGTCGCGATCCTGCCCGCTCTGATTGCGCCGCTGATCCTCTGGCCGCGGGGCGCGGGCGGCGAATTCGAACCGGTGCGCTTTTCCGCAGGGATGGCGACGCTGGCCGTGGCTTACGTCACGAAAAACGTCATCGCGGCGATGCTGACGGGCGCGGCGATCCTGGGGATCGGGCTCGGCCTTTTCGGCTGAGCCTTAGAGTTCGGCCTCGAACTCGGCGATGGCTTCGCCTTTGTCGTCGCCATCGGTCTCGTAGACCCGCCGTGTCTCGACGCCCGGCAGCTTCGCGAACTGCTCTGAAAGGGCGGTCGGGAAGAAGGTCGAGCGGATGCCGTCGAACCCCGGAAGCTGTTTCAGGATACCAGCCGTGGCCGAGGTGCAGAACATCTGCCCCACCCGGCCGTTCTGCATCGCAAGTTGCAGCGCCTGCTCCGCGACCTCTGGGGGCACTTCGACGCGCTGGATCACCACGTGATAGGTCTCGCGGGCATGGGCGCGTTCGTAGAAATCCTCGATCTGCGGCGTAATCCCGTAAAGGACATCGCCCCGTTCGGGGATGCGATCGCTCGACACGGATCCTGCGGGATCGAAGATCACCCGCTGCGAGGCATTGATCATCAGGCTGGTATGCGCGCCCTCACCCGACCGGTTCGACACCATCGTGTAGAGCGTCAGCGCCGGCGGCCCGTCATGGCGATAGACCGCGCGGCTGACCTCTTCAAGGCTCGCATCCGGCCCCTGCCCCTGCGGCGCACAGGCGGAAAGGGCCGCCAAACCGAGGGCGGCCAGCCCGAGACGTAAGCAACGGATCATTGCGCGATGAATCCTCAGGCGTTGAAAATCGCCAGGAGAACCACCGCCACGAGGATGACGATGACCGTGCGGATCGTGAAGGTCACGAACCCGTCGAAGGTCTTCTGCTGCTCGGTTGTATCCATCTCGCCGTGCTTGTGCTCAGCCATGACGCGTCCTTCCAAATGTCGTTCGGGCGGGGATTAGCGGATTCGAGCGCGCGTGTCACGATACCGCGCGCGGCCATTCCGCCGCAGGCCCGTCAGATGGCGCGGAACCGCCACGCCTCGTCCTCGCCGACGATCCGCTCGGCCCGGCCCTCGTGCCAGAGGTGCAGGCAATGGGCCATCGCTTCCACGAGAGCGAGCCCGTATTCGCCGTCTGAAATCCGGCGCATGAAGAGCGGCGGGAAGCACTCCGCAGCCGTGCGCGGCTCAGACAGGAAGTCCTCGAGCCGCGAGAGCGCGCCGTGGTGGTTGTCGATGAGCTGGCGCAGCCGCGTCGGCACCCCGCGGAACGGCAGCTTGTGCCCGCCGAGCGCGAGCTGCTCGGTCGTGGCATGGGTGCTCAGCCGTTCGCAGGCTTCGATCCAGTCGCTGACCGGATCGGCTTCGGGCTCTGTCGCGTAGACACCGATATTCGAGCTGATCGAGGGCAGGATCTGGTCGCCTGCAAGGATCAACGTGCCGTCCGTCGACCATAGCGTCGCGTGCTCGGGTGCGTGGCCGTTGCCGATCCGCACGTCCCAGTCACGCCCCGCAGCATGAAGGCGGTCGCCTTCCTTGATCCGCGTATATCCGAGCGGGATCGGGTGCACGATGTCGGCGAAGTTGAAGGGGCGCGTCTCGGCGCGTTCATCGTAGATCCGCCGCTCCATCCCGCAATGCCGCCAGAAACGCAGCGTCTCGGGCGTCGGGCGCTCCTGCTCATCGAGCGTCAGCATCCGCGACATCAGCATCGCCGTGCGCGTCGTCACAAGCTCGGCTCCGCGCGCCATGAACCAGCCGGCCATGCCCACGTGATCGGGATGGTGGTGGGTCAGGATCAAGCGGGTGACGGGTTTCCCCCTGAGCGGACCCGCGAGGATCTTCTCCCAAAGCGCGACCGAGCGGCGCGAATGCACGCCCGTATCGATCAGGGTCCAGCTTTCACCGTCGTCAAGAGCGTAGACGTTGACGTGGTCGAGCGCCATCGGCAGCGGCAGGCGCAGCCAAAGGATACCGTCGGCAACCTCGATCGCCTCGCCCTCGGCAGGCGGCGTCTCCCAAGGGTAACGTATGCCGCGGGCGGGCGCGTTCATGCCGCGAGATCGTCGGGCGTGATCGCGTAGAGGTCGTCCGCGCCGCCGCGCGCATGAGCCAGAAGGCCCGTATGCTCCGGCAGAAGCCGCGTGATGTAGAACCGCGCGAGCCGCGCATGGCTGCCCTCCGGATCGGCCTTGGCTGCGCGCAGGTGGTAATAGCCGCCGAGCACGCGGGCAAAGCCCATCAGGAAGGGCATGGAGCCTGCGAAGCGCGCATTCATGTCCTCCGTCGCGACCAGCCATTCAACCGTCTCGCGCAGGGTCTCTGTCGCCTGCCAGACAGGTTCGGCCAGGTCGGGCATGTCCGCGCGGGCTGTCTCTGCGAAGGCCTCGATCTCATCGAGAAGCGCGAACGCCGCCTCGCCGCCATCCATCATCTTGCGCGCCACGAGGTCCATCGCCTGAATGCCGTTCGTGCCCTCGTAGATCGCGGTCACCCGCACATCGCGCAGGAATTGCGCCGCGCCCGTCTCCTCGACGAAGCCCATTCCGCCGTGAACTTGGACGCCCTCGTTGGCGACGCGGATGCCGGTTTCGGTCCCGAAGGCCTTGGCGATCGGAGTCAGCAGCTGCGCGCGCGCCTCCCATTCGGCCTCGCCCGTGGCGCGGGACATGTCGATCGCGACACCGCAAGCCAGCGCAATGGCTCGCGCCGCGAACGTGTCGGCCTTCATCGAAGCGAGCATCCGGCGGACATCGGCGTGATCGACGATGCTGCCCGTCGCCCCTTCGATCTTGGATTTGCCCTGGGTGCGGTCCTGTGCGTAGGCCAGCGCGTGCTGGTAGGCGCCATCAGCCACGCCCACGCCCTGCGCGCCGACCCCGAGCCGGGCATTGTTCATCATCGTGAACATCGCCTTGATGCCGCCATGCTCCTCGCCGACGAGCCAGCCCTTTGCGCCGTCATATTCCATGACCGCCGTGGGCGAGCCATGCAGACCGAGCTTTTCCTCGAGCGAGACGACCCGCAGATCGTTCACAGGTCCGAGGCTGCCATCCTCGTTCGGGATGTATTTCGGCACCATGAAGAGGCTCAGACCCTTTGTGCCCGGTGCCGCATCGGGCAGTCGCGCAAGGACGAGGTGGCAGACATTCTCGGCCACGTCGTGATCGCCCCAGGAGATGTAGATCTTCTGACCCGACACCGCGAAACTGCCATCGCCGTTGGGCTCTGCCTTCGCCCGCGCCGCGCCCACGTCTGAGCCTGCCTGCGGCTCGGTGAGGTTCATCGTGCCGGTCCACTCGCCGGAAATCAGCTTCGGCAGGTAGAGCGCGTTCAGCTCCTCGGTGCCCCAGGCTTCGAGCGCGTCGATCTGGCCTTGCGTCAGAAGCGGACAGAGCTGCAACGACAGATTGGCTGCCGAGAGCATGTCGTTGACGGCCGTCGCCATCGCTTGCGGCAAGCCCATGCCGCCATGCTCCTGCCCGGCCGCAACGGCCACCCAGCCGCCCTCGGCCAGCGCGGCATATGCCTCCTTGAACCCCTTGCTCGTACGAACGACGCCGTTCTCGAGGCGCGCGGGATCGGTGTCGCCCGCCCGGCGGGTCGGCGCGATCACCTCTTCGCAGACACGCCCCGCCTCGGTGAGGATCGCGTCGATGACGTCCGCCGTGGCATCGGCGTAGCGGTCCTGCGAGGTGACCTGCCCGAGGTCCACGACATGTTCGAACAGGAATCGGAAATCGGCAACGGGTGCGGTATAGGGCATAGGCTTCGCTTCCTCTCGCATCTTGGCAACGGGGCGGTCATCCAGTACCACGCCGCGCCAGGATAGCGCATGTTTTCGCAGCGAAGGGTGGCCCGGCCATCTGGTCCGGGCAATACAAACGCCGCGTCACGAGCGTCGGAGACAGAACCATGACCGAACGTCTGACCCTGGCCGAGGCGGACATCGTGCGCGCTGCGGAGATCTGGCGCGCAGGGGGCCTCGTCGCCTTCCCGACCGAGACGGTCTACGGCCTCGGTGCCGATGCCGGCAACGACAAAGCCGTTGCGGCGATCTTCGCCGCCAAGGACCGGCCGAGTTTCAATCCGCTCATCACCCATGTGGCCAGCCTCGACCAGGCCAAGGCGCTCGCAGTGTGGAGCGACCGGGCCGAGGCGCTCGCGGCTGCATACTGGCCCGGCCCCCTGACGCTGGTCCTGCCGCTGCGCGATGGCGCGCCCGTCTCCGGGCTGGTGACGGCGGGGCTCGACACGATCGGGATAAGAATGCCCGCGCATCCCGTCGCGCGCCGCCTGCTGACCGCCTTCGGCCGCGGTGTCGCGGCGCCGTCCGCTAATCGCTCGGGCCGGATCAGCCCGACGCGGGCCGAGCATGTGCTCGACACGCTCGACGGGCGGATCGATGCGGTGGTCGCGGGCGGCGCATCGCAGGTGGGTCTCGAATCGACGATCCTTGGCTTGACCGGTAAACCGACGCTTCTGCGGCCCGGCGGTATCACCGCCGAGGCGCTCGTGGGCACGCTTGGCACGCATGTCTTCACCCGCCGCGATACCGAGGCAATCTCCGCGCCCGGCCAGACCCCCTCGCATTATGCGCCGCGCGCAACGCTCCGCCTAAACGCGGCCGAATGGCAGGACGGGGAGGCGACGCTCGGGTTCGGCGATATGCCCTGCGATCTAAATCTGTCGCAAAGCGAGGATCTGAGCGAAGCAGCGGCGAATCTCTTCGCGCATCTGCACGCCCTCGACCGCTCCGGGCGGGAGGTCATCGCGGTGGCGCCCGTGCCACATCGCGGCCTCGGCATCGCGATCAACGACCGGCTGAGCCGCGCGGCAGCACCGCGCTAGGCCTACGCCTGTCCGCCTTCCTCCGACAGCATCAGCGAGGAGACACCGAGAGAGCCGAGCGCGGCCTCCCATATCCCATCCGCATCCTGGCCGAAGATCAGCGCGTCGGAAGAATCGCAGACGAGCCAGCCATTCTGCTGCAGCTCTTCCTCGAGTTGCCCCGGCCCCCAGCCAGCATAGCCAAGACACATGCGCCGCCGCTCGGGGCCCCGTCCGGCGGCGATTTCCTCCAGAATATCGAGCGTGGCGGTCATCGACACGCCCTCGTTCACGTCGAGCGAGGTCACGTCGGATTGAAAATCGCGGCTGTGCAGGACGAATCCCCGCCCCGTCTCGACCGGACCGCCGAAGAAGACGGGCTCGAATCCGATCGCCCGATCCTCTTCGCTCACGATCTCGAGCTGCTCGAGAAGCGTTGCGATCTCGAGTCCCGGCGCAGGCTTGTTCACGATGAGGCCCATCGCCCCGTCCGCCGAATGGGCGCACAGGAAAACGACCGCGCGGTCGAATCGCGTATCGCCCATGCCGGGCATGGCAATCAGCATGCGGCCGGTGAGATCGCTGTCGCTGGTGTCGGGCTCGGAATCCTGCATCCATGCAAGGATGGGGCGCGACCGGGCGCGTGGCAAGTCCGCCACCTTCGCTGAGACGTGACTTTTCATTTCAGGACGACCGGGGCACAGAAGTTGGATGTTCAGATCGCTCTGCCTTGCCGCCGCTGCGGCCTGCCTCTTCTCCGCCGCGCCGCGTATCGCTGGCGCGCAGGATATCGACCGGGTTGTCTCTGCCGAGCTGCGGCCGGGTTGGCGTCAGGCCGACGGCACGCATATGGCCGCGCTGCATCTGAAGCTGGCACCGGGGTGGAAGACCTATTGGCGTGCGCCCGGCGATGCGGGCATTCCCCCTGAATTCGGCTGGCGCGGTTCGGCGAACCTCTCGGGCGTGTCGGTGGTCTGGCCGCGCCCGGACGTGTTCGAGCAGGGCGGCATGCGCAGCATCGGCTACCATGACGAAGTGATCCTGCCGCTTGCGATCCGGCCCGCGTCGGGTGGCGACGTGCGGCTTGCGGGCGATATGCGGCTCGGCATCTGCAAGGACATCTGCATGCCGCACGAGCTGAGTTTCTCGGCCGTGCTGCCCGCCGCTCCGTCGCCACGCGATCCGGCCATCGTGGCCGCGCTCGCCGATCGCCCGTTCACGGCGGCAGATGTCGGTGGCGCGTCGGCAGAGTGCCGCGTCGATCCTTCCGAGAAGGGCATGACGTTGACCGCCGAGATCGCCGTCGACCCTGCCGGCACACGTGAGGATGTCGTGATCGAAACCGGCAATCCGCTTCTCTGGGTCTCAGAGCCGCGAAGCCGCCGCGAGGGCGACACGCTCGTGACCCGCGCCGAAGTGCGGCACGTCGAGAAGCGGCCCTTCGCCCTCGACCGCTCGAGCCTGACCTTCACGGTCCTCGGATCGAGCCACGCCGTCGAGATCGAAGGCTGCAGCCGCTGAGGGGTCAGCCCGCGGCGCGCCTTCTCCGGCCAAGCCCGATCAGAAGCGCCGCGACGGCATAGGCGACGAGCACGGCCAGCGCGGCCCCCGCCAGGAAGATCGCGAAGGCTGCGGACAGGCCGGCACCCGGAACGAGCGCCGACAGCGGCACCGGCAGCGCGCCCGTCGCGACATGCCATCCGAGCGTGACGCCCAGCCAGGCAACAAGCGCGGCAAGCCCCGCGAGATACCCGCCGCGCACCCGCGCATCGCGGTAGCGAAGGCCCCTGCGGACACTGGCCTTGGCACGCGCGAAATCCTCTCCGATGGCGATGAGGGCGGGCGCCACCAGCAGCACCAGGACCATGCCGAAGCCGAGCCCGTAGACCAGCGTGATGACGGTGGGCTTCAGGAACTCCGCTTGGCTCGACCCTTCGTAGAGAAGCGGCGCGAGGCCGAGAACCGTGGTCAGTGTCGTCAGAAGCACGGGCCGCAGCCGGTCTGCCGCGCCGTCGATGATGGCCGGCAGAATGCCCCGATCCGCGGCATATTCATCGATGGTCGTCACCAGCACGATCGAGTCGTTGATGATGATTCCAGTCATGCCGAGAAGGCCGACCACCGTGAACATCGACATCGGCACGTCCCAGAGCGCATGGCCGTAAATCGTGCCCACAAGGCCGAAGGGGATGATCGCCATCACGACCATCGGACGCGACCAGCTCGCGAAGACCCAGGCGAGGACGAGGTAAATTCCAAGGAGCACCATCACCAAGGCGGCGAGCGCGTCAGCCAGGAACTCGTCCTCCTGCTCGGAGAGGCCCGAGAGCCGGTAATCGACCTGCCGCTCAGCGGCGATTGTCGGCAGGATCTCGTCCTCGAGCGCCTGCATGACCTCGGCGGCGGCGGCCGGGTCGTCCTCCGAGATATCCCCGTTGACCGAGATGAGCCGGATCCCGTTCTCGCGCCGGACGGTCGAGAATCCGACCTCCCGCTCCACCTGCACGATATCGGCGAGTGTCACGTATTGCCCCTCCGGTGTGCGGAGTTGCATCCGTTCGAGGAAATCAGCCGTCTGCTCGCTCTCGGGCAGCTCCACCCGGATCGCGGCGGAGCGCGGGCCCACCGGATAGGTCGCCGCCTCGACGCCGCCAAGCCGCGCACGAAGCGTCTGACCGAGAGAGTCGATGTCGAAGCCCAGCGCCTGCCCCCGCGCCGTCAGATCGAGCACCAGCTCGTCCTTGTCGTAGGCAAGGTCGTCCTCGACGGCAGAGACTTCCGGAAACCGTGCCATCGCGGTCTTCAGATCCTCGGCCGCGCCCTTCAGGGTGTCGGCATCAGCGCCGAAGAACTGCACGTCGAGTGCGTCGCCCCCCGGACCCGACCGCCAGCCGCGGAAACTGATCGTCTCGGCAAGCGGATGCTGCTCCACGCGGTCCTGCAACTCGCCGACGAACTGGAAGGCGGAATAGGGGCGCAGGTCCGCCGAAATGAGCTCGATCGCGATGGAGCCGAGTTGTTCGGGCTCTTTCGTATCGCTGCCCGCCAGGCCCCGCCCCGAATTGCCGCCGATCTCCGACAGGACGTAAGCAACCGGGCTGCGGCCGTAGCGCTCCTCGTAGTCGGCGGCGAGATCGTTCACCGCCGCCTGCATCGCGCGCATCTGCTCGATGCTGTCCTCGCGGCCCGCGCTCGGCGCCATCGCGAAGTTGCCGGTCACGGAATCCTGCTCTGGCGCGTTGAAGAAGCGCCACGGCACATCGCCCTTGATCAGGAGCGCGGCCTGACTCGCCAGAAGCGCGATCACGGCGGCGACAACGACGTAGCGGCCCGCGATGACCCCCGCCATCAACGGGCGAAACAGCCGTTCACGAACCCAGCGGAAACCCCGGTTCACCACGCGCGACGGCGCATCGTACCAGTGGCGCGCATTCGCATGGTGCAGCGCATGGCGCATGTGGTTCGGCAGGATCAGGAAGCACTCGACGAGGCTTGCGATCAGGACCGCGATCACCGTGAAGGGGATGTCGGCGATCAGACCGCCGAAGCGCCCGCCGATGGCCACGAGCCCGAAGAAGGCGATGAGCGTCGTCAGGGTCGCGCAGAATACCGGCATCGCCATGCGCGCGGCGGCAGTCTCCGCAGCCTCGGCCGGTCCGAGCCCGCGCCGCGCGAGGTGATCGGCATGTTCGCCCACGACGATGGCATCGTCGACCACGATCCCGAGCGTGATGATCAGCGCAAAAAGCGAGATCATGTTGATCGTGAGCCCGCCCACATACATCAGCGCGATGGCAGCCAGCATCGCCGTCGGTATGCCCGCCGCGACCCAGAAAGCGATGCGGGCATTGAGGAACAGGAACAAGAGCACAACGACGAGGCCGAGGCCCATCAGCCCGTTGTCGACAAGGATGTTGAGCCTCCCCGAGATCGCCTCGGCCCGCGTACGAATGAGGTCGATGGAGGACCCCTCCGGCATCTCCGCCTGCAATTCCGCCGCAACTTCCTCGACCTGCCGCTGGATCGCGATGGCATCCCCTTGGGCCGTGCGGTCGACGCGAATCGAGATCGCGGGGTTCTCGCCCACGAAATAGCTGCGCTCGCGGGTCACGCCCTCGACGCGGATATTGGCGACATCGCCCACGGTCAGCTTCGTGCCGTCCGGATTGGAGCGCAGGACGATGGTCTCGATCTCGTCGGCGTTCCGCTTTTCGGTCCCGGTCCTCACGCGGGCATTGGCACCGTCCACCTCACCCGCCGGATCGGCGTCGACCTCGCCGCCGATGGCCGCCGCGATCTCGCGCAGCGTCACATCGTGAGCGATGAGATTGGTGGAGGGCACCTCCACGATGGTCTGCGGAGCGGAGAGGCCCCGGATCGTCGTATTCGTCACGCCTTCCGCAAAGAGACGATTGACGAACAGATCGGCGTAATTGGCAAGCTGCTCCGGCGCGACCGGGCCTTGGATCACCACGTCGGTCACGCGGTCGAACCAGGTCGAGCGGCTGATCTCGGGCTCATCGGCCTCCTCGGGGAGCTGCGTGACGCTGTCGACCGCCTGCCGGACATCGTTGGTCGCGCGCCCCATATCCCAGCCGGGCTGGAATTCGAGCTCGATCCGGGCCGATCCCTCGCGCGATCGCGCCTCGCTCGACTCGACGCCCTCCACCGCCAGAAGCGCAGGCTCCAGAAGCTGCACGATACCCTGATCCACGTCCTCCGCGCCCGCGCCGTCCCAGCGCACGGAGATGTCGATCTCGTCGACGATGACGTCCGGGAAAAACTGCGCGCGCATGTTCGGCACCGCAAAGGCGCCAGCGGCGATCATCAACACCAGAAGGAGGTTCGCCAGGGTCCGGTGACGCGTGAAGTATGAGAACAGACCGAAGAAGGGCGTTCTGCTACGGTCCATACCCTAGCCCCCGATCCGCGCTTCGAGCCGGGCGACCATCGCCGCCGGCACGCGCGGCTCGCTAAGCTGGGCCAGGATACGTTCCTTGGCCGCATCCGGCATCCGGTCGCTGCCTTCGACAAACGCCCGAAGGCGTTCGCGGCGCTCTTCGGAGAGGTCCATCAGGTCGTCCTCGACGCGCGCTTCGGCGTCCTCCGGCGGCGCCATGCTGCGCGCCCGCACCTTTATGCCCGACCCCAGAAGCGGGGTGCGCTGAGCGACGACCTGACGGCCTGTGATCGTTCCGGCACTCACCAGGATGTCGTCGCCCTGGCGGCGAACGAGTTCCACGGCAGCGGCCTCAAGGCGATCATCCGCGCCCACGAGCAGCACATCTCCGTTCGGGCCAAGAGCCGTAGCGGGCAGACGCACCACGTTCTCGATATCGGGCTCATCGACCCGGACCGTGACGAAATCACCTGGCTGGAAGCCTGCCGAGGAGGTCAGGCGGGCATAGACGAGCCGTCCGGTCTGGCCTTCGCCGACCTGCGGGCTCGCGCGGTCGATCCTGCCTTCGGCAACAAGGTCGGTGCCGTAGACATCGAGCGTCGCGGTCACCGGGGCGGGGCGCACCCGGCCGGATTCGTTCAGAAGGCGCGCAAAGCCTTGGGTCGAGACACGGAAGGCCACTTCGAGCGCGTCGGGATCGATCAGGGTGGCGATCTGTTCATTGGTCGAGACGAGTCGGCCTTCGACCACAGAAACGTCGCTGAGAACACCTGCGAAATCCGCACGGATCTCGGTCGCCTCGAGCCGGCGCTCGGCCTCGGCCACATCGATCTCGGTGCGGGAGATGGCGGTCTCGGCTTGGCTGACCCTCGCCTCCGCATCGCTGAGCGATTGGCGGCGCTGGATCACCGCGGCGCGGGCGGTCGAAGCCTGCAGCTCCGCGGTCTCCGCCGCCGAGGCGCTGCCGACACCGCGGTCCACGAGATCCTGCTGCCGGGTGAATGCGCGCTCGTAAAGTTGGGCCTGTTCCTCGGCGGCGGCCAGGTTCTCGCGGGCGAGCTCCACCGCGCGGCGCGCATCGCGAGCCTCCGCGCGGGCATCGGTGAGGGCCGACCGCGCCCGATCGAGCGCCGCTTCCGCATCCGCAGGGTCGATGCGCGCCAGAAGCTGACCTGCCTCGACCTGGCGACCGGCGTCGAAATCCTCCGCAAGCTCCACGATCCGCCCGGCGGCTTCGGTCCGGATTTCGAGCGTGCGGCGACTTTCGACCGACCCATAGGCCGTCAGGACCGGCGTTTCGGTGCGCGGCGTCGCTTCGACCACGTTGACCGAGAAGACGCGCTCCTCGGCATCGGGGATGCGCGGCTCGTCGGCCATGCGCGTCTCGACGGCACCCCAGACAAGCGCACCGGCATAGACCAAGAGGCCCAGCGTGGCTGCCAGGAGAAAAAGTCCGGTCAGAGAACGTCTTAGAAACCGCATGGCACCTCGGCGTGGACCGGAGGATCATCCTCCGCACTGGTTAAAAGGTAGCCGTCCCGAGACCTTTTCCAAAGCGTCGGGACCGCACCTCACCACCCTTTTACGAAGCGGACACCGGTATCCGTCGAAAAAAATTCGGCCGGGCGCGCTACTTCCGGCGCATATGCTCGTCGAGCCTCGGCATGATCTCCACGAAGTTGCATGGACGGTGCCTGTAATCGAGCTGAAACGACAGGATCTCGTCCCAGGCATCCTTGCAAGCGCCGGGACTTCCCGGCAGCGCGAAGAGGTAGGTTCCCATCGCAACGCCGCCCGTGGCACGGGACTGAACGGCGGAGGTGCCGATCTTGGCCATCGAGACATGGGTGAAGACGATTGCGAAGGCGTCGATCTCTTTCTCGTAGACATCGCGATGCGCCTCGACGGTCACGTCGCGCCCGGTCAGGCCGGTGCCGCCGGTGGAGATCACCACGTCGATATCAGGGTTCTCGCACCATTCGCGGAGCTTGCCCGCGATCATCTCACGCTCGTCGGGCACGATGGCGCGGGTCGCAAGGACATGCCCGGCCGCCTCGATGCGTGCCACAAGCGTGTCGCCCGAGCGGTCGTCCTCGACCTGGCGCGTATCCGACACGGTCAGCACCGCGATGCGGACGGGAATGAAGTCGCGCGTCTCGTCGATACGGTTCATGTCGCTGTCGTCTCCAGTTTCGCCTGCAATTCCAAGAGGTCGGCCCAGGCCTCGCGTTTCATCTGCGGGTTCCGCAAGAGGTATGCCGGATGGAACATCGGCAAGACAGGCCGTCCCATCGCTTCTGTCCACTGGCCCCTGAGCCGGGTGATGCCGCGCTTACCAAGAACCGCGGATGCGGAGATATTGCCCATCACGATCAGGATGTCGGGATCAGCCAAGGCGACGTGCCGCTCCAAAAAGGGCAGCATCATCGCGATTTCCTCGGTCGTGGGTTCGCGGTTCTGCGGCGGCCGCCAGGGCAGGACGTTCGTGATGTAAACACCTTTCGGACCATCCTTCCCGCGGCCCATGTCGATGGCGTCCAGCATCCGGTCGAGCAGTTGTCCCGCGCGTCCGACGAAGGGACGCCCCTCGCGATCCTCATCGCGCCCCGGCGCCTCGCCGACGATCATCACGCGGGCCTCCGGCATGCCATCCGCGAACACGAGATTCCGCGCGCCGCGCTTCAGCTCGCATTCCTCGAATGCCCCGAGAGCGGCCTTCAGCGCGGCAAGATCCCCAGCCGATGCCGCCGCCTGCCGCGCCAGACCCACGGGGTCGACCTCGGCCTCGGCAACGCTGGCGCCCGCCACCGCAGCGGTCGCTTTTGCCGCGGTCTCGGCCAGCGCGGCCTCCGCGGCGGCAAACCGGTCGACGGGCATTTCCGAGATCGTCTCGGTCACGCCCATCTCCGCCTGCCAGGCGAGCATCGCCTGCGCGCTATGCCAATCGAGCGAATCCATCGGAAGGCAGCATAGACCTCGCCGAAGGCGGCAGGAAGGCGGCGAATTTCCGATCGGGTTTCGCCCTCTTGCTGCCGTGACAGGGGCTTCCTATAACGCCACGATCACCCCCGAGCGGAGCACCTTCCCCGATGCGTTTCGACCAGCGTCACCTTCTCGGCATCGAGCCCTTGCGCCCTGACGAGATCACAACGCTTCTGGACCTCGCGGATCGCTATGCCACGCTCAACCGCTCACGGCAGAAGCGGTCGGGCATCCTGTCGGGCCTCACGCAGATCAACATGTTCTTCGAGAACTCGACGCGCACGCAGGCGAGTTTCGAGCTGGCGGGCAAGCGGCTCGGCGCGGACGTGATGTCGATGGCGATGGAGGCCTCCTCGCTCAAGAAGGGCGAGACCCTGATCGACACGGCGCTGACGCTGAACGCGATGCATCCCGACCTTCTGGTCGTGCGGCACCCCAATTCGGGTGCGGTGGATCTTCTGGCGCAGAAAGTGAACTGCGCGGTTCTGAACGCTGGCGACGGGCGGCACGAACACCCCACGCAAGCGCTGCTTGATGCGCTGACGATCCGGCGGGCCAAGGGGCGGCTCCACCGGCTGACCGTCGCCATCTGCGGCGACATCGCGCATAGCCGCGTCGCGCGGTCGAACCTTCTGCTTCTTCACAAGATGGAAAACCGCGTGCGCCTGATCGGCCCGCCGACCCTGATGCCCGCCGGCATCGGGGAGTTCGGCGTCGAGGTCTATCACGACATGGCCGAAGGACTGCGCGACGCCGATGTGGTGATGATGCTGCGCCTTCAGAAAGAGCGCATGGATGGCGGCTTCATCCCCTCCGAACGGGAATATTTCCACCGCTACGGTCTCGACGCGGAAAAGCTGGCCTTCGCCAAATCCGACGCGATCGTGATGCATCCCGGACCGATGAATCGCGGCGTCGAGATCGACGGGACCATTGCCGACGACATCAACCGCTCCGTCATCCAGGAGCAGGTGGAGATGGGGGTCGCGGTGCGTATGGCCGCGCTCGATCTGCTCGCCCGGAACCTGCGCGCGCGACCGAACGAGGTGATGGCATGACCAAGATGGACATCAAGGGCACGGAGACCGGCGTCACCCGCCTGTTTCATCTCGACCTGCCCCCCGAGGCCGTCGATCGCTTCACCACACAGGCGGGCACCGGGGAATGGCCGCTTTCCTACGCGCTCGGGGCCGATAAGCTGCGCCCCAGCTTCGTGGAAACCGTCGCGATCAAGGTTCTTGGGCAGATGCGGCTGTCCGATTACCTTGCCGAGGCGCATGGTGTGACCGGGAAGGACTTCGCGCGATTGCGCCCGCAGATCGACGGGCTCAAGGGGCACGTGGTGATCCTGCCGAGCCAGGCTTTCGGAAATACCAGCCAGACCCTGACCGTCGCGAGCCCCCTGCGCTGGATCGGCACCTTCTCGGAAGTCGAGCCGGAGACCGAGGCCCAGCCCATCCGCAGCCAGAGCGTCAAGGGCGCGGTGCCACGCGGCGAGGGGCCGGAAGACCCTCTCGCCAAGGGCGGCTCGCCGCTTTTGAGGGCGATTCTGATCGTCATCGGCGCGGCGCTTCTCGGTGTTCTCTTCTACGTGCTGTTCGGGTGAGGCCAGGCATGATCGCAACGCTGATCGAGAATGCGCGTATCGTCGACCCCGAAGCTGGGAGCGTCACCGAAGGCCACGTCCTGATCGAGAAGGGCGTCATCACGGAGATCACCGCCGAGAGCGGAGAGGGTCTGCGCGCACGCGCCGCGCCCGAGAACCGCATCGATGCGAACGGCAAAGTGCTGGCCCCTGGCATCGTCGATATCGGCGTGAAGGTGTGCGAGCCCGGTGAGCGGCACAAGGAAAGCTATAAGACCGCCGGGGCTGCCGCGGCGGCGGGCGGCGTCACGACGATGGTCACGCGGCCCGATACGGATCCGGCGGTCGACACGCCCGAAGCGCTCGAGTTCATCCGCCGCCGTGCCCGCGAAGTCGCTCCTGTGCGGGTTCTGCCAATGGCTGCACTCACCAAGGGTCGCGCCGGCGAAGAGATGACCGAGATCGGCTTTCTTCTCGATGCGGGTGCCGTCGCCTTCACCGATTGCGACCGTCCCGTGCGCGACACCAAGGTGCTCGGCCGGGCGATGACCTATGCCAAGGCTCTCGGCGCGCTCATCATCGGCCATCCGCAGGAGCCCGGCCTTTCGGCGGGGGCGGCGGCGACCTCGGGCAAATTCGCTTCGCTGCGCGGATTGCCCGCCGTCTCGCCGATGGCCGAGCGGATGGGCCTCGACCGCGACATCGCGATGGTCGAGATGACAGGCGCGCGCTACCACGCGGACCAGATCACCGCGATGCGCGCCCTGCCCGCCTTGGAACGCGCGAAGAACAACGGGTTCGACGTGACAGCCGGCACTTCGATCCATCACCTGACGCTGAACGAGCTAGACGTCTCGGACTACCGGACCTTCTTCAAGGTGAAGCCGCCGCTCCGCGCCGAAGAAGACCGCCAGGCTGTGATCGAGGCGGTGCGCTCGGGCCTGATCGACGTGATCTCGTCGATGCACACGCCGCAGGACGAGGAATCGAAGCGCCTGCCCTTCGAGGAGGCGGCAAGCGGCGCGGTAGGGCTCGAAACCCTGCTGCCGGTGCTGCTGCGGCTCTATCATTCAGGCGATCTCGATCTGCCGACACTGTTCCGCGCGCTGTCGCTGAACCCCTCAAAGCGGCTCGGGCTTGAAAGCGGGCGCATGGCCAAGGGCGCTCCGGCGGACCTTGTGCTGCTGGACCCCGACAAGCCCTTCATCCTTGACCGGTTCAAGCTCCTGTCGAAATCCAAGAATACACCGTTCGACAATGCCCGCCTGCAAGGCCGGGTGCTCGCGACATTCGTCGGCGGCAAGGCGGTCTACCGGGCCTGATCTGCCACGATTGCCGTCCGCGTTTCCACGGGCTGCTCTACCGGTTTGACCGCCCGTCGGCGCGCTGTAATGTCGCGCCAGATACCGACCGGGACCGGAGCCAATCATGCCACTGATCGAAAACACGTCATTGATCCTGGGGCTTTGGGCTCTGATCGGCTACCTTCTGGGCTCGATCCCCTTTGGACTGGTCGTCACGAAAGCGATGGGCCTTCAGGATCCGCGCGGGATCGGGTCAGGCAATATCGGCGCGACGAACGTGCTGAGGACCGGCTCCAAGGCGGCAGGGGCGCTGACCCTGCTGCTCGATGCGCTGAAGGGCGTCGCAGCCGTTCTACTCGCGCGGTTCCTCGCCGGAGAGGACGCCGCTCAGATCGCGGCGCTCGCCGCTTTCATCGGCCATTGTTATCCCATCTGGCTGCGGTTTCGTGGCGGCAAGGGCGTCGCCACCTTCCTCGGGCTGTTGCTGGCCCTCAACTTCGTGGTCGGCCTGTTGTCCTGCGCGGTCTGGATCGCGGGTCTCGCACTGACACGGATCTCGTCGATGGGCGCGCTCCTGGCGGCGGCAAGCTCCACGATCTGGATGATCCTCCTGGCGCGGCCAGAAACGCTTCTCCTCGGAATTCTCATGACGCTGCTGATCTACTGGCGGCACCGCCAGAACATCGCGCGGCTGCGCGCAGGGACCGAGCCCAAGGTCGGGCAGAAGCCCTAGCTTTCGTCCAGGAACGCCGCGATCGCCTGTCCGACCGCGTCCGGCGCGGTAATCGGCGACATGTGCCCTGCACCTTCGATCACCGCTTCGCGCGCGTCGGGCAACCGCGACATCAGCGTGGCGTGGATCTCGGCCAGGATCGGCTCGGTCTGTTCCCCGCGGACAAAGAGCACCGGCATCGTGCAGGCCTCGAGACGCCCGTCATGCAACAGACCCGCACCATCCCATGTCAGCGCAGTCTCGGTGTTCTGCACGATCCGCATCTGGCGCATGATCTGACGGCGGGCCCGGTCGTTCATGTCGTGCCAGCTGCGCCCCACGCCCCATGTGCCGGTGAAGGCCCGCGCCGCGGTCTCGGGATCGTCATGCTCGAGCGCTTCCATCATCGGGCGCGCGGCTTCCCGGCGCTCGGCGAAAAGCTTGGGCGCACTTTCCCGAGCGGCAGCGAAGAGCACCGGCTCGATCAGGATAACGCGGCGGATCTTGTCGGGATGGGTCTCGGCGAGCCGAAGGGCCACGGTCGCACCGAAGGAATGACCGATCAGCGTCATGCCGTCCTCGAGGAAGGTCTCGGCTATCCCGGTCACGTTGTCGTGGAAATCGCCGCTTTCGGGCCCGTCCCAATCAGCGCTCTGGCCATGACCGGGCATGTCGGGCGCGATGATCGACAGTCGTCCGCCAAGCGCCTTGGCCAAGCCGCCCCAGGCGCCGGAATGAGCAAGGGCGCAATGCAGCGCGAGCGCGGGTGCGCCGCTCTCGTCGCCAAGCTCGATCCAGTGAACGGATGCGCCGTCCCGCAAGTCCTTGGGCATCAGAGCTTGCCTTCGAGATGCATCTGGAGATCTTCAAGCCGGTCCTGGCCCCAGAACTTCTGTCCGGTGTCGAGCACGTAGAACGGCGCCCCGAACACGCCGGCCGCGACTGCCTCTTCGAGATTGCGGCCATAGGTCTCCGCCCCCGACAGAAGACCGCTATTCGTCAGGTCCGGATCGAACCCGGCATCCGAGAGGCAGGCCCGGATCACCTCGTCTTCGGCGACGTCCTTTTCCTCGGCCCAGCAGGCGCGCAAGATTCCGTGGACAAGCCCGCCGAGATCGCCGCCCCCCGCCTGCTGCGCCGCGATGATCGCGTAGGAGGACGGCGCGGGGTTCGTAGGCCAATGCGCGGGATGAAGGGTCAGCGGCAGCCCCGCCTTCTTCGCCTGCCGTGGCAGATCCTGCGCACGATATTCCTGCCGCGACGGGTGCCGGTCCTTGGGTGGCGTGCCGCCGGTCCGCGAGAAGAGCGTGATGATGTCGAGCGGCTTGTACGTGATCGTGCAGCCGTGGGTCTTCGCCAACTCCTCGAGCTTCGTGCCCGCGAGATAGGTGAAGGGGGAAATCGTGGCGAAATAGTAATCGATATGCGGCATCTTCAATGGTCCTCGGGCGTCGCGCTTCCCTGCCCAGCCTAGCCCATGCTAAGGCCCCGGCAATATCGAATCCCAAAGGGACAGCGCCTCCATGCCCACCGTCATCGAACCCAAGCTCATCTCGGGCAACGCCAATCTCGATCTGGCGAAATCCATCGCCCGCCGCATGTCCCTCTACCGAGGCATGTCCGTCGGACTCGTGGATGCCCGTATCGAACGGTTCAACGACGCGGAAATCTTCGTCGAAGTGTTCGAGAACGTGCGCGGCGAGGACATGTTCGTGATCCAGCCGACGTCGAACCCTGCCAACGACAACCTGATGGAACTTCTGATCATGGCCGACGCGCTGCGCCGGTCCTCCGCAGCGCGGATCACTGCCGTGATCCCCTATTTCGGTTACGCCCGTCAGGACCGGCGCACCAAGGCGCGCACGCCGATTACCGCCAAGCTCGTGGCGAACATGATGGTCTCAGCCGGCATTGAGCGGGTTCTGACGATGGATCTGCACGCGGCTCAGATACAGGGCTTTTTCGACATCCCGGTCGACAACCTCTACGCCTCGCCGATCTTCGCGCTCGACGTGAAATCGCAATTCAAAGGGTCGATGGACGATCTGATGGTCGTCTCGCCGGATGTGGGCGGCGTCGCCCGTGCCCGCGAGTTGGCCAAGCGCATCAACGCGCCGCTCTCCATCGTCGACAAGCGGCGCGAGAAGGCCGGCGAAGTCGCGGAGATGACGGTGATCGGCGATGTCGCAGGCAAGAAGTGCATCATCGTGGACGACATCTGCGATACGGCGGGCACGCTGTGCAAGGCGGCGGAAATCCTCATGGGGCACGGCGCCACCGAGGTTCACGCTTACATCACCCACGGCGTCCTCTCGGGCCCGGCGGTCGAGCGGATCAAGGGCAGCGTGATGAAGTCGCTGGTCATAACCGATTCCATCGCTCGCACTGAAGAAGCCGAAGCCGCACCGAATATCCGCGTCGTGCCGACCGCGCCCATGTTCGCGCAGGCCATCCTGAACATCTGGAACGGCACGTCGGTCTCGTCCCTGTTCGAGATCGACACGCTCGGGCCAATCTACGAGGGGATTCTCTGAGGCCTCAATAGAGGTCCCAGTCGTCGTCGCTTTTCACCTCGCCGAAGGCGGTCCAGCTCATTCGCACGCGCGCGATGCGGCTGTCGCCCCATGTTCTGAAGACCATGTCGAAGCCTTTCGTGTCGATTTTCTGCGCTCCGAGATCGACACGGATATTGGCGCTGCTGTCGATGTCCCAGAGCGACAGCGCGACCTGCACGCTGGGCGGCTCGCGGAAGGGCTCGGAGAAGGTCACGCGCTTGCGGCGCTCGCGGGAGCCGTCTCCCGTCCACATGTCGCCGCCAGAGGCGAAATCCGAGAACAGCTCGACCTCGCCCTGATCAATGCCGACAAGATGGGATGCGAGTTTCTTCATGGAGCCGCTCGATAGCAAAGGTGTTGAGCGATAATGGGGAATTCCCGTGGCGGACGAAAGACCGGTTTAAAGCGACCTCACGGCGTGTGTCGCGCAGATTGTCCGCAAAGAAAAACCCCCGACCGAGCGGCCGGGGGCAGGATTGCGTCGAAAGTCAGCCGGATCAGAGGTTCGGCTGCTTGGTCGAAAGACCGATATGCGTGCCGACCGCGACCATGTCCGCGAGGAGTTTCGCGGCATCGTCAACCGGGCCCGGCTCGTTCTTGAACGTCTCTTTCGCCTTGCGGTACTCGGTCTCGGCGTCCTCTACGAGCTTGTCGTAGGTCTCCTGGTCCATGTCACCGCGCGGCAAGGCGCGTTCCGCGAGAACCGAAAGCCCTTCGCCCATCTCGGCAAAGCCGCCGGTGACGACGAATTCCTCGGTGCCGTTGGTGGTCTCCACGGTCAGGATACCGGGGCGCAGCGTCGTGATGAGCGGCGCGTGGTTCGGCATCGCGGTCATGTCGCCATCCGCACCGGGGATCTGCACCGATGTGACCTCGGCCTGCAGAAGTCGCCGTTCAGGGCTGACGAGGTCGAACTGCATCGTGTCTGCCATGTCTCGTTCCTTTCAGGCCGTCGGCGAGCCGGAGAACGTCCGGCTCGAGAAGCCATGCCATACCGGGGCGGACGCGAGCCCGCCCCAATGTTCCATGCGGATCAGGCGGCCTCGGAGGCCATCTTCTCGGCCTTGGCCTTCACGTCCTCGATGCCGCCGACCATATAGAAGGCGCCTTCCGGCAGGTGATCGTATTCACCCGCGACGACCGCCTTGAAGGACGAGATCGTCTCTTCCAGCGGCACCTGGATACCGTCGGAGCCGGTGAACACTTTCGCCACGTCGAAGGGCTGCGACAGGAAGCGCTGGATCTTCCGGGCGCGGGCCACGGTCAGCTTATCCTCTTCGGAAAGCTCGTCCATGCCGAGGATCGCGATAATGTCCTGCAGCGACTTGTAGCGCTGAAGGATACCCTGCACTTCGCGGGCCACATCGTAATGCTCCTGGCCAACGATCTGCGGGTCCATCAGGCGCGACGAGCTATCAAGCGGGTCCACGGCGGGATAGATGCCAAGCTCGGAGATCGCGCGGCTCAAAACCGTCTGCGCGTCGAGGTGCGCGAAGGTCGTCGCCGGAGCGGGGTCGGTCAGGTCGTCCGCGGGCACGTACACGGCCTGGATCGAGGTGATCGAGCCGGCTTTCGTGGAGGTGATCCGCTCCTGCATCTGGCCCATGTCGGTCGCCAGCGTCGGCTGGTAGCCCACGGCGGAGGGGATACGTCCCAAAAGCGCCGACACCTCGGAGCCCGCTTGGGTGAAGCGGAAGATATTGTCGACGAAGAACAGAACGTCCGTGCCCGACTGGTCGCGGAACTGCTCGGCCAGCGTCAGGCCGGTCAGCGCAACGCGGGCACGTGCCCCCGGAGGCTCGTTCATCTGACCGTAGACCAGAGCCACCTGGCTCTCGGGCAGGTTGTCGGGCTTGATCACGTTGGACTCGACCATCTCGTGATAGAGATCGTTGCCTTCACGGGTGCGCTCACCCACGCCGGCGAACACGGAGAAGCCCGAGTGCACCTTCGCGATGTTGTTGATGAGCTCCATGATGAGAACGGTCTTGCCGACGCCCGCACCGCCGAAGAGGCCGATTTTGCCGCCCTTGGCGTAGGGGGCCAGCAGGTCGATCACCTTGATGCCGGTCACGAGCACTTCGGACTCGGTCGACTGTTCGTTGAACTCGGGCGCGTTTGCGTGGATCGGGCGATACTCGTCCGCCTTGACCTCCGGGCCCTCGTCCACCGGCTCACCGATGACGTTCAGAATACGGCCGAGGGTCGCGTTGCCCACCGGCACGGTGATCGGACCGTCGGTGTCGCTGACTTCCTGACCGCGCACGAGGCCTTCGGTCGCGTCCATCGCGATGCAGCGGACAGTGTTCTCGCCCAGGTGCTGCGCGACTTCGAGAACAAGGCGCTTGCCATTGTTGTCGGTCTCGAGCGCGTTGAGGATCGCGGGCAGGTGATCGTCGAACTGCACGTCAACGACGGCGCCGATGACCTGCGTCACTTTGCCTTTCGCGTTTGCCATGTGTCTTCTCCGGTTCTTAAAGGGCTTCGGCGCCCGAAATGATTTCGATCAGCTCGTTGGTGATCACGGCCTGGCGGGTGCGGTTGTACTCGATCGTGAGGTCGTCGATCATCTCGCCCGCATTGCGCGTGGCGTTGTCCATCGCCGACATCCGTGCGCCCTGCTCGGAGGCCGCGTTCTCGAGGAGCGCCGCGAAGATCTGCGTCGCCACACCGCGCGGCAGAAGATCGCGCAGGATTTCTTCTTCCGAGGGCTCGTAGTCGTAGAGCGTGCTGCCCTCCGAGCCGTCTGCCTCCTCGGTGTCGTAATCGGCCGGGATGACTTGCTGCGCGGTCGGGATCTGGCTCACGACGTTTTCGAACTTCGAATAGAAGATCGTGGCGACGTCGAATTCCTCGTTGTCGAACCGCTCGAGCAGATCCTTAGCGATGTTCTGCGCGTCCGGGTAGGACAGGCGCTTCACGTCCGACAGATCGACATGCCCGACGAGGTGCTCGCCGAGGTCACGCTTGAGCTGGTCGCGGCCCTTGCGCCCGACGGTGAGGATTTTGACCTCCTTGCCGTCGGCCTTGAGCTTCTGCGCGTGGGACCGCGCAAGCTTGGCGATATTGGTGTTGAACCCGCCGCACAGACCGCGCTCGGCGGTCATCACGACGAGAAGTTGCACCTTGTCGCTGCCCGTGCCGCGCAGAAGACGCGGCGCGCTGTCGCTGTCCCCGACCGAAGCCGCGAGCGACCCCATGACGGCGTTGAACCGCTCGGCATAGGGACGCGCGCTCTCGGCCGCGTCCTGGGCACGGCGGAGCTTGGCCGCCGCGACCATCTGCATGGCCTTCGTGATCTTCCGGGTCGATTTGACCGAGGAGATCCGGTTCTTCAGGTCCTTGAGATTTGCCACGAGGCTCTCTCCTTACGCGAAGTCGGCGGCGAATTCGTCCAGCGCAGCCTTGATCTTGTCGGCGGCATCGCCCTTCACCTTCGGATCTTCCTTGGTGATCCAGTCGAGAAGATCGGAATGCTTGCCGCGCAGGTGCTGCAGGAGACCCTGCTCGAAACGACCCACATCGGACGTCTTGATCTTGTCGAGGTAGCCGTTGGTGCCGGCGAAGATGATGACCACGATCTCGGCGTTCGTCAGCGGCGAGTATTGCGGCTGCTTCATCAGCTCGGTCAGACGCTCACCACGGTTCAGCTGGCGCTGGGTCGCCGCGTCGAGGTCCGAGCCGAACTGGGCGAAGGCCGCCATCTCGCGGTACTGCGCGAGCTCGAGCTTCACGGGGCCCGCGACCGACTTCATCGCGTTTGTCTGCGCCGAGGAGCCCACGCGGCTCACCGAGAGGCCCGTGTTCACCGCCGGGCGGATGCCCTGGTAGAAGAGGTCGGTCTCGAGGAAGATCTGGCCGTCGGTGATCGAGATCACGTTGGTCGGAATGAAGGCCGAGACGTCGCCGCCTTGGGTTTCGATGATCGGCAGCGCGGTGAGCGAGCCGGACCCGTTCTCTTCGTTCAGCTTCGCCGAACGCTCGAGCAGGCGGGAGTGAAGGTAGAAGACGTCGCCCGGGTAGGCTTCGCGGCCCGGCGGGCGGCGGAGCAGGAGGGACATCTGGCGGTAGGCCACGGCCTGCTTGGAGAGGTCATCGTAGACCATCAGCGCATGCCGGCCGTTGTCGCGGAAGTATTCGCCCATCGCGGTCGCGGTGTACGGGGCGAGATACTGCATCGGCGCGGGGTCCGACGCGGTCGCGGCCACGACGATCGAGTATTCGATCGCGCCGGTCTCTTCGAGCTTCTTCACCAGCTGCGCCACGGTGGAGCGCTTCTGGCCGATCGCGACGTAGACGCAGTAGAGCTTCTGGCTCTCGTCGTCGCCTGCGCGCTCGTTGTAGGTTTTCTGGTTCAGGATCGCGTCGAGCGCCACGGCGGTCTTGCCGGTCTGACGGTCGCCGATGATCAGCTCGCGCTGGCCGCGGCCGATCGGGATCATCGCGTCGACGGCCTTGAGGCCGGTCGCCATCGGCTCGTGCACCGATTTGCGCGGCATGATGCCGGGCGCCTTGACGTCCGCGAGCCGGCGCTCGGTGGATTCGATCGGGCCCTTGCCGTCGAGCGGATTGCCGAGACCGTCCACGACGCGGCCGAGAAGGCCATCACCGACGGGCACGTCCACGATCGAGTTCGTGCGCTTGACCGTGTCGCCTTCCTTGATGTCGCGGTCGGAACCGAAGATCACGACACCGACATTGTCCTGCTCGAGGTTGAGCGCCATGCCGCGAATCCCGCCGGGGAATTCGACCATCTCGCCGGCCTGCACCTTGTCGAGACCGTGCACACGGGCAATCCCGTCGCCGACAGACAGAACGCGACCCACCTCGGCAACCTCGGCCTCCTGACCGAAGTTCTTGATCTGCTCCTTCAGGATCGCAGAAATTTCGGCTGCTTGGATACCCATTTATCCGACCTCTTTCATTGCATTCTGTAGGGAGGAGAGCTTCGAGCGGATCGAGGTATCGATCATCTTCGAGCCCACCTTAACGATAAGACCGCCGATGAGGCTCTCGTCGACGGTCGTCTTGATCTGGACGTCGCGGCCGACGGAGGCCTTGAGCGTTTCGGCAAGTTTCTTGGATTGCTCGCTCGACAGTTCCACCGCAGTGGTCACGTCGGCGGTCACGAGGCCCTTGGCATCGGCAATCATCTCGCGCAGCTGCACGATGAGCGCGGGCAGCACGAGGAGGCGCCGCTTCGAAGCCATCAGCGCGAGCGCGTTCTTGAGAGTATCCATCAGGCCCATCTTGTCGGCCACGGCCCGGATGCCCTGCTCCTGAACGGAGCGGCTGTAGACCGGCGAGTGGATCAGGTCGCGCAGATCGCTGCTGTCCGCATGAGCCTGGGCGAGATCGTCGAGATTGGCTTCGAGCGTGTCGAGCGCATCAGCCTCCCGGGCGAGTTCGAAGACGGCCGCTGCATAGCGCTCTGCGATGCCGGAGGAAATCGAAGCTGGTTCAGACACGTCCATCCTTCCGCTATCAAGCCCCCGTGGCCCGTCGCGATGCGGACCCGGAGGCGTTTTTGTCTCCCGGCAGGAGCCGGGGCGCTGAAATCAGCGCGGATGTAGCAGAGCATACCCGACCCCGCAACATGCTAGGGCGCTTTTAGAGAAAACCGCCGTTTCCTGTGAATCCAAGGACTTAGCCCGAGACATCGCCAGGTGCGACCTTCTGTGCCGCTCCGAACCCCCTGAGCGGCAACGAAATTTCAACCTTTTGAAACGATTCCCGCGATCTGCCCGGCCCCAATTGCGGTCAGACCGGCTTTGCCAACGGTTTGGGCGCCAGCGCGCCAAGGGGCGCGCGCACCCGTTCTTGCGTGCCGCGCGGACGCGGAGGATGCCGCTTGACCGCGCGCACCGCCATGACGCCGCCCGCCATCACCGCCGGAATGGCGCGGCCCATCCGCTCCCACATTGCGCCGGTCTTCATCCAGAATCGCCGGGTAGAGGGCGGCTGGTAGAGCAGCGAGACGTGATCGTCCGGCACGAAATCGTGCCAGGAAAGAAGGTTCTCGAGCTGGCTCAGCGAATAGGGGCGGCCATATCCGAAGGGTGTCCGGTCGGACCGCGCCCAGAGCCCCGTGCGATTTGGCACGATGAACAGCGCCTCGCCTCCCGGCCCCAGCACGCGGTAGCATTCATCGAGGAGCGCCGAGGCATCATCGGATGTCTCGAGCCCGTGCATGACGACGAGCCGGTCCACATGGCCCGTCTCGAGCGGCCAGCGCGTTTCTTCGCAAAGGACCGAAACATTCGGCAGTCCCGCCGGCCAGGAGATCACGCCCTGCGGCGCTGGCATCAGTGCCACGACACGGCGGCTGTCCGAGAGGAACGGTCGTAGAAGCGGCGCGGCGAACCCGTAGCCTGCAACGGTGTGACCGTGAGTATTGGGCCAGGTGGCGCGCACCTGTGTGCGGATCACCTTCTGCACTTCGCGGCCGAGCGCGCTTCTGTAATAGAAGTCCTTCAGATCGCGCACGTCGAGATGCATTGCCGGGCCCCTGCCGCCGTCCTAGCCTTAAGAGAACCCTGACAAAGAGTGATGGAAAACGCCATGCCCCTTGAGCTCGTGACCGTGCCCTGCCTTTCGGACAACTACGCCTACCTCTTGCACGATCCCGATAGCGGCGCGACCGCCGTGATCGACGTGCCCGAGGCAGCGCCCCTCGCGGAAGCGCTCGACAGCCGGGGCTGGACCCTGTCGGAGGTGTGGATCACGCACCACCATCCAGACCATGTCCAGGGGCTGGGCGCGCTGCTCGACGGGCGATCCGCCACGGTGACGGGTGCAGGCGCCGACGCTCACCGCCTTCCCGATCTCGATCGCAAGGTCGGCGATGGCGACAGCTTCGATTTCGCCGGCCGCGAAGTGCATGTCATGGATGTCTCCGGCCATACAATCGGGCATATCGCCTTCCATCTGCCGCAAGAGGAAATCGCCTTCACCGCCGACAGCCTCATGGCGCTCGGCTGCGGGCGTGTTTTTGAGGGCACGATGGAGCAGATGTGGGAGAGCCTTTCCAAGCTCGCGAAACTGCCACCCGAGACGACGATCTGCTCGGGCCATGAGTACACCGAAGCGAACGGACGTTTCGCGCTCACTATTGAACCGGACAGCGATGCGCTTAAATCTCGTGTAGACGCGGTGGCAGCGGCCCGTGCGAAGGGTGAGCCGACTGTTCCCTCGCGTCTGTCGGAAGAATTGGCCACCAACCCCTTCTTGCGTGCGGGCGACGCCCAAGTCCGGGAAAACCTCGGAATGACAGATGCGCCTGCGGCGGAGGTCTTCGCTGAAATACGACGCCGGAAGGATTCATTCTGATCGCCTGTGATGCGGGCGATTGCATGACAGTTCCGGATTTGTGACCATCAAGGCCACAGAAAAAACTTGAAGCAGTGCGGCAATCGACCAAACTTTAACTTCAAGAGGCAATGCTGGGGAAACCGCCTCGGCGCAGACAAGAGGAGCACCGCCCGTGCCTTCATTCTCGAACTCTCTTGAGCAGTCCATCCACGCGGCGCTGGCGCTTGCCAATTCGCGCAGCCACGAGTTCGCCACGCTGGAGCATCTCCTGCTGGCCCTTATCGACGAGCCAGACGCGGCCCGCGTGATGAAAGCCTGCGACGTGGATACCGAAGAGCTGCGCACAACGCTGGTGGAGTTCATCGACGATGATCTGTCGAACCTCGTCACCGACATCGAAGGCTCCGAAGCCGTGCCTACTGCGGCCTTCCAGCGCGTAATCCAGCGCGCGGCAATCCACGTGCAAAGCTCCGGCCGGACAGAGGTGACGGGCGCGAACGTCCTCGTCGCGATCTTTGCCGAACGCGAGTCGAACGCGGCCTACTTCCTGCAAGAGCAGGACATGACCCGATATGACGCGGTCAACTTCATCGCGCATGGTGTCGCGAAGAACCCCGCTTACGGCGAAAGCCGTCCCGTCCAGGGATCGAGCGATGACGAGGATGCCCAGACAGCCGATGCTGCGCCGTCCGACGATGGTAAGGAATCCGCGCTCGCCAAGTATTGCGTCGACCTCAACGCGAAGTCGCGCAAGGGCGATGTCGACCCGCTGATCGGCCGCGAGCAGGAAGTGGAGCGCTGCATCCAGGTGCTTTGCCGCCGCCGCAAGAACAACCCGCTCCTCGTGGGCGATCCGGGCGTAGGCAAGACCGCCATCGCCGAGGGTCTCGCGCGCAAGGTCGTGCAGGGCGAGGTGCCGCAGGTTCTCTCCAAGACCACGATCTTCTCGCTCGACATGGGCGCGCTGCTCGCCGGCACCCGCTATCGCGGCGACTTCGAGGAGCGTCTGAAAGCCGTCGTGACCGAACTCGAAGAGCATCCCGATGCGGTCTTGTTCATCGATGAGATCCACACCGTGATCGGTGCGGGCGCGACCTCGGGCGGCGCGATGGATGCCTCGAACCTCCTGAAGCCCGCGCTTCAGGGCGGCAAGCTTCGCACGATGGGGTCCACCACCTACAAGGAGTTCCGTCAGCACTTCGAGAAGGATCGCGCCCTGTCGCGCCGGTTCCAGAAGATCGACGTGAACGAGCCGACGGTCGCGGACAGCGTGAAGATCCTCAAGGGCCTCAAGCCTTATTTCGAGAAGCACCACGCGATCAAGTACACGAACGACGCGATCAAGACCGCGGTCGAGCTGTCGGCGCGTTACATCAACGACCGCAAGCTGCCCGACAAGGCGATCGACGTGATCGACGAGGCTGGCGCGGCTCAGCACCTTCTGGCGGAATCGAAGCGCCGCAAATCCATCGGCACGAAGGAAATCGAGGCCGTCGTCGCCAAGATCGCGCGGATCCCGCCGAAGAACGTCTCCAAAGACGATGCCGAGGTGCTCAAGGATCTCGAGAGCACGCTGAAGCGCGTCGTCTTCGGGCAGGACCTCGCGATCGAGGCGCTGTCCTCGGCGATCAAGCTGGCGCGGGCAGGCCTGCGCGAGCCTGACAAGCCGATCGGCAACTACCTGTTCGCGGGCCCGACCGGCGTCGGCAAGACCGAGGTGGCCAAACAGCTCTCCGATTCTCTCGGGGTGGAGCTGCTGCGCTTCGACATGTCCGAGTACATGGAGAAGCACGCGGTCAGCCGCCTGATCGGCGCGCCTCCGGGCTATGTCGGCTTCGACCAGGGCGGCCAGCTCACCGACGGCGTGGACCAGCACCCGCATTGCGTGCTTCTGCTCGACGAGATCGAGAAGGCGCACCCGGATGTCTACAACATCCTGCTGCAGGTGATGGATCACGGCACGCTGACCGACCATAACGGTCGCACGGTGGATTTCCGCAACGTGATCCTCATCATGACCTCGAATGCGGGTGCGACCGAGCAGGCAAAAGCGGCGATCGGCTTCGGCCGTGACCGCCGCGAGGGTGAGGATACCGCCGCGATCGAGCGGACGTTCACGCCGGAATTCCGCAACCGTCTCGACGCGGTGATCTCATTCCAGCCGCTGCCGAAGTCGGTGATCCTCCGCGTGGTCGAGAAGTTCGTCCTGCAGCTCGAAGCGCAGCTTCTGGACCGCAACGTGACCATCGAGCTGACGCAGCCCGCCGCGGAGTGGCTGGCAGAGCGCGGCTACGACGACAAGATGGGCGCGCGTCCCCTGGGCCGCGTGATTCAGGAGCATATCAAGAAGCCGCTCGCCGAGGAGCTTCTGTTCGGCAAGCTCTCCAAGGGCGGGATCGTTCGAGTCGCGGTGAAGGACGGCGAGCTCGACCTGCAGCTCGACGGGCCCGAAAAGCGGCGCCTGTCCTCCAAGAAGCCGCCGCTCCTGACGGCTGAATGATTAGGTCGGCGCTTCTCGCGCTGATCGCAGGAACCTCCGCCGCGCCCACCGCGGCGGAGGTTTTGCTTTCCTGGCCTGTCGATTGCGACAACGGCCGCACCTGTTTCATCGAAGATTACGTGGATGCGACGCCCGGCCCGGGCATGAGCGACTTCATGTGCGGCCTCAAAAGCCGGGACGAGCATAGCGGCACCGACATCGCGCTTTTGTCCGACGCACAGCGCCTCGCCGGGGTCGATGTTCTCGCCGCCGCACCGGGACGCATCGCCGCGCTCAGGGACGGCGTCGAAGACCGGCGCATGGACAACGCGGAAGACATCTCGGGCATCGAATGCGGCAACGCGGTGCGCCTCGATCATGGGGATGGGCTGCAGACGCTTTACTGCCACCTCGCCAAAGGCTCCTTGACCGTCGCCGAGGGCGATAGCGTGGAACGGGGGCAGGCGCTTGGGCGCATCGGCCTTTCGGGTCAAACGAATTACCCGCACCTGCATTTCACCGTGCTCCGCGACGGAGAGAGCATCGATCCGTTCGACTACGAGGCGGCTGGCATCTGCGGCGCGACTGCGCCGACCCTCTGGGAGGACGCGCCACCTTACGTCGAGACCGGACTCTTCACGGCAGGATTTTCGAACCAGGTGCCCGAGTTTTCCGAGGTGCAGAATGGCGATGCCCGCGTCGATAGTCTCGCCGCGGACACAGCGCTCGTGCTTTATGCACACATGTTCCACGCAGAGCGCGGCGATGTCCTGCATCTCGAGGCGAAGGGACCGGACCGTTCCGTCTTCGACCACTCGATCCTCGTGAAAACGGATGACGCCCAGGCCTTTCGCGCCTTCGGTCGACGCGCGCCCGAGGAAGGCTGGCCCTCCGGCGACTATACCGGCACGGCCCGTCTCATGCGCGGCGAGACGGTAATCGCGGTGCGCCACGCCTATGTCTCGGTGCGATAGCGCCTGACAGGGCGAAAGAGCTACTTCTCGGTCAGTTTTAACTCAATGCGGCGGTTCTGAGCACGCGCCGCTGCGGTATCGGCCTCATTGATGGGCTGGTATTCCCCGAAGCCGTTCGCCGCGAGCCGTGAAGGCGGGATCCCTTGCGTGTCGGTCAGGAACCGTACGACCGACAAGGCCCGCGCTTGGCTGAGCTCCCAGTTGTCGGCGAATTCCGCACCGGGCAGAAGCGGTGTGGAATCGGTATGTCCATCAACCCGGATGACCCAGTCGATACTCTCGGGAATGAGGTCCGAGATGTCCCGCAGGATGCCCGCGACATTGGCGATCTGCTGGCGCCCCCCCGCCGACAGATCCGCGGAACCCGGCGCGAACAGCACTTCGGAGGAGAAGACGAACCGGTCGCCTTCGATCCGCACACCCTCGCGGTCCGCCAGAAGGTCGCGCAGCTCGGCGAAGAACTCCGAGCGATAGCGTGCGAGGTTGCGGTTCTCCTCCTCGAGCCGTGCCGCGCGTTCCGCCTCGAGGCGCCGTGCTTCCTCTTCGGCTTCCCGGCGGCGACGCTCCTCGTCAGCGGCCCTTGCAAGCGCCGCGTTCAGCCGCGAGCCAAGATTGTCGATCCGGACCTGCGCCGCATCATCCGCCGCCTCGGCGGCTTGCAAGGTCTCCTGCAGGGAGGCGAGTTGCCGGCGCACCTGCGCCAGCGATTGGCTAAGCGCCTCGCTTTCGCGCTCCGCTTCCGTGGCCCGCTCGCGCTCCTCTGACAGCGTGTCGCGCGCAGTGGCCAGAAGCGTCGCCTGCTGCTCCGCCTCGCTCATCGCCTCTTCGACGGCGGCTTCCGAGGCTGCCTGAGCCGCGAGGGCCCGCGCCAGCTCCTCGCGCAGATCGGCCTCGACCTCCCGGGATGCCTCGCGTCCTTCGAGCGCGGCAGCGAGCCGGGTGTTCAATTCGTCCTCGGCCGCGCGCGCAGCCGCCAACAGCGTGAGCGTTTCCTCGGCCTCGCGGCGCTGCTCTTCGAGGCGCAGGGTCATCGCGGTCAGCTCGGCATCGGCGGTCTCGAGGCGGGCGCGCAAGGCACGGGCGGCCTCTGCTTCGGCCAGCCGGGCAGCCTCTTCCTCGCTCAACGCCTCGCTCAGCTCATCGACTTGTCCCGAGAGCTGCGCGAGCTGATCTTCGGCGCCCGCATTTTCGGCCCGCAGATCCGCGACAAGCGCTTCGAGCGCCTCCCGCCGGGCGGCCGCGAGCCGCGCCGCTTCCTCGTTGGCATCGACCTCGTCGCGGGCCTGGGACAGTGCCAGTTGAAGCGCCTCCTGCTCCGAGATCAGCTCTTGCTGTGCCGCTTCCAGCTCATCACGCGATGCGGTCAGGTCCGCGATCCGCTCCTCCGCGCGATCCTGCTGGGCCAGAAGCGCCGCGACACGGTCTTCGAAATCGCTGATCTGCCCTTCCGCCTCTTCGAGCGCGGCAGCCTGCCGGTCCCGTTCGGCGCTGAGCGAGGTGATGATACTTTCCTGTTCAAGGATCCGCGCGTCGCGGTTGTCGAGCGTGGCTTCCAGCGAGCTGACATTGTTCGAGAGCGCAGTGTTGCGCCGCTCCGCCATGCCAAGCTCTTCGGACAGGGCCGCAATCTGTTCGGTGAGCGAGGTCAGTTGCGTTTCCTGGCCCGTGATCGTCTCGCGCAGGACCGCCTGGATCACCAGGAAGATCGTCAGCACGAACATCAACACCAGGAGAAGCCCGGTCATCGCGTCCACGAATCCCGGCCAGATCGAGCTCTGGAACCGTTGCCCTGTCCGGCGCGACAGCGCCATGACTCAGCCCTCCTGCCGACGGGTGACGCGCTGCGGCCGTGTTGGCGTATCGCCCGAACGCCCTTGCTGGCGGCTCATCTGCCCCAGAACGCGGCTGAGCGCGGCCAGATCGGTGCGGATCTCTGCCATGCTCTCCTGCCGGCCCGCGGACATCTCTTCGAGGATACGCAGCATCTGAACGTCGATCGACCGCAGACGCATCCGGCTTTCGGCGTCGAGCCCGGTCTCTTCCTGGTGCGACAATGCCTCGATCAGCCGTTCCTGCCCGTCCGCGAGTCGCGCGAAGGTCGCTGCAGACGGCGAGGAGGCCTCGATCCGCTCGGTCATGCGCTCCACGCTGTCCGCCAGTTGTGCAAGACGCCCCTCGATCTCAGAGCGCCCATCCTCGGAGCGGGCATAAAGCCTCTGCATTCCGTCGAGCTGATCGGCCACCTGCTCGAGCGCCAAGGCCGCGCCCGACATCTCGCCCGCGCCTTCGCCATCCCCGGCCGACACGCCGATCCGCGTGATCGACGACAGCCATTCCTCGAGCTCGCGATAGAAGCGGTTCTGGCCATGCCCCGCGAAAAGCTCGAGGAGCCCCACGATCAGCGATCCTGCCAGCCCCAGAAGCGAGGAGGCAAACGCGATCCCCATGCCGCCGAGCTGGCTTTCCAGCCCGCCGATGAGCCGCGAGAAAACATCCGTTCCGCTCTCGCCCTCCTGCGGGGCAAGCCCGCGGATCGTATCCACGAGCGCCGGAACCGTCGTTGCAAGCCCCCAGAACGTGCCGAGAAGTCCAAGAAAGATCAGCAGCGAGACGATGTAGCGGGTGATTTCCCGCGCCTCGTCGATCCGCTGCGCGACCGAGTCAAGGATCGACCGGCTCGACGTCGTGGCAATCTTCATCCGCCGACCGCGTGCCCGCAAGAGCGTTGCAAGCGGAGCCAGCAGCTGCGGCGCGCGCCCCGCCTTGGCCTTGCCGTGCACGAAATCCTCGATCCAGCGGACCGAGTACATCAGCTGCACCACCTGCCAGAAACACGCGAGCACCCCGATCCCGAAGACGAACAGGATGAAGCCGTTGAGATAGGGATTGGCTTGGAAGACCGGCAGCACCGAAGGCAAGGCCATGATCGCGCCGAAGGCCGACAGGCCAAGCACCGCCAGCATCAGGAACACCTGGCGCAGCGGTTGCGAAAAATGCGGCTCGGCCTCTAGGTCCGGTTGATCCAAGGGGATCGCTCCTGACGCTCGGTTATCGTTGGGCGAAGGTTAGACGCCTTGCCCAGTCAAGGAAAGGTTTATGCGGTCAACTCACGCACCCGTTTGTCCAGCCATTGCAGCTCTGCATCGGGCAGGCCCAAAGTCTCCAGATGCGCGGAGGTGTTATAGAGATATTCACTGTTCGGCCCGCGGCCCCCGACAGCCTGTGCGATGATCTGTGCCTGTTCCTCCAGATCGAGCGCGCAATATTGCACATGATCGGGGTCGATCACATAGACGAGCGCCGTCACGTCGCGCCCATCTTCGAGGGCGAGCGGCAAAAGACGTTCGAGATAGGCCGCCGAGACAAGCTCCCGCTCGCGCAGGTAGGCGAGGACCGCTTCGCTCTGGTCAGGCGCGGCGGCCAGTGCCAGGCCGTCGCAATGCGCCTCGTCCGATGCGTCGAGCGCAAGAACCAGGCCTGGCTCTTCCGGTGTGCCGCGATGGTGGATCGAGCGCATGCAGAAGCTCCGCCGATACCCCGAGAGCCGCGCCGGCACCTGCTCGATCACCTCGAAGCCCGGGTTCCAAAGAAGTGATCCGTATCCGAAGACCCAAAGCGTCATGGTTTCTGGTCCTTTGCCTGGCATGGCTCTAAACACGGATCGCACGTGCAGGAAAGGCATCCCCCGTGAAGAGACTGACACTCGCCGTCATCCTGGCCGCCCTTCTTTGGTCGGGACTCTGGGTCTGGCAGGCCCGCGCGTTGCGCGCCGAGATCGATACCTGGTTCGAGGCCCGCCGCGCCGAAGGCTGGACCGCCGAGGCGTCCGAGATCGCTGTCAGAGGATTTCCCAACCGCCTCGATGCGCGCTTCTCGGACTTGGTGCTCGCGCCCGAGGACGGGCCCCGCTGGCAGGTGCCCGAATTGCAGGTCATGCGCCTTGTCTACCGCCCGAACCACCTCATCGTCGCGGCATCCGGCGAGCAGATTGTCGAGCGCGGCGGAACCACCTGGCGCATCGACGGCGAAGGTCTTCGGGCCAGCGCGGTGTGGCAGGAGGGCCGCCTCGATCGCGTCGCCGCCGAAAGCGGCGCAATCAGCCTCGCGCATAACGAAGCCGGGTCCGTTCACCTCGCCCAGATGACAGCTGCGCTGCAATCCTCGGGCGGCCCCGAGATGTGGCGCGCGGCTTTCAATGCCTATCCGGCCGAAAGCGCGGACGCCGCTGCCACGGACGCCCGTGTGACGTTGAACGCCATGCTCGGCACCAGTGATCCGACCGATCCTCGAACGCTGCGCGAGATCGACCTCTCCACGCTCGAATATGCCGATGGTGCGGGCCGCGTTGCGTTGTCCGGGCCTCTGTCATTCGGCAGCGATGGTCGTGCCACCGGCACACTGGCGCTGCGCGCCGAAGACTGGGAGGCGCTTCTCGAGGAGGCGCAGGAGAGCGGCCGGCTTCCCGCCATCCTGGTTCCGCCGCTGCAAAATGTTCTCTCGGTGCTCGGCCGGATCTCCGGCGGCGGCAATCCGAGTGCCGAGTTGCGGATCGACGACGGTCGCGTCAGGCTCGGGCCTCTGCCGCTGGGACGCATTCCCGCTCTGCCACGCTCCTGAGCGCTTGCGCGCGGCGCGCCAAGACCTGAGAGTATGGCCATGACCGACCGGCTGGCCACCCGCATCGAGGATGCGCGCGACGACTTGATCGCGCTGACGCAAAGCCTGTTGCGCGTGCCCACGCTGAACCCGCCCGGTGCGCATTACCGCGATATTTGCGAAGATCTGGCAACACGGCTCGCACTGTCCGGGTTCGAGACGCACCTGGTCCGTGCGACGGGCGCGCCGGGCGATAGCGACGCGTATCCCCGCTGGAACCTCGTCGCGCGGCGCGAAGGCGCGCGGCCCGGACAATGCGTGCATTTCAACAGCCATATCGACGTCGTGGAAGTGGGCGCCGGTTGGACCCGAGACCCGTTCGGCGCAGAGCTAGACGGCGACCGGATTTACGGGCGCGGTGCCTGCGACATGAAAGGCGGGCTTGCCGCCTCGATCCTCGCCGCCGAGGCGTTCCTGATCGAGCATCCCGATTTCGCGGGCGCGATCGAGATTTCCGGCACGGCGGACGAGGAATCGGGCGGCTATGGCGGGGTTGCCTATCTTGCCGAACAGGGCTGGTTCGATCCGGACCGCGTGCATCACGTCATCATCCCCGAACCTCTCGGCAAGGATCGGATCTGCCTCGGCCATCGTGGCGGCTGGTGGGCCGAGATCGAAACGAAGGGCGAAATCGCCCACGGCGCGATGCCTTTCCTTGGCGATTGCGCGATCCGGCACATGGGCGCGGTTCTAGACGCGTTCGAACGCGACCTCTTTCCGGCCCTTGCCGCGCGGCGCACCGAGATGCCGGTCATTCCCGATGGCGCGCGCTCGTCGACCATGAACATCAACGCGATTCATGGCGGCCAGCCGGAAGAGCCAGAGGACAGCACCTCCCTGCCCGTTCACTGTGTACCGGACAGCTGCCGGATCACCATCGACCGCCGCTTCCTGATCGAGGAGGGCATCGAGGCGGTCGAGGCAGAGATGCGCGGCCTTCTCGACGGGCTGAAAGCGCGGCGCGCGAATTTCGATTACGAGCTGCGCGAGATCAATCGCGTCATCCCCTCCATGACCGATCCTGCCGCGCCGGTGGTCATGACGCTCGAAGCCGCCATCGCCGAGACGCTCGGGTCGAAGGCCCAGCATGTGGCCTCACCGGGGAGCTACGACCAGAAACATATCGACCGCATCGGCCGTCTGAAGAACTGCGTGGCTTACGGGCCGGGGAAGCTGGAGCTGGCCCACAAGCCGGACGAATGGATCTCGGTCACGGACATGCTCGAAAGCGCCCGCGTGATGGCCCGGGTGCTCGAGAAGCTCCTGCTTACGGACTGACTGTCTCTTTGGATTGGCCCAAATACCCGCGGGGAGCGCGAGGGGCTGGCCCCTCGCATCTCAGCCCAACGTCTCGCGGAAGGTCGGCAGCAGATCGCCCGGCTCGGGACTGGCCTCCCAGATCGCCCGCGCGATGGCGCGCGCCATGCAGATCGCACCCGCATGGCCGATTGCGGCAAGCTCGCCCGCCGGATCGGACAGGGCTTGCGCGCCGGTCGAGGCCCCGAAGATGAGATCGCCATCGAGAGGCGAATGCGCGGGCATGATCGCGCGGCCCAGCCCGTCATGTGCGGCGATCGCCATACGGTGGCATTGCGCTTTATCAAGTGCCGCATCCGTCGCGACGACACCGATCGTCGTGTTTCCAAGGCTCGCCATCGCCGCGAGCTTCTTCGAGGGCGGAGCCATTTGCAGCCCGCGTGCGGGGTCGGGCCCAAGACCGCCGAATTCGGCGCCGATCTCGAACGGGGCCGCGTGAAAGTGCCGACCCGACGGCGTCGTCACGCAGCCCATCGGGTTCACGGCCACGAGCGCGCCGACGGTTACTCCGCTGTCCAGCACCAGCGAGGCAGAGCCGAGCCCGCCTTTGACCTGAGCGGTCTGCGCGCCGGCTCCCGCCCCGACGGATCCCAGCGAGACGTCCGCGCCAGCGGCACCGAGGGCGGCCCGGCCGAGCGCCGGATAAGGGTTCTCGCCCCAGCCTTTCTCGCCGCCGTTCAAGAGGTCAAAGAGGATCGCCGCGGGCACGATGGGCACCCGCGCCGACAGGACGGCAAAGCCCCGCCCGGCCTCTGCGAGCGCGTCCATCACTCCCTGAGCCGCCGCGAGGCCGAAGGCCGATCCGCCCGAGAGGACCAGCGCATCGACGCCGGGCGCGGTCTTGTCGGGCGCCAGAAGGTCGGTCTCCCGCGTGCCCGGCGCACCGCCCATCACCGCGACCGACGCCGTGAAGGGCGAACCCGCCGTCAGGACGGTCACGCCCGATTTCAGGCGACGGTCCTCGGCGCTTCCCACATGCAGCCCCGTCACGTCGGTGATGGTATTGCGCGGGCCCGTCTTCGGCTCAGATGCAGCGGCCACCGTCGACCTCCATCGCAGTGCCGGTGATCATCGACGCCTCGTCGGAGGCCAGAAACAGCGCCGCGCGGCCCAGATCCTCGGGCGTCGAGAAGCGTCCGATCGGGATCGTGGCGAGGAATTTCGCACGCATCTCGGGCGTGTCCTCGCCAAGAAAAGACACAAGAAGCGGCGTTTCCCCCGCAACGGGGCAGAGTGCGTTCACACGGATGCCGGAGGGCGCGAGTTCCACGGCCATTGTCTTTGTCGCGGTGATCATCCAGCCTTTCGAGGCGTTGTACCAATTGAGCTTCGGGCGTGGCGAGAGGCCGGCGGTAGACGCGATGTTCACGATGGCGCCCGCACCGCTCTCCTTCATCAGCGGCACCACCGCGCGCGCGGTCAGGTAGACCGATTTGCAATTGACCGCGAAGACACGGTCGAACTCCTCTTCGGAGACATCCTCCAGCGGCGTCGGCATGTGCGTGATCCCGGCATTGTTCACCAGGATGTCGACACCGCCCATCACTTCGCGCGCACGGCGCACCATCGCATCGACGCTCGGGCCCGAGGCCACATCCGCGCGGGCCGCAACGCCATTCACCTCGGCGGCAACGGCGCGCGAGGCTTCTTCGTTGATGTCGGCCACCATGACCCGTGCCCCTTCGGCGGCGAAGGCGCGCGCGATACCTGCGCCGAAGCCCGAGCCGCCACCGGTAACGATGGCGCGTTTTCCTTCAAGTCGCATGGCTCTCCTCCGTTCGGGCCTGATCTTCCGGCAGACGCGGCGCGGCCGCGATCAGCTCTTGCGTATAGGGATGGCGCGGCGCGCCCATGACCTCTTCGGTCGGCCCCTCCTCGACGATCTCGCCGCGCCTCAGCACCAGCACCCGCGTCGTGATCCCCCGCACCACGGAAAGGTCATGGCTGATGAAGAGATAGGCAAGCCCGTATTCGTCCGAGAGGCGGGCAATCAGGTCGAGGATCTGCGCGCGCACCCGCACGTCGAGCGCCGAGACCGCCTCGTCGAAGATGATGAATTTCGGCCGGGTGATGAGCGCGCGCGCGATGGCGATGCGCTGACGCTGCCCACCCGAGAAGGCGTGGATGTAGCGGCGTGCGTCCTCGGGCTTCAGCCCCACGGCCTCGAGCGCGTCCGCCACTGCCTGCTGACGCGCCGCGCCGCGCGGCGGATCGGCCATGAGGTGAAAAGGTTCGGCCACGAGCCGCTCGACCCGGTGGCGCGGATTGAAGCTGCCATAGGGATCCTGGAAGACGACCTGCATATCCGCCCGCGTCTCGGCCAGTGTTGCGCCGGGCACGATCGCCGCGCCGCCGAGACGGATCTCGCCCCGGTCGGGCGTCTCGAGCCCCAGTATCGCGCGGGTCAGCGTCGATTTGCCGGAGCCCGACTCGCCGACGAGCCCAACCCGCTCACCCGCTCGGATCTCGAGCGAGACGCCCTTCAGCGCGGGGAAGCGCGGCCGCGCACCGAAGAGGCTCGTCCGCGGCAAGGCATAGCTCTGATCGAGGCCGTCGACCGACAGAAGCGGTGCGTCCGCCGCGCGCGAGGTCAAGCTGGCGCGGTGTCCGGACGCGGCGAAGAGCGCGGCGGTATAGGGATGCGCGCGCGCCGCGAAGACATCGGCGGTCGGTCCCGCCTCGACGATCTCGCCCGCCTTCATCACCGCGAGCCGGTCCGCGATGCCATGCACGACAGCGAGATCGTGGGTGATGAGCAGCAGTCCCATGCCCTCGTCCCGCGCGAGCCCGCGCAAAAGATCGAGGATGCGCGCCTGCGTCGTCACGTCGAGCGCCGTGGTCGGCTCGTCCGCGATCAGGAGCTTCGGGCGCAGCACGGTCGCCATCGCGATCACGACGCGTTGGCGCTGCCCGCCAGAGAGCTCATGCGGATAACGATCGAGCGGGATCTCGGTCAGGCCCACGCGGTCGAGCGCGGCGCGGGCCAGCTCTTTCGCCTGTGCGGAGGACGCGCCCTTGTGCAGGCGCACGGTCTCGGACACTTGCCGCCCGATGGTCTGCACCGGGTTGAGCGCGGTCATCGGTTCCTGGAAGACCATGCCCATCTCCGCACCGCGCATCCGGCACAGCGCGGCTTCGGGCCGGTGCAAAATCCGAGCGCCTCCGACACGGATCTCACCTGACGCCTCGGCCGCGCGAGGCAGAAGACCCATCGTCGCAAGCGCGGTCATGGATTTGCCGGACCCGCTTTCGCCGGTCAGCGCGACGATCTCGCCGGGCGCGACGGTCAGGGAGACATCGCGCAGGATTTCTGCCGCGCCGATGCGGACCGAGAGGGCCTCGACCGACAGCACGTTCATGCCCGCCCCTCGCCAAGCTTGGGATCGAGCGCGTCGCGCAAGCCATCGCCCAGAAGGTTGAGGCCAAGCACTGTCAGCACGATCGCGAGCCCCGGCATCAGCGCGACATGAGGGGCCATCGCGACCATCGTCTGCGCGTCGGCAAGCATCCGGCCCCAGGACGGGATCGGCGGCTGCGCGCCGAGGCCGACATAGGACAGCGCAGCTTCCGCCAGAATGCCGAGCGAGAACTGGATGGTTCCCTGCACGATCAGGAGGTTCGTCACGTTCGGCAGGATATGCTCGAGAGAGATCCGTGCACGGCCCTTGCCCGCGACCTGGGCCGCCAGAATGAAATCCCGCGACCAGAGCGCCAGCGCCGCGCCGCGGGTCAGCCGCGCGAAGACCGGCACGTTGAAGATGCCGATCGCGATGATCGCGTTGACCGCAGAAGGGCCCGCGATGGCCGTGATGAGAATCGCGATGACAAGGCTCGGAAAGGCGAAGACCAGATCGTTGCCGCGCATGATGAGTTCGTCGAGAAGGCCGCCATGCCGCGCCGCAGCCGCGAGGCCCAGAGGCACGCCGAGCCCCATGCCGATCCCGACCGCGACCAGCGCCACCGCGATGGAGGTGCGCGCGCCGACCATGATCATTGACAGGATGTCCCGCCCGAAGTGATCCGTGCCAAGAAGGTGCGCCGCCGACGGCGGCTGCAAGCGGTTCGCGATGGCCATCCCGTCGACCGCGTAGGGCGTCCACAGGAAGGACAGGAGCGCCGCGATCACGAAGACCGCGCTCAGCGCCGCGCCGGGGGCGAGACGACGCATCATGCCCGCCGCCTCAGCCGCGGATCGACCGCCGCATAGGCCAGATCCGTCAGGAAGGTCACGAGGATCACCGCGAAAACGAGAAGCATCACGACGCTTTCGACGACGATCAGATCACGCTGGGAGATGGCCTGGAAGATCAGCCGCCCGAGGCCCGGCAGGAAAAAGACCTGCTCGATGATGATCGCACCCGCGAGCAGGAAGGAGAATTGCAGCCCGATGATCGTCAGAACCGGGATCAGCGCGTTACGGACACCGTGCCGCCAGAGCGTCTGGCTGCGTGTCAGGCCCTTGGCCCGGGCCGTCCGCATGAAATCCTCGGCCATGATGTCGATGAGCGCGGAGCGCATGACCCGCGCGAGGATCGCCGCCTGCGGCAGGGCAAGCGCGATGGCGGGAAGCGTCAGCGCCTTCATCGCGGCAAGAGGATCGTCCCAGCCCGGAAAGCCCCCCGCGGAGAACCAGCCGAGATTGATCGCGAAGAGGAGGACCAGCAGCATCGCGAACCAGAAATTCGGCACCGCGATACCGAGCTGCGTCGCTCCCATCACCGCCATGTCGCCGGGGCGGCCCCGACGCGAGGCGGCATAGAGCGCGGCGGGAAAGGCCAGCGCGGTCGACAGCGCCAAGGCGTAGAGCGCGAGAGGCAGGGAGATCCAGAGCCGATCCGCGACCATCTCCGACACCGGGGTGCGGTAGGTGTAGGAGGTGCCGAAATCGCCCGTCAGCATGCCGCCGACCCAGGTCAGGTAACGCTGCCATTTCGGCACATCGAGCCCGAGCTCGGCCTGGAGCGCCGCCACCGTGTCGGGCTGCGCGTTGATGCCGAGCATGAAACTCGCCGGATCGCCGGGCGCGACCTCCACGACGAGGAAGATCACGAGCGAGGCCACGATGAGGCTCAGCCCGAGCGAGACCAGGCGGTTCAGGGCGTATCTCAACATGCGCGAATCCGGCGCGGCATCACGCGAAGGACAGGCGCTTTACGATCCGGCCCGCGCCTTCCCGGTCGGTCCGGAATCCCATCGCCTCGTAATACTGGAGCCCCTCGGCGTTGTCGTCCGCGATGCTCGCATCAGCCGCGGGCAGCCCGGACTGGCGAACCACGGCCTCCGTCGCCTCGAAGAGACGCGATCCGATCCCCCGACGGCCGGCATCGGGTGCCACATGCGTGCCGATGGAGCCATAACCCTCTGGCACGCCGAAAGGGTCGTCCGGCCCGGCGAGGATGACGACCTGAAGTCCCAGAATGCGCCCGCTTTCGCCCTCGGCGACATGGCTCGAGACGAGCGCATCGTTCTCCACATAGGTCGAGCGCACGAAATCGGGATCGCTCGGACGGGTGCGCTTGCCGGCATCGGCAAGCGCCGTCAGCATCTCGCTGATCCCCGTCACATCGTCCGGGTGTGTCGGCCTGATCCGCATGATGCCTCTCCGTCTGGTGCCCGCCGCAGCCGAACGCTCACTCGCTCCAGCTGACACCGGCCAGCGGGTTGGCTTGGGTCGGCTGGTTCTCCCAGAGGCCGCGAAGCCGCGCATCGGCGACGGTCGGATAGGCCAGCTGGAAGAGGTAGGCGTTGACGTAATCTTCCGAGATCATGCGCTGCGCGTCGGCCACCAGCGAGGAACGCTCGGCGGGATCGGTCGTCGCGGTCAGGGTCGCCATCAGTTCCTGGAACTCGGGATTGTCGTAGGAGAAGTAGTAATCCGGGCGCGCGTAGATCCCGATATCGAAGGGCTCGGTATGGCTGACGATGGTCAGGCCGAAATCCTTGCCGCGGAAGACTTCCTCGAGCCACTGGGCCCATTCGAGATTGGTGATCTCCGTCTCGATACCGACCTCGCGAAGCTGCGCTGCGATGATCTCGCCGCCGCGCCGCGCATAAGACGGCGGCGGTAGCTTGAGCGTGGTCGAGAACCCTTCTTCGTAGCCCGCATCGGCCAGAAGCTGGCGGGCGATCTCGGGATCGTAGGGCGACAGATCCGTCAGGTTGACGTAATCGGGATTGTGCGGCGCGAAATGCGTGCCGATCGGCGTGCCCTGGCCGAACATCGCGCCATCGATGATCGCCTGCCGGTCGATGGCATGGGCCACGGCTTCACGCACTTCGGGGTCGTTGAACGGCTCCTCGGCGTTGTTCATCGCAAGGATCGTCTCGCCCTCGGTTGAGCCGACGATCACCTGGAAGCGCGGATCGGCCTCGAATTGCGGCAGGTTCTCGGGCGCGGGGTAGCCAGCGAAAGCGTCGATATCCTGCGCCATCATCGCGGCGAAAGCGGCGGTCGGATCAGAGATGAACTTGATCGTCGCGGCTTCGAGGGACGGGGCCTCGCCCCAGTAGTCGGAATTGCGCGCCAGCTCGACCCGATCGCCCTGCACCCATTCGGAGAAGGTGAACGGCCCGGTGCCGACCGGGTTTGACTTGATGTTCTCGATGCTCTCTTCGGCGACGATCACGGCATCGCCCCAGGCAAGGTTGAAGAGGAAGTTGCCGTCGGGCTGCGACAGCACGATCTCAACGGTCTGCGGATCGACGACGTTCACCTCGGAGATCCCCTCGAACAGCGCCTTCTGCGCGTTCACGCTGTCCTCGGCGCGGGCGCGGTCGAGGGTGAACTTCACATCCTCCGCCGTGAAGTCGCTGCCGTCGTGGAAGCTCACGCCCTCGCGCAGAGTGAAGGTGTAGGTGGTTCCGTCCTCGGAAATCTTCCAATCCTCTGCGAGCGCGGGCTCGACGGAGCCATCAGCGGCAAAGCGGGTCAGCCCTTCGAAAACGTTGGAATAAAGCACGCTGTCGATGGCGCCCGCTGCGGCCGAGGTCGGGTCGAGATGCGGCGGCTCGAGCTGGATCGCGATGGTCAGATCGGTCTCTTGCGCGAGCGCTGGGCTCGCGACGAGGGCGAGCGCGGTCAGTGTGCGGCGGAACATGGGCGGGCCTCCTCGGGCTCTGTTGTCTTGGGCGCATCCTTGATTCATTCGCCGCGACGATCAAGCGCCGAGGCGGGAAAGCGCCCCTTAGCGCAGGCGCGGCGGCTTGCTGGGGTCGCTTCCCGGCGCGGCCGGTGCCGCGCGCTGTGGCTCCTGCGGTTCGGGAAGGTCGAAGCGCAGACCGACCCGCGCGATGCGCGCGGTGAAGGGATCGGTCTCTGACAGGAATACCACGTCGAGCGCGCCTGCTTCGATCCCGGAGAATACCAGCGCCTCGTTCACCGCGCGGGCGAGCGGCGCTTCGGCGCCGTCTTTCGCGCCGGTGATACCGAGCATGTGTCCGCGGCTGCCATCATCGTAGCTGACGGCGGCGAGATAGGCCTTGCGCGCAAGGTCAGCCGCACGGCCGAGTTTCCCGTCGAGCGCGGTAAGGAGCGCTTCGGGAAGATCGCTCGGCGCGAAGAGCTCCGATGGTTTCGCCGCGCCTTCCTCGGGGCCGTGACCCAGCGTTTCGGCAAGCCACGCCACCGCGTCGGGCGGGATGAGGTAGGCTGACGGTGCAACATCGAGATTGAGCCCGAGGCCCGCGCCCTGCCCCGCGAGCATCTGCGCGATCACGCGGCCCGGCAGAGCGGCATAGGGCGCGGCGCGGCCGACGAAACCCGCAAGCCGCGCATCGGTATCGAAGACCAGAACGAAGGACGTTCCATCGACCTCGAACACCTCGGGATCGAGGGTTTCGGCCGTGGGTTCGGTTTTCAGAAGGAGATTCAGCTCCGTGTCGGCCAGCCGCTCGTAAAAGCGAAGACGGGCCGCGTCGCTTTCAGGCGCGGCCTCCATGGCCGCGAAGGCCTGATCGAGGGGGGTATCGCTTTCCATGACTGCGAGTTAGCCGGGCAATGCGCGCGAAACAAGCCTCACGCCCCGTCCGTCTCCTCCACACGATATGTCGATGGCAGCGCCTTGGGCCAGCGCCCCCGTGCTTCGGCCCGCGCGATGACGGCGGCGTGGATACGCGCGTTGTCCGGGATCGTGCGCGGATCGCAGAGCGGCAGATACCATCCGCCAAGGCTCGGCCGGCGCGATCCTTCGGGCTGCCGGCGCGGCAGGATCTCGAGCGGCTTCCAGCCGGGGGTCATGGAATTATGCGTCTTGCCCAGTGGATCGGGCGGGACATATCCCTCGCCGTCGCCGCACGCGATGCGATTGACGCTCTGCGTCCAGAACCCGGCCCCTTGGCGCTGCGCCTCGAGGATCATCCAGAGAAGCGGCAGCTTCGCCAGACCCGACTCCGCTTCAGGATAGCCCCCGCCGACATCGCCATGCACGCCGGTGAACCAGACCTCCCGCGCGTCCTGCGGCGCGGCGTCCTCGTCCTTCATGAACCGGTGCCGCTTGAAGAGCCCGCCCTCGGGCCAGAGCTTCGCGCGGAACATGGTCCGACGTTCATCTATCGCGACGGCGTGGCGCACGCTCTCCACGCTGGGGTTGGTCTTCGTAAAGGCATGAGATTTCAGACGGGGCGCGATGCGGCCCCATTCGATCACCGAGGCGACGGTATCGAAGAGACCGAGAAACCGGATCGGCGGGCGGTCGGGATCGAGAAACTTCTCGAACAGGCGGATCTCGGCGAAGGCATCGTCGTCGCCATCCTCCCCGATGCGCTTGTAGGCGCGATAGGCGTAGTCGAGCAGATTGAGGTTGCGCCGCTCCATGATGCCGAAAGCGTGGATGAAGCCTGCAAGGACGCGGGCGGAATAGGCGCCGCGCGAGAAGCCGAGAATATAGATACGGTCGCGATCCGCACCGCCCTCGCCTTTCTCATAGGTTTCCACGAGAAAGCGATACGCCTCCTTCACGTTGGTATCGAGGCCCCAGCCCGTCGCCATACCCCAGATTTCCTGCGCCTTGCGCCAGACGCGCAGCCACGCGGTCTCGTCACCGATCGTGCCGACGCCGGGATCGTAATAGACGATCTGATCGTCTCGCTTCAGCAGGCATTCGTAGAGCCGCAGGATATTGGTGTGTTTGGATTTCTCGATCTCGTTGGACGTGCCGTCGAGCAGGATGACGATGTTCCGGGGCATCGAAATGACCTTCCTGAGGCGCGGGATACGCGCGAGCAGCCGGCAGGCAGAAGCGGTCGCACATCAAAATGAATAAATCGAATATGCGATGAAGAGCCTGCCACGAAGCTTACGCTGCGGCAAGCGCGAGAAGCGCTTCAGCCGAGCGCCTCGGATACACCGGCCCTGAGCGCAGGCAGTACGTCGGCTTCGAACCAGGGGTTCTTCTTCAGCCAGGCGGTGTTGCGCCAGGACGGATGCGGCAGAGGGAAGGTTCCCTGCCCGGCGTCGCGCCACCGCGACACGGTCTCGGTCACGCCCGTCCTGACGCCCAGGTGATACCGGTGCGCGTAGCCGCCGACGATGAGGCGCAGGCGGATATTCGGCAGCGCCGACATCACCCGGTCGTGCCAGGTCTGCCCGCAAATTCGCGGCGGCGGCAAATCGGAGCCCTTGGCATCGTAGCCCGGAAAGCAGAAGGCCATCGGCACGATGGCGATGCGGGTCCGGTCGTAGAATGTCTCCCGGTCGATGCCGAGCCAGTCACGAAGGCGATCGCCGGACGGATCGTCGAAAGGAATGCCCGACTGATGCACCCGCATGCCCGGCGCTTGTCCCGCGACCAGGATCGTGGCGGAGGGATCGAACCACGCGACAGGGCGCGGCGCATGTGCGGTCTTCGTCGCGGCGAAGCGATCCGCGCAAAGGCGGCAGGCTCGGATCTCATCGGCAAGGCTCACCGGCCCAGCGCCTCGGGCACGATGAGCCGGGTCTCGTAGCCGATGCGCGGGGCGATCCAGTGCAGGTCTTCGCGGCGGAACGCGACGCATCCTTCGGTCGGATAGCCGGGCCTGCGCCATTGGTGCAGGAAGATCGCCGATCCCCGCCCGGCTTCGGCGCGCGGCCAGTTCCAATCTGTCAGGATGACGAGATCGTAGAGCGGATCGGCGCGCCGCAGCGCCTCGTGGCTGTGCGGGTATGGCGTGCGGACCATGAGGTTGTAATCCTCGTGGCCGGGATCGTCGGACCAGAGATCGCCCGGCCGGATCGGTACGGCCCAGTCCGCGGGCCGCGCGATCCGGTCGGGACGGTAGAGCATCCCGACAATCCGGTGTGTGCCACTCGGAGTTGCGCCGTCGCCTTCGCGCTTGTCGGACCTGACCCCGCCCCGCCCGATCACGCACGGAATCGTTCGCCCCCGAAAGCGCAGGCCGCGCTGGGTCAGGACCATGTCGGCAGGCCTCATGCGGCGCTCGCCCGCTCGAGGTTGGAGAGCGCACCCGCCGCGATCTCGAATGAGCGCATTCGCGCCGCGTGATCGTGAATCTGCCCTGTGACAATAACCTCGTCAGGCCGGTGACGGGCGATCAACTCGTCAAGCTGCCGCTCGACCTGCGCGGGCGTGCCCGTGGCCGAGATCCGCAAAGCCTCGTCGACCTGCGCCAGCGCGCCTGCGGGAATGACCTCGCCGATATCGTCCACCGGCGCGGGCAGCTTCCCGGGCTGGCCGGTCCGCAACCGGTAGAACGCCTGCTGCATGGAAGTCTTGAGCCGCTTGGCCTCTGCCTCGGTATCCGCACCGAAGACGTTCACCGCCAGCATCGCGTGCGGTCGCGGGAACGCGGCGCTCGGCTGGAACCTCTCGCGATAGACCTCGAAGGCCCGCTCCAGCGCGGCGGGCGCGAAATGCGAGGCGAAGGCATAGGGCAGTCCGAAATGCGCCGCGACCTGTGCGCCATAAAGCGAGGAGCCGAGGATCCAGAGCGGCACGCCTGTCTCCGCGCCGGGATGAGCGTTGATCGGCGCTGAAGGCTCGTGCGGGCCGAAAAGGCGCAGGAGTTCGGCCACCTCCTCGGGGAACTGCTCGGCGCGCTGGGGCGTGACGCCAAGCGCCTGCATCACCATCTGGTCTCCCCCCGGCGCGCGTCCGAGCCCGAGGTCGATCCGCCCGTCATAGAGTTCGGAGAGTGTACCGAAGGCTTCGGCCACGGCGAGCGGAGCATGGTTCGGCAGCATGATCCCGCCCGCACCGACGCGCATCCGCGAGGTGCGCTGCGCGACATGGCCAATCAGGACAGCCGTCGCCGCCGATGCGATGCCCGGCATGTTGTGATGCTCTGCCAGCCAATAGCGGTGATAGCCGAGCCGTTCGGCATGTTCGGCAAGCTCTCCGAGGTTCTTGAGAGCCTCCCTCGTGGTCGTGCCCTCGGGCACCGGGGCAAGGTCGAGTAGGGAATAGTGCATGGATCGCCTCCTGTTGGTTCGAACCTAAGGGCTGAACCGATCGGTTCAAAGGGGGGCGACGTTCAGAGAAGGTGACCGGACTTCTTCGCCTTGGTCTCGAGGTAATGATGATTGAAGCGCGTCTCTCCGACCTTGAGCGCCACGCGTTCGGTCACAACGATCCCCTCGCCTTCCATCCTTGCGATCTTGGCGGGATTGTTGGTCAAAAGCCGCACCGCGCCGAAACCGAGACGCGCAAGGATCTGCGCGCCCAGACGGAAGTCGCGCTCGTCATCCTCGAAACCGAGGCGATGGTTCGCCTCGACGGTATCGAAGCCCTGATCTTGCAGCGCATAGGCCCGCATCTTGTTGGCAAGCCCGATCCCCCGGCCCTCCTGGTTGAGATAGAGCAGCACGCCCTCGCCCTCGGCACCCATCTGCGCGAGCGCAGCATTGAGCTGCGGGCCGCAATCGCATTTGAGCGAGCCCAGAAGATCCCCCGTGAAGCAGGCAGAGTGCAGGCGACTCAGAACCGGCTTGTCCCGGTCCGGCTTGCCGATCTCGACCGCGTAATGCTCCTCGGAGCCGTCCTCGGGGCGGAAGATGTGCAGCCTTGCGCGCTCTGCGTGCTTGAGCGGCACGCGCGCGCTGATGACGTGCTCCAAGGGCGCGAGGCGGGACAGGTGCGGCGCGGCAAGACCGGCATCGATCGTGGTCAAGCCTCCGGGTGGCGCGTTCTCGCCGAGCGGCACCACCAGAGCCGCAGGCAGAAGGCGCGCGGACTTGGCCAGCGTCAGAGCAAGCCGGTGCAGCTCCGCGCTGCCCTCGCGGCGCGTCTCGAGCGGGCCTTTCATGGGGCGAGCGAGATCGTCGGCGGGATCGGCCAGCGCCTGCACCCAGCCGAGATCGGCATCGGGCGGGAGCGCCACGCGCGCGATATCGCCGTCATAGGCCCGCGCGCGGAGCGTGGTCGCCCGCCGCCCGGTCAGCGCAAGATCCACTGGCCGCGCCAGCCCGCGCGCCGCCGCAAGCCGCGCCTCGGTCAACGTCTCGGCCGCCATGACAAGCGCGGCCCCCTCGGGCGCGCGCAGGACGACCGGCACGCCCATCCGCAGATCCCCGCGCGCGCGGGCAATCGTCTCCGTCAGGTCGGGCGAGAAGGCGGGATCGGAGGTCATGTCCTTACAATCCTGTAATAATCCTGCGCCGTTTACACGACGACGTGAGAGACTTGCAGCAAAACTTGCAGCAGATCGCATCGGCTCACATTTCTGTCACAAGAAACGGAGGACGCACCAATGGCGCAACTCAAAAACATTCTTCTCGTCGATGACGATGATGACCTGCGCGAAGCGCTCGCGGAGCAGCTCGTTCTGACCGAGGATTTCGAGGTCTTCGAAGCAGAGAACGGCAGCCAGGCCATGCAGAAGGTCAAAGAGCAGCACCACGATCTTGTCATTCTCGATGTCGGGTTGCCAGATACCGATGGCCGCGAATTGTGCAAGCTGATGCGAAAGCAAGGCGTGAAGGCACCCGTGCTGATGCTGACCGGGCACGACTCGGACGCGGACACGATCCTCGGCCTCGATGCGGGCGCGAACGATTACGTCAGCAAGCCCTTCAAGTTTCCTGTCCTGCTGGCCCGTATCCGGGCACAGCTGCGCCAGCACGAGCAGTCCGAAGACGCGGTCTTCCAGCTCGGGCCGTATTCCTTCCGTCCGGCGATGAAAATCCTCGTGGACGAGGCGGAAAAGAAGATTCGCCTGACCGAGAAGGAAACCAATATCCTGAAATTCCTCTACAGAGCGCCCGACGGTGTCGTGCCGCGCGACGTGCTCTTGCATGAGGTCTGGGGCTACAATGCGGGCGTGACCACCCACACGCTGGAAACGCACATCTACCGGCTTCGCCAGAAGATCGAGCCAGATCCGTCGAATGCGCGTCTGCTCGTCACCGAGAGTGGCGGATATCGGCTCATGTCCTGAGCCGTTTGCGGCACGCGGGAACCTGATGAGATCTCGCTTGTTGCATCTTCAGCCCGTTGCATGTGCGGGACCTCACATGCACCTCCCTGTTGGACTGGCCCGGGCTTCGCGCCCGGGCCTTTTTTCGTCCGACCAAGTTTCGGAACCAGTCTCGGAATCGCGCGCGGCCTAGAGCGTCGCAAAAGAAAAAGCCCCGGGCGCTGCCGGGGCTTTTCGCATTCGTAGAGAGGATGCGGATTACTCCGCGTCTTCCTCGCTCTTGGCTTCCTCGCCGGTCTCCTGATCCACGACCTTCATCGACAGGCGTACCTTGCCGCGATCGTCGAAGCCCAGAAGCTTGACCCAGACCTCTTGGCCTTCCTTCAGCACATCCGACGGATGGTTCAGGCGGCGGTTCTCGATCTGGGAGACATGCACGAGGCCGTCCCGCTTGCCGAAGAAGTTCACGAAGGCGCCGAAATCGACGATCTTCACGACCTTGCCTTTGTAGACCTGGCCCTCTTCCGGCTCAGCCACGATCGAGTAGATCATGTCGTATGCCTTCTGGATGGCCTCCCCGTTGGGCGATGCGATCTTGATGATGCCTTCGTCGTTGATGTCGACCTTGGCACCCGAGGTTTCCACGATCTCGCGGATGACCTTGCCACCCGAGCCGATCACTTCGCGGATCTTGTCGGTCGGGATCTGCATCGTCTCGATACGCGGTGCGTAATCGGAGAAGCTGCCCGCCTCGGAAAGTGCCTTGTTCATCTCGCCGAGGATGTGCATCCGGCCTTCCTTGGCCTGCGCCAGGGCCTGCTTCATGATCTCGGGCGTGATGCCCTGGACCTTGATGTCCATCTGAAGCGAGGTGATGCCGGTTTCGGTGCCCGCGACCTTGAAGTCCATATCGCCGAGATGATCCTCGTCGCCAAGAATGTCGGTCAGGACAGCGAACTCACCGTCATCTTCCAGAACGAGGCCCATCGCGACACCGGCGACCGCGGACTTCAGCGGAACGCCCGCATCCATCATCGACAGCGAGCCGCCGCAGACGGATGCCATCGAGGACGAGCCGTTCGACTCGGTGATCTCGGAGACAACGCGGATCGTGTAGGGGAAGTCCGTCGGTGCCGGCAGGACCGCCTGAAGCGCGCGCCAGGCGAGCTTGCCGTGACCGACCTCACGGCGTCCCGGAGGACCAACGCGGCCCGCTTCGCCGACCGAGTAGGGCGGGAAGTTGTAGTGCAGAAGGAAATTCGAGCGGAAATTCCCGTGGAGCGCGTCGATGATCTGCTCGTCGTCACCGGTGCCGAGCGTGGTCACGACCAGCGCCTGCGTTTCACCGCGCGTGAAGAGCGCCGAGCCATGGGTCCGGGGCAGAACGGAGGTCTCGCTCTCGATCTGGCGCACCTGGTCGAGCGCCCGGCCGTCGATGCGGCGCGAGTTCTTCACGACATCGGCGCGCAGAACGGTCGATTCCAGCTTCTTGAGCGCGGAGCCGAGATTAGCGTCCTCGAGGTCTTCCTCGGAGAGTTGCGCCTTGATCGCCTCTTTCGCGGCGGAGACGGCAGCCTGGCGCTCCTGCTTTTCGGTGATGGCATAGGCGTCGCGCATCTGGGTCTCGCCCAGACCCTTCACCTTCTCGTAGAGCGCGGAATAATCCGGCGGGGTGAAGTCGAACGGCTCTTTCGCAGCATCTTCGGCGAGCGAGACGATCAGGTCCACGACGGGCTGGATCTGCTCGTGCGCGAAGGTCACTGCGCCCAGCATCTCTTCCTCGGTCAGCTCGTAGGCTTCCGATTCGACCATCATCACCGCGTCCTTGGTGCCTGCGACAACAAGGTCGAGACGCTGGTCGGGGTTGGCCCGCAGATTCTGCATGTCCTCGACATCGGGGTTGAGGATGTATTCGCCATCCTCGTAGCCCACGCGGCAGCCCGCGATCGGCCCCATGAAGGGCGCGCCCGAAATGGTCAGCGCCGCGGAGGCCGCGATCATCGCCACGATATCGGGATCGTTGACGAGGTCGTGGCTGAGCACGGTGCACATCACGAGCACTTCGTTCTTGAAGCCCGGCACGAAGAGCGGGCGGATCGGACGGTCGATCAGGCGCGCGGTCAGCGTTTCCTTCTCGGTCGGACGCGCCTCGCGCTTGAAGAAGCCGCCGGGCACCTTGCCGGCCGCGTAGTATTTTTCCTGGTAGTGAACCGTGAGCGGGAAGAAGTCCTGCCCTTCCTTCGCCTGCTTGGCAAAGGTCACGTTGGCCATCACGGAGGTCTCGCCCAGAGTGGCGATCACCGATCCGTCAGCCTGACGGGCAACCTTACCCGTTTCCAGCGTGAGCGTATCCTCGCCCCACTGCATGCTTTTCGTCGTCGTTTTGAACATCATCGTATCCTATCGAGGAGCACTCCCGGGCGTATCCCGGGTCTCCCGTTTGATTGGCGGCCCCATTGCCGCCGCCCCCTATCCTGTCGCATGGCCCGGGGGCTCAGGGCATCACGTCTCAGATAGCCACGCCCCTAACGGTTTTCGAGACGTTTGGAAAGAGAAAGCCCCGGCGTCATGCTGGCACGGGCATCAGAGCGGCTTGGTCTGCCAGAGGCGCACCTTGGTGCCGCCATGATCGACATGCGGGCCCGGCTTGCCAAAGGGCAGACCCGTCGCCTTCGCGAGACCCGCCTCCGAGTTCACGAGCCCGATGCGCCATCCGGGGAAGGCCGCCTTCATGCGCGTGCCGAACGCGGCATAGAGCGGGAAGAGCGGGGACTTCGCGCCGATCCTGTGGCCGTAGGGCGGGTTGACGATCACGAGGCCCGGCGGGCCATCTGGCGGGCTGGCCTCCGAGATCGGCAGCGTCTCGAAAGTGCACAGATCGGCTATACCTGCACGCTCGGCATTCGCGCGGGACATGGCGATCGCGCCCGCGTCGCGATCCGAGCCTTGGAAGCGGTGAGGCGGCGGGCTCTTCCACCCCTGCGGGACGTCTTCGCGGTCTGCGGGATCGAACGTGGCGAGATACTCGTAGGCAAAGTCGCGCCCGCGCCCGGGCAGGAGGCCCGCCGCTCGCTCCGCCGCTTCGAGGATGAACGTGCCCGAACCGCACATCGGATCGCAGACAGGCTCCGACCCATCGAACCCTGCGGCCCTCAGGAAGAGGCTCGCCAGCGTCTCGCGCATAGGCGCCTTGTTCACCTCTTCCTTGGTGCCCCGCTTGTGCAGCGACGTGCCCGATGTGTCGACGGAGAGCGTGCAGACGTTCTCCTCGATCCGGGCCTTGATCGCGACCAGCGCGCCCGCGCCGGTCTCGGCCCCCGTCGCCATTGCGATCGCCCGCTCGATCCGGTTTTTCGCATCGCCTTCATGGTAGATTTTCGAGGCCCGGCAGGACACGTCGGCCCGCACCGGCACGTCGCGCCGCAACCAGTCGGACCAGGGCAAGTGCCGCAGGCGATTGTCGAGCTCGGCGGTGTTGGCGACCGGAAACCGCGCGAGGCGGACAAGCACGCGCGTCGCGCCGCGCAAGGTGAGGTTCGCGCGCCGCACTTCGGACCAGCCCCCCTTGATGGAGACACCGCCGGCCAGGTTGGCGGTGACCTTGAAACCGGCCTCGCGCGCCTCCTCCCCCAGGAAATGCTCGAGTCCCGGTGCGGTGACGAGGAATATGTCCAAGCTGTCGTTCATGCCTCGGAGTAGCGCGCCGCAGCGCCGCGCCACAATGCGAAAAGGGCCGCCCCTGAGGACGGCCCTTCGCGAAATCTGTGAGGATCGGTCAGCGGCGGATGCCGAGCTTGCCGATCAGGGTGCGGTAACGCTCTTCGTCGCGCGCCTTGAGATAGTCGAGCAGCTTGCGGCGCTGCGCGACGAGCTTCAGCAGACCGCGGCGCGAGTGGTTGTCCTTCGCGTGGGTCTTGAAGTGCTCGGTCAGGGCGGTGATGCGCGTCGTCAGGATCGCAACCTGAACCTCGGGCGAACCGGTATCGCCTTCGGCCGTCGCGTGTTCCTTGATGATCTTCTGCTTCTCTTCTTGCGTAATCGACATCGGGGTCTCCTTTGAATTCGAGTGAAGGCGCAAGCCGGGATGTCGTCCAGCAGGGCCGATGGAGGTGTTCCGAACCTTGGTTCGAGACCCGCGGCGTATAGGTTACATGCCGTGCCTTGAAAAGGGGGAATCTACTGGGGCCGCCAAAGGTCAGATCGCGAAACTTTCCGCCTCTGACGCGGACATCAGTATGATATCGCCGAGGGGCGGTGCACTAGCGGCTGCAAAACGGGCAAGGACCTGATCTTCGGCACGGAGGAGGACGCTGCCGTCATCGTCCGGGTCGGCGGTGTAGGTCAGATCGTCTGGCGGTCCGTCAGCCTCGTCGTAGACCACGATCATGCGATCGGCGGTGCTGTCGAAATCCGCGATCTCCGAGCCGCCCGCCTGCATCCAGTATCCGGTCAGGAATGAATCCGCCCCGTCGCCGCCATGCCCGGTATCGCCATCGCCAAGCACCAGAACGTCCTGCCCCGCACCGCCATTCACGAAATCCGAACCATCGTCGATCCCGCGCATGGAGGTTCCCGAAACGAGGTCGTCGCCATCGCCGCCAAAGAGCGTGTCGCTGCCGAGGCCGCCAGAGAGCGTGTCGTTCCCCTCACGCCCGTGAAGCGCATCGGCCCCCTCGTCACCGCTCAGCCAGTCGTCGCCCAGCCCGCCTTCGAGGGTATCCGCGCCGTCACCGCCAGACAGCGTATCGCTGCCGTCATGACCGAAGAGGGAATCGTCCCCTTCCTCCCCGAAAAGAAGATCATCGCCGGCACCGCCATGCGCCGTGTCATTCCCGGAACCAGCCTCGATCCGGTCAGCATCGTCTTCGCCTGCGAGCGAATCTTCACCGGCGCCGCCGAGGATCGTATCGGACCCATCGCCCCCCGAGATATGATCGGTCACATCGGTGCCCGTCAGCGCATCCGCATCGGGCGAACCTGCGGTCATGATGCCGCCCTCGTCCGTCAGGACGAGCTGCTGCGCGGCAGCTTCCAGAAGGCCATGATCGGAACCTGTGGGCTGCGCCTCGTCTGCCGAGGTCGGCGCATCGATGTCATCGGGGTCCGGTCCCTCTTCGCCGGGGGCAATAGAAAGAACGGCGACGGAGCCGACGATCATCATTCCCATCAGCCCCGCCAGAAAGAGCACCGCGTCACACCTCGAACCAAGACAACGCCGTGATCATGCCTGTCGCGCCGGGCGCGCGCAAAATTATTCGCCAGCCGTGGTTAAGCAGGTGTGTCAACAGACCAGCGCTCCGGCCGGCGCGCATAAGGCACGTAGAGCGGGTGGCGCGGGTGCCCGGCCTTGGTCAAACCAAGGTGCCAGAGCGTGCCAAGCTTGGGCCGAAGCGCCGCAGCCCGCCCAAGATGGGCCCCATGCACGCCCCACGCCGCAATGGTCATCGCCGAGCCCGCGGCCCACTCCATCAGCAACGTGTCATTCTCCGGCCCGACCGGATCTGCCGCGCGTTTGAGATCCTGCGGCCGCGTTGCACGGAATGCGAAGAGGTTGGCGATCCGCACGCCTCCTGCATTCATCGCGCGCGCCCGTGTCTCGCAGCGATGGATGGTCGGGTCGTTCGCCATCTCCGTCGCTGTCGAGGGATTGAGCATCACGAAGAGCACTGGCGCAGCCTCGGACCATGTGCGCGCCAGCCCGTAGCGATAGGTCTCGCAGGTGGAATAAAGCGCTTCGGAAAAGCTCTCGGTGGTCTGGTGCGTGCGGCGGATCATCGGCGCGGTTCAAGCGCATCCGCTCGGGGCACACAAGGCCGTGTGCCCCCTTCCTTTCGGCAGATGCGCCCTAGCTTCCCTAGCGTCATCAAAACCAAGAGGGAGATCATCATGTTCCGCACAACCCTGACAGCACTTCCGATGATGCTCGTCGCAGGCATCGCCTCGGCCGAGATCACCGGAGAGGCGTATACCTACACCGTGGGAGATACCGAGTTCGAGGGCTACGTCGCCCGCAACACCGATCTTGAGACCACCAAGGGCACGGTTCTCATCGTGCACGACTGGGACGGGCTCACCGAGTACGAGATGCGCCGGGCCGAGATGCTCGCCGCGGCGGGCTACACCGCCTTCGCGATCGACGTCTACGGGGCCGACGAGAACCCGCAAAGCGTCGAGGAGAACCGGGCGTTGTCGGGCGCGCTCTATGAAGATCGGGAGCTTTTCCAAGAACGCCTGATGGGATCGATCATGGAAGCGTCGAACATACCCGGCGCAACCGAGAACATGGTCATCTCGGGCTATTGCTTCGGCGGTGCGGCGGTTCTGGAAGCGGCGCGCGCGGGCGCAGATCTCGATGGGTTCGCCGCGTTCCACGCGGGGCTCGGCACGCCCGAGGGGCAAAGCTATGACGGCGTGACCGGCCCGATCATGCTCTTCCACGGCTCGGCGGACCCGGTCTCTGGAATGGACGCGATGGCCGCGGTTCTGAACGAGATGCAGGAAGCCGGGGTCGAGCACGACGCGCAAATCTTCGGCGGCGCGCGCCACAGCTTCACCGTCTGGGGCTCGGACGATTACGATCTCGACGCCGACGAAGCGTCCTGGGACGGCTTCATGAGCTTTTTGAACGCGCAGCTCTGACGCGTCATCCAGCTTAAAAAAGAACGCCCCGGGCCGTGGCCCGGGGCGTTTTGCATGTGAGGCGTCTCAGCGGCCCGGATCGGCGTCCGGACCTTCCTCGTCGGGCGGGGCATCCTGCGTCGGCGTCTTGCCCTCGTCTTCCGGTGCTTTCGGCGCATCGGGCTCGCTCGCCTCGCCCTCGATCGCCTCGTCCTCGACGTTCCGCAGGCGCAAGGCCTGGGTCCGGCCGTCCTTGGCCTCGCCGAAGAAGATCGTCTGGTGCGGGAACGGGATCTCGATACCGCGCTCGTCGAAGATGCGCTTCAGGATCGCGTTGTAGGCCCGTCCGACACCCCATTGGCTGCCCGGCACGGTCTTGATCCGCGCGCGCAGCACGACGGCGCTGTCGCCGAAGGAGTTGAGGCCGAACCACTCGAGATCGCCGAGGATCAGCGCGTTCTGGTCGGGGTCGCTCCGCAGCTCCTCGAAGCCGTCGAACATGGCCTGCTTCGCCTCTTCGATATCCTCGCGGTAGGCGATCCCCATGTCGCACACGAAGTAGGAGAAATCGCGCATGAAGTTGGACACCATGTCGACCGAGGAAAAAGGAATGATGTGGTAGGTGCCCTGCAGATCGCGCAGGGAGACCGAACGCACCGTCAGCTTCTCCACGACACCGGTCGTGCCGCCCACGGTCACGACATCCCCCACGTTCATCGCGTTCTCGAACTGGATGAAGACACCGGTGATGATGTCCTGCACCATCTTCTGCGCGCCGAAACCGATGGCGAGGCCAAGGACACCCGCAGAGGCGAGAAGCGGACCGATATTGATGCCGATTTCGGACAGCGCGAACATCAGCGTGAGGATGATGAGCGCGATCGTCGCGGCATTCCGCAGAAGCGTCAGAAGCGTCTTTTCACGCGACGTAGGCACCGCGCCGATATCGGGGCTGAGCCGAAAGTCGATCCACGAGTTCATCGCCAGCCAGATCAGCGCCGCGACGGCGAGGATGAAAAGGACCGACACGAGGCGTCCCGACGCGTCGATGCCGACATCGCTCGAGAACCAGCTGCCAATATTCAGAAGGCCGCTGGCATTGATCGCATAGAGCAGGACCGCGATCCCGACGATGACGCGAAGCGCGATCAGAATCTTCGGCACGATCTTGTTGAGACGCTGCTCGAGAAGCGGAATGCGCTGGTTGATGTCCTCGGGCAGCTCGATCCCGTTGCGAAGCCAGCCACCGATGGCACCGACCAGCACCGAGCCGAGCAGGATCGCCACGAACACCTTCGCAGAGCGGGTGATGTAGTCGAAGACCACGTCGTTCGGCTGCGACAGCACCACGATCACCATCATCGCAAGATAGGCGAGAACGAACCAATGCCAGGTGCGGGTCAGCGTCCCGAGGATGCCGCCCAGACGCTCGCGTGCCGGGGCTGCGTCGTCTTGTTCCGGCGCGCTGTCCTGCGACATGAGCCGCCGCGCGATCCAGTTGGCGACCGCCTCGCGGTTCCGGATCACGATGACGACGAGGTAGACCAGAACGAAGATCGACAGGATCGCCGAGATCGCCGTGCCGCCCGCGAGGGAGACGTTGCGGTTCACGATGGGTACGATCAGCAGCTGGCCGTAGCCGAGGACGCTGACCACGACATTTATGTGCCGATTGAGCTTCAGTGCCGCCCGGTTCGACACGTTCACAAGGCGCAGGCCGTAGCTCGACGGCGAGATGATCGCGCGGGCGAAGACCTTGACCATCTCCACCAGCAGGAACGCGTTGAGATAGAGCGCCTGCCGGAAGCCGATCTGCCCCGCATCCCCGAGAACGCCGAGGGCAATCGCATAGCCGAGCCCCCAGGCCACGACGACGATGAGCGCGTCGAGGATCAAGGTTTCAAGGAAGATGAAGACCGTGCGAAGGGCGTTGGCGTCCTCGGCGCGTCGACCCATCCGCGTATAGACCGGCATCGCGAGGCGGCGCAGCAATAGGTAGACCGCGACGGTAATGACGATGACGAGGATCAGTGCCTGGAAGGCTTCGATGAGAACGCCGAGTTCGTCTCCCGAGAGGCCGGAGAGGACGGTATCGCCGCTGGTCACGCCATTGAAGACACCGAGTACCCATCCCGCCGTGCCCTGAGCCACCTCCTGCGTGAACTCCGCGACGCGAGCACCGAGCGAATTCGTCTCCCCCGGAGCCGGGTCCAGTTGCGGCTCCGACGGGCCGGTCTCACTGGACGAGCTGTCCCCTTCGGACGTGCCGGTGCCGCCTTGCGTCAGTTGTTCCAACTCGTCGATCAGGGTCTGACGGGCCGCTTCGTTCCGAAGAACTTCGAGCAGGGCTTGCAGCGCAAAGGGTGTCTCGTTTTGCGCCTCCTCCCCGGAGGAAGAGCCACTTTCACCGCCACCTCCCGCTCCGAGGGCGCCTTGTGCCGCGGCACTTTGCGGGGATGACAGCGCCAGAACGGCAGTTGTAACCGCGACGAGAACAAGGGCGAGCGCGCGAATGCCGCAAATCCGCTCGAACAAAACTCGGAACATGGGTGATCCTTCTGTGTGATCCGGACATACCTAACACCCGCATTGACGTGTCAAGAGGCGCTTGAGCATCGGACTCGCACATGGTTATGCGATAAACAACCGGATTGCCGAAGCCGTTCCCATAGCGGTTGAAAGCCGCCCGTTCGGGCCTGGCGGAGGCAACTTCAGACCCCGTAACGCGCCTTCGTCGCGCCGATATGCTCCCCCTCGGTTCGGTCCGGGAAGATCCGGTAGCTCGGCGCGAGGATCTCGGCGCTGCGCTCGATCTTGATGCGGATGACGTGCCGGATCGGGAAATGCGGACCGGCCATATCGGCAAGCGGGCCATGCAGCGCGTCGAAGCCCTCATCCTCGCATCCGATGATCTCGGCAGCGCCACAGAGCTTGTGTCCCCGCTGGCGGAAGATGTCGATCAGGCTGACGCAGACTTCGGGATTGGCCCGGATCGCGCGGACCGAGCCTGCCGAGGCGATATCCGCGATCTGGAACTCCTCGCCGGCAAGACGCCACATCTCTTTCGGAGAGACGCTGGGACGGCCTTTCGCGTCAACGGTCGCAAGCCAGCAAAGAACGGAGTGGCGGCAGGTGTCTTCGATCGTCCAGCTCACGGCTCATTCTCCTGATGTCCGTCTGCGCGTTTCGCGGTCTTCGAGGTTGATGCGCCAGCACCAAGGTGACGTTGACCTCCATGACCCGGCAGGTTCGCAAATGTCGTCAGGCATCGCCGACCCGCGCGGCCAGAGGCGCGAGCGCGATACGCATTCCGTCCTGTCCGATGTAAATCGGCCCATCCCAGCCGCGGCGCACCTCGCGCTGCCAGTCTTCCTCCGTGAAAGCCGGATCGTCACAGGGCACAAGATGATTGAGCGCGAGCGCACCCACGCCGGCCTCATGCGCGATCCGTCCCGCCTCGGCCGCGGGGGTGTGAGATCGTTCGAGATGCCGGCGCAGCCTGTCGTCGCCATTGCCGACCCGCTTGCACAGTGCATCGATCCCGGCGGTGAGCATCGCCTCGTGCACGAGCAACTCCGCCCCACTGGCGAAGGATACCATGTCGTGCATCGGCGCGGTGTCACCGGAAAGAACGGCGCTTTGCCCCCCGCACTCGAAACGGAGCGCGTAACTTTCCACGATGGGCGGATGAAGGTTGCGGAGGCTGGAGATGGCCACCGGACCTACCGTTAGGCCAGCCTCCGGAATCTGCTTGATCTCGGCAAGGGCCCCGAGGTTCGGGCGTCCCTCGTCGCGGATCCGAAGCTCGATATCGAAGGCCATCGACGTCAGGAAACCCTGCCAATAGGCGGCAAGCCCATCAGGCCCGTAGACCGGCACGGGCCGCTTCAGCCCGGCCGTCCAGGCCGTGTGCAACAGCGGGCCAAGCTCGAGGTAATGATCGGAATGCAGATGCGTGATCAGGATTGCGTCGAGCTCCGTCAGCGCGATACCCGCATCGCAGATCCCTCGCGTCACTCCAAGCCCCGCATCGACGAGGATCGTGTGCCCGCCCATCTGCATCAGCGTCGCGGTCGGCATCCGCGTGCCCGGACGAATCGCAGGGCCGCCTTTCGTGCCGAGAAGCGTGACCGCTGCCTCGCCGCTCATGACCCGTCCGGCTTGGCGTCGAAGGTCAGGTCGTGACGTGTCATATCGGATCCTCCCGGGCGTATCGCCGCGCTCCGGAAGCGACCTTAGACTGACTTGCGAGGCGGATGAAACGCCGCAGAAGCAACAAAGGCGACGTGGCGCCTCCTCCGGCCTGCTCAGTGCCTGCGGCTGTGATGGGCCGCGATCATCAGAAGTGCCGATACCGCGATATCGTGCACGGTGACCGGGTCCATGCAGGCTTTGCTCCGGCGCAGCGGTGAGGACGGTCTGAGCTCCGGGTCGATTCGCGAAAGGCACTCCTGCACGCGCGGGACCATGCGTCCCTCTTGCAATGCATCGGGATCTCTCGGCTTCAAGGCGTATTTCTCAAGTTCCATCGTAGGTTCCGATGTCACGGGGAAGCCCGGAGGTCCGGGTGCTTCCGGTGGGGCCTGTCTGCCGGTTGCCGAACGGCGCGCTGAGGCGCCGACGGACTCCGTCGCTCTGCCTTTGCTCTTTATCATATTTTCGTGTCAGCTCGAAGCGGCAGGATGGGTCTCCCTGCGCGATGCAGGATGTTTCGGTGCAGTCGAACGCGGCTGACACAAGCGCGTTGTAAAGTCCGGCGAAGACCGCGGCATGCCAGCCGCACAGGGCCTGATCCGAAACCGCACCGTGCGCGAAGGGGTTTCGCGTCAGCTCAAAGCCATAGGGGCCAAGCGTCCGGAACCCGGCCGAGCCTGCGAACGTCCAGGCGTGCCGCGTGATCGCGCCGGAGAGCAGGCGCGCCGAAAGCGGTGGCGGCAGGATCTTCAGGATCCGCTGCGCGAGAGGCGGGATCCGGTGCGCGAGGATATAGGCGGCGGTGCGCTCTCCGGCCTCGCGCAGGATATCCTCGGCGCTTTCGGAAAGCTCTGCGCGCACGGCATGATGCAGCGAGACCGCGATGCACTCGTCGATCATGGTGCTGCAATCGGGCAGGCTTGCAATCCCCGCGCGCGACATCACGCGCTCGCACAGGCGTGGTCCGCCCCGCGCTTCGAGCACCGCGAGCAATTGCAGGATCGCGTTCGGCCCGATCCTCGCGAGAGGCGTGCCGGCGACCGGCATGATCAGCGCTCCTCCATCTGCAGATCGCCGCCACCGCAGGCGCGCAGTTCGGCGCGGTCCTTCATCTGTGCTCGAAGCGCATCGCGCCGTTCGGCGGCCCGTGCAGCGCGGTCTGCCGCGGCTTCCCAATCGGCGAGCTGGGCGTCGGCGATCTGCCGCGTCTCGTCGAAATGGAAATCCACGGAGTTCTTCGTCTGCGGCCCCCAATAGCCTGCCTTGCCGAGATCGTAGAAGGTGCGCGCAAAACCCGCTTTCATGAAGGCGTAAAGGCATCCGAGCAGGTAGCGGCGGTGGAAGCCCGTGCCGCGCCAGGGGTAATGGAACAGCGCTTTACGCATGTAGAACCGCCGGTAGTTCTTCATCACGCCGTCGAGCAATTCCCCGCGTTCCATCGCGGCGGGCTTCATGATCGGGGTCACGAAGTTGTACTTGCTGAAATCATGCACCTCGACCTGGTCACGCAGCTCCTGGAAGAGCGGCGTGAACGGCCAGGGGGTGTACATCGACCAATTGGCGAGGTCCGGCTGCCAGTCCCAGGCCATTCGGTAGGTTTCTTCCAGCGTCTCGGGCGTCTCGTTGTCGAGCCCCACGATAAACTGCGCCTCGACGAGAATATCGGCCTCGCGCAGAAGCCGGATCGCGGTCTTGTTCTCGTCGACTTTCGTTTCCTTGTTGAACAGGTCGAGCTTCATCTGGGCCGCCGCCTCGGTGCCGAGCGAGACATGCACGAGCCCCGCCTTGCGGTAGAACGTCAAAAGCTCACGGTCGCGGTAGATGTCGGTGACGCGGGTATTGATGCCCCATTTGACCTTGTCCGGCAGTCCGCGGGCGATAAGCTCCTCGCAGAAAGCGACAAATTTCTTGCGATTGATGGTCGGCTCCTCGTCCGCGAGGATGAAGAAGCCGACACCGTGGTTCGTCACCAAGTCCTCGATTTCATCGACCACGTCTTTCGGCTCGCGCACGCGGTAATCGCGCCAGAACTTCCATTGCGAACAGAAGGAACAGGTGAACGGGCAGCCGCGCGCGAGGTTCGGGATCGCAACGCGGGTGCCGAGCGGAATGTAGATGTATTTCTCCCAGTCGAGGATCGCCCAGTCCGGTTTGATCTTGGAGAGGTCCTTCACGGTGCTCGCCGCAGGTGTCGCGACGATCTCGTTGCCGTCGTGATAGGCCAGCCCCTTGATCCGACTACGATCTTCCGGCCAGCGCCCCGCTGCGATGGTCTGAAAGAGATCCGTGCAGACCTCCTCGCCCTCGCCGCGCACGATCACGTCGACCCACGGCGCCTCGGAGAGAACCTGCCGGAACATGAAAGTCGCATGGACCCCGCCCAGAACGCGCACCGCGTCGGGCACCGTGTCCCGCGCGATCCTCAGAACGTCCTCGGCGCGGTAGATCGACGGCGTGATTGCGGTCACGCCCACGATGTCCGGCCGCAACTCGGCCATCCGTTCGGCAAGCGCTTCGTCTGAGACGTTGTCCGTCATCGCATCGACGAAATGGATGTCGTCGAACCCGGCCTGCCTCAGATGCCCGGTCAGGTACGCCACCCAGGCTGGCGGCCAGGTGCCCGCGATCTCCGCGCCGCCGGAGCGGTAATTGGGATGGACGAACAGAATCCGCATGGCTGGCCCCTCGTTTATGTCAACCTAAGTTGACACGCAGGGCGCGACGCAGCCTTGATTTACATCAAGGACGGCCGGAGGGCGTCATTGCCGGACAAGCGGCACTCGGCGAAGACCGGATTCCGCGCAAATGGGCAAGCCCACGGCCAGCTGACATTGTCTGAGGGAAATTGGTGGAGCCTAGGGGGATCGAACCCCTGACCTCTTGCATGCCATGCAAGCGCTCTCCCAGCTGAGCTAAGGCCCCGGATCGCCGGAGGGCGGACCCTCTCGCGTGGCGGATCAATTATCGGGGGACCGGGGCGGGTTCAAGACCAAAATCGACCCGCCGCGGCCCGTTTTCGAGGATCAGTCCTCGTCGTCGTCGGAGACGTCTGCGATCTCGTCGAGCGAGACGTTATCGTCATCCTCGTCGTCAAGAACATCGTCATCGCCGAGATCGACGTCGACATCATCGTCGTCGGTGTTCTCGGTCTCTTCTTTTTCCTTGGACTTCGACTTGCGGGTCGCGCCGTCCTCGGCATCGGCGGCGATCATGCTGCGCTTGCCGGTCTCGATCTCGACCACTTCGCCCGTGTAGGGGCTGACGACGGGATCCCGGTTCATGTCGTAGAACCGCTTGCCGGTGGTCGGGCAAAGCCGTTTGACGCCCCATTCTTCCTTGGCCATGGGAAGTCCCTTTCACTCTGGTCACTCTTGCGGACAATTCGGGGCACCTGCCATAAGGCCCGGGCGGTGTCAAAGGCTTTGACGCCCCCGCACGCATCCCCCGTGAACGGAGCCGATATGGGTGTGATCGAACTCTCCGGCAACCCGCCGATTGCCGTCACGTTGCGACGCTCCTCACGGGCGCGGCGGATCTCGTTGCGGCTGTCGGGCGTCGATGGGCGCGTCACGCTGACCCTGCCCCCACGCGTCCCGGAGCGCGAGGGCATGGCGTTCCTGCGCGAGAAGGAATCCTGGCTGCGCGGGCACCTCGAGAACCGGGGCGAGCCGGTGCGGATCGGCCTCGGAGCGATGGTGCCGATCGCCGGGGAGCCGCGCGAGATTCGCCCAGGCAGCGGGCGCTCCGTCGTCCTTGAGACGGGCGCGCTGCTTGTTCCCGGCCCCGAAGAGCGGATCGCCGCGCGCAGTCTCGGCTATCTCAAGACCCTCGCACGAGAGCGGCTGGCGGCCGCCTCTGACCGCTACGCGGCGGTCCTGGGCAAAGGCTATACCCGGATCACACTGCGCGACACGCGCTCGCGCTGGGGGTCTTGCTCCTCGCAAGGGGCGCTGTCCTATTCGTGGCGGCTGATCCTCGCGCCCCCGGAGGTGCTCGACTACGTCGCCGCGCACGAGGTCGCGCATCTGGCGCACATGAACCATTCCCGCGCCTACTGGGATACGCTGACCCAAATCCACGGCGACTGGCGCGCACCCCGTCGCTGGCTGCGCGAGAACGGCGGCGAGTTGCACCGCTACCGTTTTCAGGATTGACCAAGGCGCGAACGTGATCACAAATTCCGCCTCATGATCACGCCGCCCCGATCCATCCCCGTCACCGCGCCTCGCGTCGCCGAAGCCGCGCCTTCGGCCCATGACCGCGTCTATCGCGGGCTGCGCTCACGGATCATGTTCGGCCAGATCGCGCCCGGCGCGGCGCTGACCTTGCGGGGGATCGGACGGGAGTTCGGCGTCTCGATGACGCCCGCCCGCGAAGCGGTGAACCGGCTTGTGGCCGAAGGCGCGCTGTCGATGTCGGGCTCGGGCCGTGTCGCGACGCCGGAGCTGTCCTCAGAGAGAATCGAGGAGTTGGCCGCTCTGCGCGCGCTGATCGAGGTGGAACTTGCCTCGCGCGCCCTGCCCCGCGCGCATATCGCGCTCATCGACCGGCTGCAGACGATCAATGGCGGGATAAGCGACGTCGTCTCGAACCGAGATGCGGTGGGGTATATTCGCGCCAATCTCGAATTTCACCGGACGCTGTACCTGCGCGCGCAGGCTCCGGCGATGCTCGCGATGGCAGAGACCGTCTGGCTGCAGCTCGGACCGACGATGCGGGCGCTTTATGCGCGGCTGCGCCGCACCGAGGCGCCGCAATATCACCGGCTCATCATCGCGGCACTGAAGGCGGGCGACGAGCCGTCCCTGCGCCTCGCCGTCCGCTCCGACGTGACGCAGGGCCTCAAGATGCTGATCGGCTGAGCGGCGATCAGGCCGCCTCTGGATCCCAGCCGGACACCGCTTTCACCTCGACGAAATCGTGGATGCCCCAGGCACCGCCTTCGCGGCCGTTGCCCGACTGCTTCATGCCGCCGAAGGGCGCGCCAGCCGCGCGATCCTGTCCGTTCATCTCCACCATACCCGAGCGCAGCGCCCGCGCCAGCCGATTGCGCCGCGCGCCGTCTTGCGTCTGGGCGTAGTTCGTCAAGCCGTACGGCGTGTCGTTGGCGAGCCGGATCGCCTCTTCTTCGGTCTCGACGCGCATGATCGACAGAACCGGCCCGAAGATCTCTTCGCGGGCGATGGTCATGTCGGGCGTGACATCCGCGAAGACGGTGGGCCTGACGAAGAAGCCCTTGTTCATGCCGTCGGGCAGACCCGGACCGCCCGCGACAAGTCGCGCTCCTTCGTCGATACCCGTCTGGATAAGGCCCTGCACCTTGTCCCATTGTGTGCGGTTCACGACGGGACCGATATGCCCTCCCTCTTCCGCCGCGGGGCCGACCTCGACCTTGCTCGCGATCTCGGCGGCCTCTTCGACGACGCGGTCGTAGACCGATGCCTCGACGATCATCCGCGACGGTGCATTGCAGCTCTGCCCGGTGTTCTGCATCATGTGCAGGACGCCGCGCTTGACGGCCTTCTCGTCGGCACCGGCGAAGATCAGGTTCGCGCCTTTCCCGCCAAGCTCGAGATGCACCCGCTTCAGCGTATCGGCCGCAGCCTTGGAGATAAGTTTGCCCGCCCGCGTGGAGCCGGTGAAGCTGACCATGTCCACATCCTCATGCGCCGATAGCTGCGAGCCGACGCCCGCGCCATCTCCATTCACGAGGTTGAAGACGCCCGGCGGAAAGCCCGCCGCATCCATGATCTCGGCGAAGACGATACCCGAAAGCGGGCTCTCCTCGGAGGGTTTCAGAATCATCGTGCAGCCCGCGACCGCCGCCGCACCCACCTTGAGCGTGATCTGGTTCATCGGCCAGTTCCACGGCGTGATGAGCGCGCAGACCCCGACGGCTTCGTGAATGATCCGGTCGTTCGGCGCGTGATCGCCGAGCGGGGCTTCCCAGGAGAAGGCCTTCGCCGCCTCGATGAAATTCTTGAGGTGGAAGGCCCCGGCGAGGAACTGGTTCTTGCGTGCAAGGTCGATCGGCGCGCCCATTTCCTGGCTCATCGCATGGGCGAGGTCCTCGGCGCGGGCCTTGTAAGCGTCGCGCAGCCGCTCCACCGCCGCGATCCGCTCTTCGGGCGGCGTCGCCATCCAGCCAGGCAGCGCGTCTTTCGCCGCCGCGACGGCCGCGTCGGTATCGGCCTGACCACCAAGCGAGATCGTCGCGAAGGCCTCTTCGGTCGACGGGTCGATGACCGCGTGATCCGTGCCCTCCTTGGGGTCCACCCATGCACCACCGATATAGAACTGCCGCTTCTCGATCATCGCTCTCTCCCGCAATGGCGCGCGAACAGGTCGCGCGAAATTTGATCATATTGCCGCTGAGCATGCCGCCCGCAATCGGGGGATGCAATGGTCCGCATCGCGTCTTAAGTAGAGCCACGAAGTTAACAGACAGGAGGATGCCATGTCCTTGCGTATCAACGAAACGATCCCCGACCTTACCGTCGAGACCGATCTCGGCACGTTCAGCCTGCACGAGTGGATCGGTGACAGCTGGGCTATCGTGTTCTCGCACCCGAAGGACTTCACGCCGGTCTGCACCACCGAATTCGGTGCGGTCGCGCAGCTCAAGGACGAGTGGGACAAGCGCGGCGTCAAGGTGATCGGCGTGTCCGTGGACGGCGTCGAGGAGCACAAGGGCTGGAAGAAGGACATCAAGACCGCAGGCGGCGCGGATCCCGAATTCCCGATCATCGCCGATAGCGATCTCGCTGTCTCCAAGGCGTTCGGGATGTTGCCCGCCGAGGCGTATCTGCCAGACGGCCGCACGCCCAACGACACCGCGACCGTGCGCGCGGTCTTCATCATCGGACCGGACAAGACGCTGAAGCTTTCGATGACCTATCCGATGAACGTCGGCCGCAACTTCGCCGAGGTGCTGCGCGCGCTCGACGGGCTGCAAACCGCGACGACCCACACCGTCGCGACGCCCGCCAACTGGAACGTCGGCGACGATGTCGTGATCCCCGCGACGGTCAGCGAAGAGGACGCACGCGAGAAGTTCGGCCAATACCAGACGGTTCTTCCCTACCTGCGGATGACAAAGCTTCCGGGCTGAGGCCCGTGCGGACGCGCATATGAGTTTGTGCAATCCCGCACTTTCCTTGGGTTGAACCGCTCGGTTCAGTTATACATTGACAGAGGGCCGGTGTTCCGCACCGGCCTTTTTCATTCGTTTGCCGTATTGGTCCCTCGTCATGACACATCCCGTCGCATCCCCAGCGCCCTCCCAGGCTCCGCACGACCGTGAGCCGACAAGCGCCGCAGAGCGCATCCCCTACTGGGAATTCGTCGGCATGATCGCATTCCTCATGGCGCTCAACGCGGCGGCCATCGACGTCTACATTCCGGGCCTGTCGGAAATCGGTGCAGCGCTCGGCGTGGCCGACGACAATACGCGGCAGCTCGTGATCGGAGCTTACGTCATCGGCTTCGGCGGCGCGCAGGTGATCTACGGGCCGCTTTCGGACCGCTTCGGGCGGCGACCGGTCCTGTTCTTCGGGCTCGGGCTCTATTGCGCCGCGGCCATCGCGGCAGTCTTCGCGCCGACATTCGGCACGCTTCTTGCGCTGCGTCTTTTGCAAGGGATCGGCGCGGCCTCGACGCGGGTGGTGGCACTTTCGGTGGTGCGCGACCGCTTCAAGGGCGAGGCGATGGCCTCGGTCATGTCGCTGGTGATGATGGTCTTCATGGTCATGCCGGTGCTTGCGCCCAATATCGGCTCGGCGGTCCTGCTCTTCGGAGATTGGCGCGTTCTGGCGGCGGTGATGTTTCTTTTTGGGGCAGCGGCGTTCTTTTGGACGTGGTTCCGCCTGCCGGAAACCTTGCGCGAAGAGGATCGGCGCGAGCTAAGCGGTGCGCGCGTCTGGGAGGCGTTCCGCATCATCTTCACCAACCGTCGCGCGTTCGGCTACACTCTGGCGACAGGGGCGTTCTTCGGCGTTCTCTTCTCCTTTATCGCTCAGGCCGAGCAGATCTACGTCGAAGTCTTCGGGATCGGCGCGGAGTTCACGCTCTATTTTGCGCTGGTGGCCTGTTTCATGGCGGCGTCCAGCTTCGCCAATTCGCGACTCGTCAGGATTTTCGGCACGCGGCGGCTCAGCCACTCGGCATTGACGGGGTTCGCGATCCTCGGCGCGATCCACTTCGCGCTCGCGGCCTCGATGGGCGGGGCGACGCCGTTCTGGCTGTTCCTCGTGCTCCTGATCCCGCAATTCTGTTTCTTCGGCTTCATCCCGGCGAACTTCAATTCTCTCGCGATGGAAGAGCTGGGCCATGTCGCAGGCACCGCCTCGGCGGTTCTCGGCACCGTGCAGACGCTGGGCGGCGGCATCATCGGATCGGCGCTGGGGCTGCTCTACAATGGCACCATCCTTCCGATGTTCGGCGGCTTTGCCATCCTCGGGGTCATTTCGCTGACGCTTGCGGCCTACGCCGAGGGATGGGGGCTCTACCAGCGCCGCCGCGCCTGATCCGGTTGCCTGCCCGTCCCTTGCATCGTATCCGGGCGCAAGCCAGCAGGAGCCGGACCCATGCAAGACCCGTTCGAGATCGGCGACATCTCCATCGCGCCCGGCCACCGCGCCTCGGTCGACCTGCCGGTCTCCGTCCTGTCGGATCACACGCCGGTCACGCTGTCCGCAGAGGTGCTGCACGGCCGCAAGCCCGGCCCCACGGTCTTCGTCTCTGCGGCGATCCACGGGGACGAGGTGATCGGGGTAGAGATCGTCCGACGTCTTCTGCGCGCACAGCCCCTGACGCGTCTCGCGGGCACGCTGATCGCGGTGCCGGTGGTGAACACGTTCGGCTTTCTGAACCAGTCCCGCTACCTGCCCGACCGACGCGATCTCAACCGCTGCTTTCCGGGCCACGGAGATGGATCGCTCGCCGCGCGCCTTGCCAATATCTTCATGACCGAGATCGTCACGCGCTGCGATGTGGGGATCGACCTGCATTCGGCCGCGGTCGGACGAACGAACCTGCCCCAGATCCGGTTGACGCCAAACGATCCGCGCCTCGCCGAACTTGGCCGCGCTTTCGGTGCGCCGGTGACGCTGACCTCGCGAGTGCGCGACGGATCCCTGCGCGAGGCTGCCGATGACGCCGGGGTGGACGTGTTGCTCTACGAGGCGGGCGAGGGCCTGCGCTTCGATGAGACTGCGGCGCGGGCGGGCGTCGCGGGCATTCTGCGCGTTCTCCACCATCTCGGCATGATCGCCGGACGCGGCGTGCCGAAAGCGCGCGGACCTTCGGTGTTCTGCGAGACCTCGACCTGGGTGCGAACCCCCTCGGGCGGGCTGCTGAGGACGCTCAAGGCGGCGGGCGACTACGTCTCCGAGGGCGAGACGCTCGGGATCGTCTCGGACCCGTTCGGGCATGTCGACGACGAGATCGCGGCCCCCGCCGCCGGCGTGGTGATCGGACGCACGAACCTGCCGGTCGTGAACGAGGGCGACGCCTGCTTCCACATCGCCGTGCCCGCGCGGCCGATGGGCCCTGACGCGATGTCGGATCATCTCGAATTGCCGCAACTCTACGACGAAGACGAAATCATCTGAACTCCGAGGAGCCGCCGATGCCCTTCACCCTGGCCACATGGAACATCAACTCCGTTCGCTTGCGAGAGGGGCTCGTCGCAGACCTTCTGGAGACGGAAGCGCCCGACATTCTCTGCCTGCAGGAATGCAAGAGCCCGGTCGAAAAGATCCCGATGGAGCGTTTCCGCGCGCTCGGCTACACGCACATGATCGCGCGGGGCCAGAAGGGTTATAACGGCGTCGCGATCCTGTCGAAGATGCCGATCGAAGATGTGGGCGACAAGGATTTCGCCTCGCTCGGCCATGCCCGTCACATCGCCGGGCGGCTCGAGAACGGCGCGACGATCCACAATTTCTACGTGCCCGCGGGTGGCGACAAGCCCGACCGCGAGGTCAATGAGAAGTTCGGCCAGAAACTCGACTATCTCACGGAGATGCGCGACTGGTTTCACGCGGAGCGCCCCGAGCGGGCGATCCTCGTCGGCGACCTCAATATCGCGCCGCGCGAGGACGATGTCTGGTCGCACAAGCAGCTTCTGAAAGTGGTCTCGCACACGCCGATAGAGGTCGAACACCTGGGTGCCGCGCAGGAGGCCGGCGGCTGGGTCGACGTGACGCGCAAGGACATCCCCGAAGGCCAGCTCTATTCCTGGTGGTCCTACCGCTCGCCCGACTGGGACGCCGCCGACAAGGGCCGCCGCCTCGATCACGTCTGGGCGACCCCGGACATCGCGGGCGCAGCGCATGGCAGCCGGATCCTGCGCGAGGTGCGCGGATGGACGCAACCTTCGGACCATGCGCCCGTCTTCGCCACCTTCGATCTCTAGGATCACCCGGTGCGTCCTGGGACCGTTCTTCTTGAGCACGGCCTGCTGCCGCTCCGCAGGGGCCCAATGACGCATGCCGCAAAGCTTGCCCGGCGCCCCTTGCATCACGAAGCTGCGAGCGCCATCTAGCAGGCAACTGACCCACCCCGACAGACAAGAGGGATCCGCCCGATGATCGAGCTCGGAACTTCGACGCAGAATGCCGCCGCAACGGATGACGTCATCAAGGACGTCGCCGAACAGGACTTCATGAAAGAAGTGATCGAAGCGTCTCAGGACGTGCCGGTCATCGTCGATTTCTGGGCACCCTGGTGCGGCCCCTGCAAGACGCTCGGGCCCCAGCTTGAAGCGGCGGTGCGCGCCCAGCGCGGCGCTGTGAAAATGGCGAAGGTCAATGTGGACGAGGCGCAAGCCATTGCCGGGCAGCTTCGCATCCAGTCGATCCCCACGGTCTATGCCTTCCACAAGGGCCAGCCGGTCGATGGCTTCCAGGGCGCGGTCCCCGAAAGCCAGCTCAAGCAATTCGTGGAGCAGATCGCCAAGATGGGCGGTGGCGATACGTCGGGCGGGCTCGACGATGCGCTGGCAGCCGCTGAAGAGATGCTGGAGGCCGGCCAACTTGAAGATGCCGCGCAGATCTTCCAGGCTGTCATGGCCGAGGATTCAACCAATGCGAAAGCCTATGGCGGCTTCGCACGGGTCGCTATCGCGGCAGGCGATGTAGAGCAGGCAGAGGCGATCCTGAACGGAGCTCCCGCCGAGATCGCGGACCATGCCGAGCTCGAGGCCGCGCGCGCCCAGATCGAGCTTGCCCGCCAGGCCGAGCAGGCCGGACCGATCGCCGAGCTGCAAGAAAAGGTCGATGCCGAGCCGGACAACCACCAGGCCCGCTTCGACCTCGCGCAGGCGCTCTATGCAGGCGGTCGGACGGAAGACGCCGTCAACCAGCTCCTGGAGCTGTTCCGCCGTGATCGCGAGTGGAACGACGGCGCCGCGAAGCAGCAGCTCTTCACTATTTTCGACGCCCTCAAGCCCAACGATCCGATCGTTTTGAACGGTCGGCGAAAACTCTCGTCGATGATATTTGCCTGAGGCTCCGGCGACGCTAGCTGAACCGTCATGCCAAGGCCCACGGATCTTCCCGAGACCATTGCGATTTTCCCGCTTCCGGGTGCGCTCCTTCTACCGAGGGCGCACCTGCCGCTGCATTTGTTCGAGCCGCGTTACCTCCAGATGTTCGACGACATCATCAAGACCGACGCGCGGCTGATCGGGATGGTTCAGCCGAACCCGGTTCCCGGCAACGACAAGGCGCTGCACAAGATCGGCTGCGCGGGACGCCTCACCCAGTTCTCGGAGACCGAGGACGGACGCTACATGATCACCCTGACCGGCATATCGCGCTTCCGCGTCATCGAGGAGGTGGACGGCTTCACCCCCTACCGCCGCGCCAAGGTGAACTGGACAGGGTTCGACCGCGACAAGGGCAAGGCGGAGTACGATCACGACTTCGACCGCGCCGCGTTTCTCGCGCTCCTCAATCGCTTCTTTTCCTCTCGCGAGCTGTCGGCGGATTGGGAATCGCTCAAGGAAGCCGATGACGAGCTCTTGATCAATTCGCTCGCGATGCTTCTGGAATTCGACGCCGAGGAAAAGCAGGCGCTTCTCGAAGCGCCCTCGCTCTCGACCCGGCGCGAGACGCTGGTTACGCTTCTGGAATATGCGCTACGCTCCGGGGACACCGGCGAGGGAGGCATCCTGCAATGACCGAAGGCCCCGGTTTCGACCGTCACATGCTCGAAGCGCTGATCTGCCCCGAGAGCCACGGCACTCTCGAATACGATCCTGACCGCCAGGAGCTTGTCAGCAAGACGGCGAACCTGGCCTATCCGATCCGCGACGGAATCCCGGTCATGCTCGTTTCCGAGGCACGGACGCTGGACGATCCGGCTTGACCGTCTAGGTCGCTCCTGACCGCGACAGGAGCGCCGACCGGTGAGCAATCTAGATCTGAACGATATTTCCGTCCCGCGCGCCCTCTGGCGTGTCAGTGCGCCGATGGCGATCGGCATCCTCGGCGTCCTGTCGGTGGGCCTTGCCGACAGTTTCTTCCTCGCCCGCGCCGGTGCCGACGAGCTCGCCGCGATCGGCTTCATCTACCCGGTGATCGTCGCGATCACGTCTCTGTCCATCGGCCTCTCGGCGGGCACGAGCGCCGTCGTCAGCCAATCGCTCGGCGCAACGCGGGGCGACGAGAGTGTCAGCGCCCGGCTTGCGCTGCACGCGCTCATCGTCGCGGCGTCGGCGGCGACGCTCGTCGCGCTAATCTTCTGGCTCTTCTCGCCCCTTCTCTTCGCCACGATGGGGGCCGAAGGCGCGGTCCTCGACGGCATTCGCGCTTATACGCCCTGGTGGGCGCTCGGCTTTCCCTTCATCGTCGCGGGCCAGGCACTGAACTCGGTATTCCGCGCAGGCGGCGAGGCGCGGATCGCAGCGACGGTCATGGTGTCTCAAGCGCTCATCAACGTCGCTCTCGATCCGCTCTTGATCTTCGGGCTCGGCCCGGTGCCGGCGATGGGCATAGAAGGCGCGGGCATCGCCACGGCGGCGGCGCGGGTCCTCGCCTTTGCAGGCTGTCTCGCATTCGCGATCAAAACCGGGCGCATCGACCTGTCCGAATGCTCGTTCCAGGGCTTCAACCGTTCGGTTGCGCGGATCGCGAAGATCGGCGGACCTGCGGCCTTTTCCAACGCGATCAACCCAGCCGGCATGGCGATCGTCACAGCCGCCGTCGCGATGATCGGCGAGGCGGCGGTCGGCGGCTTCGGCGCGGCGACGCGGGTCCAGAACCTCTTGTTCGTGCCGATGCTGGCGCTCTCCGCCGGGATCGGCCCGGTTGTGGGCCAGGCCTGGGGCGCGGGTGACAGGGCGCGCGCGGAAGCGACGGTGCGGCTGACCTTCCTTCTCTGCCTTGGCTACGGCGCGATCCTGTCAGCCGCGCTCTGGCTCCTGGCCGAGCCCGTGGCGCGGGTGATGACCGACGGGCTTGACGCCGTGCCATACGCCACCGACTACCTGCGCTGGGTGTCGCTGAGCTTTTTCGGCTACGGCATCCTCGTCACCGCCAATGCCGCGATGAACGCCCGCGAGAAACCGCTGCACTCGCTGAGCCTCAGCCTGGGGCGGATCGGGCTCGTCTATGTGCCGGTCGCGTGGATCGGAGCCTCGGTCTTCGGCTATGGCGGCATCCTCGCAGGCGCGGTCGCCGCCAATCTCGCCGCGGTCGCGGGCGCACTGATCCTGACCCGCCGCGTCGGCCTTTTCCGCGCCGATCCGGGCCATCCGATTGCAGAGGCCAAAAGCGCCGCCCGCGCCGATTGACAGGCATGACGCCTTCGGCTACCTCCCGCGCCTCTGAAACGCAGGAGGCATCATGGGGCGCGCGCGCAAGGGACGCGATATCTCGGGCTGGCTGGTCGTGGACAAGCCGGCGGGCATCAGCTCCACCGCTGTGGTGAACAAGGTCCGCTGGGCCTTCTCGGCGAAAAAGGCGGGACATGCGGGCACGCTCGACCCCGAGGCAACCGGCGTTCTCGCAGTGGCGCTCGGCGAGGCGACGAAAACCGTGCCCTATATCACCGATGCACTCAAGGCGTACCGCTTTACCGTCACGTTCGGCGCGGCCACCAATACCGACGACGCCGAGGGCGAGGTGATCGCGCGCTCGGACACACGGCCCGGCGACGCGCAGATCAAGGAAGCGCTGCATGGCTTCGTCGGAGAGATCATGCAAGTGCCGCCGCAATTCTCCGCCGTGAAGATCGACGGCGAACGCGCCTACAAGCGCGCGCGCGACGGCGAGGCGATGGAGATCGCGGCCCGCCCGCTCTGGGTCGAGGAGTTGACCATGACCGGGCGCGAGGATGCCGACCACGTCACCCTTGAGATGGTCTGTGGCAAGGGCGGCTACGTGCGCTCGATCGCCCGCGATCTCGGCGACGCGCTCGGCTGTCTCGGCCATGTGCGCGAGCTGCGCCGGATCTGGTCGGGTCCGTTCGAGGCGGAAAACGGCCTCTCCCTCGACGAGATCGACCGCCTCGCCAAAGACCCCGCGCTCGATGCATATCTTTTGCCCGTGGAAGCGGGCCTCGCCGATCTGCCCGAAGCGCGCTGCACGCCCGAAGAGGCCACCCGCATCCGCAACGGCAATCCCGGAATGGTCTTCGCCTCAGGCCTCGAATACGGCGAGGAATGCTGGGCATCCTGCGACGGCCGCGCGGTGGCGGTGGGCCGCTTCAAGGCCGGGGCGCTGCACCCCGCGCGTGTCTTCGCAGGCTGACGCCCCCTCTTTGGATTGGCCCAAATACCCGCGGGGAGCGCGAGGGGCTGGCCCCTCGCTTGCCCCCTCTCCGCATGCGCGGCCTCAGAACGGCGGCTTCGCCCGGAATTGCATGCCCCGCCCGCCATCAGGATGCCGCAGCCGCAATTCCTCGGCATGCAGCATCATGCGCGGATAATCGGCCGCCGTCTCCGGCGCATAGAGCGGATCGCCGAGGATCGGATGGCCAAGCGAGAGCATGTGAACCCTGAGCTGATGTGACCGCCCGGTCCTGGGATAGAGCCGCACGCGCGTCTCTTCCTCACGCGCGCGCTGCACCTTCCAGCCCGTCAGCGCCGCCCGCCCGTTCTCGGGGTCGATCATCTGCCGCGGCCGGTTCGGCCAATCGACACCGATCGGCAGATCGACCTCGCCCGCCTTCTCTTCCATGCGGCCCGCGACACGCGCCACGTAGGTCTTTTTCGTCTGCCGCTTCTCGAATTGCAGCCCCAGATGCCGCTGCGCGTGATGGGTCAGCGCAAAGACCATGACGCCCGAAGTATCGCGGTCGAGCCGGTGCACGAGCAGCACTTCGGGAAAGGCCTCCGCAAGCCGCGCGATCAGGCAATCGGCGAGATCCGGTCCCTTGCCGGGCACCGTCAGAAGCCCCGCCGGCTTGTCGACGACGAGCAGTTCGTGATCGGCATGCAGGACCGGGATCTCGCCCTCCGGCGGCGCGGAATCGGTAAGAAGGGGTTCAGACAATCTCGTGCCCGTCATTCTTCAGCGCTTCTGCAATGGCGCGGATATGGTCGGGGCCAGTCTCGCAGCACCCGCCGACGATGCTCGCGCCCCGCCGCACCCAGTCAAGCGCGAAGCCCGCATAGCGCTCCGGCCCCATGTCGCGGCGGGTGGAGAGCGCATCGACCGTTGGATCGGGCGTGAGGAAATCCTTGGTGATCTGCGCGAAGGCATTGGCATAGGCGCCGAACCTCAGATCGGTTTCGGCAAAGGCCGACAGCGCCGGGGCCATCGCCTCGGGGGCAGAGCAATTGGCGAGGATCGCGCCCGCCTTGTAGCGCTCCGCCATTCGCGCAGCCTCCGCCACGCTCTCGCCCGAACGCAGCACGCTGCCATCCTCGTCATCGAGCGTCACCGCGACCCAGACGGGCCGCGAGGAGACCTCTCCCGCCTTCAGCGCCGCCTCGAGGTTCTCTAGCGTCGCCAACGTCTCGAAGACAATCACGTCGACCTCGGGCGACATCTTGCGAACAATCTCGGAATAGGTCTCGACCGCGATGTCCATGCCGGGGAAAAGATCCGTCCGGTAGGAGGCGCCCAAAGGGCCGATCGCGCCCGCGATACGCCCCTTGGGATAGGCTTCGAGCGCCCATTCGGCCTCGGCAAGCGCGGCCGCGCGGAACTCCTCGATCCGGTCCTGAAGCCCTGCGCGCTCCAGCCTGTCGGGCAGGAGGGCGTAGGTATTGGTCATTGCAACGCTCGCCCCCGCGCGGAAGAAATCCTCGTGGACCTGTTGCACGAGACCCGGCCGGTCGATCATGACCTGCGTCGCCCAGAGCGGCGTCGGCGCCTGCCCAGACCGGCGGATGAGCTCCTGTCCGAGCCCGCCATCGAGCAAGGTGATCTTCGCCATTCTCCGCTCCTTCGATTGCTGCGCTATCCAGAGGCCAACCTAACCGCCAGTCCGCCGAAGACCAGCGCCGCGATCCGGTTCAGTGCCCGGCCGTGCCGCGCGATCCGGCCCGCGAGCGCTCCGCCGGCCGCGCCATAGGCGGCAGTGATGCAGAAGCCAGTCAGCACGAAAACGAGCCCCAGCGCGAGAAGCTGGCTCCAGAGTGGCCCGCGCGCCGGATCTGCGAATTGCGGCAGGAAGGCCAGGATGAAGAGCGCGACCTTGGGATTGAGCAGGTTCGTCACGAAGCCCCGCCGAAACGCTGCCGCGAGCCCGTCCCGGCCAGCGCGCGCTTCCTGCGGCAGTGCCCGCCAGCTCTGCACGGCAAGATAAAGAAGATACCCGGCACCGGCCCAGCGGATCACCTCGAACGCGCCCGGCATCGCACGAATCGCCGCTGCCACCCCAAGCGCCGTGAGCGCAATATGCACAAAGCTCCCCGAAGCGACCCCCGCCGCAGCCGCCACACCCGCCTTCGCGCCGCCGCGCGCGCCGGAGGCGATGGCGAACATCACGTCCGCGCCCGGCGTCAGGTTCAGCAAAACCCCCGCGCCGAGGAACGCTATCAGCGTTGCAAGGTCAGGCAAGGCGATCACGCCGGCTCCTCAGACGAAAATCGTCGCGGCCAGCGCCACGCCGTAGAAGATGAAACATCCCGCGAGGATACGCCGGACAACCGTGTTCGCAACAGCGCCCAGCGCCGCCTGTCCGATCCAGACGCCAAGGAGCGTGTAGCCGGTATAGCTCGCCGCCGTGATGGTCAGCGCTGTCGGGACGATGACCCACATCTGCTGGCCGATGGGCACGTTCGGTGCCACGAATTGCGAGAACGCGGCGAGATAGCCCGCAACGCTCTTGGGATTGATCGTCGCGACGAGAAAAGCGCGCATCCAGATCGAGGCCGCCCCGTAAGGCGCATCGGCGATAGGCTGACCCGCACGCATCCACCCGCGGACGCCGAGCCAGATGAGCACCGCCGCGCCTGCGATCTTCGCCAACAGAAAGAGCGTCGGCGCGGTTATCAGAAGCGCCGTGATCCCGAGCGCGGAGAGCGTCAGGAACAGCGCCGCCTGCGTCAGGATCGCAAGGACGGCCCAGAGCGCGCGCGGCAATCCGAACGCCATGCCGTTGCGGATGCAATTGACCGCGTTCGGCCCGGGCGAGGTCACGAAGAGAACCCAGAACCCGGCGAAGACGAGCCAGCTCTCGACGCTCATTCGGCGTCTCGGAAACTCGCCTCGAGGATGGCCCCGAGCGCCTCGGCATCCGCCGCGTCGAACGCCCCCGGCTGATCGCTGTCGATGTCGAGCACACCGAGGAGCCGCCCGGATCCGTCCCAGACCGGCAACACGATCTCAGACCGCGTCGAGGACGAACAGGCGATATGCCCCGGAAACGCCTCGACATCGTCCACGATCTGCACCTCGCCGGTGCGCGCCGCGGCCCCGCAGACACCCCGGTCGAACGGGATCACGAGGCAGCCATGCCCGCCCTGGTAGGGCCCGATCTTCAGGAGCGCGGGCGCGGTCACCCGGTAAAACCCGGTCCAGTCGAAGCGCGTATCGGCGTGGTGAAGCTCGCAAGCGATGGTCGCCATCAGCGCGACGCTGTCGGTCTCGCCCTCGGTCAAGGACGCGATCGTCTTGGCCAGCTCGTCGTAATCCGCGCGCATCGCCCTCTCCTCTGCCTTTCCTCGCCTCTAGCCCCGCGCAAGGCCCGAGTGCAAGCGCCGCCCTGCCCCTTTGGATTGGCGAAAATACCGCGGAGAGCGCGAGAGGCAGGGCCTCTCGCCCGGGGCGGGCCGGGCTTGATGCCCGGTCCGCCGCGCTCCCTCTTGCGTTGCGCGGCAATTCGCGGAAGGAGGCGCTTATGACGCTCGATCTTCTCTCTGCCCTCGTGGCCTTCGCGCTCGTCACGGTGATCACGCCGGGGCCGAACAACTTCATGCTGATGGCCTCGGGCGCGAATTTCGGCTTCCGCCGCACCTTGCCGCATATGCTCGGTGTCGGGCTCGGCTTTCCGGCGATGTGCTTTTGCGTCGGCCTCGGCGTGATGCGGCTCTTCGATCTCTGGCCGCCGCTCTACACGATCCTGACCGTACTGTCGGTCGGCTACATGCTCTATCTTGCGTGGAAGATCGCGAATGCCTCCGCCCCCGAAAAGAGCGCCGTGACAGGCAAGCCGCTCACGTTCTTCGAGGCCGCCTCGTTTCAGTGGGTGAATCCCAAGGCCTGGTCGATGGCGCTGTCGGCGATCACGCTCTACGCGCCGGGCCGGTCGGTGGGCGCGGTTCTTTGGGTGGTCGGCGTCTATGTCGCCTGCTCGGTCATCTCGACCTCCACCTGGACCGCGATCGGCACGACCTTGCGCCGTTTCCTGCAGGAAGGACGCCGTCTCAAGATGTTCAACTGGACGATGGCAGCGCTTCTGGTGGCATCCCTGATCCCGGTGATCCTGCGCTAGGGCGGTTGCAAAGCGCCCCCTGCAGCGGCATATCGGCACAAGAGCGAAGGACATTGCGATGACCCATTATCTGGATTTCGAGAAACCGCTGGCCGAGATCGAAGGCAAGGCGGAAGAGCTGCGCGCGATGGCGCGGTCGAACGAGGAAATGGATATCGAGGCCGAGGCCCGCGCGCTCGATCAGAAGGCGACGAACCTTCTCAAGGATCTCTACTCCAAGCTCACCCCCTGGCGGAAATGCCAGATCGCGCGCCACCCCGAACGGCCGCATTGTCGCGACTACATCGAGGCGCTCTTCACCGAATACACGCCCCTCGCGGGCGATCGTGCCTTCGGTGACGACCACGCGGTCCTGGGCGGGCTTGCGCGTTTCAACGATCGCCCCGTCGTCGTGATCGGGCACGAGAAGGGCCACGATACGTCCTCGCGCCTGACGCATAATTTCGGGATGGCGCGTCCGGAAGGCTATCGCAAGGCGATCCGCCTGATGGATATCGCGCACCGTTTCGGCCTGCCGGTGATCACGCTTGTCGACACGCCCGGCGCCTATCCCGGCAAGGGCGCAGAAGAGCGCGGCCAGTCCGAGGCAATTGCCCGCTCGACCGAAAAATGTCTGCAGATCGGCGTACCGCTCGTGTCGGTCATCATCGGCGAGGGCGGCTCGGGCGGCGCGGTGGCCTTTGCCACCGCCAACCGGATCGCGATGCTGGAGCATTCGGTCTATTCGGTGATCTCGCCCGAGGGCTGCGCGTCGATCCTGTGGAAAAACGCCGAAAAGATGCGGGAGGCCGCCGAGGCGCTGCGACTGACGGCACAGGATCTGAAAAAGCTCGGCGTTTGTGACCGGGTCATCCCCGAGCCCCTGGGCGGCGCGCATCGCGACAAGGCGGCGACGATCGAGGCGGTGGGCGAAGCGATCTCCGCGATGCTGGGTGAGTTCGACGGCAGCGCGCCCGATGCGCTGGTCGAGGCGCGCCGCAAGAAGTTCCTGAATCTCGGCTCCAAGGGCCTCGCCGCCTGAGACTGAGCGATTCCGGTCCCCGAGGAGATCTGGGTCGATCCAGGGCGAACAAGCGGCGAGTATGGCCCCGGCAGGTCACCGCCGGGGCCGAGTGTCGGGCGTCAGCCGTCCTGACGGATGCGCGCGTTCTCAGGATCGTACGGGCTGTCTTCCGTCACCGTCGCATCCCAGAGCTTGTCGAGCATCTTCACCTTGAGCGCCTGGCCCGTCTTCGCCACCTCGGGTGAGACGTAGCCCATGCCGATGGATTTGCCGAAGGCGACCGAGTAGCCGCCCGAGGTCAGGCGTCCGACGCGCGTTCCATCCTCGAGGTAAAGCGCCTCGCGGCCCCAGGGGTCGGTATCATCCGGCCCGTCGATCAGGACCGTGACGCATTTCGAGCGGATACCGGTTTTCTCCATCGCGGCCTTGCCGTGGAAGTCCTTCGACAAATCGACGAAGCGCGGCAGGTCCGCCTCGAGCGGGGTCGCGTCGCGGCCAAGCTCGTGACCGAAGGCACGGTAGGATTTTTCCTGACGGAGCCAGTTCTGCGCCCGCGCGCCGACGAGCTTGAGCCCGTGCGCCTCGCCCTCGGTCGTGATCAGATCCCAGAGATATCTCTGCATCTCGATCGGGTGGTGCAGCTCCCAGCCGAGCTCGCCGGTATAAGCGACGCGAATGGCGCGGACCGGGCACATGCCGAGCTCGATGTCTCGGCAGGAGAGCCAGGGGAAGCGCTTGTTCGAAAGCACGGTGGCCGGATCGGCATCCTTGACGAGCGCGTTCAGAAGATCGCGCGATTTCGGCCCCGCGACCGCCAGGACGCCCCATTGCGTCGTGACATCCTGGATCTCGATCCAGCCCATCTCGTCGCGCTTGTCCTCGGCGGCTTTCCGCAGGTAGTCGCCGTCATACGCGGTCCAAGCCCCTGCGGAGACGAGGTAGAACTCGTCGTCGGCGAGGCGCACAACGGTGTATTCGGTGCGCGTCGTTCCCGCTTCGGTCAGCGCGTAGGTCAGGTTGATGCGCCCGACCTTGGGCAGCTTGTTGCAGGTGAACCAGTCGATGAAGGCCGCAGCACCCGGGCCTTTGACCAAATGCTTGGTGAAGGCGGTCGCGTCGATCATGCCGACACCGTTCCGGATCGCCTCGGCCTCTTCCTTGGCATAGTGCCACCAGCCGCCGCGGCGGAAGGAGCGCGCGTCATGGTCGAAATTCTCGTCCGCATCGAGAGGGCCGTAATAGTTCGGCCGCTCCCAGCCGTTCACCTGTCCGAACTGCGCGCCGAGCGCCTTCTGGCGGTCGTAGACCGGTGCTGTCCGCAAGGGACGGCAGGCGGGCCGTTCCTCGTCGGGGTGGTGGATGATGTAGACGTGCTCATACGCTTCCTCGTTCTTGCGGGCGGCGTATTCGGTCGTCATCCAGGAGCCGTAGCGCTTGGGGTCGAGCGAGGCCATGTCGATCTCGGCCTCCCCTTCCACCATCATCTGCGCGAGGTAGTGGCCGGCGCCGCCCGCGGCAGTGATCCCGAAGGAGAAGCCTTCCGCGAGCCACATGTTTCGCAGGCCGGGCGCCGGACCGATCAGCGGATTGCCGTCGGGCGTGTAACAGATCGGGCCGTTGAAATCGTCCTTAAGGCCCACCTCCTCAGACGACGGGATGCGGTGGATCATCGACATGTATTCTTCCTCGATCCGCTCGAGGTCGAGCGGGAAGAGGTCGGCACGGAAACTGTCGGGCACACCGTATTCGAACCGCGCGGGCGCATTGCGCTCGTAGGGGCCGAGGATCCAGCCGCCGCGCTCTTCGCGGACATACCACTTGGCGTCGGCATCGCGCAGAACCGGGTGCTCGCCGTGGGTCTTGCGGTATTCCACAAGCGCCGGATCGGGTTCGGTCACGATGAACTGGTGCTCGACCGGGATCGCCGGGATCTTGATGCCGAGGAGTTTCGCCGTGCGCTGCGCGTGGTTGCCGGTGGCGGTGACCACGTGCTCCGCGGTGATCGTGGTCTGTTCCTCGGAGGGGACGAGATTGCCGCCCTTCTCGACCATCTTGGTGAGCGTGACGCGCCACTCGGAGCCCGTCCAGTCGTAGCCATCGACCTGCCATTTGCGCTCGATGGAGACGCCGCGCTGCCGCGCGCCCTTGGCCATCGCCATCGTGACGTCAGCGGGGTTAATGTAGCCGTCCGTCGGGTGGTAGATCGCGCCTTCAAGGTCGGAGGTATTGACCAGCGGCCAGCGCTCCTTGATCTCTGCGGGCGTCATCCATTCAAAGGGCACGCCGCAGGTCTCGGCGGTCGTGGCGTAGAGACGGTACTCGTCCATCCGCTCTTTCGTCTGCGCCATCCGCAGGTTGCCGACCACTGAAAAGCCCGCATTGAGGCCAGTCTCTTCCTCGAGCGTCTTGTAGAACTTGATCGAATAGTCGTGGATGTGGGTCGTCGCGTAGGACATGTTGAAATAGGGCAGAAGCCCCGCAGCATGCCAGGTCGAGCCCGATGTCAGTTCGTCGCGTTCCAGAAGAACCACATCCTCCCAGCCGGCGCGGGCCAGATGATAGGCGATGGAGGTTCCGACGGCGCCGCCGCCGACCACGAGGGCTTTTACATGTGATTTCATCGGAGCGAGACTCCCTGTCCGTTTCGACCCCTCCTATCGGCTCACGCGGGGCGCTCTCAGATTGCGCCCGACAAGTCGCGGCAGGAAAACGACATGCGGCGCTCGCGGCCTGGGACGACTCTGCCGAATTCGCGGTGGCTCGGTGCACTCGGCCCTATCGCGACGCGCCTCCATGCGCGGGTCGGCGGCAAATTCACGCTGATGTGCCCCGCGACAGCCCTTTCGTCTGCATCGCGACGGACCTATAAGGCCCCCGCTCGGCCTTGCGAGGTAACGCGGGCCGATGACGCTTTAGGGGAACGCAATCATGTTTGGTTTGGACAAGCTCATGGGCGCCTTTTCGGCGGACATGGCCATCGACCTCGGCACCGCGAATACGCTGGTCTACGTCAAGGGACGCGGCATAATCCTGTCCGAGCCGTCCGTGGTCGCCTATCACGTCAAGGATGGCGTGAAGAAGGTTCTGGCCGTGGGCGAGGACGCCAAGCTGATGCTGGGGCGGACGCCTGGATCCATAGAGGCGATTCGCCCGATGCGCGAAGGCGTGATCGCCGACTTCGACACCGCCGAGGCGATGATCAAGCATTTCATCCGCAAGGTTCATCGCCGCTCGACCTTCCACAAGCCGAAGATCATCGTCTGCGTTCCGCATGGCGCAACGCCGGTCGAGAAACGTGCGATCCGCTCCTCGGTGCTTTCGGCGGGCGCGCGCAAGGCGGGTCTCATCGCGGAACCGATCGCGGCGGCCATCGGCGCCGGCATGCCGATCACCGATCCGACCGGCAACATGGTCGTCGATATCGGCGGCGGCACCACCGAGGTTGCGGTCCTGTCGCTCGGTGACATCGTTTACGCGCGCTCGGTGCGCGTCGGCGGCGACCGGATGGACGAGGCGATCATCAACTATTTGCGCCGCCAGCAGAACCTCCTCATCGGCGAATCGACGGCCGAGCGGATCAAGACATCCATCGGCACCGCGCGGATGCCTGATGACGGTCGCGGCGCATCGCTGCAGATTCGCGGGCGCGATCTTCTGAATGGCGTGCCGAAAGAGACCGAGATCAGCCAGGCACAGGTCGCCGAGGCGCTGTCCGAGCCGGTGCAATCGATCTGCGAGGCGGTGATGACCGCACTCGAGGCGACCCCGCCGGACCTCGCTGCCGACATTGTCGACCGGGGCGTGATGCTGACCGGCGGCGGCGCGCTTCTGGGCGATCTGGACCTTGCACTGCGCGAGCAGACGGGTCTTGCCGTCTCGATTGCGGACGAAAGCCTCAACTGCGTGGCGCTCGGCACCGGCAAGGCGCTGGAATATGAAAAGCAGCTGCGTCACGCTATCGACTACGACAGCTGACGACCGCCCCTTTGCCCCGGGGATGACTGAATGGCACGGGAGAGATCAGGAGACGATTTTACCGGTCCGCTGAAGCGACTGCTTGTTGCGGTTCTGGTCCTGTGCCTGATCGCCATCTTCCTCGTCTGGCGTATCGACAGCCCGCGCGTGGAACGGTTCCGCGCGCAGGTTGTCGACAGCATCGTGCCGAGCTTCTCCTGGGCGATGGCGCCGGTCACGGCTGTTGTCGATCTCGCAGGCGATTTCCGCTCCTACCAACAAATTTACGAGCAGAATCAGGAGCTGCGCCGCGAGCTGCGCCAGATGACCGCCTGGAAAGAAGCCGCGCTGCAGCTCGAGCAGGAGAACGCCCGGCTGCGCGATCTCAACAACGTGCAACTCGATCCGAAGCTCACCTACATCACCGGCGTCGTCCTGGCCGATTCCGGCTCTCCGTTCCGGCAATCGGTGCTCATCAATGTCGGCAGCCGCGACGGGATAGTGGATGGCTGGGCGACGATGGACGGGATCGGCCTTGTCGGACGGATCTCGGGCGTCGGCGCGAACACGTCACGCGTCTTGCTTCTGACCGATGCGACGAGCCGGATTCCGGCGGTCATACAGCCTTCGGGACAACGCGCGATCATCGCGGGCGACAATTCCGCGGCACCGCCCATCGACTTCCTGGAAAATCCCGACCTCGTCCGCCCCGGCGACCGGATCGTGACCTCCGGGGATGGTGAAGTCTTCCCGCCGGGCCTGCTGGTCGGGCAGGTGGCCGAAGACCCGAACGGGCGGCTGCGCGTTCGCCTCGCGGCCGATTACGAGCGGCTCGAGTTCCTGCGGGTGCTGCGCGATCACGGAGCGCGGCGCGTGTCCGAACAGGGCGGTCTGATCGCGCCCGTCTCGCCGTTGCCTGGCCCCGAGCAGCCCGAGGAGACCGGCTTGGATGCCGACGCGGAGGAGGTCGGGCAATGATCGACGCCGATCTCGTCCGCATCTGGACCATGCGCGCGCTCTTCGTGGGGCTGTCCTTCGCGGTGATCTTCTTTCACCTCTTGCCGCTCTCGCACCTGCCACCGCGCGTGGCCGGGCCGGATCTCATCACGCTGATGGTCTTCGCCTGGGCGCTCCGCCGTCCGGAATACGTTCCGGTGTGGCTCGTGGCGCTGGTGGCCCTTCTGGCGGACCTCGTTCTGCAGCGGCCGCCGGGTCTCTGGGCGGCGCTGACGGTGATCGTCGCCGAAACGCTGAAGAACGGGGAGCGCCGGCAGCGAGAGACCAATTTCCTGCTGGAATGGCTGTCGGTATCCTTCAGCATCTTCGCGATGGGTCTGGTCTATCAATTGATCAAGCTTCTGCTTATTATCGAGCCGATCGGATGGGTGCTGGCGCTCTCCGCCGGCCTGACCTCCATCCTCGCATATCCCGCGGTCGTGGCGCTGAGCCGCCTTCTCGGCGTGTCACGTCATGGTCGCGGCGACGGAGATAGATTGGGGCAAGGGGCATGAAACGCACCGCCAAGGAGAAGAGCGAAAGCTGGGCACGGATCACCCGCCGCGGGCTGATCCTCGGCGGCGTGCAGCTTGGCTTCGCCAGCGCGCTGGCGATGCGGATGCGCTATATGCAGGTCGACCAAGCCGACGAATTCCGTCTTTTGGCCGAGGAGAACCGGATCAACCTGCGGCTCATTCCGCCGTCTCGCGGGCAGATCTTCGACCGCGAAGGGCGCGTCATCGCCGCCAATGAGCCGGCCTACCGGATCACCATGGTCCGCGAGGAGGCGGACGATGTCGACGCCGTGCTGGACCGGCTGGCCCAGCTCGTCTCGCTCGATCCCGACGAGATCGAGCGTGCCAAGGCCGAGATGGCCCGCTCCGCCCCGTTCCTTCCGGTCAGCGTCGCGGATCGCGTGACCTGGGACGAGGTGAGCCGCGTTGCGGTCAACGCTCCCGCCCTGCCCGGCATCACACCCGAAGTGGGCCTCAGTCGCATCTATCCGCACCGCGAAACCTTCGCGCATGTGGTCGGCTATGTGGGCCCCGTCTCGGAACGCGATCTCGCCCGCTACGAGGAGCCCGAACCGGTCCTGCGGATCCCGCGCTTCCAGATCGGCAAGGTCGGTGTCGAGCGGAACTACGAGGAACAGCTGCGTGGCCGCGCCGGCGCCAAGCGGGTGGAGGTCAACGCCGTCGGCCGCGTGATGCGCGAGCTCGACCGCCGCGAAGGTGAGGCTGGCTCCGACGTGCAGCTCACCATCGATGTGGAGCTGCAGAACTACATCCGCGCCCGGCTCGGAGAGGAAAGCGCGAGCGTGGTCGTCATGGACCTCGCGGAGGGCGACCTGACCGCGATCGCCTCCTCGCCCTCCTACGATCCGAACAAGTTCGTGCGCGGGATCTCGGTCGCAGATTACGGCATCTACCGGGACAACATCCGCCGCCCGCTGGCGTCCAAGGCGGTGCAGGATGCCTACCCGCCCGGCTCGACGTTCAAGATGATCACGGCGCTCGCGGCGATGGATGCAGGCGTCGTCTCGCCGTCCGAGACCGTCTGGTGCCCGGGGCACCTGACCGTGGGCGGCCGCCGCTTCCACTGCTGGAAGCGCGCAGGCCACGGCTGGATGAACCTTGAGCAGTCGCTGCGCGAAAGCTGCGATGTCTATTATTACGATCTCGCGCTCAAGGTCGGGATCGAGAAGATCGCCGAGACCGCGCGCCGCCTCGGCCTGGGCGAGGTGCATGACATCCCGATGTCGGCGGTCACCGACGGGCTGATCCCCGACAAGGACTGGAAGCGTATCAACCGCGGCGCGGGATGGGTGATCGGCGATACGGTAAACGCCTCTATCGGACAGGGCTTCGTGCTCTCTTCCCCGCTGCAACAGGCGGTCATGTCGGCACGGCTCGCCACCGGGCGGTCGATCTCTCCCCGGCTCGTGAAATCGGTCGACGGGGTCGAGACGCCGGGACGCCCCGGCGAAGATCTCGGGTTCAATGAAGCCCATCTCGCCCGGCTACGCGAGGCGATGTTCTCGGTCTCGAACAACCGCCGTGGGACCGCCTACGGATCGCGCATCATCGACGATGCGATGCGGATGGCGGGCAAGACCGGGACGAGTCAGGTTCGCAACATCACCGCCGCCGAACGCGCGCGGGGCGTCGTGCGGAATGAGGACTTACCGTGGAATCGGCGGGACCACGCTCTGTTCGTGAATTTCGCGCCCTACGAGGCACCGCGCATCGCGGTCTCGGTCGTCGTCGAACATGGCGGCGGCGGCTCTTCGGCGGCCGCGCCCATCGCCCGCGACGTGACCTTGCAGGCCCTCTTCGGCGGCGATCCACCGCTTGAGGCGTATCCGACCAAGGATCGCGACCGCATCCGCGAGTTGCAGGAGCGCCTCGCCGCGGAGCGCGAAGAGCGCCTCAAATCCGCGCAGAGCCGCGCATGAGCTATCTCGAATACACGGTCAAGACGACACCGTCGGGATGGCGCAAGGTGCTCTATTTCAACTGGTCGATCGTGGTGCTTCTGACCGCGGTGGCCGGCGTGGGGTTCCTGATGCTCTACTCCGTCGCGGGAGGATCGCTCTCGCCCTGGGCGGAGCCCCAGATGAAGCGCTACATCCTCGGCCTCATCGTGATGTTCGTCGTCGCGCTGGTTCCGATCTGGATCTGGCGCAACATGGCGTTCGTTGCCTATCTCGGGGCTTTCGCGCTCTTGGTCGCGGTCGAGTTCATCGGCTCCGTGGGGATGGGCGCGCAGCGCTGGATCGATCTGGGGTTCATGCAGCTGCAGCCGTCGGAACTGATGAAGATCGCCCTCGTCATGGCGCTGGCCGCCTATTATGACTGGCTGCCGCTCAAGAAGACCTCGCGCCCGTTCTGGGTGCTCCTGCCGATTGTCCTCATCATCCTGCCGACGGGCCTCGTGCTGACACAGCCGGATCTCGGCACGGCGATCCTGCTTTTGATCGCGGGTGGTCTCATGATGTTTCTCGCCGGCGTGCATTGGGCCTATTTCGGGCTGGTCATCGCGGCAGGCGCGGCGGGCATCTCCACCATCTTCAAGAGCCGCGGCACTGACTGGCAGCTCCTCAAGGATTACCAGTTCCGCCGGATCGACACGTTCCTCGACCCGTCGACCGATCCGCTGGGTGCAGGCTATCACATTACGCAGGCCAAGATCGCGATGGGCTCGGGCGGCTGGACGGGGCGCGGCTTCATGCAAGGCACGCAGTCGCGTCTGAACTTCCTGCCCGAGAAGCACACCGACTTCATCTTCAACACGCTGGCCGAAGAGTTCGGGTTCGTGGGCGGCATGTCTCTCCTTGCACTTTACGTGCTCGTGCTTGTCTTTTGCATCGTGGCGGCGCTCCAGAACCGCGATCGCTTCTCCTCGCTCCTGATCCTGGGCGTCGGGCTGACCTTCTTCCTGTTCTTCGCGGTGAACATGTCGATGGTGATGGGCCTTGCCCCGGTCGTCGGCGTGCCGCTGCCGCTCGTGAGTTACGGCGGCTCGGCCATGCTGGTTCTCATGGCCGCGTTCGGCCTCGTGCAAAGCGCGCATATTCACAGGCCTCGCTAATGAGCATCAATATCCTTTTCGCCGCGCAAGCTGACCGCTGGACGCAATACGAGGCGCATCTGCGGCGCGCGCTGGACGAGACCGGGCTCGACTACGCCATCGACACCGAGATGCCGCCCGAGGAGGTCGACTACATCGTCTATGCGCCCAATAGCGATGTGCAGGATTTCCGTCCCTATACCCGCCTCAAGGCGGTGCTGAACCTCTGGGCCGGCGTCGAGGGCATCACCGGCAACGAGACCCTGAATGTGCCGCTGACGCGCATGGTCGACGAGGAGGGGCTCACGCAAGGCATGGTCGAATGGGTGACGGGCCATGTGCTGCGCCACCATCTCGGCATGGACGCGCATATCGTGAACCCGGACCATGCCTGGGACAAGACGATCCCGCCGCTCGCCTCCGAGCGCGTCGTCACGATCCTCGGGCTTGGCGCGCTGGGCTCTGCCGTGGCGGGGATGCTGCGCCATCTCGGCTTCACCCTGCGGGGCTGGGCGCGCAGTCAAAAAGCGCTCGACGGTGTCGCGTGCCATGCGGGCGAGGACGGGCTCGACGCGGCGCTCTCGGGCGCGGAGATCGTGGTGCTGCTACTGCCCGATACGAGCGACACGCGCGACGTGATCAATGCGCGCACGCTGGCCTTGCTCGCGCCGGGCGCCGTGATCGTCAATCCCGGCCGCGGACCGCTTATCGACGAGGCCGACCTGATCTCGGCGCTGGACAGCGGCCAGCTCTCGCATGCGACGCTGGATGTCTTCCGAACGGAACCCCTGCCGCAGGATCACCCGTTCTGGGCGCATCCCAAGGTCACCGTCACGCCGCATATCGCCTCCGAAACCCGGCCGCCTTCCGCCTCGCGCGTCATCGCCGAGAATATCCGCCGGAGCGAGGTGGGTGAGCCGCTTCTCTACGTGGTGGACCGCGACGCAGGCTACTGATCCGGGCACTGCGCGCTCTCTTCCTTGGGTTGGCCCAAATACCGGCGGGGGAGCTCGAGGGGGCAGCCAGCCCCCTCGCCCCGGCCGCCACATGCCGCAGGATCGGCATGATCCGGCTCAGATCCACGCACGAACTCGCCCGGCGCTGGCTTTCTCGGACAAGGCTCGGCAGGCTTTCGTGAACTCCTTCGTTCTTGTGAAGCCAAAGGCGCTTTTGTATGCGGATTGAAATGCGAACAATGCCCATTGGGAGGATCCGATGCTGAAGCGCCCCTTCGACAAGACCAAACTGCCCAGCCGTCATGTGACCGAAGGGCCCGCACGCGCGCCGCATCGCTCCTACTACTACGCGATGGGCATGACGGAGGACGAGATCCACCAGCCTCTCGTCGGCGTCGCCACCTGCTGGAACGAGGCCGCGCCCTGCAACATCGCGCTGTCGCGACAGGCTCAGGCGGTCAAGCTCGGCGTGAAGGCGGCCTCCGGCTCCCCGCGCGAGTTCACCACGATCACCGTGACCGACGGCATCGCGATGGGCCATGAGGGCATGCGCTCTAGCCTCGCCTCGCGCGAAGCCATCGCCGACACGGTGGAGTTGACGATGCGCGGGCATTGCTACGACGCGCTTGTCGGCCTTGCGGGCTGCGACAAGTCGCTGCCCGGCATGATGATGGCGATGGTCCGTCTGAACGTGCCCTCCGTCTTCATCTACGGCGGTTCGATCCTGCCGGGCAAGGCGCCGGCCCATGCAGACATTCCGGCCGATTTCGCGAGCCGCGACCTGACCGTGCAGGACATGTTCGAGGCGGTCGGCCGTCACCAGAACGGCGAATTGTCGGACGCTGCCCTCGAGATGCTCGAGCGCGTGGCCTGTCCCTCGGCGGGGGCGTGCGGCGGCCAGTTCACCGCGAACACGATGGCCTGCGTCTCCGAGGCCATCGGCCTCGCGCTCTTCAACTCTTCCGGCATGCCCGCGCCCTACGAGAGCCGCGACCAGTATGGCGAAGCGTCGGGCCGGGCGGTGATGGACCTCATCGAGAACAACATCCGTGCCCGCGATATCGTCACCCGGCAATCGCTCGAGAACGCGGCGCGGGTCGTGGCATGCACCGGCGGGTCGACGAATGCCGGCCTGCATCTGCCTGCCATCGCCCATGAAGCGGGTATCGAGTTCTACCTCGACGATGTCTGCGAGATCTTCCGGGACACGCCCTATTTCGTCGACCTCAAGCCGGGCGGTCAGTTCGTCGCCAAGGATCTCTACGAGGCCGGCGGCCTTCCGGTCGTGATGAAGGAGCTGCGAAAGGCGGGCCTTGTCCACGAGGATTGCATCACCGCGAGCGGCCGCTCCATCGGCGAAGAGCTCGACCGCACCGCGCGCGAGGCCGATGGCCGCGTGATCCACGCGATCGACAACCCGATCACCAAGACCGGCGGCGTCGTCGGCCTGAAGGGCAATCTCGCACCCGAAGGTGCGATTGTGAAAGTCGCCGGGATCGCCGCAGAGAACCAGGTCTTCACCGGTCCGGCGCGCGTCTATGAATGCGAAGAAGACGCCTTCGAGGGCGTCAAGAACCGCGAATACAACGAGGGCGAGGTCATCGTCATCCGCAATGAAGGCCCCGCAGGCGGGCCGGGCATGCGCGAGATGCTGGCCACCACCGCCGCGCTTTCGGGTCAGGGCATGGGCAAGAAGGTAGCGCTCATCACCGACGGGCGTTTCTCGGGCGCGACCCGAGGCTTCTGCGTCGGCCATGTCGGGCCCGAAGCGGCCCAGGGCGGACCGATCGCGCTTCTGAAGACCGGCGACGTCATCACCATCGACGCGATCAAGGGCGAGCTGTCTGTCGACCTCTCGGAGGACGAGCTCGAAAAGCGCCGCGCCGCATGGTCCGGCCCCCGCGAGACGATCTATTCGAGCGGCGCGCTTTGGAAATTCGCCAAGCTCGTCGGAGCCACCTACAAGGGCGCCGTAACCCATCCGGGCGGCGCGTCCGAGAAACACGTCTACATGGATCTTTGATGCTGCCTGTGCGCGCCGCCCTCGTCTTGCCCGTCCTGCTGGCTCTGGCCGCCTGCGAAGTCACGCCCGAGGGCGAGATCGTCCCGCAGCGCGGTTTCCTGAGCGGTTTCGCCGCTCCGGATGTGAGCGGCGGGCCGAGCGCACGGGCGGAACCGGGCGGCAGCGCGGATCTTGTCGAGGCCGCGGCGATCGCGGGCGGCGACGTCGTGGTCGCGGGCCCGCCCGGCTACTGCATCGACACCTCGACGGTGGAGTCCTCACCGCGCGGCGGGTTCGCCGTGCTGGCAAGCTGCAACATTCTCTCGGCGGGCCAGTCGGGAGCGGCGGTGACACCGGCTCTGGTGACGGTTTCGGCAGGCCCGCGCGAGGCGCAGCCGGTGCAGCCGGGCGCAGAGACATTGGCCCGCCTGTCGGATGCCTCGGCGCTGGCAGCGGACGAAAGCGACACGCTCACGATGGTCTATCTCGCTGAAGGCGGGGATGCGCTCCTGCCCGGCGGGGCACCGCAATATTGGCGCGGCGCGTTCCTTGTCGGGGCGCGGTTGATCGGCATCGCCGTCTACGCGCCACCGAATAGCGGATTGACCCGCGCCGAAGGCCGGCGTCTTCTGGAGCTCACCGCGGAACGGATCCGGCGCGCGAGCCCGGACGCACCGATCCCGGTCTCAGGCAACGGAGCCGGCACGTCGCGCGGTTGATCTCTGCGCGGAAACCGGAAACACTTTGTTGCGGAAACGGAAACGACCGGCACTCGAGGCCGCGGGCAGATAACGGGCAAAATGGCGGATCGGCAGGGGATTCTCGACAACCTCATTCAGCGCGGCGCGGTACGGCGGCTGCGGCGCATGGCGAAGGCCGCGCCCGACACCGCCCTGCCCCGCCTTCGCCGGCAGCGCGGCTGGGCGCGCAACCTGAAGCGGGAAATCGACGAACTTCTGCATGTCGCCGACAATCGCCTCGCGCTGCCGGCCATCGGCACGCAATCCTTTCCCCGGCCGCATGATGCGGACTGGGCCTGGCGGCCCGAGATCTGGTCCGGTCCGCTGCCGGTGAAGGGAATCTCGTCGGTGGCGACGAAATCCATGCTCGGCCGCGAAGCGACGCTGTTTCACGATTGCGACCGCTCCGAGCTGACCTTGCGCCAGCTCAGGAACACGCGGCAGGCCGATCTCGCGGCCTATGGACTCCGGATGGATGTCTTTCGGTTCGACGGATCGTACCTCTCGCTCGCCATTGATCTGCCGCCGGAAGCCGCACAGGGCCTGATGCGACGGCACCTCATCCGGCTCGAGACCATTGTCGAGCTCGAAAAGCCGATCGAGATCTTCGCGCGCCTCAACATCAAGAACGGGCCGAACACCGAACAAGTCGTGCGGGAATTGCCGCTTCACGAGAGCGATGTGATCGTCGAATTCGATCTCGCCTATACCAAGCTCAACGAAAAGCGCGTGGAAAAGCTCTGGCTCGATGTGATCTTCGAGGGACCGCAGATGAACCAGGTGATCCTGCGCGACTTGACCTTTTCGCGCCGCCCCCGCGCCGAGTTGTGACGAAGGAAGCCCGATGAGCCGCTACAGCCTGACGAAAACCCGTTTCAAGGAAGGTGTCTGGGAGGGATTGATCTCGAGCGAGGCGCGCGATGCACCCGCCCCGGACGTGGTCGTCTCGCTCTTTGACACACCGATCCGCGGCGCGAGCGTCGCGCCGGTCGGCGAGTCGGGGCAATGGCTCCTCGAAGTTCCCGTTCCGCCCGAAGCGATCGGCGACGGCGTGATGACTTTTCTCGTGGCCGATGCGGTTACCGAGGAGGTGATGGGCTCCTTCACCATGATCGGAGACGACGCGCTCGCCGAGGATATCCGCGCCGAGATGGCGCTTCTGCGGGCCGAGCTCGACATGCTGAAACGCGCTTTCCGGCGTCATTGCCTCGAGACCAGTTAGGCGGAGCGCGGCAGAGCCGCGCACTTTTCTGGCCCGAGGATCGTTCCGATCCCCGGGCGGATCGGGGCGCTGCCCCGAACCCCGCGGTATTTCGGCCAACCCAAGTTGCAGAAGGTCAGAGATCGAGCCACTCCGCCGCGAGATAGGCCGGCGCGAGAAGGGCACGGCGATACCGCCCAAGCGGAAATCGCCCCGGTTGATGGCGCATGACCGCAGGTATCGCGGGGCCTCGGCCGAGGATCTCTTGGGCGATGAGCCCGCCCGTGTGGCTCGCCATCGCGACACCGTTGCCGTGATAGCCGAGCGCTGCGAAGAGGCCGGGATGACCGGGTACAGGCCCTGCATAAGGCGCAAGATTCGCCATCAGGCAGACAAGGCCGGACCATTCATGGGTGATCGCGACATCGCGCCAGACGGGAAACATCCGCGCGAAATCGCGCCTGATGCGCGCCGAGATCGCCGTCGCGGCGGACGGGCGGGCGGTCAGGCCGCCGCGCATCCCGAAAAGGAAGCGGTTGTCAGGCAACAAGCGGAAATAGTGCAGAAGTTGGCGCGTGTCGTAGGCCATCTGCCGCGTGGTCCAGCCCTGCGCCTCGCGTTCGGCATCGGTGAGCGGTCGCGTGACGATCACGGAGCTTTGCACCGGCAAGGTGCGCGCACGAAGCCAATCCGGCAGATCTTCTGACGAATAGCCGTTGGTCGCGATCAAAACGCTGTCCGCGCGGATCTGGCCATGCGGCGTGTCGATGCGCCAGTCGCGCCCACGCTTGAGACCGATCGCGGGGCTTTGGCCGTAGAGCCTTGCTCCGGCCTTCTGCGCCGCGCGGGCCAGACCGCCGTGATACTTGCGAGGATGCAGCGCGAAGCCGAGCGGTGTCGTCATCGCGCCATGGAACGTGCCGCCGAAGCCGCCCTGCCGCAACGTCTCGCGCGTGTGGATCCGGGGCGCGAGCCCGTATGCCGCCTCGATCTCGCGCGCGGCTGCCTCGAAACCGCGGGCCTGCCTGGGCGTATGGGCCAGAAGCGTCTCCCCGTCCGAATGGGTGTCAGCCTCGATGCCGTATCGCGAGAGGCGCGCGGCGACGGTCTCGATCGCGGCCATTTCCGTGCTGCGCCACTCGGCAAGCCCGTCCTCGCCGAAGCGGCGGCGCAGGAGGCTGGCGGGGGCCTTCGCGCCGCCAAGGCAGCAGAACCCGCCATTGCGGCCGGACGCGCCCCAGCCGGGGGTCTCGGCGTCCACGAGGATGACCTCGGCTCCGGCTTCGGCGAGGGTGAGGGCCGCCGAGACACCGGTATAGCCGCCACCGATGATGGCGACATCTGCCCGGTCTGTGCCCTCGAGGCGCGGCCAGACGGGTGGCGTGACGCCTTCGTCCCAGTAGCAGCGCCGGGGTGTCTCGTAGGCGCCGGGCTCGTAGATCCGCCTCATCCGGTGGCGCGCACCGCAGCCTGTTCATCCCGTGCCTGGGTGACCGCCGCACGCTTGGTGATGAGCGAGGCCGTGATGACGCCGACCGCCACGATCGCGATCATGATCGTCGAGAGCGCGTTGATCTGCGGGCTGACCCCGAGCCGCACCGCGGAGAAGATCTTGATCGGCAGCGTGGTCGCCGACGGGCCCGTGGTGAAGCTCGCGATGACGAGATCGTCGAGCGACAGCGTGAAGGCCAGAAGCCAGCCCGAAATCACCGCCGGCGCAATGATCGGCAAGGTGACGAGACGAAAAGCCTGAAACGGCGAACAGCCGAGATCGAGCGCCGCCTCTTCGAGCGAGCGGTCGAACGTCGCGAGCCGCGAGGAGACGACCACCGAGACGTAGCACATCGAAAAGGTCGTATGCGCCAGCACGATGGTGAAGATCCCGCGGTCGAGACCGATCCCGATGAAGAGAAGAAGCAGCGACAGGCCGGTGATCACCTCCGGCATGACGAGCGGAGCGTAGATCATGCCTGAGAAGAGTGTCCGCCCCCGGAAGCGGCCCGCACGCACGAGGACGCTCGCTGCCATCGTGCCGAGAACGGTCGCGATGGTCGAGGAGAAGACCGCGACCCGGACCGTGACCCAGGCCGCGTCCAGGAATTCCTGATCCTGGAAGAGCTCCACGTACCAGCGGGTCGAGAAGCCCGCCCAGACCGTCACCAGCTTCGAGGCGTTGAAGCTGTAGATCACCAGGATGACCATCGGCAGGTAGAGAAAGGCGAAGCCGAGCGTCAGGGACGTGGCGTTGAACCAGGAAAAGCGTCTCATCCCTCGGCCTCCCGCGCTTTCTGCTCGTTCCGCTGGAAGAGCACGATGGGCACGATCAGGATCAGCAGGAGCACGATCGCCACCGCGCTCGCGACAGGCCAGTCACGGTTGGAGAAGAACTCCTCCCAGAGAACCTTGCCGATCATCAGCGTGTCGGAGCCGCCGAGCAGCGAGGGAATGACGAACTCGCCGATGGCGGGGATGAAGACGAGAAAGCATCCCGCGATGATCCCGCCTTTGGACAGGGGTATCGTGACGAGCCAGAAGGCCGAGAGGCGCGAGCAGCCGAGGTCTTCGGCCGCCTCGAGGAGCGATTCGTCCATTTTCTCGAGCGTCGCGTAGATCGGCAGGATCATGAAAGGCAGGTAGGTATAGACGATGCCGATATAGACGGCGATGTTCGTCGACAGGATCTGCAGCGGGGTATCGATCAGTCCGATCCCAATGAGGAACTGGTTCAGCACGCCCTCCGAGGACAGGATGCCCATCCACGAATAGACGCGGATCAGGAACGAGGTCCAGAACGGCAGGATCACCAGCATCAGCAGCGTCGGCCGCCATTCGGGCGCGGATCGGGCCATCGCGTAGGCAATCGGATACCCGATCGCGAGGGTGATGAGTGTCGAGATCGCGGCGATCCGGAGCGAAGACAGGTATGCGCGCCAGTAAAGATCGTCGGTCGTCAGGAACACGAAGTTCTCGAAATCGAGCGCGCCGAAGAAATCGCGGATCGCGCTCCAGCCGCCGGACAGATCGAGGGTCGGCGTATAGGGCGGGATCGCCAGAGCGATATCCGAGAGCGAGATCTTCAGAACGATGATGAACGGCACCAGGAACAGTGCCAGGAGCCAGATATAGGGAACCGCGATGAGAACCAGACGCCGCATCGCTCAGTGCTCCAACAGGACGCCGGAGGTCTCGGTGAAGGAGAGCCAGACGCGGTCCTCCCAGGTGATGTCGCGATTGGCGAGGCGACGGGTATTGGCGGTCTGCGCCTTGATGATCTGCCCGCCGGCTATTTTCACGTGGTAGGTCGAGATATTGCCGAGATAGGCGATGTCGATCACCTCTCCCTCAAGGAGATTACGCCGGTCCTCGGGCTTGTCCTTGGCGATGGAGACCTTCTCGGGGCGGATCGCGAAGGTCAGCGCGCGGTCCGTGTCGACCGGTCCGCGCGGCGTCGCCCAGATCGGTGGCTGCCCTTCCGCCCAATCGAGGCGGATGCGCTCGCCCTCCGTCGTGCCGCGCCCCTCGATCAGGTTCACGTCACCGATGAAATCGGCCACATAGACCGAGTTCGGCGCTTCGTAGATCACGTCGGGCGTGGCGACCTGGATAAGTTTTCCTTCGTCCATTACCGCAACGCGAGAGGCGACGGTCATCGCTTCTTCCTGGTCGTGGGTGACGATGACGAAGGTGGTGCCGGTCTTCTCCTGGATATCCATGAGCTCGAATTGCGTCTCTTCCCGAAGCTTGCGGTCGAGCGCGCCCAGCGGCTCGTCGAGCAGAAGAAGCTTCGGGGCCTTGGCAAGGCTGCGCGCGAGCGCGACGCGCTGGCGCTGGCCGCCGGATATCTGGTGCGGCTTGCGCTTGGCGAACTTGGTCAGGCGCGTGAGGCGCAGCATCTCCTCGACGCGGGCCGAGATCGCCTCCTTGTCCTTGCTCTCGCGCTTGAGGCCGAAGGCGATATTCTCCCAGACGGAGAGATGCGGAAAAAGCGCGTAGCTCTGGAACATCATGTTGACCGCGCGCCGGTTCGGCGGGATCGGCCCGATATTCTGACCCGACAGCAGGATCTGGCCCTCTGTCGCGTTCTCGAAGCCCGCAAGCATCCGCATCATGGTCGTCTTGCCGCAGCCCGACGGGCCGAGCAGCGCGAAGAATTCCCGCGCGTAGATGTCGAGCGACAGATCGTCGATGGCTGTGAAGCTGCCGAACCGCTTGGTGACGTTCCGAAACTCGATGAGGGGCTTTTCCTCCGGGTTCTCCCAGGGGGCGAAGACGGTCTGGCTCATGAAGATGTCCCGATGATCGGAGGAAGCGGCCCGCGCCAGGGTGAGGCGCGGGCCTTGGAGCGTCGGATCAGACGCCGGACTTGATCGCAGTCCAGAGCCGCGTCACGTCACGCTGCACGCGCGGCGGATAGGGCGTCGTCGTGAACAGGTTGTCGAGCGCCGCCTCGGAGGGATAGATCGCCGGATCACCGATCACGTCCTCGTTGAGGTATTCCTGCGAAGCCTCGTTGCCGTTGGCGTAATAGACGTAGTTGGACGCCTGGGCCATGTTCTCGGCATCCATGATGAAGTTCAGGAAGGTATGCGCCGCTTCGGGGTTCGGGGCATCAACCGGGATGGCCATCTGGTCGAACCACATCTGCGCGCCTTCGTCCGGTGCGTTGTAGGCGATCTCCACGCCGTTGCCGGCCTCGGCGGCACGATCACGCGCTTGCAGGATGTCGCCGGACCAGCCGACGGCCACGCAGATGTCGCCGTTTGCCAGCGCGTTGATGTACTCGGACGAGTGGAACTTCTGGATATAGGGACGGATCGGCTCGAACCCCTCGCTCGCACGGGCGATCACCTCGGGATCGTGGCTGTCGGGATCCTCGCCCAGATAGTTGAGCGCGGCGGGGATCATCTCTGCCGGTGCATCGAGGAAATGCACACCGCATTCTGCCAGCTGCTCCATGTTGGCGGGGTCGAACACGAGATCCCAGGAGGTCAGCGGCGCATCCTCGCCGAGGATTTCCTGCACGCGGCCGACATTCACGCCGATGCCGGTCGTACCCCACATGTAATTGATCGAATATTCGTTGCCCGGATCGTAGGTCGCGGTGCGCTCTTCGATGACGTCCCACATGTTGTCGAGGTTGGGCAACTGCTCGGTGTCGAGCTTCTGGAACGCCCCGGCCTGGATCTGACGCTGCAGGAATGTGCCCGTCGGCACCACCACGTCATAGCCGGAGGAGCCCGCGAGCATTTTCGTCTCCAGCACCTCGTTGGAGTCGAAGACGTCGTAGATCAGGTCGATCCCGGTTTCTTCCTCGAATTGGGTCAGCAGGTCTTCGTCGATGTAATCCGACCAATTGTAGACCCGAACTTCCTGCGCCGAGGCCGCACCGGCCGTAAGCGCGAACACGGCGACGCCGGTCGTGAGCTTGAGTGTCATTCTTCATTCTCCCTAGGTCGTGAGGCGGTTTCTCCGCTCTGACCGTGGCAATTTGATCAAATATTGCCGCCTCTGGCAACAATGGGATGTTTTCACCTCGCACGGGCGCGTGCAAGATTGCGCGCACATGCAGGGTCCGGAGAGAGCATTCGATGAATAAAACGGCATCGCGCGAGGACATGTCGGGCCCTGCGGGTCTGCCCGCGCATGAACAGGTCTACCGGCACCTGCGCGAGATGATTCTCTTCGGCGAGCTTGCTCCGGGCCAGGCGGTCACGATCCAGGGTCTGACGGAGACGCTTGGTGCCGGCATGACACCGGTGCGCGAGGCGCTGCGGCGGCTGACGGCGGAAGGCGCGCTCGACTTCCAGGGCAACCGGCGGATCGCGGTGCCGGTGCTCGATCACGCCGCGCTGGAGGAACTGACCATCGCCCGACGCGCGCTCGAGCCCGAGCTTGCGCGCCGCGCGGCAGAACGGGCATCGCCCGACGTCGTCGAGGCACTGAGCGAGATCGACACGTCCATCGACACCGCCATGAGGCGCGGCGACGTGCCGGGCTACCTCATTGGCAACCATGCATTTCACGCGCGCATCAACGCCTGCGCCGATGCCGCGATCCTGACCGGCCTCGTCGAGGGTCTGTGGCTGCGCTTTGGCCCGTCTTTGCGGGTGGTCTGCGGCCGTTTCGGCACCGAAGGCCTGCCCGACCGACATAAGGATCTTCTGGACGCGCTCTCGGCAGGGGATGCCGATGCGGCGGCCAGTGCGATGGATGCCGATGTCTGTCAGGGCATGGAGCAGATCGCTCTCGGGCTCGGCCCTGCGCCGCCTTCTGATTGACAGCGCAGAATTTGATCATATTTTGAGTGCAACTCACCGAACAGGAAAGGTGCGCCCATGGCACAGCTCACGAACACGCGTCCGACCGCGGAATTGCAGGCGCTCGATGCCGCGCATCACATGCATCCCTTCACTCACGGCGCGGAGCTCGGCCAGAAGGGCGCGCGCATCATCACCAGTGCCGATGGCTGTTGGCTGACCGACAGCGAAGGCAACCGCATCCTCGACGGGATGGCCGGCCTCTGGTGCGTGAACATCGGCTATGGACGGCAGGAACTCGTTGACTCGGCAACGCGCCAGATGAGCGAGCTGCCCTTCTACAACACCTTCTTCCAGACCAGCCACCTTCCCGCGATCCAGCTTGCCGAGCGGCTGGCGCAGCTGGCACCCGGCGATCTCGATCACGTCTTCTTCGCGTCTTCGGGCTCCGAGGCGAACGATACCAATATCCGTCTCGTGCGGACCTATTGGGAGATGAAGGGAGAGCCGCAGCGCCGTGCGATCATCTCGCGGTGGAACGCCTATCACGGCTCGTCCGTCGGCTCCGGCAGCCTCGGCGGCATGAAGGGCATGCACGCCCAAGGCGGCCTGCCGATCCCGGACATCCATCATATCGACCAGCCGAATTGGTGGTCCGAGGGTGGCGAGATGAGCGAGCACGATTTCGGCATCGCCCGCGCGCGACAGCTCGAGGAAAAGATCCTCGAGCTCGGCCCCGAGAATGTCGCGGCCTTCATCGCCGAGCCGGTGCAGGGCGCAGGCGGCGTCATCGTCCCGCCCGAAAGCTACTGGCCCGAGGTGAGCCGGATCGTGAAGGAATACGGCATCCTTCTCATTGCCGACGAGGTGATCTGCGGGTTCGGACGTACCGGCAACTGGTTCGGCAGCCAGACCGTCGGGATCGAGCCGGACATCATGACAGTCGCGAAGGGCCTCTCCTCGGGCTACCTGCCGATCGGCGGGTCCATCGTATCCTCCGACGTGGCGAGCGTGATCGGCGGTGGCGAGTTCAACCACGGCTACACCTATTCGGGTCACCCGGTGGCCGCCGCGGTCGCGCTCGAGAACCTGCGCCTCCTCGATGAGGAGGGCATCGTCACCCGCGTCCGCGAAGAGACGGGCCCCTACCTCAAGGAAAAATTCGAGAGCCTCGCCGAGCATCCGATGGTGGGCGAGGCGAAGATCGTCGGCATGATGGGCTCCATCGCGCTGACGCCCGACAAGGCGCGACGTGCCGCCTTCAAGGCCGATGCGGGCACGGTGGGCTATCTCTGCCGCGAGCGCTGCTTCGCGAACAACCTCGTGATGCGTCACGTCGGCGACCGGATGATCATCTCGCCGCCACTCGTCATCTCGAAGGAGGAGATCGACGCGCTGATCGCCCGCGCCTGGAAAAGCCTCGACGAGGCCATGGTCGAGGCCAAGGAAAATGGGCTCTTCGAAGCGGCCTGAGCAGAGGCCTCACCAGCGGTCGAGCGCCGCTTCGTCCTCGTCCTTCGCGGCGACCCAGGATGCATCTTCGCCTGCGCGTTCCTTTTTCCAGAAGGGCGCGCGGGACTTGAGGTAATCCATGAGGTATTCCGCCGCCTCGAAGGCATCCTTGCGATGCGGGGCGGCGGTAGCGACCATCATGATCTTCTCGCCGGGCCGCAGCGGGCCATATCTGTGAATGACCAGGACGTCGCCAAGCGACCAGCGCTCTTTCGCCTCGCCTGCGATCTGCTCCAGCGCCTTTTCGGTCATGCCGGGGTAATGCTCGATTTCCATCACGTCGAGATCGCCATCGCCTCTCACGATGCCGGAGAAGGTGACGATCGCCCCCACATCGCTGCGCCCCGCGGCGAAGCGTTCGGCTTCCTCTCCGAAATCGAAGGGCGCGTCCTGAACGACGATCCGCATCAGCCCCCCGTCATCGGCGGAAAGAAGGCGACCTCGCGCGCACCCGACAGCGTTGCGTCGAAATCGGAAAGTTCCTGGTCGACGGCCACGCGCAGCGCAGACAGATCGGCAAAAGCCGCCGCGTAGCGCGCCTCGCGGGAGCGCAGCTCATCGACGAGCTCGCTCACCGTCGCGGCCTCGGTCTCGATCCGTTCCTTCGGGATGCCGATCCGCTCCCGGACCCAGGCGAAGTAGAGTACATCCATCAGCGCGTCTCCTTGAGATGGGGCACGGCCTTTCGGAAATAATCCCAGCCCGTGATCGCCGTCAGCAGCGCCGCGATCCACAAAAGCGTGAGGCCGAGATAGCCGGTCCAGATCATGCCGGTTTGCCGCCAGGCGAGCCCGAGTTCATCCTCCGTCTCACCGGCGAGGATCGAGGTGACGAGATCCGAATCCATCCCGTAGGTCGCGGCGATGAGATAATGTTCGAAAATGCCCTGCCCGAACAGCACCGCGATGGCGACCATCTGCAGCGTTGTCTTCCACTTGGCGAGCTTGGTCACCTTGAGAAGGCCCGCGGTGTCGCCCAGAAACTCGCGCAAGCCCGAGACGAAGACCTCGCGAAACAGGATCACCGTCGCGGGCAGAACGATCCACGGCGTGTAGGAGGAATAGCCCACGATCACCATGAGCGCGATCACGACCATCGCCTTGTCCGCGATCGGGTCGAGCATTGCGCCGATCTTGGTCTCGGCCCCCCATGACCGCGCGATATAGCCGTCGAACCAGTCGGTGATCGCCGCGCCGAGAAACAGGATCAGCGCACACCAATCGGCGAAGGGGCGCGAGAAATAGAGGAACATGACCGCCAGGCCAGGCGCGGCCAGAAGGCGCAGGGCGGTCAGTATGTTCGGCAGCGTCCATTGCATGTCTTTGTCCTATCCTGCCTTTGCGTCACGCGAAAGACGCCAGCTCAGCTTGTGGCCCGCGCACGCCGCGCCAGCCGATCCAGAAAGAGCGCCCGCGCCGGTGGCACCGGCCGATCGCCCAGCGAGGGGGCGAGGTGCGCCTCGAAGAAATGTCCCGTCGTGCCGAGAGCGGCCAGGACCTCTGCATCCTCTCCGGACCCGCTTCCCATCATCACTGCCGGTAAAGGCAAGAGCCGCGGCGCCCAGTCGCCCGCGCCCGACCAGCTCACCGCCCGGCCCGTCTTCGGAGAAACGTAGGCGAGGTCATTGGCGTTCCCGCCCGCCGCGCAGCGCGACAGGTCGAGCCCGAAGCCCATATCCTCCAGAAGCGCCATCTCCCAGCGCAAGTAGGCCAGCGGCCAGATATCGGGCCGGTCGAGCAGGTCGAGCAGCGTCGCGGTCCGCGCATAGATGTCGGGCTGTGCCTCCCGCTCGGGCAAGGTGAAGGACAAAAGCGCGAGGAGCGCGTTCAGCCCCGCCAGCGTGAGCCGGTCGGCCATCGCGATGGCCGCGCGCGAGCGATTGAGCTCGACCGTGTAGGTGCCGATATGATCCTCGAGCCGCGCCCGCCAGGCAAGGTCCAGCTCCGCCCCCGGCTGCAGGATCGGCGCGAGCTTGCGGCTCGCCCCGCCCCGCACGACCCCGGCATGGCGCCCATGCCCTGCGGTAAATACCTCGAGGATGGCCGAGCTCTCCCCGTGCCGCCGCGTCGAAAGCAATATGCCGGTATCGCGCCATTCCATCCCGGCAACGTTGGCCGAGCGGCAGGCAAGCGCAAGGGGCCATCCTGTCTTTGGGTTGGCAAAAATACCGCGGAGAGCACGAGAGGCAGCGCCTCTCGTCGGGATCGCATCAGGCGAGCCCGTCCTCGTCCAGAAGGTGCCGCCCCGCGCGGTCCTCGACCTCTATGACCCAGAGATCGGGATCGAAGCCGCGCTGCCTGGCGATGGCCGCGTCGACCTCCGCCTCAGGCCCCGAGGAAAGCTCGGCCCAGACACGCGCGCCGCTCGCAAGATCGAAGCTTCGCGTGAAGGCGCGCGCCCGCCCGTCGAGCGTTGCGAGCTTGACGAGGACCGCGCCCGCCGTGTCGTCGCCATGGGCGACCACGAAACAGGGAATGTCGTGGAAGGCGAGTCGCCGCCGGTAGGCATCGACCCAGAACCGCGCGGTGAGGCGCGGCTCAGCCATCGCCGTCGCGGAAATCGAGACCCATCTCGGAATAGCGCTCGGCCTCGTCCTGCCAGCGCTCGCGGACCTTCACCTGCAGGAACAGGTGCACCTTGCGGCCCAGGAAATCCTCGAGCTCTTCGCGCGCGGCCTTGGAGATTGCCTTGACCGTCTCGCCCTTGTGACCGAGCAGGATGCCCTTGTGACCGTCCCTGCTGACATAGATCACCTGGTCGATCCGTGCTGAGCCGTCCTTGCGCTCGTCCCAGCTCTCCGTCTCGACGGTGAGCTGGTAGGGCAGTTCCTGGTGCAGCCGCAACGTCAGCTTCTCGCGCGTCATCTCGGCGGCGATCATACGCATGGGCAGATCGGCGATCTGGTCTTCGGGATAAAGCCACGGCCCCTCGGGCAGACTGCCTGCAAGCCAGAGGCGCAGATCCTCGACGCCGTGTCCCTTCTCTGCCGAGATCATGAAGGTCTCGGCAAAGGTGAACCGCTCGTTGAGGGTCTTGGAGAGCGCCAGCAACGTCTCCGCCTTCACCCGGTCGATCTTGTTGATGGCGAGCGCTACGGGCCGGCCGTGACCGACCGTGTCGAGCTCCTCGAGGATGGCCTCGACGCCTTCGGTCACGCCGCGATGCGCCTCGATGAGCAGCACGACGATATCGGCATCCGCAGCGCCGCCCCACGCGGCCTTGACCATCGCCCGGTCCAGCCTGCGGCGCGGCTTGAAGAGGCCGGGAGTATCGACGAAGACGATCTGCGCGTCGCCTTCCAGCGCAACGCCCCGGATGCGCGTGCGCGTCGTCTGAACCTTGTGCGTCACGATCGAGACCTTCGCCCCGACCATACGGTTGGTCAGGGTCGATTTGCCCGCATTGGGCTCTCCGATCAGCGCGACGAAACCGGCGCGGGTGGTCATGGGCGGCGCTCCTTGCCTGAGGCCCGCTCGCTTAGCCGAGTGCGCGGCATTTGGCCAGAGCCCGCGCCTGAGCGAACGAGCGTATAGAGCCCCGACACGACGATCAACGCCGCGCCCACGAGCGTCAGCGCGTCGGGCCGTTCACCGAAGACGAGGAATGCCAGGATCAGCGCGAAGAGGAGCCGGCTGTAGCGGAACGGCGCGACGACCGAGACCTCGCCCGTGCGCATGGCCCGTGTGAGCGCGGTGTAAGCCAGAACGCCGGTGAGCCCCGTGGCGAGGATCAAAAGCGCGGCGCGCGGCGTCGGCATGGCCGGAAGCCCGGGCTCGAACGCCAGGATCACCAGCCCGGCCAGTGTCACCGTCAGAAAACCCGGAATACCGAGTTGCATCGCGGAGATCTCGGGCGGGCTCGCGCGCGTGGCGACATCCCGGCAGGCAAAGCCGATCATGCCCAGAAGCCCGTAGAGCGCCGAAAGCTCGATCCCGTCCAGCGACGGGCGCAGGATCAGAAGGACGCCGGCAAATCCGACCGCCATCGCGATCCAGCGCCCCGCCCCGACCCGCTCGCCTAGGATCAGCGCCGCGCATAGCGTCACGACCAGCGGAGCCGCCTGCAGGATCGACGAGGTCACCGAGAGCGGCGCGTAGGCCAGCGCAAGCGCGAAGAAGAGCCGCCCCATCACCTCGAAAGCCGAGCGGATGAGCATCGTGCGGCCGAGATAGCCCCGCGTCCAGACCGGCAGCCCGCTCCGGCGCACGAGCGCGGCATAGATCACGAGCCCCGTCAGTCCGAAGAAGAATGTCCCGAGCCCCGGGGAAATGCCGGCTGTAGCCGCCTTGAAAAGCGAATCCTCGATGGCAAAGCCCAGCATCGCGGCGATCATGAACAGAGAGCCGCGGAGGTTGTCGCTCACGCCTTCGCCTCGACCTCTGCCAGCAGCGACTGGGCGGCGCCCTGCTCGGCCTGGCGTTTCGAGCCGGCGGTCGCGCTGGCACTCTGTCCCGTCTCCAGGCGCGCCTCGATGGTGAAGACAGGCTGGTGATCGGGGCCGCTGCGCGCGGTCTCGACATAGGCCGGGGGCGGAAGGCCGCGGGCCTGGGCCCATTCCTGCAGCGCGGTTTTGGCGTCGCGGGCATCCTCCTCGACCGAGGCGATCCGCTCGCCCCAGAGGCGCAGGATGCAGGTTTTGGCGGCCTCGAACCCCTGATCGATGTAGATCGCGGCGATCACCGCCTCCATCGCGTCGCCCAGAAGCGCCATCTTGCGGCGCCCGCCCGAGAGGCGCTCCGACCGGCCAAGTTTCAGCGCATCGCCGATGCCGAACTCGCGCGCGACATCGGCGCAGGTTTCTTTCCGCACAAGCGCATTATAGCGCGGCGCGAGCGCGCCTTCGGCCGCTTTGGGGTCACGCTCCAGAAGCGCTTCGGCCATGACGAGACCGAGCACGCGGTCGCCGAGAAATTCCAGGCGCTGGTTGTCGCTGCGCGTCGGGCTGGACATCGAAGGATGCGTCAGGGCCTCACGCAAGAGCTCCGGCCGGTCGAAACGCACGCCGATCCGGCCTTCGAGGTCTGCAATCTCGGCTGACCGCTTCAATCCAGCGCCTCGAAGAACCTGTCACCGCGCCAGGTCCAGAAATACAGCATCGAGCGCCCTGCGGAGGAGAAGATCACGCGATCGGCACGGCCGACGAGGTTCTCGAAAGGCACGAAGCCGACGCCGCCCGCGACGCTCGGCACACGGCTGTCGGCCGAATTGTCGCGGTTGTCGCCCATGAAGAAGTAATGGCCTTCGGGGACGGTATAGACGGGCGTGTTGTCCGAACCCTGGGACGTGATGTTCAGAACCGAATGGCTGACGCCGTTCGGCAGCGTTTCGACGAACTTTTCCTTGATGCAGGTGCCGCCCTCGCCGACGGGTCCGTTGGCGCAGCGCGGTCGGACCCCTTGCGGGCCTTGCGGACGAGCGATCTCTTCGAAGGTGCCGTCAGGTTCGAGGCCGACCGGCTCGTCGTTGATGAAGATGCGGCCGTCACGCACCTGCACGCGGTCGCCGGGCAAGCCGATGAGGCGTTTGATGAAATCCGACCCGTTCACCGGGTGACGGAAGACGACAATATCGCCGCGCTCGGGCTCAGAGCCAAGGAAGCGTTCGTTGTCGCCGTCGAAAATGCCGCAGATGTCTTCGGCATCGATGTCGATGCCGATGCTCGGAATCCGCACTGAAGGGCAGGAGGCGTAGGAATAGCCGTAGGCCATCTTGTTGACGAACAGGAAGTCGCCGATCAGCAGCGTGTCCTTCATCGAGCCCGAGGGAATCCAGAAGGGTTGGAAGAACAACGTGCGGAACACGCCTGCGATCAGGAGCGCGTAAACCACCGTTTTGACGGTCTCGACAAAGCCGCCCGACGATGCTTTCGATGCCATGTTCTGCCCCTTTGCCCTTTGCGCCGGTTAAGTGCCGACCGGCACCCGCGAAGTCAAGCGCGAGGGCGCGCCTCGATCACGACGAAGGCCTGCGCCCAGGGATGATCGTCGGTCAGGGTGACGTGGATGATCGCCTCGTGTCCTTCGGGGGTCATTTCGGCCAGCCGGTCGGCGGCCCAGCCGGTGACATGCATGACGGGCTGGCCCGTTCGCAGGTTGGTCACGGCCATATCCTTCCAGGCGATCCCCATTCGAAGCCCGGTGCCAAGCGCCTTGGAGCAGGCCTCTTTCGCCGCCCAGCGCTTGGCATAGGTGCCGGCGACATCCGCGCGGCGTTCCGCCTTGCGCTGCTCGGTCTCGGTGAAGACACGGTTGCGGAAGCGGTCGCCAAAGCGGTCAAGCGTGCCCTGGATGCGCTCGATATTCGCCAGATCTGTGCCGACGCCGAGGATCATGTTTCTCCCCGATAGATATGCGCGACGTCGTCCTGCCGGAGCCCGCCCGTCCAGATGAAGGCATCGCCCGAGGCGCGGGCGTAATCCGCGATTCCGAGGCCTGGAAACTGGAAGAAATCCGGCGCGGCTTCCTGCGTCATCGCGAACGCCAGACGGTCGATGCCCGCCCAGCGCATCGCGGCCAGGCACATCTCGCAGGGCTGCATCGAGGCGATCAGGCTCGCGCCCGACAGATCCTTCGTGCCGAGCGTGCGGCAGGCGCGGGCGATGGCGACGATCTCGGCATGCCGGGAAGGATCGCGCTCGTCACCGACCTCGTTCCGGGCCAGCATGACGATCCGGTCGTTTCGGACGATCGCCGCGGTGAAGACGGGGCCGCCACCGGGCGTGTAAAGCCGTCGCGCCTCGTCGATCACGCGGCCAAGCGCGTCCGCCTCGGTCGGGGTCAGCTCGAAGCTCATCGCTGCGAGGTCGCGACGACGCCGCTTTGCTGATTGATGGTGACGGTCAGCGTTTCGTCCACGAAATCCGCACCGTCGAAGACGCGCACGGGGACATCGACGCTGAGGCCGGTCGCGGCATCATAGGAGGCGACAGCCCCCGCAAGATCCAACCCGCCATAGCCGAAATTGCGCTCATTCGAGATCAGCGTGCAAATATCGCCCGGATCTTCGGGGGATGGCAGGACCACCATAAGGTGCGAGGAGCAGCAGGCCGGCTCTCCGCCGGTGTCGAGATAGAACATCCGGATCGCGCCTTGAGCGAAAGTCCGAATGCCGATCTCGGGCGGCAGGACAAGGTTGCGCGCATTCGCCTCGAAGGTGCCGCAATCGCGCGTGACATCGGCCAAGGCGCCCTGCCCGGCCAGCGCGAAGACGCTCGCGAGAGCGACAGAGCGGATCATGCCCGCGCCTCGTCCATCAGGCGGCGCATTTCGCGGATCGCCCCGTCAAGACCGAGGAAGATGGCCTCTGCGATCAGGAAATGCCCGATATTGAGCTCGCGGATCTCGGGGATCGCTGCGATCGGGCCGACCGTTTCGAAGGTGAGCCCGTGGCCCGCATGAACCTCGAGCCCCAGCCCGTGGGCCTGAGCCGCCGCGTTCCGCAGCCGTTCGAGTTCCGCATCTCGTTCCTCGAACCGCTCTTCGTAATGCAGGTCGCAATAAGCGCCCGTGTGCAGCTCCACGACCGCCGCGCCGATGCGGGCGGAGGCCTCGATCTGCTCGGCGTCGGCCGCGATGAAGAGCGACACGCGTGCGCCTGCCTCGCGCAGGGGCGCGATGAAATCAGCGAGCCGGTTCTGATCCTTCGCGACTTCGAGGCCGCCTTCGGTCGTGCGCTCCTCGCGCTTCTCGGGCACGATGCACACCGCGTGCGGGCGATGCCGAAGGGCGATTTTCTGCATCTCCTCGGTCGCCGCCATCTCGAAATTGAGCGGTGTGCGGAGCGACGCCATGAGCGCTTCGATATCGCCGTCGCGAATGTGCCGGCGATCCTCGCGCAGATGCGCCGTGATGCCGTCGGCCCCGGCTTTCTCGGCTGTCTCTGCCGCACGGACGGGATCGGGATAGGCGCTGCCGCGCGCGTTTCTTACGGTCGCAACGTGATCGATGTTCACACCGAGCCTGAGTGTTTGATCCTCGGTCGCCATGGCGGGGGTCTCCGTCCTGTCTGTGGCGGGAAAGCTAGTCCGCGGAGGCGTTGCCGTCAGCCTGTTTCTGCTTTTTTGCCTTCATCGCCGCGATCTTGGCCGCGATGATCCCCTTGCGCCGGTTCTGGTAGGCGCGGATCAGCGGCAGCGAGATGTAGTAGCAGATGAGTCCCGTGATGATCCCGGGAATGATGCCGCCCACGAGATAGGGAAAGAAGACATCGTCGTAGAAAAGCGCCAGATCGCTCCAGTCGGCCCGGTCGGATGTGAAGATCGCGACGAAATTGTCCCACAGGTCGCGGCCAGCGGCCGCGAACTTGTCGCCGACCCAGCGGTGATCCTCGGGATCGCTTTCATCGCCGAGAATCCAATGCCCGGTCTGCAGCGAGACCACCGCGATCGGCACGTAGGTCAGCGGGTTGCCGAAAAAGGTGCCCATCAGTGCCGCGACGATATTCCCGCGCAGCACCCATGCCAAAAGCGCCGCCAGAAAGAAGTGCAACCCGTAGAGCGGCGTGAAGGTCATGAAGACGCCGGCGAAGATGCCGCGCGCGATCTTGTCCGGCGGGTCGGGCAGGCGCTGCAGCCGGTGACGGATATAGCGTGCCGCGCGGCCCCACCCGCCTTTCGGCCAGAGAAAGCGCAAGCCCTGCTTCCAGTACGGCTGCTGTTCGCGTCTCCTGAAGACCAAGGAGGGATCCCAATCCTATTCGGCGGCCGTGCGGGCCTTTTCGCTTCGGTCCGTGTCCCGGCGGCGCTCGACCTGTGCGACGTCGCTTTCGGCTTCGAGAGCCGAGATCACCGAGTGAAGGTGTTCGGCATCGCTGAGCTGCAGCTCGACCTCGAGCCGGTAGTAGTCCGGCTTCCGGTCACGGAACTCAAGGTCCGAGATATTGGCCTTGCGCTCTCCGATCAATGTGCAAATCCGACCCAATACACCCGCATCGTTTCCGATCGTCAGTTCGAGGGTGACATCGTAGAGCGGCGGATGCCGCCCTTCGGCCCATTGCAGGTCGAGCCAGCGGTCCGGCTCGTCCTCGAACTCGGCCAGGCTAGGGCAATCGATCGCGTGGACCACGACACCGTGACCGCGCCGCGCGATACCGACAATCCGCTCGCCGGGCAGAGGCTGACAGCATTTCGCACGTGCGAACCCCTGGTCATGGGCCAGACCAATGACCGCTCGAGCCGTGTCGACTTCGGAGGATGGACGCGGCGAGAGGTCGGGATAGACCGCAGCCACGACTTCGCGGGCGGAGATCTCGGCCGAACCGAGCCGCGCCAGAAGCTCTTCGCCGTCCTCGAGGCGCAGGGTCTTCGCCGCCTTCTCAAGCACTTTATCGGAGGCTTTCTTGCCCACATGCTCGAAAGCGGAGCGCGCGATCTCGTGGCCGAGCTTGACGAAACGTTCCTTGCGCGCCTCGCGCAACGCCCGCCGGATCGCGGTCTTGGCCTTGCCGGTCTGCGCGATATCGAGCCAGGTCGCCTGCGGCGTCTGTCCTTCGGCGGTGATGATCTCCACCGATTGACCGTTCTTGAGACGGGTCCAGAGCGGCACGCGCAGCCCGTCCACCTTCGCGCCGACGCAGGCCGAGCCGATGCGGGTGTGGATCGCGTAGCCGAAATCGAGCGGCGTCGCGCCGCGCGGCAACTTCACCACGTCGCCCTTCGGCGTGAAGCAGAAGACCTGGTCGGAATACATCTCGAGCTTGACCGCCTCGAGGAATTCGTCGTGATCCTCCTCAGCGGTGAACTGCTCCGTCAGGGAGGCGATCCATTTGGCCGGATCGACCGCGAACGGGTTCTGCGCGCGTACACCGTCGCGGTAAGACCAATGCGCGGCGACGCCGGTCTCTGCGACCTCGTGCATCTGCCGGGTGCGGATCTGCACCTCGACGCGCTTACCGTCGCGGCCCGAAACGGTGGTGTGGATCGAGCGGTAACCGTTCGTCTTGGGCTGGCTCACGTAGTCCTTGAACCTGCCCGGCACGGCGCGCCAGCGGCGGTGGATCGCGCCGAGCGCGCGGTAGCAATCCATCTCGCTGGCGGTGATGACGCGGAAGCCGTAGATGTCCGACAGCCGCGAGAAGGACAGCTCCTTCTCCTGCATCTTGCGCCAGATCGAATAGGGTTTCTTCGCGCGCCCGAAGACCTCCGCGTCGATCCCGACCTGGTCCAGCTCATGGCGCATGTCGGACGTGATACGCGGAATGACGTCGCCGGCCTCGCGCTGAAGGGTGATGAAGCGGCGGATGATCGACAGCCTCGCTTCGGGGTTGATGACGCGGAAGGCGAGATCCTCGAGCTCCTCGCGCATCCACTGCATCCCCATCCGGCCTGCGAGCGGCGCGTAGATATCCATCGTCTCGCGCGCTTTCTGGAGCTGCTTCTCCTCACGCATCGCCTTGATGGTACGCATGTTGTGCAGCCGGTCGGCGAGCTTGACGAGGATCACCCGCAAATCCTTCGACATCGCCATGAAAAGCTTGCGGAAATTCTCCGCCTGCTTGGTCTCGGTCGAGGAGAGTTGAAGGTTGGTGAGCTTCGTCACCCCGTCCACCAGCATCGCGGTCTCCGCGCCGAAACGCTCGGAGATCTCGTTGTAGGTCGACTTGGTGTCTTCGATCGTGTCGTGAAGGAGCGCGGTGATGATTGTGGCGTCGTCGAGCTGTTGCTCGGTCAGGATCGCCGCCACAGCGACGGGATGCGTGAAGTAGGGCTCGCCCGACTGCCGCATCTGCCCTTCATGCATCGCGCGGCCGTACTCGTAGGCCGCGCGAATGAGCTTTTCATTCGTTCTGGGATTGTAGTTGCGGACGAGCGCAATGAGATCCTCGGCGGCAATCATGCGCCATCATCCTCAAGATGCCCGACGCGCGCGAGGCATCAGCTCTCGCCCTGCGCCTCCATCAGCGCGCGGAGCAGCTTCTCCTCGGACATGTCGTCGTCCTGCTGCGGCTTGTCCGGCTCGGAGCCCATCAGGAGCGCCATTGCGTCGTCCTCGGGCTCGTCCACCTCGATCTGGGTCTGCTTGGACTCGATGAGGCGCTCGCGCAGCTCTTCTGCGGACTGCGTTTCCTCGGCGATCTCGCGGAGCGACACGACGGGGTTCTTGTCGTTGTCACGGTCCACCGTGATCGCGGCGCCGGACGAGATCTCGCGGGCGCGATGGGCGGACAGGAGAACCAGCTCGAAGCGATTCGGAACCTTGTCGACGCAATCTTCAACCGTCACGCGGGCCATGTATGTCTCCAGTCTTCGGGTCTGACGTCAGAAAGGTGGTATGTAACGCGCAAGCTAGGGCTTGACAAGAAGCCTTCTTTTTACATCGGCGCGATTTCGTCGCAGGCCTCACGAGGCAGCGCGGCCCGCATCTCGAAGATCGTCCGCCCCAGGACCGGGTGCCGCCAGGCGGGCGCGATATCGGCCAGCGGCACCAGCACGAAGCCCCTGTCCTGAAGCCTCGGATGCGGCAAGATCAGCTCATCGGGCGCAACGCGGCGCTGCTCCGCCGCGGGAAGATCGTGCCATTGGCGCCAAGTATGCTCGTCAGGCGCAACCGCACCGTCCATCGCGACCAGATCGAGGTCGAGCGTCCGCATCCCCCATCGTTGCGCCCGCGCCCGGCCGAAATGCGTCTCGATCCGGTGAAGCTCGGCCAGCACGTCGCGTGCTTCGAGCCCGTCCGGCACGTCGCAGAGGATCGCGGCATTCACGTAATCCGGGCCTGCCCCGGCGGGAAAACATGGTGTCCGGTAGAATCGGCTTACCGCCCGAAGACCGAGCGGTCCCTGAGCGATCACGACCAGGGCCTCGGCCAAAGTCGCCTCGGGTGGCGCGTCATTCCAAGGCAGATTCGCACCAAGCGCGATCAGCGCGGTGCGGTGTTCGCCAGACAGGAAGGGGGTTTCTTGCGTGAACGTCATGTTGCCGTTACGTCTACGCTCGCTTGCAGTGCAGTTTCGCCGTAATATGTTCCAATTATAATCGCACGTCTGGCACTCGGAGGATTGCTTTCGTTCGCCCGACGGCAGCCCGCATTCATTGAAGAGGAATTTCATGTTTTACAAGGACGAACGGCTGGCGCTGTTCATCGACGGGTCGAATCTGTACGCAGCAGCCAAGTCCCTAGGCTTTGACATCGACTACAAGCTTCTGCGGCAGGAATTTGTCCGTCGTGGACGCATGATTCGCGCCTTTTATTACACCGCGCTTCTGGAAAACGAAGAATACTCGCCGATCCGCCCTCTGGTGGACTGGCTGCATTACAACGGTTTCTCGATGGTGACCAAGCCGGCCAAGGAATACACCGACAGCCAGGGGCGCCGGAAGGTGAAAGGCAACATGGATATCGAACTGACCGTCGATGCCATGGAGCTTGCCCCGCGGGTGGATCACATCGTGTTGTTCTCCGGCGATGGCGACTTTCGTCCGCTCGTGGAAAGCCTGCAACGTCAGGGCGTGCGGGTCTCGGTTGTCTCCACGATCCGCAGCCAGCCGCCGATGATCGCCGACGAGCTGCGCCGCCAGGCTGACAACTTCATCGAACTCGATGAGCTTCGCACCGTGATCGGCCGTCCGCCGCGCGATCAGGACGAGGCGTCCGAGCGGCAGGCCTCGAACGGCTGATCTCAGCCGATGATGGCAGCTATCGCGGCTCTTGGCGGCCTGTTTCTTGCGGCCTTCGGGGCTGCGACGATCCTACCGTTCCAGTCCGAAGTGGTCTTCGTCGGCCTGCAACTCGGCGGGCGCTGGCCGGTCTGGCTCCTGGTTCTCGTCGCCAGTATCGGCAACATTCTCGGCGCGGTCGTCAATTTCGTGATGGGCCTTTATGCCGAGCGATTCCGCGACCGCCGCTGGTTTCCCGCCTCTGGCCGGCAGCTTGATCGCGCGCAGGACTGGTGGCAGCGCTACGGGCTCTGGACCCTGCTCCTGAGCTGGGCTCCCTTCGGCGATGCCTTCACCGTGATCGCCGGGATCATGCGCGTGCCGCTCTGGCAATTCCTGGCACTCGTGAGCGTCGCGAAGACCGGCCGCTACATCGTCCTTACCTGGGCGACCGCCGCTGCGGCGGGCTAGGTCAGAAGATCGGTCCGACCGCGAGACAGAGCACGACAAGGGCAGTCAGAAGCACGCGCAGCTGCATCCACCAGCCCGGCGCGAGTCCCCAGCGCCAGAAGGCGAAATCGAGGATCAGGAGCCCCGCGAACCCGGTCATCAGATTGATCGCCGCCGAGGTGGGCCCACCCCCCGTCATGAAGAAGGCCCAGAGCGCCGGGATCACCGACAGCGCATAGCCCGTGGCGGCGCGGCTGTCTTCGGCCTTCGTCGCAAAGCCCCAGAGCACACCCGACATGAAGCTCAGAATGATCGCCCCGTAGTAAAGCTGCACATACGGCCCGATGAAGCGCGGCCCCAGAGTCTGCTGGCCCCAGCCGGCCAGAGCGGGCGCCAGAAGCGTCAGCGCGCCCCAGGCGAACGGGATCACGCCTGCCAGTCCAAGGATCAGGGCGGAGCGGGGAATTTGGGTCATCACGTCTCTCGGCGAACAGGTCTGCGGAGCGCGAGATAGCGCGGGCAGCCTCTCCTGTCACCCGGCCCGTTCGAGCGCCAGTCGGCCGGCCAGCGCGGCAAAGAGCGTTGCGAAGGATCGGTTGAGCCAGCGCATCGCGCGGGCGCTCGCCAGAAGACGGTCGCGTGCCTCGGCGGCAAGCAGCCCGTATCCGACGAAGACGACGAAGGTGAGTGCCATGAAGATCGCGCCGAGCGTGGTCATCTCGAGGGTCGCGGTCGCGGGATTGCCCGAGAGGAACGGCGGCAGCAGTGCCAGGAAGAATACCGACAGTTTCGGGTTCAGGATGTTGATGAGCGCTCCGCGTCGCGCGATCCGAATGCCCGGCTCCGCCGTCCGGTCCTCGGAAACGGCCAGCGCACCGCCCGCGCGCAACGACTGCCAGGCGAGATACAGAAGATAGGCCACGCCCGCCCACTTCACCGCCGTGAAAAGAAGCGCCGAGGTATGCAGGAGCGCCGCAAGCCCAAGGATTGCCGCAGCCAGATGCGGCACGATCCCGAACGTGCAGCCCAGCGCCGCCCAAAGCGCGGCGCGCCGCCCCTGCCCGAGCGAGATCGCCAGCGTATAGAGAACACCCGTTCCGGGAGCGATCACGACAACGAAAGCGGTCAGAAGGAATTGAAGCGACATGGAGCGGCTTTCCCGGTTCGAACCGCCCGACTGTCCGCCGGGGCAGGACCGCGGTCAAGGCGCGTTCTTTTCCGGGATAGCCCGAATACTCGGGAGGGCGAACGCTAAGGCCAAGCCCCGCTTGCTTCAGGCGGGCTCACGCAGGACGCGGGGCACCTTGAACTCGACGTTCTCCTCGGCCGTCGTCACCGTCTCGACGGTCACGTCATAACGCGCGCGGAAGGCGTCGATCACCTCTTCGATGAGCACGTCAGGCGCGGAGGCGCCCGCCGTGAGGCCGATGGAACGGATCCCCTCGAGCGCGCGCCAGTCGATATCGGCCGCTCTCTGGACGAGTTGGGCATAACGGCAGCCTGCCCGCGCACCGACTTCGACGAGCCGCTTGGAGTTGGACGAGTTCGGCGCGCCGACCACCAGAAGCGCATCGCAATCGGGAGCCATCGCCTTCACCGCTTCCTGCCGGTTCGTGGTGGCGTAGCAGATGTCTTCCTTGTGCGGGCCGACGATGGCCGGGAAACGCGCCTTGAGGGCGGCGACGATTTCGGCGGTGTCGTCGAGAGACAGGGTCGTCTGCGTGACGAATGCCAGTTTCTCGGGATCCCGCACGTCGAGATGCGCGACATCCTCCGGCGTCTCCACCAGCAGCACCTCGCCTTCGGGCAGTTGCCCCATCGTGCCGACCGTCTCGGGATGGCCGGCATGTCCGATCATCACCATCTGCAGGCCGTTCTCATGGTGCCGCGCGGCCTCGATATGCACTTTCGAGACAAGCGGACAGGTCGCGTCCACATAGACCATCTCTCGCTCGGCCGCCTCGGCGGGCACGGCCTTCGGCACGCCATGCGCCGAGAAGATCACCGGACGGTCCGGCGGGCATTCGTCCAGCTCCTCGACGAAGACCGCGCCTTTATCGCGCAATCCGTCCACGACGAACTTGTTGTGCACGATCTCGTGGCGCACGTAGACCGGCGCGCCCCATTTCTCGAGCGCCATCTCCACGATCTTAATCGCGCGGTCGACGCCGGCGCAGAAGCCGCGCGGTGCGGCGAGGTACAGCGTGAGGGGCGGGGTCGTCATGAAGGCTCTCCGGTCGTCTTACCTGCCACAGGTAAGGGAAGGTCGGCACTGAATCCACCCCGGGGGCGGCTCATTCGCGTGCAAGCAGCACAGCCTCGACACGGCGATTGAGCGCGCGGCCCTCCGGCGACAGGTTCGAGGCGCGCGGCGCGAGGTATCCGACACCTTCGGCAGCGACCTGATCGGCAGGTGCACCCGCCTCGCGCAGATAGGCCGCGACCGAGCGCGCGCGGGCGAGGGACAAGTCGCGATTGCCCGCGAGCGAGCCTTCCGCATCCGTATGCCCGACCAGCAGGACACGCCGATCGGGCGTATCGGCGAGATACCGGGCCAGGGTATCGAGCGAGGCGATCCGGTCCTGACCGAGCGCAGTGTCACCGCTGGCGAAGGTCACATCCTCGAGCGGCACATGCCCCTGCGCCTCGAGCCGCGCGATCAAGTCGCCGGTGGCAACGTCAGGTGCCGACGTGCCCGCACGTGTCGTGACGATCCCGCCCGAGGGTGTTTCGTTCTCGGAGATCTGGATGCTCTGCACGAAGCCCGCCGCCGCACTGCGGCTCGTCAGGACAGATACGGCCCTGTCGCCCTTTCGTGCGGAAAGGAACCGATAATCGGTCAGGTCGACATACATGCCCGGCGCGGGCGCAACGCGCGTTGCGAAGCGGAAGTCGAACCCGCCGCACCGCGCAGCGGCGCAATCGAGCAGGATCTCGTAACCCGACCCTTCCAGGCTCTCGCGAATCGGCCCCATCAGATCGGCCGGCGTTGCGGCACTATCGTCGATCCGCCAGGCGCGCAGCGAGAGCGTGCCGTCGACACGCAGTGCGGGCAGACCGCTGTCGGCCGTCCAGGGTCCGCTCGGCAGCGCGTAGCTGACCCCGGCCTCGGTGAGCGACACCGTTTCTTCGGCGGCTTCCTGCAGAGGCAGATCCTGCGCGGCAAGCGGCCCCGCGAGGCAGGCAAGAAGAAGGCTAGCGCGCCTGAGAATGATAGTCATCGTTCGGACGCATATCGGTCGCGCTCGCGACCCGGTTCGTCATGTTGAAGAATGCGGCGACATTTATGATGTCCCAGATGTCGCGGTCGGTGAAGCCGACATCGCGCAGCGCCGCACGGTCCGCTTCCTGCACTTCGGCGGAAGCCTTGGTCACGGCTTCGGTGAAGGTCAGCATCGCGCGATGGCGCGGCGAGAGATCCGCGACCCGCCAGTTCATGACCATCATCTCGCCGAGCTTCGGATCGCCCGAAAGCGCGCGCACCGCCGCGCCATGCGCGGTCAGGCAGTAGAAGCATTTGTTGATGGAGGAAACGCAGACCGCGATCATCTCGCGCTCGAGCTTGCTGAGCCCGCTCTCGGCGAGCATCAGCTCGTTATAGAGCCCGGTGAAGGCGTTCAGCTTCTCGATCGAGAAAGCATGGGCGCGCAGAACGTTCGGCACCATGCCGAGCTTTTCCTGGCATATGTCGAAATAGCGCTGCGTCTCGTCGGGCAGCGGATCGACCTGGGGCAGATCGAGCGCGGTCGGCTGGGTCGTGTCGGTCACGGTTCCTCCTCGGCGTGGATGCGGTAGTGATACTCTCCCACCTCCTCCATCCCAAGGGAAGCATAGAGCGCGTTCGCGCCCTCATTCGCGCGCGTGACGAGGATTGCGATCCGCGACGCGCCGTGCTCGCGCCCCCAGCGAGCGGCCTGCCGCATCATCCAGGCGGCAAGCCCGAGACGGCGGAGCGCGGGCGTGACCTCCACCGCGTGAACCATGACCGTCTCGCCGTGGATCGCTGCGAAGGCGCAGCCGCCGGGCGTGTCTTTCATGCGCCCGAGGATCGCCGTCTTCGGGCCGTCCACGCGCGCCATCACATCGAGCCGCGCCGGCCCGATCCCGCCAGCCTGCCAAAGCTCGCGCATGATCGCGAGCGGCTCCCAGATGGTGAAGGCGGTCACGCGCGGGATCGGGCGATCATCGATTGCCTCGACCGGCGCCGCGCGGATCACCACCGGGTCGATCACGCGGTATCCCCGCGCCTCGAGCGCGTCGTCGAGCGCCGTCTCACCGCTCCGCACCATGAAGAGCGGCGTCTGCCCGAGACCGCGCATCCGCGTCTCCGCGCCTGCGATATCCGCCTCGGTCCACCCGTCCCGTGCTGTTGCAGCCGAGACGCGCTTGCCGCCGCCCGCCCCGTCGCGAAGCGTGAAGCCTGGCACGTCATGGCGCACAAGGGGCGGCCATGTCGCCTCGGCGATCTCGAAGAGATCGGTCATTCCGCGAACGTTTCTGCCAGCTGCGTCACCGCCGCATCGACCCGCGCCCCGTCGCTTCCCCGGACAACCACATGCGCGCCGTAGATGCCGTTTTCGTGGAACGGATAGGAGCCGAACGACAGGTCCGGGAATTCCTCTGCCAGCTCGCGAAGCGGTCCGGCAATATCGCCCTCGCCGCGCTCGACCCGGATGGATTGCGACAGCAGAGGCGCGCCGCCGGTCAGCGTCGGCAGGACACTCGCCACCATCGCCTGGAAGACCTGCGGCACGCCGGCCATCACATGCACATTGCCGATGGAGAAGCCCGGCGCGGCGGAGACCGGGTTCTCGATCAAGGTCGCGCCATCGGGGATGCGGGCCATCCGCAGGCGCGCGTCGTTCAGTTCCTTGCCGGTGCGCTCGTAATGTTCGGCCAGGATGGCACGAGCGTCGTCCCGCACGTCGATGGAGACGCCCATCGCCTCGGCTACGCAATCGGCCGTGATGTCGTCATGGGTCGGTCCGATCCCGCCGGAGGTCACGACGATGTCGTACCGATCTTTCAGTGCCGTGAGCGCCTCGACGATGGCGGCGCTTTCGTCCGAGACGATCCGCACCTCGGCGAGGTCGATGCCGCGCTTTGTGAATTCGCCCGCGAGATGATGCATGTTCGCATCGCGCGTCCGCCCCGAGAGGATCTCGTTGCCGATCACGAGCATGGCAGCTGTGGGGTTGGGCATCTCGTCTCCTCCTTGGCCTCGGCTGGAGGCACAGCTATAGGCCTGCGCCATGCGCTTTCAAACCCCTCTCGTCCGCGCGACGCTGCTTCGGCGGTACAAACGCTTTCTCGCCGATTGCCGTCTCGAGGACGGACGCGAGATCACCGCGCACGTGGCCAACCCCGGCTCCATGCTTGGCCTTGCAGAGCCGGGCACGATTGCCTGGCTCGAGCCCAACGACGATCCGAAGAAAAAGCTCAAATGGAGCTGGAAGATCGCAGAGCTGGAGACCGGCGCGCGCGTCGCCGTCGATACCGCGCTCGCCAACAGGATCGTTCGCGAGGCACTGGAGGCGAAGCGAATCGCAGGGCTCGACGCCTATGACTGCGTCCGCCCCGAGCAGAAATACGGAGAGGCGAGCCGAATCGATTTCCTCCTCCAAGGCGCGGGCCTGCCCGCCGCCTATGTCGAGGTGAAGTCCGTCACCCTCTCCCGAACGCCGGGCGTGGCGGAATTTCCCGACAGCGTGACAGCGCGCGGCACCAAGCACTTGAAAGAACTGGGCCAGATCGCGTCAGTGGAGGGGCGGGCCATCATGCTCTATCTCGTCGCGCGCGATGATGCGCGCGAGGTGGCGCTCGCCGCCGATATCGATCCCGCTTACGCAAAGGCGTTCCGCGAGGCCCGAGCCGCGGGTGTCGAGGTCATCGCGCTGGCCACCAAGATCGGGCCAGATGGCATCAAAACCACGACGCCGCTGCCTTTTTCGGAGCCCTGAAAGCCATCTCGCAGGCCACGTGAACGCCCCTTTCAAGCTGCATCGCAGCAAGCGGGTGGAAATACCCGCTTTTTGGTCCTAAATTCCGCGTCAAGAGATGTTTGGAGATAAACCTTGAACGAAGCCAGCCCCGGACGACTGACCCGAGACGGGATCCGCATTTATGAACCCGGCGATTTCGCGGGAATGCATGCGGCTGGGCGTCTTGCGGCGCAGCTTCTCGACGAGGTGGCCGAGCATATCTACCCCGGCCAGACCACCGGCGCGCTTGACGACTACATTCGCAAGCGGATCGAGGAAGAAGGCGCGACCTCTGCGACGATCGGTTACAAGGGATACCAGCACGCCACCTGCATCAGCGTGAACCACGTGGTCTGCCACGGCATCCCCGGCGACAAGAAGCTGAAGGATGGCGACATCCTCAACATCGACGTCACCGTTATCGTGGATGGCTGGTACGGCGACACGAGCCGGATGTATGTCGCGGGCAAGCTGCCGCGCAAATCCGAACGGCTGATCCAGGTCACCTATGACGCATTGATGATGGGGATCGAGGCGGTCAAGCCGGGCAACACCTTCGGCGATATCGGCCACGCCATTCAAACCTACGTGGAGAGCCAGCGCATGTCGGTCGTGCGTGATTTCTGCGGACACGGATTGGGCCGGGTGTTCCACGCGCCGCCGAACGTTCTGCATTATGGACGCGCAGGCACCGGCCCTCAGCTCGAGGAAGGCATGTTTTTCACTATCGAGCCGATGGTGAATCTCGGTCGTCACGAGACCAAGGTGCTGTCCGACGACTGGACGGCGGTGACGCGGGACAAGTCGTTCTCCGCACAGTTTGAACATTCGGTCGGCGTGACCTCGGACGGGGTCGAGATCTTCACGCAATCCCCGGCGGGCAAATTCCACCCCACTTATGACTGACGGCGCAAGCCGGAGCGTCATCGCAACGCTGTCGGCCTGCAACTTCGTCATCGGCATGGGCGCCTTCGTGGTGATCGGGCTGATCGACCCGATGTCCGAGGCGCTCTCTGTCTCGCGCAGCGGCGCGGGCTGGGTGATGACGATCTACGCGATCTCCTACGCGATCTTCTCACCGCTCCTCGTCTCCGCCACCGGCCGGATCGGGCGGCGGCGTGTGCTGGCGCTCGGAATGGCACTGTTCGGGGTCGGCATGACGGGCGCAGCTCTCGCGCCGTCGATGGGCTGGCTCCTCCTCGCCAGAGGTGTCGCGGCGGCGGGCGCGGGGATGTTCACGCCTGTCTCGGTCGCCGTCGCGGCGGCGCTCGCCGCTCCCGAAGAGCGGGGCCGCGTCCTTGCCGCTGTCGTCTTCGGGCTGACGCTCGCACAGGTCGCGGGCGTGCCGGCAGGCGGCTGGATCGCCTTTACCTTCGGCTGGCGCGTGGCATTCTGGCTTGTCGCCGCACTGGCCGTGGTCGGCATCGCGCTCGTCTGGACGCGCGTGCCTCGCGGCCTCAGCTTCGCGCCGGTCTCGCTGTCGGATCTCGGCCGTGTCATTCGAGACGGGATCGCAATGGGCGCAATCCTCTACACCGCCTCCTTTCTCGGCTCGATCTTCGTCCTTTACACTTACATCGCGCCACTTCTGAGCGAGACGATGGGCTTTGGACGCGATGCGATCACCCTGACGCTCGTTGTCTTCGGGGTGGGTGCGGTGCTCGGCAATCTGCTCGGCGGCTGGATGGCCGACAATCTGGGGTTCCTCCGCACGCTTCTGCTTCTGGTTGCGGGCCAGCTTTTGACTATGCCGCTTTTCTCGGGGCTGCCCTACCCGGTCTGGGCGCTGATGGCACTGGTCTTCCTCTGGTCGATCCTCGGCTGGTCGTTCATGGCGGCGCAGCAGGTACGCCTTCTCGGCCTCGCCCCTGAGGAGGCGAGCGTCGTGCTCGCCCTCAACGCGGCGGCGATCTATGTGGGCACGGCTTGCGGGTCGGCCTTCGGCGGGCTGGTGCTCGATATGGCCGGTATCGACGCGCTGGGGATCGGCGCGAGTATCGCAGCGCTCTGGGCACTGACGCATATCCTTTGGTCGCACCGGTCGGCGAAACTTGCGGGACGGGAAAGCTAGGCGGCAGACGCGCCCGAGCCTGTGCGGCCCACTCAGTCCGCCTCGAGCACCGTCACGTGCGTGTCGCCATATCGCCGCGTATCGAGCCGATCGAAGCCGTCGGGTGCCTCTTGCGGGCTGCTTTCCTCCCAGACGATGAGCGCGCCCTTCGCGATCCAGCCCGCCTCTTTCGCCCCGACCAGCGCTCGCGCACCGAGATCGCGACCGTAAGGCGGATCGAGAAATACGAGGCTCGCCGCTTCCTCCGCCCTTGGCAGGCGCGTTGCGTCCATGCCGATGACCTTTGCCCGCTCACCGCAGCCCAGAAGCGCGACATTCTTCCGCAAAAGCGCCTGCGCCTTGCGCCCCTCATCGACAAAGACCGCCCGCGCCGCCCCGCGCGAGAGCGCCTCTAGGCCGAGCGCCCCGGTCCCGGCAAAGAGGTCCAGCACGACGGCATCTTCGAACGGATCGCCGAAGCGCCCGCCCGCCAGCATGTTGAAAAGGCTCTCGCGCACGCGGTCGGTCGTCGGGCGCAGATGTGCGCCGGGATCGCCCTTGCCCACGGCCGTCAGCGGCCGGCCGCGATATGCGCCCGCGATGATCCTCACGCTTTCAGCAATGCCTTGAGATCGGTCGCGGGATCGGCAACCGCAACGGGATCGGGCGACTTGCCCGCCTCGATGAGCCGCTTGCCGACCATGTAAGCACGCGCATCGTTCATCGCGTCGACGGCAAGCAAGCGCGTGCCAGCGTAATACCAGAAAGACACCGCGCCCTCCTCACCGGGGCGCGTGACGACACGGTCATAGCCCGACGAGAGCCCTGCGATTTGCAGCTTCACATCGTACTGATCCGACCAGAACCACGGTTTGGCGGCATAATCGCGCGCCGCGCCCGCGATGTTATCCGCAACGCATTCGGCCTGATCGATGGCGTTGCCGACGCTTTCTAGTCTCAGGCGCGTCTCGCCATGCGGGAAGGAGGCGCAATCGCCCGCTGCCCAGATCGACGGATCGGATGTTCGCCCCTGCAGATCAGTCTTGACGCCGTTCTCGATCTCGAGCGCGGCCGCTTCGGCGAGCTGGGTTTCGGGCACGATGCCGACACCGACGACCACGAAGTCGAGCTCGAGACGCGTGCCATCCGACAATTCCGCCCCGGTCACGTGTCCGCCCTCGCCGATAAGCTGCCTGAGGCCTGTGCCCTCTCGGATCGTCACGCCGTTTCGCTCGTGCAGGGCTCGGAAGAAATCGGAGGTCTCGGGTGCCGCGACGCGAGAGAGAATGCGATCGCTCATCTCGACGAGCGTGACGTCGAGATCGCGCTTCGCCGCGACGGCTGCCGCTTCGAGGCCGATATATCCGCCCCCCACGATCAGGACGCGCGCTCCCGCTCCGAACCTGTGCGCCATTGCGTCGACATCATCCAAGGTGCGGACAGTCACGACGCCATCGAGATCGCCGCCCATCCCGGCCGGCAGGCGGCGCGGCGTCGAGCCGGTGGTCAGAACGAGATCGTCATAGGCGAGCGTCTCGCCCTCGACCGTCACAATCTTGGCAGCGGGGTCGATTGCCTCGACCCGCGCACCGAGGCGCAGCTCGATCCCGTTCTCGGCATAGAAACTTTCGGGGCGAAGATAGAGCCGTTCGAGCGGCATCTCTCCCAGAAGGTAAGCCTTGGACAAGGGCGGACGCTGGTAAGGCGGGACCGGCTCTTCGCCGATCAGGGTGATCCGGCCTTCGTATCCCTTGCTCCGCAGACGCGCGACACAGGCGGCCCCGGCCTGGCCCGCTCCGATGACGACGACATGGCGCATGGACGTTCTCGCTTGTTTTCCTCGGGCGTCCCCTGCCTATATCGGGCAGAGACGGGAGCTTAAAGGGAGACAGGGCATGCCGATCAAGACAGAAGACACACTGCCAGGGGCGACGCTGGTGCAGATGGGCCCCGACGGGCCGGAGCAGGTCCGACTCGGAGACAAGCTCGACGGACGGCGCGTCATCATCTTCGCGGTGCCGGGCGCTTTCACGCCGACCTGCCATTCCGCGCATGTGCCGAGCTTCATCCGCACCAAGGACGCCTTCATGGAGAAAGGCGTCGACGAGATCATCTGCATCTCGGTGAACGATCCCTTCGTGTTGAAGGCGTGGGGCGAGGCAACGGGCGCGAGCGAGGCTGGGATCACGCTACTAGGCGATCCCGAAAGCGCCTTCACGCAAGCGATCGGCATGGAATTCACAGCCCCTCCCGCGGGTCTCGTCGCACGCTCGAAGCGCTACGCGATGCTCGTCGAAGCGGGCGTCGTGAAAGTGCTTCAGCAAGAGGAAGGCCCCGGCGTCTGTGACGTGTCGGGCGGCGAGGCGATGCTCCAAGCGATTTGAACGCCACGCCGGGGCGAGGCTGCTTGCCCCGGCGTTGATTGCGTCTGCAGCGATGCAAGAGCGTGAGGCTCCGATACCGGCATGATCCGGCATTCGGGAAGCCAACGCCCGAACACATCCCAAAAAGCTTTGAGGAAAGACGCCGCGCGCAGGGCGGTCAGTCGACGCGGCTGGCCAAGCGGGACGCGTGGTGACCAGCGGCGGGCGAGTCTTTTCCGAATCTGCGTCATCCTGACGGCCGTCGGACCCCGCATATTCCGCAAGGCGCTCGGCCCGGTCGGGCCTCGACCGGAAAGCGGAGACACGTCGCATCGCGCCTTGCCGCAATCTCGCCTCAAACCCACCGCGGTCCGCCGGATTCCCGCCGGAAAGGCATCCGACCTTGGTACGACAGACGTCCTACAAGGGGTCGAGAGGCCAGGTTCGAGACCATCGGTGGATATCGTGGGATCACGTTTGGGATCAGGAATGCGGCATTCCCGGATCATTCGGGTCCATCACACAAACAGCGAGACGAACCATGACCTTCACACGCAAAACCATCGCCACCATCGCCCGCACCTTTGCTCGGGACGAAGACGGAGCCACCGCCATCGAATACGGCCTGTTCGCCGCTCTGATCGGTGCGGTGATCGTTGGTGCAGTGGCAACGCTCGGCACAGATACGCGAACCGGTTTCCAAACCGTCAGCACAGCAATGACGGAAGCTCAGACGGAAGCTGACAGCGAATGATCCCCTTCGGACCGTCGCGCGTCTGTTCCGCGCGTGCGGCGGCCCGCCTTTTCTGTCGCTGAACGGGTGAATCGTGATGCCTATCAACATTCAAAATTCAGAACAGACGCCCCGTCTTGCCACCTTCGTTTGCACGGATGCAGGTGCGCGATCCGTTCGGGCCGCCATCGAACGCGCCGGCCTTGGCGATGCGGTCATACATGGCGGCGGCCTAGGCGGTGCGGCGCGGGTCAGCGCCGAGCGCCCGGTTGCGAGCAAGATCATCGCCGAAATGGGCCAGATCTCTCTCTCGATGGCCTGCGAATACGTGACGGCCCTTTGTGACAACGGCGCCGACGTCATCGTTCTGGGAGAACACGACGATATCGAGACCTACCGGGCGCTCCGCCGGGCGGGCGCATCGGAATACTTCGCCATGCCGATCGAAGCCGAGGACATCCTGAACGTCGAGCCGGCGCCTCGCCCTTCCGCGCAGGTGCTGCAGATGCCGCAGCCTCGGGCGACGGCCCCCTCCATCGCCGTTGTCGGAAGCTGCGGCGGCGTCGGCGCAAGCCTGCTGTCCCAAAGCCTCGCAGTCGATTTCGCGGGCACCAAAAGCAAGAGCCTTCGCACGGCGCTGATCGATGCGGATCTCGAGTTCGGCTCGCAGGCCGTGACCCTCGATCGTGACGGCACAGCAGGTCTTTTCGAAGCGCTGAGCGCGCCCGAGCGGGTGGACGGCACCTTCCTTGCCGCCACGATGGAGGAGATCGGCGATCAGCTCTTCCTTTATTCCGGGCAATCGCGGGCAGGTCAGAACACCCTCGCGCTCGAAGCGGGATTGCCACCTCTCTACACGCGGCTGCGCCGCGAATTCGACGCGGTCGTCACCGACCTGCCCCGCAGTGTGCTCATGCGCGATCCGCAGATCGCCGAGTTGTTCGATGCCGTGCTCCTGGTGGTCCCTGCCGGATTTGCGGGCGTGAATGCCGCAAGCCGCTTGATGTCACGGATCGGGGCGGAGGCACCGGATGTCCGGGTGCATGTCGTCCTCTCCGAAGTACGCAGCGATGCGAAGCTATCGTCCAAGGCGGTTCAAAAGGCACTGGGTGTCGACGCGGTCGCGGTCTTGCCGCGCGCGGACCGCCAGATCGTCCGGGCGCAGCGCGCGGGCCGCACGCTTCTCGAATGCGTGCCGCGAAGCGCCTATGCCAAGGCCGTTCGCAAGATTTCTTCCGCCGCGACCACCCCGCCATCACCGGCCGGCAAGACGTCCGGCCGTCCATCCTTGCTACGCAGGTTCGGCAAATGAGCGTGCACATGTTCCAGCCGTCCCACCGCGAGGCTCTGGAGAAGATCAATGCCATCGCGGCACGGATAGATATTCCCGGCCTTTCGGCACAGGAGCGGGCCAACAACGCGGTCAGCTTCTTCGTGGAAAGCTCGAACGAGCATTGGCCCCTCGCCAGCCAGATCGATCTGTTGCACGCGGCGACAGCGGCACTTGAGGCGCAAGCCGAGCGGGACAACAAAGCGTCGGCAAAACCCGAAGGACGGCCCACGACAGCCACACCCGGGCCGGAGAAGCGCCCGCAGCTTCAGCCGGGTGCCGAGATGCCGAGACCCGCTCGGACGCCGGCGCCCATGCCGGTCCCTGTTCCTGCGTCCCCACCCGCGCCATCCGCATCGATGGACTCTTCCGACGTCACGGCCCTTTCGGGCGATGTCATCCGCAGCCTGTCGCGGACGCTCGACTTCTCCGATCTTGCCGCCCAATCGCGCGAAGAGCAGGAATCCGCGATCCATCAGGCGATCCGGGCGCTGTCCGACGAGCGCAAACTGCACCTGAACGGACGCGAGATCGCCGATCTCGTCCGCGCGGTTCTGGCCGACATGCTGGGCCTTGGCCCTTTGGAGGCGCTGCTCAGCGACGACGAGATCACCGATATCATGGTGAACGGCCCCCGCCGCGTCTTCATCGAGCGGAACGGCAAGCTGGAGCTGACCGATGTGCGGTTTCGCGACGACACCCATGTGCGCGCCGTCGCCAGCCGCATCGTTTCCGAAGTGGGCCGCCGGATCGACGAGAGCCAGCCCATGGTCGATGCGCGCCTTGCCGATGGCAGCCGCGTGAACGTCGCGATCCCGCCCTTGGCGATTGACGGGCCGACGATCACCATCCGCAAGTTCCCGGCCCATCCCATTGGCCTGGACACGTTGGTGCAAGGTGGCAGCCTCACCTCGCAGATGGCGGGCTTTCTCAGCCTCGCGGCGCATCTGCGGCTCAACATCCTGATCTCGGGCGGCACCGGGTCGGGCAAGACGACCCTGATGAACGCGATGTCGCAATACATCCCCGAGGACGAGCGGCTGGTCACCATCGAGGACGCGGCCGAGCTGCGCCTGCAGCAACCGCATGTCGTGCGCTTCGAGACGCGCCCGCCCAATGTCGAGGGCACCGGCGAGGTGACGATGCGGACGCTGGTTCGCAACGCGCTCAGGATGCGGCCTGACCGCATCATTATCGGCGAGATCCGCGGCGACGAGGTGCTGGACCTCCTGCAAGCGATGAATACCGGGCACGACGGCTCCATGAGCACGCTCCATGCCAACTCCCCGCGCGAGGCCCTGACCCGCGTCGAGAGCATGGCGTCGCTTGCCGGGTTCAACCCCGGAACCGGCGTGGTCCGCCGCCAACTCGCCGAGGCGGTCAATCTGGTGGTCCAGGTGTCGCGGATGCGGGACGGCAAGCGCCGCATAACGTCGATCTCGGAGATCGCAGGGATGGCGGAGGACGTCATCACGCTACAGGACATTTTCACCTTCGAGACAGATCCGCGCAGCACCCGCAACCGCGTCATCGGAGACTTTCGATACACGGGGTTCCGCCCAAAATGCGCCGCGCGAGCCGCCGATTACGGCGTAATTGACGACCTGAACGCGGTCTTGGGGCACTAGGCGATGAATATGCCCACCCTCCTCGCAGGCGCGGCGGCGCTCATGTTCGTCGCCAGCGCCTTGTGCCTGATCGTCATGGCCGATCGCCGTCGCCGCCGGCATGACGGACGGCTTGCCCGGATCTGTGCCGATGACCGCACGCCCCATAGCGCTGCACCCATCGCACCGCGCGCCAGGAAGAGCGCCGCGCGCGAGGCGTCACCGTTGCTCACGCGGATCGAGCAACAGCTCGCACAGACGAACTTGCGCACGAGCGTGTCGGAACTTCTCCTGCAGGTATCGCTGGGCACGCTCTCGCTCTACGCGCTTGCCGTCCTCGTCGGACATTTCCATCCGGTTATCGCCCTGCCCGTTGCGATCGTGATCCCGCCCGCCGTGGCCGTGCTTGTCCTTCGCATGGCGAAAGCGCGATATCGGGCTGCCTTCACCGCCGATCTGCCCGAAGCCCTCGACGTCTTCGCGCGCGGTCTCAGAGCGGGCCGGCCGGTCTCGGCGTCGCTCGAGATCGTCGTGAAGAACGCAAAGGGCCCGATCCAGCGCGAGTTCACGATCTGCCACGACGAGATCTCGATGGGCACCAGCCTCGCAGAAAGCCTCTCGCGGCTGGAAGAGCGGATGCCCACAGCGGAAGTCAGTTTCTTCTCTGTCGCAACGAGCCTTCAGGCCGAGACCGGCGGCAACCTCATTGAAACGATGGAGAGCCTCGCCTCGCAGCTTCGCGAACGTCGCAAGCTGCGCAAGAAGGCACGGGCCTTGTCTTCGGAGGCGCGGGCGAGCGCAGTGATCCTGGCGTCCCTGCCCTTCGCCATCACGCTTGTCCTGTTTCTTCTGAACGCCGACTACTTGGCGCCGCTCTGGACCGACGGACGCGGCCGGGTCATGGCGGCTGTCGCTCTGGTCAGTATCGGTCTGGGCATATTCTCGATGACGCGGATGGGGCGGCTCGATGTCTGATCCTCTGACGCAGCTCGTCTTCCTGATCGCGCTTGGTGGTCTGTGCCTGATGCTCGGCAGCTTCGGCGCCCTCTTGCAGGCCGGACGCATCCAACGCCGCCTGGCGCTCAGGTTGATGCGCGCGACGGGGACCGCGCCCGCAACGCGCGCGCCTGCACGGCAGGCTGGTGGCGGCAGCGTTGCCCATGCGTTGCGGCAATTGCGCCGGATCGTCGCCCGGATCGGAGAGCGGTTCTCGGCAGTCCTTGGCGGCGAAGCGATCGAGACCACGGCGGAGCTTGCCTCCGCAGGATATCGCAGCCGGGATGCGCTTCTGATCTACGCCTTCCTCAAGACCGTTCTGCCGCTTCTCGCCGTCGTCGCGGGGCTTGCCTGGCTTCTGGCGACGCGCACGCCCGGCCTCGAGATGATGATGCCCGCTGCCGCCGTCATCGCCATTGCGCTCGGGCTCTCGAAAGGGGTCGATGCGGTTGTCGGCAGACAACGCCAGCTCCGCCTGACGCGCATCCGCAAGGGCTTTCCGGATATGCTCGAATTGCTGGTGATCTCGTCCGAGGCGGGGCTCGGCCCGCAACCGGCGCTGCATCGCGTCGCGCGAGAGATGGCATCCATCTGCCCTGAATTGTCCCAGGACATCCACGAAATGGTCTCCGAGATGGCGATGACGAATGACCGCCGCACGGCCTATGAGCGACTGACAGCGCGCGTCCCGCTGCCTGAAATCGGCGTCTTTACCCAGACTCTCGACCAGTCAGACACCTACGGCACGCCGTTCTCGCGCGCCATGCGGACGCTCATCAACGAACAGCGCGCCAACCGGCTGATGGCGATCGAAGAGAAGGCCGCGCGCCTGCCCGTCCTGATGACGATCCCACTGATCTTCTGCATCATGCCCTCCGTTTTCGTGGTCCTCGTCGGTCCTGCCGCGCTGAGCGTCTTCGACAATATTCTGTCGGGAGGATGAGTGTGATGAGCCGCCTCCGAGCCTTTTGCCGTGACACATCGGGCGCCGTCGCGGTCGAGTTCGTGCTGATCGCGCCGTTCCTTCTGGCGCTTCTCTTCGGGACCGTCGTGCTGGGCTATTTCATGGGCGTCAGCCACTCGGTCGATCAGCTCGCCGCCGGCGCGGCCCGGAGTTCGGTGGCCGGGCTCGATCAGGCCGAACGCGAGGCCCTCGCGACCACCTATCTCAACGAGGCGGGAGAGCGCTATCCGCTTCTGATCCAGGACGCGGTCGATCCCCGCTTCACTTTCGACGAGGACAGCACAGCCGGCGGCATTACCGTCAATATCGACTACGACATCGACGGCTCGCTTCTCGATATCGCCAATGGCTTCCTGGGGCTGGACCTCTCGACCATCAAGGGGCAGGCCTATGTCGCGTATTGATCTCGTTCGCCGGATGGTTTCGGACGAGGATGGCAGCGTGGCCGTCATCGTCTCGCTGGTCCTGACGGTCCTCCTCGGTTTCGTCGCCTTCGGGGTCGATGTCGCCTCGCTCTACCGCGACCGGGCACGGCTTCAAGCGACGAGCGACCTCACCGCGATGAGCGCCATATCGGATCAAGGCAACGCCGAAAGCCGCGCTTTGGCCGCGATCGCACGCAACGGGGCACCGGATGCTACGCTGGCGCGGCTCGAACACGGGCGTTTCCTGCGAAACCCCGCGATCCCGGCGGAAAGCCGGTTCTCGGTGCAGCCCGCGGGCAATCCAGGCAACAATGCCGTGCGCGTCGTACTGGAAGACGAAAGCCCCCTGCATTTCGCGCGTGTCTTCAGCGAAGCAAGCCATGTCACCCTCGACCGCACGGCGATTGCCTCGCGGACCGCACTTGCCAGCTTCACGCTCGACAGTCACGTCGCGAATCTCGACAGCGAGGCGCTGAACGATCTTCTCGCGCAGAGTTTCGGCGTGAACGCTCGGATCACGGCTGGCGATATGGACCTTCTCGCAAAGCGCAGGCTGGATTCCGGCGCCCTAATCGCGGCGCTGTCAGGTCTGATGGGAAACCCGCCCCGCAATCCCGCCGCGATCTTCGATGAAGCCGTGCCGACCGAACGAATGGTCGCGGCACTGCAATCCCTTCTGCCCGGCACCCTCGCTTCGGCGCTCGATGGCATGGCGGACGGGGCCGGGGGACAAAGCTTTGCCGTTTCGGATCTCGTCGGCGGTATCGACAGCGCCCTGGGCCTGACCGCAACCGAGGCGTTTGCGAAGATCGAGATCTCCGCGCTGGACGTGGTGCGCGCCACGGTCGCTGCAAGAAGCGGCGGCACCGATATCGAAGTTCCGGTCAATCTCGCCGTGCCGGGCCTTCTTTCCGCGGATGTGCAGGTCACAGCGAACGAGCCGCCTGCCCGATCGGGTTGGATCGCGCTTGGCGAGGATGGCGTTCAGCTCAGCCGGGCCGCGCTCCGCCTCTCCACTGATATCGAGCTTTCGACCGCTATTCTGGGCAATCTCGGTCTCGGCGTGGATGTCGCGCGGATCAATCTGCCCATCGCGGCAGAGATCGCCGGCGCGACGGCACAGCTGGACGAGATCGCCTGCGCGCCCACCGAAAGCACGGATCTCGCCGCGCGGTTCATCACCGCGCCGACACCGCTCCACCCCGGCAACGGCACGTCGGTCGCGGCGCTTTATCTTGGATCGCACGGCGCCGGCGCGGGACTCATCGATCCCGCCAATCTGGACTTTGCCGATATTGTCGAGGTCAACGTGACGATCGCCGTGCCGCTTCTTCCCGACATCGTCATCCCCGGCATCACGATCCAGGCGCGCTCGCATGTCGAGGTCGGCACCTCGCGCGCCGAGACGCTTACCTTCTCGCATGGCGAGATCGCCGCGGGATCGACTTCCAAGAGCTTCGGATCAGCGGACCTCTTGAGCAGCGCTGTCGGCGACCTCTTCGCGCCGGAGCATCTGGAACTGCGGGTGGATCCCGATCAAACGGGTCTCGTGAGCGGCGTGGCAGGCCCCATCGTCTCGGGCCTGCTGCCGGTTCTGCGCACGCAGCTTCTGGGACAGGTGACAGCACCGGTCGACGGCGTTCTGGATGCAGCGCTTGCCGAGATTGGCATCGAGCTCGGCGCGGGTGAGCTGACGCTGACGGGGCATCATTGCGAAACCGTCAGGCTGGTGCGCTGAGATATGTGGCGAGCCGAGGCTTCGGACTTGGGATCAGGCCGCCTCGGTCACCCGCCCTGTCAGCGGCAAGACCTTCCGCGTCTCGATCTGCGCGGTGTCATCGGCGGATTCGCTGGCCATCGCGCAGACCTCGTCGGTGACGAAGGAGATCAACTGATAGCGCGATTCGAGGCCCGACTTCTGATAGATCTTGCCAAGCTGGGATTTGACCGTGGACACGGCGCAGCCGCGCATCTCGGCGATCTCGTTGTTGGAGAAACCTTTCGCGACGAAGATCGCGATATCTGCCTCGGCTTGCGAGAGCCGCCAATCGGTCGCGTAGCGCAGAACGACGGTTTCTTTCGCAATCGGCTCACCGGCGCCGGGCACCAGCTTCTCCTTGCGCTGCCGCTCAAGGAACGCGCGGAGCTGAATGAAGCTCACGTAGGCGACCGCAGCCGTCAGCGCGAAGAACAGAACGTATAGTCCGGTGATCGTCACGACGCCGACAGAGGCCTTCGGAAAGACGAATGTCAGCAAGATGAGTGTCTTAATCGCGGCAATCGTTGCGACGACCGCTGTACCTGTAATCAAGATGCGGGACATGAAGAGATTCTCCTTCTGTGCCGCCAAGGTGTCTGCCGAACATGTCTAAAATTTGTCCCGGGTTGGTTTGGCACGAGGTTTATGGCGTGTGCGGAGGCCCAAGCGAAGACGTGACCGGGCTTCTCGAGCCTGCTCGATAGGTCAATACGCCTGTACCAAAACGTCTCAGATACGCGCGTCGGCTTCGACAGCGACGTACTCATGCGCGTCCATGTATGCGACAAGATCGCTGAGCCGCTCCGCGTCCCGCTCGATCCCGAGAGCTATGTTGAACAGCGCGGACGGCGTCATGACACCCGTAATCATGAAAAAATTCGGGAATTGGTTGGTGTTGTAGCCCATGAGGGAATGGGCCCCATCCTTACAGTGGTCCTGTATCCGCAGGTCACCTCGGCCGATGAGGTTCTGGCTGAAAATCGGACCGGTGAAGGCGTCGTAGCCCATGGAGAAAAACAGGAAGGCAAGCCCCATTGCGGGCGGGGGCGGCCGTGACGGGTCAATAGCGGGACGCTGCTACGGCGAACGGATTGCCGTGTGACACCTGTCAGGACAGGCTGAGGCACTTGTCGAGATCGGGACCGGCGGTCTCGGAATAGTGGAAGGTCTTCCAGCCCCGCGCGCGAGCGGCGGCGATGTTCTCCCCGGTGTCATCCACGAGAAGGATCGCGGACGGAGGCACGCCGGTCTCACGCTCGATGATCTCGAAAAACCCTGCATCAGGCTTGCGAACGCCCATCCGGCCCGAAGAGAACATGCCGTCGATGCGCGGGCCGAAGCCCATCTCTTGCTCGATATAGGTGCAGCGGCGGTCCTCGTTGTTGGTGGCGATGACTTGCCGCAGTCCGCGTGCCCGCATGGCATCGAGGCGAGCCCACATGTCGGGGTCCGCCAGGCTGTCTTGGGCGAACCAGTAGTCGAGAACGACATCGGGTCCGGGCGCGAAGCCGACGTCGCGGGTCCATGCCCCGACAGCGTCGCGCAGATCGCGGCGGCCGGTCACGATGGCTTCGAAGGTGTCACCGGACAGATAGGCCTGCAGCGAGGAGAAGGGGTGGCCGAAATCGGCTCCGAAGCCGTCCGCCCAGACGAAGCGCCCGTTCACGATGTTGCGGTTGAGAACGCCGTCGAAGTCCCACGCGATGAGTTGCAGATCCTGTGTCATCGGCGGCGAGATATCGTGCGCGGCGCGCCCGGCAAGGGACGCCGCGTCCGGCTTGACCGGGCACAATATGGGCCGCAGGCTCGTATGGGGAGGACATACGAACATGACACCCGGCAAAGCCTACCTGACATCCGAAGAAATCCGCAGCCTCTCGGCCCGGTCCGATCTCTGGGGCGCGTGGCTCGTGACCCATGCCTGGGGCGTGATTCTCGGCGCGCTTGCCCTCTTCGCTGTCTGGCCGAATGCGCTGACCTTCCTTCTCGCCGTGATCCTGATCGGCTCGCGCCAACTCGGTCTTGCGATCCTGATGCACGAGGCGGCGCATAACGCGCTTTTCAAGACGAAATCCGTGAACGAATGGGCGGGTGAGTGGCTTTGCGGGCGGCCCATCGTGGCAGACCTGCCGGAATACCGGCACTACCACCTCACACATCACCGGCACACGCAGACCGAGAAAGATCCCGACCTGCGCCTGTCGAAGCCGTTCCCGACGACGCGCGCCTCGCTGATGCGGAAATTTCTGCGGGACATCACCGGGCAGACGGGCCTCAAGCAGCGGGCGCAGCAGATCATGTTCGCCTTCAAGATGGCCGGCGAGGTCGAGGGCAGTCCATCGAGCCAGGATCTCGCGCAGGCGTTCTCGGGGCCGGTGATCGGACGAGCGATCATCGCGAATGTCGTGATCTTCGCGCTCTTCTGGGCGGTTTCCGGCCTTTGGTGGGCGTGGCTCGCCTTCTGGCTGCTGCCGCTCCTGACCTGGTTCCAGCTCGTCCTGCGGATCCGCAACATCGCCGAGCACGGCGCTGTGGAGTTCTCGAACGATCCGTTTCGGAACACCCGAACGACATTGGCGAACCCGATCGAGCGCGCCCTGGTTGCGCCCTACTGGGTGAACTACCATCTCGAACATCACCTGGTGATGCATATCCCGGCGCATAACCTGCCGAAGTTGCACAGATTGATGATCGAGAAAGGCCACGGCGAGAAGATGACCACCGCTCCGAACTATCTCTCTGTCCTGGCGCGTGCGTCGTCGAAACCCGCATGAGCTATGCCGCCTATGGCCCCGTGATCGAGGAGGCCCGCGCCAAGCCGCAGATCTGGCGGCTTCTGGCCGGGCTCGCGCTTGCGGGCCTCACCGCCCTCGCCATCAGCCAGGCAGCGCTTTTCGGCGCGCTGGCCCTTGGCGGCAGCGAGCTGATCCAGGGCGCGCTCAGCGGAACGACACCGGGCGGGCTCTTGGTGATCCTCTACGCGATGGGAGCGCTGGCCATCGGAGCCTTCCTCGCGGCCCGGCTGTTGCACGGACGCGGCATCGCCAGCGTGATGGGTCCGTTGCCTTTGGCCCTGCACCAAGGGCTGCGGGTGCTCGTCGCCATCGCGATCCTGCAAGCGGTGCTTCTGGCGCTGCTGACGCTGGGCTCGGGGCAGGAGCTGTCACGCAACGTGCCCATGTCGCGCTGGCTGATCTTCCTGCCCTTCGCGCTTCTCGGCCTCCTGATCCAGACCGGCGCGGAGGAGGTATTCTTTCGCGGCTACCTGCAGAGCCAGCTCGCCGGGCGGTTCCGGCATCCTGCATTATGGCTGATCCCGCAAGCGGCGCTCTTCGCGGCGGGCCATTACGCGGCGGGCACGTTCGGGTCGAACGCGCTTGGCATCGCGCTCTGGGCAGGGGCGTTCGGGCTTCTCGCTGGCGATCTGACGGCACGGTCGGGCACGCTCGGTCCGGCCATCGCGCTCCATTTCGCCAACAATGCGGTGGTGATTCTGCTGATCTCCATGAACGGCGTGCTGTCTGGGCTGTCGCTCTATACGTTCCCGTTCTCGCCCTCCGACGAGGCAGCGGTGGCGGCGGCGCTGCCGCTTGAATTCGCCTCGCTGATCGTGAGCTGGCTTGCCGCGCGCCTCGCCCTTCGGGTCTGAGCCGCACTCGATTGCATTTCACGGTTTCGCGTCATAAGTCGGGCGCACGTGTCGCAGCCCCGGAAGAGCCGCATGAACTGGATCACGAACTACGTCCGCCCGCGCATCAACTCCATCTTCTCGCGGCGCGAAGTGCCCGAGAACCTGTGGACCAAGTGCGATAGCTGCGGAACGATGCTGTTCCATCGCGAACTGACCGACAATCTCCATGTTTGCTCCAATTGCGGGCACCACATGCAGATCACGCCGCGTGCGCGGTTCCGGGCATTGTTCGACAGCGGCATTTTCACGGAAGTATCCGTGCCGGAGCCGGTGGCCGATCCGCTGCAATTCCGAGATCAGAAGAAATATCCCGACCGTATGCGCGCGGCGCAAAAATCCACCGGCGAGAAGGAAGCGATGCTTGTTGCCTCCGGTGAGATCGGACGAACGCCCGTCGTGGCCGCGGCGCAGGATTTCTCGTTCATGGGCGGCTCTATGGGCATGTATGTCGGCAACGCGATCATCGCTGCGGCCGAAGAGGCGCTGAAGCTCAAACGCCCGCTCGTCCTGTTTTCGGCCGCGGGCGGTGCACGGATGCAGGAAGGTATCCTCTCGCTGATGCAGATGCCGCGCACCACGGTGGCGATCCAGATGCTGCGCGAGGCGGGTTTGCCCTATATCGTCGTCCTGACCCATCCGACGACCGGCGGCGTGACGGCCTCCTACGCGATGCTGGGCGATATTCAGATCGCGGAGCCGAACGCGCTCATCTGTTTCGCAGGCCCCCGCGTGATCGAACAGACGATCCGCGAGAAGCTTCCCGAAGGCTTCCAGCGCGCAGAATACCTACTCGAGCACGGCATGCTCGACCGGGTCACTGACCGGCGCGAGCTTCGCGACGAGCTCGTCGGAATACTGCGAATGCTGATGCAGCAGCCGCCGCCGGTCTGGGGCGACCTGCCGCCGCCCGCAGATCCCGTTCTCGAAGACCACGCGGATGACAGCGACGACGGCGCAGAGACGGCCGCGAAGCCCGAGGAATGAACGGGAACACGTCGGACCACATCCTCATGCGGATGATGGCCCTGCACCCGAAATACATCGACCTAACGCTGGATCGGGTCTGGCAGCTTCTTGAAAAGCTCGGCCATCCCGAGCGGTCGTTGCCCAAGGTCATCCACCTGGCGGGCACGAACGGGAAAGGCTCCACCCAGGCGATGATCCGCGCCGGGCTCGAGGCGCAGGGCAACCGCGTCCACGCCTATACCTCGCCGCATCTTGCCCGGTTCCACGAGCGGATCCGGCTCGCCGGAGACCTGATCTCGGAAGCCGATCTCGCGGTGCTGCTCGACGAGGTCTATGCGATCAACGGCTCTGACCCGATCACCTATTTCGAGATCACGACCTGCGCGGCGCTGTTGGCGTTCAGCCGTATTCCGGCGGACTACCTCCTTCTAGAGACAGGGCTCGGGGGGCGGCTCGATGCGACCAACGTGGTCGAGCACCCCGCCCTGACGATCATCACGCCGGTGGCGATGGACCACGAAAGCTATCTCGGCGACACGCTCGCCAAGATCGCTGGCGAGAAGGCGGGCATCCTGAAGCGCGGCACGCCATGCGTCGTGGGCCCGCAGGAGGAGGCAGCGCTCGAAGTGATCGAAGCGCGCGCGGCGGCGCTCGGTGCACCGCTTATCGCCCAAGGCCAGCATTGGCATGTGAACGAAGAGCATGACCGCCTCGTCTTCCAGGACGAGCAAGGTCTCCTGGATCTGCCGAAGCCCAACCTGCCGGGACGGCACCAGCTCGACAACGCAGGCGCAGCGCTGGCGGCGCTCCGGCACCTCGGCGCGGAGGAGGCGGCCTGCGAGGCGGCGGTCACGCGCGCCGAATGGCCTGCCCGAATGCAACGCCTACGGCATGGGCCGCTTGTCGAGGCCGCGGGCGCGGCCGAGCTTTGGCTTGATGGCGGTCACAACCCAGCGGCGGGCGTCGCGCTTGCGGCGCATCTCGGCGATCTGCCGGAGAGGCCCACCTACATGGTCTGCGGAATGCTGAACACGAAGGACGTGCGCGGCTATCTGCGTGCGTTCGAGGGTCAGGTGCGCGGCCTCAGCGCCGTATCGATCCCCAGCGAAGCGAACACGCTCTCGGCGGAAGAGACGGCGGAATGCGCCCGCGATGCGGGCCTTGCCGCGCGGACGGCTGCCTCGCCGCTTTCAGCCGTCGAGGGGATCGTCGCCGATGCCCCGCATGCTCGCATCCTGATCTGCGGCTCTCTGTACCTGGCTGGATGGGTGCTGCGCGAGAACGGCTGACACGCCACCCGTTGCGGCACGGAAAAAGTCCACCGCGAGTGCTTGATGGCCATACTATATGTTGACGCACCATCCGTTCGTCACGTATGATTCGGTCAATATCTTGCCGAAAACGACCGAAACCAGACCACGGCACGAGGGACATCGCCCATGCGATGACCGCGTTGCGCGAGCTGCCGGCTATTGCCCGGCACCAGCACCGCGTCATCGGGCGAAAGACGACAAAACAGGCGCATAAAAGCCGGATCGAGCAGCAGCAGACAGAATATTTCAGGGGTCCTTCGGGGCCCCTTTTTTTGTCACGCCTTCGCGCCCCACCCCTCTGACTGCATCTCGCGCAGACGGCTCGCCGTCCTTTCGAATTCGAACGCACCCGGCCCCTCGACATAGAGATATTCCGGCTCAGCGGCCGCCGAGACGATCAGCTGCGTTCCCGCCTCGTAAAGCGTGTCGATCAGCGTCACGAAGCGCTTAGCCTCGTTGAAGTTCGACCGGCCGAGCTGCGGCACGTTCTCGAGGATCAAGACCCGCACCGTTTCGGCGAGCTTGAGGTAATCCGCCGGTCCCAGAGGTTTGCCGCACAGCTCGTAGAACGGCACGCGCGCGGCCCCGCCCGAATAGCGTGGCAGCTCGATCTGGCGGCCTTTCACCGTCAGGGTCAGAGGCTCCTCCTGCCCGCCTGACAGACGCTGCCACAGGGTGTCGATGGCGGTTCGCGCCTCGGCGTTGGCAGGCGTGAAATAGCTCTCGCTCCCGGCGATCCGGTCTTGCCGATAATCCTTCTCGGCCGCGAGTTCATGGATGACCATCCACTCTTTCAAAAGCGCGATGAAGGGCAGGAACAGCTCGCGATTGAGCCCGTCCTTGTAAAGATCGTCAGGGACGCGGTTGGAGGTCGTGACGACAACGCAGCCCGCTTCGAAAAGCCGCTCGAAGAGCCGCCCGACGATCATCGCGTCGGCGATGTCGGTGATCTGCATCTCGTCGAAGGCGAAGACCTTCACGCTGTCGGAGACGGCCTTGGCCACCGGCTTGATCGGATCTTCGGTGCCCGCCTTCCGTTCGCGATGCACCGCGTCCTGCACCTCCTGCATGAAGGCATGGAAATGCACGCGGCGGGCGGGCACATCGAGGCTTTCAACGAAGAGATCCATGAGCATCGACTTCCCGCGCCCGACCCCGCCCCAGATATATAGACCCTTGGGCGGCGGCGGTGCCTTTCGGAAGAACCCCCGTTTTTGCGGCGCGTTCACCGCTTCGGCGATCCGGTCGAACTCGGGCAGGATGGCACGTTGTGCGGGGTCGTCCTCGATGCTGCCAGCCGCCACCCGCGCCTCGTAAAGCGCAGAGAGGGGCTCAGACATTCGGCTCGCCCTGAAGGCCAAGAAGCTTGCGGAACCCCGTCCAGTAGCCCGGAAGCTGCGGCGGCCCGTCCAGGCCTTCGATCGCGGGCTCAGCCCAGCGTGGCATGTGCGAGCGCGCGAAGAGCCGTCCCCATTCGAGGTAATCCTCGGCGAATTCGGGCCGCAGACGGCAGGCCGAGCCGACGAGCCCGACAAGTGTCTCGGGCGGCGAATACCATTCGTCCTGGATACCCGTCACACGCTTCTGCATCATTGGCCCGACAAGTCGCATCATCCGCTTCTCGGAGAATTGCAGCAGCAGCTTGCCCATCTCCTCGCGGCTGTAGTGGATGAGCGGCGGGAAGGTGTCGAAAAAGACCGCGCGGCCGTCCCTGATCGCGAAATTGCGGATCGAGGGATGGAAGCCGACGCGCGTCTTCACCCGCTGCGCCTCGGTCCAGAAGGACGCGATGACCTCGCCTGCGGCCTGCATCATTGCCAGCGTCTCTTCCTTGCTGTCCTCGCGCATCCGCGGCCGCATCAGGCTGCTGAGAGGCAACGCCTCCTGAACGATGACCGGCGTTCTTGTGGACCCTCCGAGATCGACGAGATGGAACTCGGTCTCAGGCAGCGTGACGCCGCACTCGGTCAGCACCCGAACGTAATCGTCATGCGCCTCTGCAAGGCGTGTCAGCTCCGCCGGCTTGGCCGCGCCACGATAGACCTTGATGACCTTGTCCGAGAACGGACCCTCTGGGGGCTGGAACGGCGCGCAGAAATAGCCCAGCCGCGAGATCGCCCTGCCACGGGTCTCGGTGTCGGATCGAATGAGGTCGGCAAGGGCAGCGAGGTCGGTCATGATCTCTCCGGTCTCGGGCGGTGTGCCCTCCGGTCTACCCCTTTGCCAGCCGATCCGCCACCTCTTGCGACAGCGCGTCGACCTCGGCGCGCGCAGGTGTCTTGCGACCCTCGGCCCCGGACAATCCCTTGCCCATCGCTTCGGCATAGATCGTGCGATTGGCAATCTGCGTCTCGGCGATGGTGGCCTCCAGCCGTGCCGCCGCTTCCGCCACTTCGCCCGCAAGACGCGTGCGCGCACGGGTGCGGTTCATCACGACAAGCGCGTCCTTCTCCTCGCGCCTCGCGAGATCCAGCACGCCTTCTGTCGCCCAGAGATCCACATGGCTCATCGCCACGGGCACGACGACAAGGTCCGCCACCCGAAGCGCGGGTCGCAGATCGCTGTCGGCCTTCGGCGGAGTGTCGACGATGACGATGTCGCAGGCGCCCGCCAGCTTCCGGGTCTCGTAGGTGATCCCCCAGGCGGAAGAGGTCGCGAAATCGAGGCCGACCGTGGCGTCCGGGTGTTCCTCGACGCGCGTCATGAACCAGCGCCCGAGGCTGCCTTGCGGGTCGGTATCGACCAGCGCCACGGTCTTTCCCTGACGCAAGAACCCGACCGCGAGATTGGCGGCCAGCGTCGTCTTGCCCGAGCCGCCTTTTTGCTGAGCTACGGTAATGATCGAGCCGGTCATCGCGAATCGCCCCTCTTGCCTGACGCGGGCGCATTTTGCACCTGCAGCATGGAAATGACCACGCCACGCCAATTCGCCTGCGTCGATTGGGTCGAACCTGCGTGTTTAACAGCTCATTAACCTTAACGCGGGATAGCTCGCAGACATGATCCGCGTGTGTCTCGCCCTTGCTCTGTCGCTGCTCTTGCCTGGCCTGGCCGCGGCAGGTGCCTGGCCGCGCGAGAAAGGCACCGGCTTTGCCTCGGCGACCTCGTACCTGTCCTGGGCGCAGGATTACACGACATGGGTCAGCTACGCGCCCACCGCGCGCTACGACACGCTTTATCTCGAGTACGGTCTGACGGATCGCTGGACGGTCGGGCTCGATCTCGGCCGTTCGGTCTCGGGCGGCACCAAGGTCGTCGCCTTCGTGAGATACCCGCTTGGCGAACGGCTCGGCATGCAGATTGCACCAGAACTCGGCATCGGCCAGATCGAGGGCAAGACCGTGATCCGCCCGGGATTGTCCTTGGGCAAAGGCGTGGCGCGGGGATGGGCGGCAGCGGATTTCGCGGCTGAGCTGTTTCCGGAGACGGGCAATGCCGACGCGAAGCTCGATCTCACTCTGGGAATGAACCTTGGCGCACGGCGCGCGATGGTCCAGTTCCAGACCGGGCAGCAGACCGGCGACGAGGCCTTCCTGCGAATCGTGCCATCGGTGACGACGCCGCTCGGCAAGCGCTTCGATCTCGAGCTCGGTGTAAGCTACGGCGTTCTTGGCGATACCAGCATGGGTCTCAAGCTCGGCCTCTGGACGGAGTTCTGAGCACCGCCTAGCTTCATGCCATGACCGACACGCAAGATCCGATCAGGCCCACCGACGACGAAGCGCGCACCCTCGCCAGAGAGTTGATCCAGGCCGCCCGATACGCAGCGCTCGCGGTTTTCGATCCCGAAACGGCCTTCCCGATGGCGACCCGGATCGGCTGCGTGCCGGGGCCGGACGGGTTGCCGCTGGCTCTCGTCTCGGACCTCTCCCACCACACCCGCGCCCTCAAGGGCGATCCGCGTTGCTCGCTCCTGGTCGGGCAGCCCGGCGCGAAAGGCGATCCGCTGACCCATCCGCGCCTGACGCTTCAGGCGCGCGCGAGCTTCATCCGTCACGGCGATCCCGACCATGCCTCCCTCGCCGATCACTATCTCGCGCATTACCCCAAGGCCCGCCTCTATATCGGCTTCTCGGATTTCTCGCTCCTGCGCTTCACTCCGGTGGAGGCACATCTGAATGGCGGTTTCGGCAAAGCCTTTCGCCTGACACCGGCCGATCTCGCGCCCTCGATTTGCTCATGATCTGGCGAAAAATACTCCGGGGAGCGCGAGGGGCAGCGCCCCTCGCTCAAGCGTTGATTGCACCTCGACAGCCGTTCTTCTGTCTCGGGTGGGCGTGGCAGATAGCCGAGCCGCGAAGTGACACAAAGCATCCATGAGCGGAGCAGGCGAGCACGCATCGAAAGATCCATCAGGACAATCACGCTGAGGACAATTATCGCGTACAGATCTGACTGCGGCCACTCACGGCCCACAGTGGCATTTCAAGAGACCAATTTTCCGCAATATGGGGCTGGCTCCCCCAAAAGCGGACACTCAGCCACGGTGCAGCACCTCACGCCTATACGTGGACAAATGCCCAACCCACTGCGATTGTTCACTACGGGGCGACGCGAGGCTGCTCTGAACAGTCTCAGTCACCCAGTCTCGACTGGCCTGTTGGCTTCAGGCGTTTGTATTGCGCGCGCGAGTTCGTGGCTTCTACCATCGACGTTCGCCAAATCTGGAGTGCTTGGATCTTGTGGTTTGACATATATGGCCCGTTCGATTTGGCCCGGATTGACATGAAAATACCCTCGCAGCAGCCGGACTTCTGGGAGCAGGTGCAGGAAGCATCCGCACGCTATGACTATGAATCTCAGGGGCTGGAGAGAGCGATCGGATGCTATGCATTCGGCCTCAGGCATGGCGATGCAATGAAGCCCTGGTATATCGGTATGACCGTGGCGAAGGGCGGATTTCGGCGCGAGGTGCTCGAGAAGCATAAGCGCGACCACTATGACGCTGTAATCAGAGAGCATCGCGGTACGCCCATTTTGTTTCTGATGCCACTATTGACGCCTGAAGGATACTTCAGCCGTAACCGGAAGAGCGCCAAGCCGTTGATCCAGTGGGTTGAAAAGATGCTCTTTGGAGTTGCACTGCGGCAGAATCCTGAGTGCCGGAACCAACGCGATACGAAATACTTACGCAACGTTGTCGTCCATGGAATTTTTAACAGCCGTCCGGTCGGTCAGCAGGGTCCAGAAGTCACGGCCGCCCGAAGAATGTTCGGAGAAACATGATTAGAGATGGTGGGGTGAAGTCGCGGTTCAGGTCGTCTCTGACCATAGCCGCCGTCTGTGAATCTCCAGCAGACGGCCGGACCCAAACCTATGCTGTCCATCGGCCTCGGCACCGCTGAGCTATCACACCGAAATCTAACGCGAAATGTTGTCTCTCCAGCCAGATAGATCGTTTCATTGTACCGAAGCACTAAGCGGGTGTTCAAAAGGACGAAAGCTGCTCACCGCCAGCAAACTCTCACCGTGAGTTTTTCTCAAGCTTCGCGTTTCGTAGGTTGAAACCATGCCCCGAAGTTCGGATTGTGCAATCGGTTCATTTGATTATGCGAATTGCGCCAGTGGAGAAACTGCGGATGGAAGTTGCCGAAATCTTCGACTTGGTAGACTGGTATCGGAGTAATGGTCCGAGGGTAGGGAAGCAGTATAAGAACCTCCAGAACGTGCTCCAGCACAATGCCTCGCAGAACCAGAAGCAGCCGGTTCGTGAACAACTCCATGAATTGGTGGAAGGCCTCAACGCTCTGCCCATGACCGAACTGAACCTCCAGCAGGTCGCGCAGCTGGACAAGATCGGGGTTGGGCAATTTCTTGGTGTCCGTGGCGCTGAGTTCGTAGAGCGGGTGGTTACCGAGTCAGGCTATGACCCGGCAACCTCTGCGTCGGAAATGAAGACTGCTGCGGATAAGGTAACAAGCGTGACCGGAATGCTGGAGAGTCTCTCTACTGCGCTGCAAGCAGCAGGTTTCATGCCTGATCAGACCGGGGATGTGGTCCACGACGACACCGCAATTGCGCGAATCCAGTTTCGGCAGGATGCTTCGATCGAGAACATTGCCGCCATGAAAAAGTGGTCGGCAGACTGGAACGACATTGTGCGTGGTATCGGGCATCTTGTCGACGAAACTCCACATGACATGAAGGTCGTAGGCGCCTCCAAGGGGTCGATCATCGTCTGCGTCTCCGGGAGCATGGCGCTTATCTCTGCGTTTGCGTTCATGTCCAAGAAGGTGTCTGGGGTCGTGCTCGATGTCCTAAAGGTTCAAAACGCCATCGAAGACCTTCGCCACAAGCGCATTTCGAACGAAGTAATCGAAAGGTCGATGCGAGAGGACCTCAAGAAGAGGGAAAGTTCGCTTGTCGATGACATCATCGCCGAACTGAAGAACCGTGCCGGTGGCTTGGCTGAGGAGCATGATGCGCACCTGCGGACTGCGGTGAAGAAATACGTTGAGTTCAGCAAGAAGGGCGGCGAAATGGACTATCTTCAGCCCCCTGAGCCGGAAGCTGACGAGGAGGAGCAGTTGCAGGACCAGGCCCAAGCCCATCTTATTGGCGAGCTTCGGGGCTTGATATCTGAGATCCGCTCGATCAAAAGCGAAACGTTGCGCCTTGAAGACCTCACAGTGAATGACACTGAATAGGTCGCCATGCATCTGCCGATATAGATACCGCGACTCTGCAAAGCCCGCTTCGGCGCACTGCAATCATCGTTGCCTGAGTGCAGCGAACGATCGCTGTCCGCCCTCCGCATTGCCTTGTAATTCGATCAGCAGACCAAAGATATAATTGTGAAGCGCGAAAGTTGCGCCCACCCAAACGCAAAAACGCCTCCGCCAGATAGCTGACGGAGGTACTGTTCGACGTCGAGATCGGCGCTTCGCGAGCGCGTGGGCCGGTCGTCAGCAAACGACCTTGGTGCCGCTCTTCGAGCCTGCGCCCTGATCACCCATGACCCCTGGCAGAAGCGCCTCGCTGGACAGCTCCATGGTAGCCCTCAGGCCGTGCTCTGCGGTCTCGTCCGGCATGAGCACGATCTTCCGGATGAGCACCGCAAGATAGCCGTGGGCCTCCTCCACGAAGTCCCGATCGGAGAGGAGCTGCGTCAGCTGGCTCAGGACGCGCTCATAGACGGCCGCGCCACTTTCCATGACCTGGCTGCTATTCTCGATCTGTGTGTCGATGTCCGAGACGCGCTGCGTCAGCTGGGCGATCTCGACCTCCAAGGCTTCTGCTTTCTCCTTGAAGGTTGCATAGGGCGCACCCTCGGCAATCGCGTTCAGGATGTTGGTCTTGCCTTGCTCCGCCTTCTTGAGCGCGGCGCCAAGGCGCGCGCGTTCTGTATCGAGGCTACCATCTGCGAGCGCCTTCCGCTCGGATTCCATCGCGGCTTCGAACTGCGCGATGAGCTCGGGCGAGCGGAAGGCCTGATCGAGAGCTGCAAACACGCGCGTCTCGATGCGTTTGCGGGAGATCAGAACCTTGTTGCTACAGCCTTTCCTGCGTGCCTCGCGGCAGCCGTAGCTCGTCTTGTTTACCGTGATGTAGGAACCACCGCAGCAGCCGCAGGTCAGAAGACCGGAGAGCAGGTACGTCTTCCGCCGCGCAGCCCGCGCTGCCTTCGGCGAGGCGGCAGCCCGCCGCGCGAGTTCGGCTTGGACAGCGTCCCAGAGCGGCTGATCGATGATCCGGAGTTCCGGAATATCTTCCTCGACCATCTGGTCCGGTGTCGGCTTGATTCTCTTCTGGAATGTCTCGGGATTATAGGTGTGCTTCGTCCGGCCCATACCGGGGATGCCGATGTAGAGGCGGTTGCGCAGGATGCCTTCCCCGCGGGCGGGGTTGCCTCGGATGGTCGAGCCTTCCCAGCTTCCGCCCTTCGGTGCCGGAATACGATCCGCGTTCAAGCTTTCCGCAATGGCGGTCGCGCTCTGGCCAGAGGCAAACGCCTTGAAGATGCGCCGCACGACAGCCGCCTGCTCCTCAACGATCTCACGGTTGCATCCGTGCTCCGCTTTGCGTTTGCGGTAACCGAACGCTTTGCCGTGAAGGCGCTTCCGCTTCAATGCGCCTTTCATACCGCGAAGCGTGGCTTCGCCAATCTTCTCGCTTTGCGTTTGCGAGCCATAGCCGAGGAACAGGACCCTGAGGAAATCCTGATGCTTCTCTTCAATCGTGTAGAGGCTGACGTCTTGAAACGAGAGCACCGTATAGATGTCGATGGAGTCCCGCACATTGCGGTTCAGACGGCTCATGGACTCCGTGACCACCATGTCGAACCGCCGGCTTTGTGCCGCCGCCTTCATGGCCTGATAGCCGGCGCGATTGGTATTCCGCCCGGTCTTTTCCATGTCGATGAATGTCTCGACGATGGTCCAGCCATTTTGCTTGCAGACAATCTCTGCCATCGCGATCTGGTCTTCGATCGACGTGGGCTTTTGAAGTCCAGAGCTATAGCGGACGTAAACTGCGACGCGGGTCGTCATGCGCGGCCTCCTTTCTTGTTCTTGTCGGTGTTTGTGTTGGCCGCGGCCTCGGAGGCGCGGCGGATCTCGGCGCGCGCGAGGAGCGTGACGAGACCGCGGAGCGCGACCTCTGCGCTCTGGTCTCCGCCAGGGTTGTCGTTTGCGGCGTGAAGGGTTGCTCGATCTGTCTGGGCCTGCATCTGTTGTCCTTTCTCGATGCTTTGTTGCGCTCGAGGGGACATCAGGCCGGGGCTGGGACCGCAGATCCGAGTTTGAGTCAGTTTTTTATTTTTTTTGCGGGGCACCTGGAGATGCCCCGCAGAGGGTCAGTGCGCGAGCTGGGAATAGATCCGATCGACGCGGCGCAGATCCCGCACATGGCGGAGCGCGTCGCGCAGCTGGAAGAGCGGCGCGCAGGTCTCCTGCAGCTCGCGGGCCTCGGGGATCAGGATCGTCTGGATCCAGGATTCGTCGACATAGCCTTCGTCGACGATCACCTCGGTGCGCTCGCCATCCCTGATGATCTTCTGGAGCGGCTTCAGCAGCCGCTCGAGTTCTTCGAGGTCGCGGTCATGGAACACCTTGCCGTCGTCCAGCTTGCCCGAGAACTTGAATGGGGCCTTGCGCTGGCTTGCGTCGAGATGCGCCCCCGCCTCGGCGAGCGCGCTCTTGGCGGCGGGGACCAGTTCGATGACAGCGAGGAGAGCGCTCTGCAACGGCTCAGACATTGCGCGTCTGCCGGGCCGTGATCCGCCCGTCCTTCCGTCGCTCAACAGTGATCTCGCGTGGCGGGTTATACCCGCGCCGCGTCCGGAACAGCCCTGCCCGGCGCATATGGTGCTCGGCGTGAATGCGCGCGCGGATGCGGTGCATGCGCTCGGTGGCGCGGCCGGTCAGACGGCCGAGCACCGGCGTGCCGCGGGTCGGGCTGACGTCGAAGTTATGATTGGCGAGCGAGACGATGACGCGGCGCGCCGCATCAAACCGGGTCGGTTTGTGCAGAGACGCGAACGCAATCTCGTCCGCATCGGTGACGTCGATAGCGTAGCCCGCCCGGCGGGTGGTTGGCGAGGTCGTACCATAGGCGAGATGGGCGTAGCGCTGGCCGTCTCGAACCTCGACATCGAGGACGAGGCTCGGGCGCACCTTGGGCGCGTTGGAGCCTTCCCGCTCATGCGGGAAGCAGAACGAGACGACATCGCCCGGGGCGAGGCTGTCTTTCCAGGCAGTGTGGGATTGGGACGTGTTCATGCGGTGTCTTCCTTTCTGGGATGAGAAACACCGCGTTGCTCCTGCCTCCGAGGCTCGGGGCCTCTTTGAAGCGACGCGGCACAAGCCGCGCGTCGCTTCAAAGAGGATCCCGGGCCCGGGCTCCGGCTTCATTTTGGGAGAGCGTCGAGAGGGCAGACCCTCTCGAACCCGCGCGGGGAGCCGCGAGCAGGTGGTCTCGGAGGAGTGCGGAACGATGCTCCGAGCCGTCGGAGACGCCAGCGGTGCAGGAGAGTAGCGAACGACCTCCTGCCCCTCGGCGAGCGGGGTCCGGGGCAGCGCCCCGGCGAACGACAGCCCGAGCACCAAGGCGCGCGGAGCGCGCCGACTGCGCGGGCTGATTAGTGAGTAAGGGGAACTGCAGCGCTCGTGCAGCCTTTGACGCGAAGCGCTGATCCCAACCCGTTTCTGCGGAACTCGGCCCGACCAGATGTCCCGACCTCCAAAACGGAGGACGCACAATGACAGAGACGACAGGCACGCCCGTGGTGCTGCGCATGGCGGGGCTTTGGCCGAAGGATCTCGGAGGCTACGAGGGCCACCGGACGCGCAAGGGCGGCGATCTCGGGCATGTGGACAAGGCGCGTTCGAAGGACAACCGGCGTCTTCTCGGCTCGGAGGGCTGGGCGCGCGAGGTTCAGGACGAAGTACGCGAGATGGCCACGGAGAACTTTGCCGATGAGCTCGAAAAGCTGAAGAGGCGTCGGCGGAAGAGCGAGCTGCACAAACGCATCACAGAAGGCCCGCGCGATCCCTGGCGGGCGACCCGGCACGGGCCGATGCGGGAGGTCATCCTGACGGTGAACCGCAAATGGTTCGAAGCGGGGAACGACGAAAGGAAGAAGCAGAACCCGCAAGCCCAGCCGACAGCGCCAGGCTTCCAACCCATCGACGAACTCTTCGGCGACGAAGATGCGGCGCGCGCCCTCAACAGACACGAGGCCCAATTCGAGGAGCTGGCGGTCGCCTGGCTGCAAGAGCACTTCGGCGAGGATGTCGTGCATGCCCGCGCGGATCTCGACGAGGAGGCCTATCATATCCATGCGGTCATCCTGCCGCGGGCCAAGACCAAGGATGGACGGCAGATGCTGCAGCCGTCCAAGCACGCGATCATCGAGGATTACGAATTGGCGCAGGACAGCGTCGGCGCTTGGTTCAGTCAGATCGGCCTGGTGCGGGGTGAGAAACGCGCCAAGGCGATCCGGGAGGCGATCGCAGAGAATGCCACGCGACGCGGCGACGAACCAAAGGTCGAGATCCCGGAAAAGCGGCAGCATGTCTCGCCGCGGGCTTGGCGTCGCAAGGAAGAGCGCAAGCTCTCTAAACAGGCTTCCGAGCTTGAGATCCGCGAAGGCGCCGTCGCGCAGCGCGAGAGCGAAGCCGACGAGGTTCTGGACCTTGCCGCGGCCGTGGCGTCTGGCGACATCGATATTGCGGAACGTGCGGAGTTGCCCGGCAAAGAGCAGCCGACCAACGGAAGCGGACCGTCGCCGCAAACGTCTCCCGAGAAACCGGCAAGCCCACGCTTGCAGAAAGCCCGCACGCTGTTCCGCAAGGCGTTCGCGCGCTTGCGAGGCGAAGCCGAGGATGCGGCCCGCCGCAAAGTCGCGCGGGATGTCGAGGAAATCCGCAAAGCGGATGACACGATCGTGGCGATCGCGAGCAAACTGCCAAGCTCCGTGCGCGAGACGATCGCGGAGCTACGGAAAGGGCTGACCAAGCGTCTCCTTGGTCTGCGACACCTCGATCAGAGGGGTGCCCGTGATCAGGCGGATCGCGATGAGAGCCGAGCAATCAAACTTTGAAAAAAGTTTTTTCCGTCCCATCCCAAAGGACCACAAGTCCCCTTCAGCCGAGGGTGAGATGTCCAGGAGATCGACCCCAAGGCCGCGGGCCATGCCCGGAATTTAAATCGCAATCAGGAGGTCACTATGCTGACAACCGCACAACAACGCGTGTTCGAAACCGTACTCGCACACAACAATCGCGAAACCGCGGAAACCGCAATGAAGAAGATGGTGAACGACAAGCTGCCGAAGCTTCTCAACACTGCCGACAGAGAGTTGCTCACCGTCCTCTTCACGCACCTCGAAGTGCATGCGCCTGCCAGCCTGGCGAAGAAAATCGCCGTGCACGAGCTGCGCCCCGAGGAAGTCACCAAGCTGGTCGAGGCCCGCAAGGCCGAGATCGATGCGCAGAAGGCCGAGAAGCCGACGCGCAAACCCAAAGATGAAGGAAAGGCCGAGTAAGGCCGATCCACTCCCCACGATCAGTGGCAAAGGCGCGGCACCTGGAGCCGCGCCTTTTTATTTTGGACGATCTGCCGTTGTGAGATGGGGTTATCGTCAAGCCGAAAAACCAGTGTTGTACCCGCGTAAGTCGGCTGTCAGGCTAAGGTAAGTTGTATGCCAGAGGCTGCCCAAATGCGTATTTCTTACCTCACGACTTTTTTCTTGTTGAACGTGATCGCCCAGCCGAGCCTCGCTCAAACAGGTCCGGATGAAGTTTTGAAGATTGGATCGTGGTCGCTTGAATGTTTTGCAAGCGAGGAGCAGCCGCAGTGCCAGATCTACCAGCGCGTGGAGGACGCAGACGCGGGAGTAGTCGCGCTAGCGATCGCGATAGCGATTTTAGGCGATGGCACGGTCCAAACCGAGATTGCGCTTCCACTCGGTATAAGGTTCTCTGTGCCGCCCGAGTTGCGTGTCGATGAGGAGGTTTCGGTGCCTTTGCCTGTCGGAACTTGTGTGCCTGAAGGATGTCTCGTGCAAGGCTCATTACCCTCAGACATCCTGTCAGCAATCAACGATGGCGAAACTGCATCAGTGGTCATGCAGTCTGCCGCAGGCGATGTCATCAACATTCCATTTTCGATTTCGAGTTTTAGCGACGCTTTTGATCAACTTGTGGAACGCGCCGGTGCTTTGCCCGAAGATCCTTCCAACGAGGCTGGATCGTGAAGTGAGTTTGGTCTGTGGTGTGAGGGTCCGTCAGTCAATTGTCGGAAATCCGCGCCCTTGGAACAACCTGAAAGCTGCCACCGACATTAAGGATGACGTTCTCTTCGGCTTCCGGTTCGGGCTGTGCTGCCGATTGTGCAGAAGCTGGCTCAGGAGCAGACGAGGCGGTGTCTCCAGCCGGGGGCGATACCGGGCGGAAAGCTGGATAATTCTCTACTTGAGCGATGTAGCCTGGTGTCGAAACTGTAGCGAAGGGTTGCGTGTAGTTAAGGAATGCCTCCTGAGCGTTTACACTCGGCGAAAGAAGTGTCGCAAGTGCCGCCAGCGCTGCAATTCGCACCACGTACAAACCGTCCATGTTGGTTGTCCTCCGTCTCTTGCCGTTTAAGCATACTTGCGGCAGACGATGTGCAATCTCAACCTTGGGAGCAAAGTTTGTGTGAGCAAGGCTCCTACTGCCTGAAGACAGCAGTACACTCGGCTGTCTCCCGGCCCTTGGAAAACTGAAGACGGAATTCCATACGGGCAGCAGGTCCAGTACTAAGTGTCACAGAAGCCAGCCGGGCGGGAAGCAGCAAATTCGCGTTTGAGGGTATCATTCCAGCCTGAAAGTTCTGCGAACGGTTAGATCCCACTTGGCTGATGCTCGTGAAAAAGAAGCTCCCATCAGCCCAGCCCTGCGCAGTTAAATACGCCTCGACCCCTACTACGCCGCCCGTTTCGGATATGTGAATCCGGCAAACATCCTCGGAAGAGGACGCCGCCGAGCTCTGTAGCGTCGCTGCGGCCAAGACTGCGGACATCAGGATATTCATAAATATAGCCTGACCCGAAGCTCAGAGAGCAAGCAAGGATTATCTTCGGCCTTCCATCTGAGCTATCCCCCGAAATTCGGACACTGACATAAGCTACGATTTGCAGTCTGCTGATCTTCGACGAGAAGGAGATCAGAGATGTCGAAACGCAAG